>NZ_JABUEE010000001.1:0-719897 GCF_019836105.1 Rhodococcus sp. BP-316 | reverse complement strand
GCGGGTCCTCTGGTGGGCGGGTGGCTTCTCGAACACTTCTGGTGGGGCTCGGTCTTCCTGATCAACGTGCCGATCATGATCGCGCTGGTCGTCGTGGGTCCGTTCACCATCCCGGAGTCCAAGGATCCGGAACCGGGCCGATTCGACGTACCCAGCGCCGCGCTGTCGATCCTGGCCATCGTTCCCGTCGTGTACGCGATCAAGGAGACCGCCGCTCACGGGCCGCACCCGTCGATGATTCCGGTCGCGCTGGTCGGTCTGGCCGCGGGCACCGTCTTCGTCCGCCGGCAGGGCCGACTCGCCGCTCCGATGATCGACCTGACGCTGTTCGCGCAGCGTCGCTTCTCGACGGCCGTCGCGACGAACCTGCTGTCCGTCTTCGCGCTCGCGGGAGTGCTGTTCTTCGGCTCGCAGTACCTGCAGTCGGTTCTCGGCACGTCGCCTCTGGAGGCCGGTCTGATCATGCTGCCGGGAACGGCGACGAGCATCGTCGCGTCGCTCGCCGCCGCACATCTCGTACGCCGCTGGGAGGCGGGCACCGTTCTCGCCGTGGGACTCGGGGTCTCCGCGGCGGGGGCACTGCTCCTGACACGTCTCGGTCAGACCGACGGCATCGCCGTGTTCATGGCGTCGTTCGTCCTGGTCGGTGTCGGCGCGGGCCTCGCGCTGACGCTGACGTCGGATCTGGTGGTCGCCTCGGTTCCCGCGCCGCGCGCCGGCGCAGCGTCCGCGATCTCCGAGACGGCGTACGAACTCGGGATCGCCCTCGGCGTCGCGTTGCTCGGTTCGGTGGTGATGGCCGTGTTCCGTGGCGGTATCGACACGTCGGCGCTCGACCCGGACACCGCGTCGGGTGCCCGCGAGACCATCGGCGAGGCGGTCTCGCTCGCACGGACGCTACCGGCGGATCTCGGTGACGCTCTGACCAGTTCGGCCGGCGCCGCCTTCGTCGACGGGATGCACGTCGCGGCGGTGGCCACCGCGATCGTGCTCGCCGCCAACGCTCTCCTCGTGGCTCTGGCTCTGCGTGGCTCGGACGCCGGCGACGCGCGGCCCGAGCCGGAGAGTCACTCCAGCGGAACTCACTCCAGCACGACGAAGGAGTGACCCGGAACGGTCGTCGCGGACGCGGTCGCGTTCGGCGTCGGCTCGTCCCACCACAGCAGCGGTGAGCCGCCCACCGGCACGGTCACCGGCGAGTCGGTGAGGTTGCACGCGATGCTCAGACCACGGCCCGCGGTGGGGTGCGCCCGGTGGATCACGATCCATCGGGCGTCCTCGTCGTAGTCGACGTGCACGCCGGTCAACCACGGGTTCGTGATCTCGGTGCGCTGGGCGCGCAACGCCAGAAGTGCTCGGTAGCAGTCGAGTACGCGGGCGTGATCACCCTCGGTGACCTCGTCCCAGTTCAGCTTCGAGTTCTCGAACGTCGCGGGATCCTGCGGGTCGGGGATGTCCTCGCTGTCCCACCCGTGGGACGCGAACTCGGCCTTGCGGCCCTTCGCGGTGGCCTCACCCAGCTCGGGTTCGGGATGGGAGGTGAAGAACTGGAACGGGGTGGAGGCGTCGAACTCCTCACCCATGAAGAGCATCGGGGTGAAGGGGGACAACAGGATCAGCGCCGCCTTGACCGCCAGCTGCCCCGGCGTGAGTGAGAAGCCGGGACGATCGCCGATTGCGCGGTTGCCCACCTGATCGTGCGTCGTGGTGTACGCGACGAGCGAGCTCGCCGGGAGCACCCGTCGGTCCAGGGGTCGACCGTGCACGCGGCCACGGAAGGTCGAATACGTCCCGGCGTGGAAGAAGCCCTGCGTGATGGTGGTCGCGAGGCACTGCATCGAGCCGAAGTCACCGAAGTAGCCCTGACGTTCGCCGGACACCGCTGCGTGCACGGCATGGTGGACGTCGTCGTCCCACTGGGCAGTGAGGCCGTAGCCGCCGCCCGCTCGGGGAGTGATGAGCGTCGGGTCGTTGAGGTCACTCTCCGCGACCAGGCTCAGGGGTCGACCGACGTGCGCCGACAGGGCCTCGGTCTCCACGGCGAGCTGCTCGAGGATGTGGGTGGCCGTGGTGTCGGCCAGGGCGTGCACCGCATCGAGACGGAGCGCGTCCACGTGGAACTGCTCGAACCACCGCAGTGCGTTGTCGATGATGTAGCGCCGCACCGTGTCCGACTCCGCGCCGGCCACGTTGACCGTCTGTCCCCAGGAGTTCGCACCCTCGGACATGTACGGGCCGAACTTCTCGAGGTAGTTGCCCGACGGACCCAGGTGGTTGTAGACCACGTCGAGCGTGACGGCCAGCCCCCGGGCGTGGCAGGCGTCGACGAACCGCTGGAAACCTTCCGGACCGCCGTAGCCTTCGTGGACGGTGTACCAGAGGACGCCGTCGTAGCCCCAGTTGTGTGTCCCGTTGAAACCGTTGACGGGCATGACCTCCACGAACGTCACGCCGAGGTCGACGAGGTGATCGAGTCGGTCGATCGCCGAGTCGAACGTCCCCTCCGCGGTGAAGGTGCCGATGTGCAGTTCGTACAGCACGCCGCCCGCCAGCGGGCGACCCGTCCACGCGTCGTCGGTCCACGCGAAGGTGTCCGCGGAGTACAGCGCCGACGCCTCGTGCACGCCGTCCGGCTGCCGCGGCGAGCGCGGATCCGGGATCACCGCATCGTCGTCGTCCAGGACGAAGCCGTACCGGGCACCGTCGGCGGCGGGCACCTCGGCGCTCCACCACCCGTCCTTCTCGGTCATCGGGTGCAGGTCGCCTTCGAGGTGCAGTCGGACCCGCTCGGGTGTGGGTGCCCAGACCGCGAACGTCCGGGGTCCAGTGGTGCGGGAAGCGGCGCGAACCGGAGTGCTCATGGACGCATCCTTACCCAGTAGCCGGGCCACCGACACCGGACCGGCGGGGGAGTTGCACCACACCCGGGTCGTCGGGTTCTGTCGCGGTGGTCGCGGTGAGTGCATGCTGGTGGTGTGGACGACGACATGCACGCCCGGTCCGACGACATCTACGAGCTCCCGATGTTCCCGCTCGGCTCGGTGGTACTTCCGGGGGACGACGTGCCGTTGCACGTGTTCGAGCCCCGCTACCGCGCGATGGTGCAGCACTGCCTGGACACCGAGTCGCACTTCGGGGTGGCGCTCATCGAGCGAGGCCACGAGGTCGGCGGCGGGGACGTGCGCGGCGTGGCCGCAGTGTCGACCCGGATCGACCGCGCCCTCCCCACACCGGACGGGCGCTTCGTGCTCGAGTGCCGCGGAGTCGACCGGATCCGCGTGCTGGAGTGGCTGCCGGACGATCCGTACCCGCGGGCGCGTGTCACCGCCTGGCCCGATCTCCCGGCGGGCGACGAGTCGCTGGACGAGGTGTACGACCTCGTGCAGGAGCGCACCGACCGGCTGTTCGAGATCCTGACCGGCATCGCACGCTCGCGTGATCTGCCCACACCCGAGGCGCCGCGTGTCGACGCGGACGGAACGCGCTCCGGCGCCGAGGTCTGGGAGTTCGCGTCGTCCCTGCCGCTCGGCTCGTCCGATCGCGCGAAGGTGCTCGCGGCAGAAACGGTCGGACGACGACTCCACGTCCTCGCGACCGCTCTCGAGGACGTCATCGCGATCGCCGAGTTCTCCGCGCTGCCCGATCTCTGACCGTCCGACGACGCGGTCGGGGTCTCGATCCGACAGTCGTGGTCCGCGGTCGTTGCTCGCCCACTAGGGTTCTCGGGGCGGGGGTACGCAATCGACACAGGAGGACCCGAGTGGCTCACGAGCGAGCGGGACAACGGGCACAGGCATCGGATCTGGTCGATCTGTCGCATCTGGTGACGGCCTACTACAGCGTGAAGCCGGACGTCGAGAATCCCGATCAGCAGGTGGTCTTCGGTACCTCCGGACATCGTGGATCGTCCCTGGACGGCGCCTTCAACGAAGACCACATCGTGGCCACGACACAGGCCATCGTGGAGTACCGGTCCGCGCAGGGCACCACGGGACCGCTCTTCCTCGGTCGCGACACCCACGCGCTCTCCGAGCCCGCGTGGGTCACCGCCGTGGAAGTTCTCGCCGCCAACGACGTTGCGGTGCTGGTGGATTCGGCAGACCGCTACACGCCCACCCCGGCGGTGAGCCACGCGATCCTGCGTCACAACGCCTCGGGTCCGTCGGCGCTCGCGGACGGCATCGTCGTCACGCCGTCCCACAACCCGCCGCGCGACGGCGGTTTCAAGTACAACCCGCCGAACGGTGGACCCGCCGACAGCGACGCCACCTCCGTGATCGCGGCGCGCGCCAACGAGATCCTGCGCTCCGGTGTGTCGTCCGTGAAGCGCGTGTCCCTGGCGTCGGCACTGGCCGGGTCCGTGCAGAAGTACGACTTCCTCACCACCTACATCGACGATCTCCCGTCCGTCGTCGACATCGATGCCATCCGGTCCGCGGGTGTGCGCATCGGCGCCGATCCGCTGGGCGGTGCGAGCGTCGACTACTGGGCGGCGATCGCCGAGCGGCACCGCCTCGATCTGACCGTGGTCAACCCGCTCGTCGACGCGACATGGCGGTTCATGACCCTGGACACCGACGGCAAGATCCGGATGGACTGCTCGTCGCCCAACGCGATGGCGTCGTTGATCGGCGCCCGGCACGACTACGACGTGTCGACGGGCAACGACGCCGATGCGGACCGGCACGGCATCGTCACCCCCGACGGCGGACTGATGAACCCGAACCACTACCTCGCGGTGGCGATCGACTACCTGTTCTCGCACCGGCCGGGATGGCCCGCCGAGGCGGCGGTCGGCAAGACCCTCGTCAGTTCCTCGATGATCGACCGCGTCGTGGCCTCGCTCGGTCGCACCCTGCTCGAGGTGCCCGTGGGGTTCAAGTGGTTCGTGCCCGGTCTCGTCTCCGGTGAGATCGGGTTCGGCGGCGAGGAGAGCGCCGGCGCCTCGTTCCTGCGGACGGACGGATCCGTCTGGACCACCGACAAGGACGGCATCATCCTGGCCCTGCTCGCCTCCGAGATCACCGCGGTGACCGGGAAGACACCGTCGACCCGCTACCGGGAGCTCACCGAGCAGTTCGGTGACCCGTCCTACGCACGCACCGATGCGCCCGCGACGCGCGAGCAGAAGGCCGTGTTGGCGAAGCTGTCGGCGGAGCAGGTCACCGCGACCACCCTGGCGGGGGAGGACATCACCGCCACGCTCACCTCGGCTCCCGGCAACGGGGCGGCTCTGGGCGGACTCAAGGTCACCACGGACAGCGCCTGGTTCGCCGCTCGGCCGTCGGGTACGGAGGACGTCTACAAGATCTACGCCGAGTCCTTCCGCGGTGCGGATCACCTCGCCGAGGTGCAGAGCGCCGCACGCGATCTCGTGTCGTCCGTCCTGACCGGGGAGTGAGCGCCGCAGCAGGGGCCGGTGCCGGGACGCGGGGGACCGCCCCCGATCCCACCCGCGACATCTGGATCCTCGTCTCGGCCGCGTTCGTCATCGCACTCGGCTTCGGCATCGTCGCGCCCGCGCTCCCGGGGTTCGCGCTCGCCTTCGGGGTCGACGAGTTCGCGGTCACCGTCATCATCAGTGCCTTCGCGGCGACACGGCTGATCTTCGCGCCCGCCAGCGGATCGCTCGTGCAGCGCATCGGCGAGCGCCGGGTCTACCTCACCGGTCTCGTCGTCGTCGCGGTGTCGACCGGGTTGTGCGCACTGGCCCAGACATACTGGCAACTCCTCCTCTTCCGGTCGCTCGGCGGTATCGGGTCCACCATGTTCACCGTGTCCGCGCTGGGACTGCTCATCCGGATCGCCCCGCCCGATCGCCGCGGGCGCGTCTCCGGCATGTACGCGTCGAGCTTCCTGGCCGGCACAGTCCTGGGCCCGTTCGTGGGCGGCATCGTGCTCGGTGTCGGAGGTCTGCGGGCGCCGTTCGTCTTCTACGCCGTGACGCTGGTCGCGGCCGCCGCCGTCGTCGCGGTGGGCCTACGAACACCCGCCGCGACCACGGAGGCCGATCGGGACGCGGCGGTCGTGCTGCGGTTCGCCGACGCCCTGCGCTCCCCGACGTACCGGTCGGCCCTGCTGTCCAACTTCGCCAACGGATGGGCGGTGTTCGGCGTGCGCACGGCCATCGTGCCGCTGTTCGTCGTCGCCGCGCTCGGACGCAGCGATTCCATGGCCGCCGTGGCCCTCGCGGTGTTCGCGGTGGGCAACGCGGTGGTGTTGGTGCCGGCGGGGCGATGGTCCGATCGGTACGGGCGCAAGCCGTTCCTCGTCGCCGGGCTCCTGCTGTGCGGCGCATCGACCGCGACCATGGGCATCTCGGGATCGACGGAGGTGTTCCTCGTGATCACCTTCGTCGCCGGGCTCGGGTCCGGGCTGATCACGCCGACCCAGCAGGCGGCGGTGGCCGACATGATCGGCTCGCGCGCCCGTGGAGGCCCCGTCCTCGCCGCATTCCAGATGGCCATGGACGTGGGCTCGGTCATCGGGCCGCTGGTCGCCGGTGTACTCGTGACGGAACTCTCCTACGCGGCCGCGTTCGGGACCTCGGGTGCCATCCTGCTGATCGCCGCGGTCGGCTGGATGGTGGTACCCGACACGCGGTCCGGGCGGGTGTCGCTGACCGGGAAGCCCAGCGCGGTGACGATCGATCCGGACGGCGACTCAGGCGGTGCCGACACCGATGAGGGATCCGACGGCGTAGGTCGCCGCGACGGCGAGTGAGCCGAACAGTAGTTGGCGGAGCGCTCCGACGACGGTCGACCGCGAGGTGAAGTGCGCGGCGAGCGCGCCCGCGATCATGAGGCCCACGGCGCCGCACGCGAGCCCGAGGGCGAGGACGTCCGATCCCAGCAGGAACGGTATGAGCGGAATGATCGCGCCGATCGAGAACAGGACGAAGGACGATCCGGCCGCCACCCACGGTGACGGCTTCTCGGTGGGGTCGACACCCAACTCCCGCGAGATGTGCAGATCCACGGCACGATCGGCGTCCGTGTGGATCTCGCGCGCGGCGACCGTGGCCGTCTCGGTCGACATGCCCATGTCGGTGAGCATGCCCACCAACTCCGCCTGTTCGGCCTCCGGGTACTTCGTGAACGCGGCGCGCTCGGTGGTCACCTCGGCATCGATCTGCTCGTTCTGGGTGGACACGGACGTGAACTCGCCGAGTGCCATCGAGAACGCTCCCGCGACGAGGCCGGCGATGCCGCTGAGGACCAGCGTGTGCGTCGAGACGCCCGCACCGCCGACACCCGCGATGAGCGAGGTGTTGGTCACCAGTCCGTCCATGGCCCCGAACGTGGCGGCCCGGAGCCAGCCTCCCGAGACGTCGGCGTGTGTGTGATCGATGTCGTGGGGCAGGCCGGGCCCTCCCTCGACGGGCACGGCGGACGCCTGCGGATCACGGGGCTCGATGTGGGTCACGGGGCGAATGTACGCGCGCCGGAACGTCTCTACCAGCAAGCATTGGCATACCTGACATCCAGTTCTCAGCACACTGTCAGTCGCGCGTGACACAGTATTCGCGTGAATGCCTCGAAATCGTCGTCATCGAAATCGTCGAGCAAGTACACGCCACAGAAGTCGTCGAGCACGTCGACCTATGTTCTGGGCGGTCTCGCTCTCCTGGTCATCGCGGCCGTCGTCATCGGCGGAGTGTTGTGGCAGAACTCCCGCAGCCAGCCGCGCGCCGACGGATACGGGTCCGTGCAGAATGCGGCGGTCACCTCCTCGGTCGACGACGACGGCGTGGTGCGGCTGGGTCTCCCGGAGGCGACACGCACGGTCGACTTCTACGAGGACGCGATGTGCCCGTACTGCGCCGAGTTGGAGAACACCTACGGCCAGGAACTCGCGCAGAAGATCGACGAGGGCACCATCGCGGTGCGCTATCACATGCTCGACTTCCTGAATCAGTTGTCGCCCAGCGGTGACTACAGCACCCGTGCGGCCGCCGCATCGCAGTGCGTCGCCGCCACGGGCGACGGGCCCGCCTACTCAGCATTCCACTCGGCCCTGTTCTCGCCGGACTTCCAGCCGGAGGAGAAGGGCAGCGCGGACCACACCGCCGACGAGCTCGCCGCCCGCGCCACGGAGGCGGGAGCCTCCGACGAGGCGGCACAGTGCATCACCGACGGAACGCGAGTGGCGGACGCCGCCACCGACGCTGCGACGGGAAGCGCGGCGCTCGCAGCTGCCGGCGCGCGAGGCACTCCCACCGTCATCGTGGACGGCGCGATCGTCGACACCACCACCAACTCCGCCTGGGTGTCCGATCTCGGCTGACGCTGATTTGGACCTCGTCGAACCGATGGTGTAACTTCGGTCGAGCGTTCTTCGAGCGGTGCGAAACACTCTTTCTCACGGTCAGAAGAGCACGGGGCTATGGCGCAGCTGGTAGCGCACCACACTGGCAGTGTGGGGGTCAGGGGTTCGAGTCCCCTTAGCTCCACCGGAGTAACGGCTCCACCGAAGTAGGCGGACACGCGAAAGGCCCCGTACCGGTCAGGTACGGGGCCTTTCGCGTGTGATGTGGTGTCAGTGCGCTGCGTCGTACGCGCTCTGCACCTCGGAGGGAATGCGCCCGCGGCTCGACACCGTGAATCCCGCGTCCACGGCCCATTCGCGCACGGCCCTGGTCTGTTCGGGACTGCGTCGTCCAGTCGGCTTCGTGCTGCGTCGTCCGCTGTGCGTTCCGGCCGACACCTTCGCCGCGTGCTCGATGTAATAACCCAGAACACGTCGGAACTCGGCGGCATTGTCGGGCCCGAGGTCGATCTCGTAGTGCGTGCCGTCGACCGCGAACGTGATGTGTTCGCCGTCGTCCTCGAGAGGTGTTCTGTCGATGTCGTCGACCAGCTGAACAACGACCTTCTTCGCCATGTCTTCTGCTTTCGTCGCTGAGCTCGGTTAATCACGCTTTGCCGAGACCATACCGTGTGAACCGCCCTTCCAATTCGGTCGGGGGCGCCGCGATACACGTCATTTTCTCGGGGCGCGGAGCCATTGTGCACGGATATCGCGATTCACGCTGTCCGGACTCGCGAACGGTCACGACGGGGTCACGGACGGCTACCGATCATCACACGTTCAACCAATTCGCCGTGCCATTCTTGGAAATCGCGAGAACATCGTGTCGGCGCACGTGCGCCGAGGTGGGAAGTGGGGCGTATGCGATCGTCGGTTGCACGACACTGTGGTGTCTCGATCCTCGCGGTCGCACTGGTCTCCGTGGCGGTCCCGCCGGGGGCCGCTGCGATCCCGGTGACACCGGACGCACCGCTCGCGGGCACCGTGATCTTCCTCGATCCCGGACACCAGGGAACGGGCCACGAGGAGAACCTCGCAGCGCAGGTGGACGACGGCCGGGGCGGTACGAAGGACTGCCAGACGAGCGGGATGACGGCGCTCGGCGGAACGCCGGAACACACCATCGTCTGGGACGTGTCGCAACTGGTGGCCTCGCGCCTCGAGAGTCTGGGTGCCGAGATCGTGCTGAGTCGGCCGGACGACACGGGATGGGGTGGGTGCATCACCGACCGTGCGCGGGCGGCGAGTGCATCGGGCGCCGCGGTGGCGGTGAGTGTTCACGCCGACTCCACCTCACTCCGGTCCGACGACGCGCATCACGGATTCCACGTCATCGTCCCGGCGCTGCCGGTGCCGTCCGCCGACGTCGACGAGGTGCAGTCCGGTGAGGGACGGCGTGCATCCACCGCCATGCGGGACGCGTACGAGCGAGCCGGATTCACACCGGCGAACTATGCGGGGGTGGACGGGCTGCAGGTGCGATCCGACGTGGCCGCCCCCGCTCTCACGACCGTCCCCGTCGTCTTCCTCGAGATGGGCAACGGGTCGAACCCGTCGGATGCCGCCGAGCTCGAGAGTGCCGAGGGTCGCGCGTCCCATGCGGCGGCGATCGCGACCGGGATCGTCGATTTCGTGGCGGGGAGGCCGGAGGCCGGTCGGTGAGGGCGGGAAGGCCGGAGGCCGGTCGGTGAGGGCGGGAAGGCCGGAGGCCGGTCGGTAGGGGCGGGAAGGCCGGAGGCCGGTCGGTAGGGACGAACAGGTGGGGCCGGAGCCGGCTGACGTACCCTGACGCGGTGTCTCGCAGCGCTGTTCCGGTCGTCCTCGTCGCCGGGTACCTCGGATCCGGTAAGACGACGTTGCTCAACCATCTCCTCCGCCGCAATCACGGCATTCGAATCGGTGTGGTGGTCAACGACTTCGGCGCCGTGGACATCGACTCGATGCTGGTCGCCGGGCAGGTCGACTCGATGATCACCCTGGGCAACGGCTGTCTGTGTTGCGCCGTCGACACCGAGGATCTCGACGAGATGTTCGGAGCCCTCACCGCGACCAGTGCCGCCGTCGACGCGATCGTCGTCGAGGCCAGCGGTGTGGCGGAGCCACGTGCTCTCATCAGGATGGTCGTCGCGAGCACCGACTCGCGGATCCGGTACGGCGGCATGGTGATGGTCGTGGACGCCCTGCACGTGCTCGAGTCGACGGCCCGGCACCAGCACCTCGCTCAGCATCTCGGTCTCGCCGACCTGGTGGTGGTGAACAAAGCGGATGCGGTGGGACCCGGACGCATCGACGAGGTGCTCACGCTGGTGCGCGACGCGGCTCCCGCTGCCCCGACGGTGGTGACGTCGCACGGAGCCGTGGACGTGTCGCTCCTTCTCGATCCGCCGGAGCGCCCCGACGACGGGCCCCGGCAACTCGCCCTCGACGATCTGTTGCGGGAGCAGGACGATCCCCACGACCACCTGCACGCGAGTTACGAGACGTTCAGCGTCGAGACCAGCGACTGCCTCGATCCGCGGGCGTTCTTCGAGTTCCTCGAGAACCCGCCGCCGGGGCTGTACAGATCCAAGGGATTCGTTCGATTCGGCCGTGGCGCGGCGCGATTCGTCGTCCAGACGGTCGGCGTCCACATCGACGTCGAGACCGCCTCGTCCCGTGGAGACACCGCGCTGGTCTTCATAGGCTCGGGACTCGACGTCGCGGCGGCGCGTGCCCGGATCGAGGCGATGATCCGCACCGAGAGTGCGACCGACGCAGAATCACTCGTGGTGCACAGGTTCCTGCGCACCAGCGACCGCTAGAGCCCCACCCACTCGCTGGTGCCGCCGGGGAACTGCTGGCGCTTCCAGATCGGCACCTCGGTCTTGATGCGATCGACCAACGCCTGCAACGCTGCGAATGCTTCGGCGCGATGGGGAGACGCGACCGCGGCGACGAGAGCGGTGTCACCGATCGTCAGGTCGCCGACGCGATGCACGGCCGCCGTCGGCAGGCCGGACGACGCGGCCGCGTCCTCGCAGCAGCGACGCAGGAACTTCTCGGCGTCGGGGTGGGCTCGGTACTCGAGTGCCGACACCGACTCGCCGTGGTCGTGGTCGCGGACGACTCCCCAGAACACCAGCACGGCACCGTGTTCGGGACCCGAGACGGCGTCGGAGACCTCCGCCGGATCGATCGGATCGCTCGAGATCCGGGCGAGAACCGTTGTCATTCGTGAGCACCGCCTCCGCGTACCTGGGCGACGAGATGGTCCACGATCGGATCCAGCACCGTCAGTCCGTCCTTCACTCCGCCGGGTGATCCGGGCAGGTTCACGATCACTGTCTTCCCAGCGACGCCCACCAACCCGCGGCTGATCGAGGCGTGCACGGTGGCTGCCAGTCCCGTACGTCGGATCTCCTCCGCGACGCCGGGTAGTTCGCGGTCGAGCAGTGGCCGGGTGGCGTCGGGTGTGGCGTCGGTGGGGGAGACGCCCGTGCCGCCGGTGCTGATGATCAGGGCGGGTCCGCCGGTGAGGGCGTCTCGTAAGCCCGCGGCCACGTCGGCGTCTGCCACGACGAGAGGCCCCCGAACGTCGAAACCGCGGTCACCGAGCCACGACACGATGCGCGGTCCCGTGGTGTCCTCGCGCGTCCCGGCTGCGCCGCCGGTGGACGCGACGACGACGACCGCAGTTCGATCGCCGAGAGGCGTTGCTGTGGAGGAGGTGTCGGGCTGGTGGTCGTCGCGCGTCCACACGCCGCGCTTGCCACCCTCCTTGCGGATCAGACGCACCGACTCGATCGACGCTGCCGGATCCACGGCCTTGACCATGTCGTGCAGCGTGAGCCCGGCGATGGACACCGCCGTCAGTGCTTCCATCTCGACGCCCGTCCGCCCGGTCGTGACGGCTGTAGCCTCTATCGTGATCGTGTCGTCGGTGAAGCCGAAGGACACCGCGACCGAGGACAGCGGAAGCGGATGGCACAGCGGAATGAGATCGGACGTCCGCTTCGCTCCGGCGATGCCGGCGATGCGTGCGGTCGACAGGACATCGGCCTTCGGCATGCCGTCGGCACGCACCAGGGCGATCACGTCCCGAGTCGTCCGTAGGGACCCGGCGGCGACCGCGGTGCGCGTGGTCTCGCTCTTCCCGCTGACGTCGACCATGCGGGCCCGGCCGTCGGAGTCCAGGTGCGAGAGCCCTGTGGAGGAACTCCCGGATGAGTGCGCAGCGGATGAATCGTTCACAGCGGCCACACTCGCACACTGTTGCCCGCGGGCACCTCGACGGTGTCCGCGGGGACGTCGACCAG
The DNA here is from genome assembly GCF_019836105.1 of Rhodococcus sp. BP-316. Classification (NCBI taxonomy): domain Bacteria; kingdom Bacillati; phylum Actinomycetota; class Actinomycetes; order Mycobacteriales; family Nocardiaceae; genus Rhodococcus; species Rhodococcus sp. BP-316. The sequence goes on along the minus strand of NZ_JABUEE010000001.1, from coordinate 707,292 downwards.
GACATCCGCGGCGGCCATCGACACCACCAGGTGCGACCCCGGTCCGGACGACACCACGACGCCGGTCTCCGTGAGTCGGCCCCGCAGGAACTGACGCCGTCCGGGCAGGGATCGGACTGCCTCGTCGGCGATGCGCTCGGTGACGGTCGCGTCGGGGAGGCCCGAGAGCCTCCGGATCGCTGGACGGGCGAAGACGAGGTAGGACACCAGGGTGCTCACGGGATTGCCGGGGAAGCTGATCACCGGGGTGCCGTCGAGGTCGGTCCACCCCTGCGGCCCACCGGGCTGCATCGCGACGTGGGTGAAGGTTCCCCCGCGGGGGCCGAGCACGTCCCGGACCACCTCGAAGTCGCCCATCGACACACCCCCCGAGGTGATGATCACGTCCGCGTTCTCGGCGGCCTCGGACAGCATCGCGGAGAACTCGTCGGCGGTGTCGGTACTGCGGCCGCGGAACGTCACCACGGCGCCGTCCGCGGTCACCGAGGTCGCGAGCGTGAGACCGTTCGAGTCGTACAGCTGACCGGGTCCGAGTGCACTGCCCGCCTCGACGAGTTCGGCGCCGGTCGCGATGACCGCGACCCGCAGCCGGGGGCGGACGGTGACGTCGGATCGGCCGACGGCCGTGAGAGCGCCGAGGTGACGGGGGCCGAGCGTCGTGCCGGCCGGGACGACGACCGACCCCGCCGCGATGTCGCTGCCCTGCTCCCGCACGTACTCACCCGAGCGCCGTGAGCCGAGGATGCGGACACCGTCCCCGTCCATCTCGGTGTCCTCGACGGGGATCACCGCGTCGGCGCCCTCGGGTACCGGAGCGCCGGTCATGATCTTGCGTGCCGTGCCCGACCGATGCAGTTCGTCCCCGGCATCGCCGGCGGCGAGAACGCCGGTGACCGGCAGTGTGACCGGTACGCGGGCAACCGATTCCGCGTCGACCGCGTATCCGTCCATCTGGGAGTTCCGGAAGTTGGGGACGTCGATGAGGGCCTCGATGTCCGCGTGCGTCACGCGGCCGAGCGCATCGGTGAGCGGAACCGTCTCCGGGGGGCGAGCGGACCACGCGCGGGTGATCATCTCGTCGATCCGAACGGCGTGATCCTCGACCGAGCGTGCCGACCTCGTGTGCGCATGGCCCATGCGGTCATCCTAGAGCGGGAATGAGGACGGTCGGGTTCCCGTTGCCCCGAACGGGCATACTGACGTGAACGGCGAGTGGAGGTGATCGAATGACGACGGTGAGCATGGGAATTCCCAGCCTGCCCGGTGTCGTGCGCGCGCCGTCCATGGTCGGCCGTCCGGACGTTCCGGACCTGCTGGACAGTTTCGGTCGCATCGCGCGGGACCTGCGCATCTCGGTCACCGAGAAGTGCTCGCTGCGATGCACCTACTGCATGCCGGCCGAGGGGCTGCCGAACCTGGAGTTCGAACAGCTGCTCACCGCGCAGGAGATCGCCCGCCTCGTCGGCGTCGCCGATCGACTCCTCGGTGTGCGCGAGGTCCGCTTCACCGGCGGCGAGCCGTTGGTCCGCAAGGACATCGTGGACATCATCGCCCTGACCTCTCGGCACGCACCCGGTGTCGAACTGTCGATGACCACCAACGGCATCGGCCTCGAACGCCGAGCGAAGCGTCTTCGCGAGGCGGGTCTGACCCGGGTCAACGTCTCTCTCGACACGATCGACCGCAAGCACTTCGCATCGTTGACCCGGCGGGACCGGTTGCCCGCCGTGCTCGGCGGCATCGACGGGGCCCTGGCGGCCGGACTGACGCCGGTCAAGATCAACGCCGTTCTCATGCGCGAGACTCTGCACGGCGCTCAGGACCTGGTGCAGTGGTGCCTGGACCGAGGTGTCGATCTGCGGTTCATCGAGCAGATGCCGCTCGACGCCGACCGGGAGTGGGCGCGCTCGACGATGGTGTCGGCGGCGGAACTGCTCGATCTGCTCGGGGAGCGGTTCACGCTCACCGAGATCGGCCGCACCGATCCGTCCGCGCCCGCCGAGGAGTGGACCGTGAACGGTGGCCCCGCCACGGTGGGCATCATCGCCTCGGTCACCCGGTCCTTCTGCGCCGACTGCGACCGGACCCGGTTGACGGCGGAGGGGACCGTGCGGTCCTGCCTGTTCAGCGACTCCGAGACCGATCTGCGGGTGGCGTTGCGCGGGGGTGCGACCGACGAGGAGATCGCGGACCTCTGGCGTGGAGCGATGTGGAACAAGTGGGCCGGCCACGGGATGGAGCGTGAGGACTTCGTGCCGCCGGAACGCTCGATGGGTGCCATCGGTGGTTGAGTCCGTGACTGTGGACGTGCGGTACTTCGCGGGGGCCGCGGACGCTGCGGGCACCACGCAGGAGTCGTACGACCTGAGGGTCGGCGCGACCGTGGCGGACGTGAAGTCGGCGCTGCGTGGACGCCACGGGCAGAAACTGAATCGTGTGCTGGACGTGGCGGTGTTCCTCATCGGCGACGAGATGGTCCGCGACGAGGCCTACCCCGTCGGTTCCCGGATCGACGTCCTCCCGCCCTTCGCCGGCGGCTAGAGATGGCGTTCGTCAAACGGCGTGAGGACGCGCATCCCGACTTCTTCGCCGCCGAGGCTGCAGGTCTGCGGTGGCTCGCCGACGGGGGAGCGCCTACGGTCGACGTCCTCGAGGTCGCGGCCGACCACATCGTTCTCGAACGCCTCGACTCCGTCCGGCCGACGCCGGACGCTGCTCGCCGCTTCGGCGCACTGCTCGCCCGCACCCACGACAGCGGTGCCCCCCGGTTCGGCTCGCCGCCTGCAGGTTTCGACGGAACGCTGTTCATCGGATCGCGCACCATGTCGTCGGTGGAGCACGACCGCTGGGGTGAGTTCTACGCGCAGGAACGGGTGCTGCCGTATCTCCGTGTCGCGGTCGACGCCGGCACGGTCACGCGGGACGAGGCCGACCTCGTGGAGCGTGCCTGCTCCGTCGTCGCGGACGGGTCGTTCGACTCGACCGACCCTCCGGCGCGTCTGCACGGCGACCTGTGGACCGGCAACGTGCTCTGGACGCCCGGCGGCGTGACGCTCATCGACCCCGCGGCGCACGGCGGACACCGCGAGACGGACCTCGCCATGCTGTCTCTCTTCGGCTGTCCGCACCTCGAGCACCTTCTCGACGGCTATCAGGAGCAGCACGAGCTCGCTCCGGGTGCCGAGGAACGGGTGCCTCTGCATCAGCTGCATCCCCTCGCCGTGCACGCGGCGGGTCACGGCCGGAGCTACGGCGTGGCACTGGCCGACGCCGCGACGCGAACCCTCGCGCTGGCCTGAGGTCAGGCGGAGGCGATGCGGCGGGCGAGATCCTCCCAGCCGTCGGCGAGGCGCTCGGTGGTCATTCCGGCGTCGCGTTGCAGGTGCAGCACCAGAGTGGCCTCGAGCGGGGCGAGCAGCGCGTAGGCCAGCAACGTGACATCGCCCGACACGCCGATCTGCCGCAGCAGTGTGCTCACGTGGGTCAGGCCGACGGCGTGGGCGGGCGCGGAGAAGCGCGAGACGGGCGAGTTCTCGGCTGCCCGCAGCACCTCACCCTGCACGGCGACCAGGTCGAGGCGGGCACGGCCGAACGCGACGAGTCGATCGAGCGGTGGTGCGCCGGGGCCCAGCGGGGGAGGACCGAAGAGGAAGGCCTGTTGGAGTTCGGTCTCGGTGTGGTCCAGAAGAGCGAACATCAGACCCGCACGACTGCCGAACCGACGGAACACGGTGCCCTTGCCCACACCTGCGCGGGCTGCCACGGCGTCCATGGTGACGGAGTCCGCTCCGCGCTCGTCGACCAGCCCGATCGCGGCGTCGAGGAGCAGACGGCGGTTGCGCGCGGCGTCGCAGCGCTCGCTGTCGTCGGCCGCCATCGGCAGAGGGGCATGTGTCACACCGTCAGGATAGCGCGTCACGGAAGAAAGTGGACTACGGTCCGGTTGTAGATCACGGACACACTTCGTCGAAAGGACCCACCCATGAGCCGCGTCATCGCACTCGTCGGCAGCCTCCGCGCCGCCTCCATCACCCGTCGTCTCGCCGAGACCGCCGCGTCAGTCGCACCCGAGGGCGTCGAGGTCGTCATCCACGAGGGCCTCGGAGACCTTCCGTTCTACAACGAGGACATCGACACCCCCGAGTCGGTCGCCTCGCTCGACACCGTGACCGCTCTGCGCGCGGCCGTCCAGGACGCCGACGCCGTGTTGCTGCTCACGCCCGAGTACAACGGCACCATCCCCGCAGTACTCAAGAACGCCATCGACTGGCTCTCCCGCCCCTACGGCAGCGGCGCCATCTCCACCAAGCCGACCGCCGTCATCAGTTCCTCGCCGAGCTCGAACGGCGCCCGGTGGGCCAAGGAGGACACGGAGAAGGCGGCGCGGATCGCCGGCGCGAGCGTGCTCGACGACGTCGATCTCGCCATCGGTGGCGTGGTGGCCGCGATCGACGGGGGCCATCCCCGTGACAACTCACAGATCGCCGCGGACATCGCCGAGGTCGTCACGGCGCTCACCCGCGCGGAGCTCGTCGACGCCTGAGGCTCGAGGCCCCGTCCGCAGCGCGGTCTCGCGACGCGCCCGAGGGGTCGCGACACGCCGGAGTTTTTCGCGTCCGACCAGGTAATTCCACCAGTGTCATTACAAAGTGTGGTGTTGCCTTGCACTGTCGGACACTAGGTGTAGTGTCTTGAACACCGAGAGGCCACAACGGCTCGAGGCCCGCATCACCCCCTTTTCGGAGGGGTGGATGCGGGTCCGGCCCGGTCTCTCGGACAGGTTGTCAGTGGTGTGCACGGCAGAGTCGGCGGGTCTCGCTTTCTCCAGTGCGATCCCACAGCAGCAGTGCAGGACAGCTCTCGGGCGAACAGCGAGCGCATCCGGACACAGGATGCGGAGAAGAGGATTCATGAGCGCCACCACCGTCACCGTCTACACCAAGCCCGCCTGCGTGCAGTGCAAGGCCACGTACCGCGCTCTCGACAAAGAGGGCATCGAGTACGACGTCATCGACATCTCGCAGGATCCCGAGGCACGTGACTACGTCATGGCGCTCGGCTACCTGCAGGCACCTGTCGTCGTCGCAGGCGAGGACCACTGGTCCGGCTTCCGTCCCGACCGCATCAAGACCCTCGTCACCGCCGCTGCCTGAAGCGCGTCCGCCGCGCCTTCCGACGAGGAGGCCGGCTCGGGTGAGTTCCCGACTCACCGCTGACGGCCGACCCACCCGGTCCACGCCGTCGCGAATGTCGAAGAAGTGCGCAGAGTCGGCGGAGGATGGAGCATCGTGTCCGAATCGCTGGTCTACTTCTCGAGCGTCTCGGAGAACACCCACCGGTTCGTGGAGAAGCTCGAGATTCCCGCGACGCGCATCCCCGTCCGCTATCCCCGCGACGACGTGGAGATCGACCGTCCGTACGTCCTGATCCTCCCGACCTACGGCGGCGGCACCACCGCGCTGGGGCGCGACACGAGTTACGTCCCCAAGCCCGTCATCCGGTTCCTCAACGACGAGCACAACCGGTCCCTCATCCGCGCCGTCATCGCCGCGGGCAACACCAACTTCGGCGATTCGTACTGTTTCGCCGGGGACGTGGTCTCGGCAAAATGTCAGGTCCCGTTCCTCTATCGCTTCGAAGTCATGGGTACCCCGGAGGACGTGGAGCGGGTCCGCACCGGACTCGCCGAGTTCTGGGACCGGCTCGACGCGACCTGCACCATCTGATCGTCCGCACCAGTACCGCCCATCATCGATCTCAGGAGTACGCACATGGCACCGACCATCACCGACTCGTCTCCCGCCGTGTCGCGCCGTGACGACTCGGAGCTCGACTATCACGCTCTGAACGCGATGCTCAACCTGTACGGGCCGAACGGCGAGATCCAGTTCGAGAAGGACCGGGACGCCGCGCGGGCGTACTTCCTGCAGCACGTCAACCAGAACACGGTCTTCTTCCACAACCTCGACGAGAAGCTCGACTACCTGGTGGAGGAGAACTACTACGAGGCAGAGGTTCTCGACCAGTACTCGCGATCCTTCGTCAAGGGTCTGATCGAGCACGCCTACTCCAAGAAGTTCCGGTTCCCCACCTTCCTGGGTGCGTTCAAGTACTACACGTCCTACACACTCAAGACGTTCGACGGGAAGCGCTACCTGGAGCGCTTCGAGGATCGCGTGTGCATGGTCGCGCTGACGCTGGCCGCCGGCAACGAGACTCTCGCGACCGACCTGGTCGACGAGATCATCGCCGGCCGCTTCCAGCCGGCCACTCCCACGTTCCTCAACTCGGGCAAGAAGCAGCGCGGCGAGCCCGTCTCCTGCTTCCTCCTGCGCATCGAGGACAACATGGAGTCCATCGGTCGCTCCATCAACTCGGCACTGCAGCTGTCCAAGCGTGGTGGCGGAGTCGCGTTGCTGCTCAGCAACATTCGTGAATCCGGTGCGCCGATCAAGCGCATCGAGAACCAGTCGTCGGGCGTCATCCCCATCATGAAGCTGCTCGAGGACTCGTTCTCGTACGCGAACCAGCTCGGAGCGCGGCAGGGTGCCGGCGCGGTGTACCTGCACGCGCACCACCCGGACATCTACAAGTTCCTCGACACCAAGCGCGAGAACGCCGACGAGAAGATCCGCATCAAGACGCTGTCCCTCGGCATCGTCATCCCGGACATCACGTTCGAGCTGGCGAAGAAGAACGAGGACATGTACCTGTTCTCGCCGTACGACGTCGAGCGCATCTACGGCAAGCCCTTCGCCGACGTGAACGTCAGCGAGACGTACCACGAGATGGTCGACGACGCGCGCATCCGCAAGACGAAGATCAAGGCGCGCGAGTTCTTCCAGACCCTCGCCGAGCTGCAGTTCGAGTCGGGCTACCCCTACATCATGTTCGAGGACACGGTGAACCGGGCCAATCCCATCGAGGGCAAGATCACGCACTCGAACCTGTGCTCCGAGATCCTGCAGGTCTCGACGCCGTCCACGTTCAACGAGGATCTCTCGTACAGCCATGTGGGCAAGGACATCTCGTGCAACCTGGGTTCGCTGAACATCGCGAAGACCATGGACTCGCCCGACTTCGCGCAGACCATCGAGGTCGCCATCCGCGGCTTGACGGCCGTGTCGGACCAGACCCACATCTACTCGGTGCCGTCCATCGAGCAGGGCAACAACACCTCGCACGCCATCGGCCTCGGCCAGATGAACCTGCACGGCTACCTCGCTCGTGAGCGCATCCACTACGGCAGCGAGGAGGGTGTCGATTTCACCGACATCTACTTCTACACCGTGCTGTTCCATGCGCTGCGGGCCTCGAACCGTCTGGCGAAGGAGCGCGGCAGCTACTTCGGAGGCTTCCCGCAGTCCAAGTACGCGTCGGGCGAGTTCTTCGACAAGTACACCGAGCGCGCCTGGGAGCCCAAGACAGCGCGTGTCCGAGAGTTGTTCTCCCAGTCGGGAATCAGCATCCCGACGCAGGACGACTGGGTCGAGTTGAAGGCATCGGTGCAGCAGCACGGCATCTACAACCAGAACCTGCAGGCCGTCCCGCCGACCGGCTCCATCTCGTACATCAACTACTCCACCAGTTCCATCCACCCGGTGGCGTCGAAGATCGAGATCCGCAAGGAAGGCAAGATCGGCCGCGTCTACTACCCGGCGCCGTACCTGACCAACGACAACCTGGAGTACTACCAGGACGCGTACGAGATCGGCTACGAGAAGATCATCGACACGTACGCGGCAGCGACGCAGCACGTCGACCAGGGCCTGTCCCTCACGCTGTTCTTCAAGGACACCGCGAGCACCCGCGACATCAACAAGGCGCAGATCTACGCGTGGCGCAAGGGAATCAAGACGCTGTACTACATCCGGCTGCGCCAGATGGCCCTCGAGGGGACCGAGGTCGAGGGTTGCGTCAGCTGCATGCTCTAGTGGGCTTCGCCCCCCGTGCGCCTTGTGCGCATCTGACGATGCGCACAAGGCGCACGGACGGGTGTCGTACCGGTCGTGCACCATCCCCGCATGCGCATCCGGGGGGACGAACATGAATTGCATCGACTAGTGGACGACCAGTCAGGCCTGTTCACTCAATCGCAAGTGACGGGCCTCGGGTACAGCCGAGACAGAGTTCGGCGCCACGTCGAGTCGGGCCGCTGGGCGATCGTTCTTCGGGGCGTCTACGCCATCGCAGCAGGTCCGCTCGATCGGGAACAGACTCTGCGCGCCGCCCTGCTCTACGGCGGCCCGGACTCCTTGCTCAGTCACCGGAGCGCAGCGGAGGAGTGGGGTCTGCGGCGAGTCTCATCGGGTGCACGCGCCCATGTCACGGTTCCCTACGGCCGTTCGGCGCGGTGCCAGAGTCCCACCAGGGTTCGCTCCCGAGTGACGGCGACGGGACCGGTGGCCCGCGTCGGGTCAGTTCTACATCCCGGGGTCGTGGTGCATCGGTCCCGCGCTCATGCACACATCGTGCACGACGGGCCGCTACCGAGAACCCGTGCGGCCGACACGGCGATCGACCTTGCGACATCCGAATCGACTGCGCGCGAAGCGATGACGAGTCTGGTGTCCTCCGTGAGCAGTCGGATCGTGCGCCTCGACGACATCCGTGAGCGACTCGAGAAGCGTCGCCCCTACCGCTACCGTGTGGCCCTCGAACAGGCTGTGCGGTACATGTCCGACGGGGTGCAGTCCGTTCTCGAACTCGCGTACGCACTCGAGGTCGAGCAGGCGCATGGATTTCCCGTCGGTGCACGTCAGAGCCCTGTTCGCGTCGACGGGCGGACATTGTTCGAGGATGTCGACTATTCGAACGTCGGCGTCGACCTGATCGTTCGCCTGGACGGCCGTCGGTTCCACGCGATGCCCGGCGTGGCCTTCCGCGACCGTCGACGCGACAACGCCGCGGAACTTGCCGGCCGCCCGCGTCTGGTCTTCGGGTACGACGAGGTGGTCGACGATCCCTGCGGTGTCGCACGTGAGGTGACGACCGTCCTCCGTCGTGAGGGGTGGGTAGGCGAGTGGTCGGGCTGCGCCCGTTGTGAGCCTCGTGCGCATCTCTGAACGCGCATGAGGCGCACGGGTCGGAGACACACGGTGTTGTGTTGGCCCCCGGGGCATGCCACAACGGGTAGTGTTGCCGTCAGTGACAATTCGCGGCCACGGCCGCATTTCTCGCAGTCCCCGGCGCACCGCAGGTGCAGCCGTGAAGCAGAGTCATCGATCAGCAGGTAGGTACCCATGGTGAAGCTCATCGATCGCGTCTCCGCGATCAACTGGAACCGCGTCGTCGACGACAAGGATTCCGAGGTCTGGGATCGGCTCACCAGCAACTTCTGGCTGCCCGAGAAGGTGCCGATCTCGAACGACATCCCGTCCTGGGACACGCTGACGGACCACGAGAAGCAGCTCACCATGCGCGTCTTCACGGGTCTGACGCTGCTCGACACGATTCAGGGCACCGTCGGCGCCGTGTCGCTCATCCCGGACGCCATCACTCCGCACGAGGAGGCGGTGTACACCAACATCTCGTTCATGGAGTCGGTGCACGCCAAGTCCTACTCGTCGATCTTCTCGACGCTGTGCTCCACGCGCGACATCGACGATGCGTTCCGCTGGTCGGAGGAGAACCCGAATCTGCAGCGCAAGGCGTCCATCGTCATGGACTACTACAAGGGCGACGACCCGCTGAAGCGCAAGGTCGCCTCGACCCTGCTCGAGTCGTTCCTCTTCTACTCGGGCTTCTACCTGCCGATGTACTGGTCCTCGCGGGCCAAGCTCACCAACACTGCCGACCTCGTGCGCCTGATCATCCGCGACGAGGCCGTGCACGGGTACTACATCGGCTACAAGTACCAGCGCGGACTCGAGACCCGCTCGCCCGCCGAGCGCGAGGAGCTGAAGAACTACACGTTCGATCTGCTCTTCGAGCTGTACGAGAACGAGACCGAGTACACGCAGGACCTCTACGACGAGGTCGGTCTGACCGAGGACGTCAAGAAGTTCCTGCGCTACAACGCGAACAAGGCGCTCATGAACCTCGGCTACGAAGGCCTGTTCCCGAAGGACGAGTGCGACGTCAACCCGGCCATCCTGTCGGCGCTCTCACCCAACGCCGACGAGAACCACGACTTCTTCTCGGGTTCGGGAAGCTCGTACGTCATCGGCAAGGCAGTCAACACCGAGGACGACGACTGGGACTTCTGACCCACCTCACCTCGGGGCACCGTCCGCTTTGCGGGTGGTGCCCTGAGTCATGTCTGGTGAGCACGTCTCGAGTGCGAGGTGCTCCGGTTCCCGCAACCCGCTTCGGTTGTAGCAGGAGCGGGTTGCGGAAACCGGAGCACGTGCGCCGTTGCGCCCTCCTGCAACGGTTGTAGCCACCTTCACCGGTTGTGACCGGTGAAGGTGGCCGAAATCGGTGAGGGTGTGCGGGCGCGCCGGACACTGAGCATCGGTGCACACAGGACGCGGCAGGACGGCACGGTCCGGCGCCACCTACCGCCGGAACCAGGCCTCCGGGCCGTGGTCCAGCGCCTTCGCGATGCGGAGAGTCGAGGTGTCGGTGATGTCCGCGGGCAGCGCATCGCGCGCGAACCACTGCACGTCGAGGTTCTCGTCGTCCGCGACCCGCGCCTCGCCGGCGACGTACCGGGCGAGGAAGCAGACGTCGAGGTACTGGGTGCGGTCGCCGTTCGGGTAGACGATGGGCTCGGTGACGTCGACACTCGTCAACCGCACGAGCTCGGCCGTCACGCCCGTCTCCTCCAGGATCTCCCGGAGGGCGGCCGGTCCGGGTTCCTCGCCGGGCTCGAGGACGCCGGACACCACGGCCCAGAGCTCGTTGTCCTTGCGACGCGTCAGCAGCAGCCGATCGTCGGCGTCGAGCACGACGGCACTGACACCGGAGAGCCAGAGCGGATCGTGACCGATCTTGGCGCGCAGGGTGGTGATGAACTCGGGTATCGGCACTCCCGGAACGCTACCGCCGACGCGTCAGACGTAGCCGTTCAGCGTGTTCGACACGTCGGTGAGGACCGCGCCCGCAGCCACGAGGCCCTCGCCCGACCACACCGTGTCGTCGACGCTGAACACGCGACTGTCCGTCGCGGCGCCGAGGTCCTTCCACGCGTCCGAGTCCATGACCTCGGTGCCGCGTTCCAGCCCCGCCTGTCCGTCGAACATGACGTAGATCAGGTCGCCCTCCGCGTCGGACAGATCGTCCTGCGGGAGTGCGCGGGTCTCGCCTAGCTGAGGCCCCGGTCGTCGCACGCCCGCCTGCGCGAGTACCTGCCCCGCGAAGCTGTCGTCGCCGAGCAGTTGTGTGCCGTCGGCGCCGAAGCGCACGAGAGACGCCTCGGTGATGCGGGAGTTCTGCTCGCGGCCCACGGTCTCGGCGCGTACGCGGTACTGCTCCGTCGCACGGGCGGCGGCGTCACGTCGTCCCATCGCCGCGGCCGCGAGCGTGGACCGTTCGAGCCACGACGACGACGCGCGCGTGAGAACGGTCGGGGCGATGCCGTCGAGTTGCGCGGTGACGGCGGGGTCGAGGGCGTCGCCGCCGATGATGACGTCCGGAGCCAGTGCTCGGATCGCGTCGACGTCGGGGGAGCCCTCGGGTCCGACGCCGGCGATCTCGGCGATGCCGGTGCCGAGGTAGTCCGGGCGCAGCAGGCCGGACGGGGGAGCGGTGGGAGCGAGCGGCGCCGTGGGTGCGCCGACGACGCGCTCCCAGGTGCCGACGGCGCACGACGCGTCGAGTGCCGTCATGGTGAGAACCACGACACGTTGCGGATCGGCGGGCACCGTGGTCGCACGGCCGCTGCCGACGACGAGCCGGGTGTCACCTTGCTGACCGACCGAGTCGACCGGCTGCGGGAGCGCGCACAGGCCGGCGGTGTCACGTTCGATGCCGACGACGCCGGCTCCGGCCACGTTCGTGGTGGTCCGCACAATGGTGGAGGCGTCGTCACTCGAGGTGTCGCCGCAGGCAGAGAGGGCGAGCATCGCGGGAATCGTCGCGAGGGCGACGACCGATCGAGCGTGACGACGAGAGCGATCCGACATGGCCGAGACCTTACGGGCAGTCCGGAAGCCGGTCGCTCGGCGAGTGGCGGGCAGGCCGTGCTCCGGTCGTGGAGGCCTTCGGAAGAGGGCCTCCCGCGGGCCGGAAAATGCGACACCCGGGTGGAAGTACGACACTTCGTAGGACCCGTGCCGCAGTTCGTGTGTCATGGGGTTACGATCCATAGAGCGCACGAATTTCATGCGTCCACCTCGGGCACGGGGAGACGCGCTTTCAGGAGGATCAGTGACTGCCCTAGCGCCCCAGCCAGTCCCCGAGCTGACGGCTTCACGGCCGTACCCGCCCCGTATGGGGCCCAAGGGATCGTTCATCCACAAGATGGTGACGACCACCGATCCGAAGACGCTCGGGATCATGTACATGGTCACGTCGTTCGGCTTCTTCTTGTTCGGTGGCGTCCTCGCCCTGCTCATGCGTGCGGAGCTCGCCCTCCCGGGCATGCAGTTCCTGTCGAACGAGCAGTACAACCAGCTCTTCACCATGCACGGCACGATCATGTTGCTGCTGTACGCGACGCCCATCGTGTTCGCGTTCGCCAACTACATCCTCCCGCTGCAGATCGGTGCGCCCGACGTGGCGTTCCCACGTCTGAACGCGTTCAGCTACTGGCTGTACCTGTTCGGCGCACTCATCGCCTCGGCGGGCTTCATCACCCCCGGTGGCGCTGCAGACTTCGGCTGGACGGCCTACACGCCGCTCACCGACGCCGTGCACTCGCCGGGCGTGGGCGCGGACTTCTGGATCATGGGCCTCGCGCTCTCGGGCCTCGGCACCATCCTCGGTGGCGTGAACATGATCACGACGGTCATCTGCCTGCGTGCCCCGGGCATGACCATGTTCCGGATGCCCATCTTCACCTGGAACATCTTCGTGACGATGATCCTCGTGCTGCTCGCCTTCCCGCTGCTCACCGCGGCACTGCTGGGACTGGCGGCCGACCGACACCTGGGTGCGCACCTGTTCGATCCGGCCACGGGCGGTGTGTTGCTGTGGCAGCACCTGTTCTGGTTCTTCGGTCACCCCGAGGTGTACATCATCGCGCTGCCGTTCTTCGGCATCGTGTCGGAGATCTTCCCGGTCTTCTCCCGTAAGCCGCTGTTCGGTTACACGGGCCTGATCTACGCCACCATCGCCATCGCGGCGCTGTCCATCGCCGTGTGGGCCCACCACATGTACGCGACCGGTGCGGTGCTGCTGCCGTTCTTCTCCTTCATGACGTTCCTCATCGCCGTCCCGACGGGTGTGAAGTTCTTCAACTGGATCGGCACGATGTGGAAGGGCCAGCTGACGTTCGAGACGCCGATGCTGTTCTCGGTCGGCTTCCTGGTCACGTTCCTCTTCGGTGGTCTGTCCGGTGTGCTGCTCGCCAGCCCGCCCATCGACTTCCACGTCACCGACTCCTACTTCGTGGTGGCGCACTTCCACTACGTGCTGTTCGGCACGATCGTGTTCGCGACCTACGCCGGTATCTACTTCTGGTTCCCGAAGATGACGGGCCGGATGATGGACGAGGCTCTCGGCAAGTGGCACTTCTGGGCCACCTTCGTCGGCTTCCACGCCACGTTCCTGGTGCAGCACTGGCTCGGCGCCGAGGGATTCCCGCGTCGCTACGCGGACTACCTCCCGTCCGACGGCTTCACGGTGCTCAATTCGATCTCGACGGTCGGTGCCTTCGTCCTCGGCGCCTCGACGTTGCCGTTCCTCTGGAACGTCTTCAAGAGCTACCGCTACGGCGAGGTCGTCACGGTCGACGATCCGTGGGGCTACGGCAACTCCCTGGAGTGGGCGACCAGCTGCCCGCCGCCGCGCCACAACTTCGTGGAGCTCCCGCGTATCCGCTCCGAGCGCCCCGCGTTCGAGCTGCACTACCCGCACATGGTCGAACGCATGCGAGACGAAGCGCATGTGGGACCGGGCCACGGTGGAGGCAAGACCACCGAGGTGCTCGAGCAGGCACGCCGCGCGCCGATCGCGACCAGCGATCACGAAGGTTCGGGCGACCGCGACAAGTAGTCCTCTCGTTCCACGACCGTTCCAGCGACGAGCCCCTCTCCTCACGGTGAGGGGCTTTTCGTGTGACAAGGAGATACCTCGATGGTGGAGACACCACCCCCGCCGACGTCCGTGCTCGTGACGGTCACCGGCGGTGACAAGCCCGGTGTCACATCCGTGCTCTTCGCCTCGCTGGCGCGACACGACGTCAGCGTCGTGGACGTGGAGCAGGTGGTCATTCGCGGTCGCCTGACGCTCGGTGTCCTGGGCAGTTGCCCCGGGGACGTCGAGAGTTTGCAGGAGCACCTCGAGGAGGCCATGGGCACGGTGGGTGTCCACGTCGACGTCGAGGTCGGGGGAGCGCACGGTCGTTCGCCCCTCTCCACCCACGTCGTCGTCGTGTTGGGACGGCCCGTCACCGCGCGAGCCATCAGCGTGCTGTCGAGCGAACTCGCGCGACAGGGCGCCAACATCGACTCGATCCGCGGTATCGCCGACTACCCGGTGACGGGACTCGAGCTGTTGGTCTCGGCCCGTCCGCAGGAGGAGGGCGGGCTGTCGAGCGACGAGGCCGACGAGGCGTTGCGGTCGGCGCTCGCGACCGTGGCTGCCGGAGTCGGTATCGACGTCGCCGTCGAACGGTCCGGACTGGCTCGTCGAGCGAAGCGCCTCATCGTGTTCGACGTCGACTCGACGCTGGTGCAGGGCGAGGTCATCGAGATGCTCGCGGCGCGGGCCGGAGTCGAGGACGAGGTCCGAGCCGTCACCGAGGCGGCCATGCGAGGCGAGATCGACTTCGCGGAGTCACTGCACCGTCGAGTCGCGACCCTGGCCGGGTTGGACGCATCGGTCATCGACGACGTCGCCGAGGATCTCGAGCTCACGCCGGGCGCGCGCACCACCATTCGGACGTTGCGACGACTCGGCTATCACTGCGGCGTGGTGTCGGGCGGTTTCCGGCAGGTGATCGAGGGCTTGGCGCACGAGCTCGAACTGGACTTCGTGAAGGCGAACACCCTGGAGATCGTCGACGGCAAGCTCACCGGCCGCGTGATCGGCGATGTCGTCGATCGCGCGGCGAAGGCGGTGGCGCTGCGCCAGTTCGCCTCACAGGTCGGCGTGCCGATGGAGCAGACGGTGGCGGTCGGCGACGGTGCCAACGACATCGACATGCTCACCGCGGCGGGTCTCGGCATCGCCTTCAACGCGAAGCCGGCGCTGCGCGAGGTCGCGGACGCGGCGCTGTCCTATCCGTTCCTCGACGCGCTGCTCTTCGTCCTCGGTGTCACCCGCAGTGAGATCGAGGCCGCCGACTCCCTCGACGGCGGGGTTCGCCGCATCCCCATCCCGTGATCGACGAGGGTCCCCTGGAGGACGTCCGGCCGTCCACCCTCGAGGAGCGCCACGCGGTGCTGGTGGCCGGGACGAGTGCGGCCGGTTCCTACGGCTCGCGAGTCGATCCGCCCGATCCTGCCGACGTGCGCGCGATGCCGCTGGTGCTCCACATCCCCAAGGTCGATCCGCCGGCCCGGTCCGACCTGCTGGCCGCGGCGGCGTCCGCGACGCTGCAGGTGTGCCTGGACGAGCGCATCGCCCCGGGCGGTCCCTGGCACGAGGAGTACACGGCGTGGCTGGGTGCGCGGATCCGCAAGGTGTCCCGTCGCGCGCGGGGCGCGCAGTGGACGGCGGCGCAGGAGGTGGACGGCGTGACCGTCGACGTGGGCGGGGCGTCGGCTCGGGCCTATGTGCCGTGCCGTGTGGGTGATCTGGACCCGAGGCTGCGCAAGCTCCAGGTGGGAGGCACCGACCTGCCGGCCGACGACCCGGGACCGCACGCCGAGGGTGCCGTGCGGCTCTGGGTGGACGCGGAGCTCGAGATGACCGTCGGCAAGACCGCCGCCCAGGTGGGACACGCCGTGATGCTCGCTGCCGGTGCCATGACGGTCGAGGACGTCCGGGCGTGGCAGGACGCGCAGTGGGCCGTCAGCGTTCGTGATGCCGATGCCGAGACCTGGTCTCGCCTCGTGGCCGAGTGCGAGCGCGGCACCGCCGTCGGCGTGCGGGACGCGGGCTACACGGAGGTCGCCCCCGGGTCGATGACCGTGATCGCCGAGCTGTACGTCCCGCGCACCGCCTGAGTCAGGACGGGATCGTCGAGATGTAGACGAGCACGATCGGACCGGCCACTCGGACGGTGCTTCCCGCGGTGACGGGCGACGCGTCCACCGGTCGACCGTCGGGTGTCGCGGAGTCGAAGACGGGAACGTAACCGGGTGCCTCGTCCGGCCCGTGTCGACGGTGATCGGGGAGGACGATGTTCGCATCGCCTCCCGAGTGCACCACCAGCAGAGCCGAATCGAAGGTCTCCGCCTCGACCCCTGCGTGTCGGAGCGCAGGGATGCGCACGTCGGATCCGTCGACCCAGGCCTGCAGGGTCCGGGCGTGATCGTCGTTCCACCGATCGCCGACGATCTCGGCCCCGTCGTGGTCGAACCACATGAGATCCGGTTCGCCGCTGGGTGTGTCCCGACCGGCGAAGAACTCCTGTTGGCGCAGAACGGGTGCCGATCGACGCAGCCGCAGTGCTCGTCCCAGAGTCGCCGTCAGGGCGTCGTCCCGTCTCGACCAGTCGATCGCGTGCGCATCCGCGGCCGATGTTTCCTGCGGCACGCAGTAGGCATTGTTGTTGCCGTGCTGCGTGTGTCCCAGTTCGTCGCCGGCCAGGAACATCGGTGTCCCGGTGGACAGGGCCAGGGTCGACAGCAGCGCACGCACGTGTCGATCGCGCGCCGCGAGCACGGCGGGGTCCTCGGTCTCGCCCTCGACGCCGTGATTCACCGAGAGGTTGTTGTCAGTGCCGTCGCGGTTGGACTCGCCGTTGGCCTCGTTGTGCTTGGCGTTGTAGGACACCAGGTCTCGCGCGGTGAAGCCGTCGTGAGCGGTGACGAAGTTGACGGACGCCCACGGCCTGCGTCCGGTCGGCGCGAACAGATCCTCGGATCCCGCGAGGCGTGACGCCAGCTCACGCACACCGCCGTGCCCGGCGAAGAAGCGGCGCAGCGTGTCTCGGTAGCGGTCGTTCCACTCGCTCCACACGCCGCCGAACCCGCCGACCTGGTACCCGGGCCCGGTCGCGTCCCACGGCTCGGCGATCAGCTTGGCGCGGCACAGGATCGGGTCGGCGGCGATGGCGCTCAACATCGGGGCGTGCGGATCGAAGCGCCATCCGCCCGGCCTGCCCAGAGTGCTGGCGAGATCGAAGCGGAAGCCGTCGACCCCCAGTTCGGTGACCCAGTACCGCAACGAGTCGCAGACCATCCGGACGACGGCCGGGGACGCGGCGTCGACGGTGTTGCCGCATCCCGTCAGATCGATGTCGTGACCGCGGGCGTCCAGCAGGTAGTACCCGCGCGCGTCCAGGCCGCGCCACGAGAGGGAGGGGCCGTCGACACCGCCCTCGCAGGTGTGGTTGTAGACGACGTCGAGGATCACCTCGATACCCGCCTCGTGCAGCGTGTCCACCATCGTGCGGAACTCGGTGACCTCGGCGCCGGGGACCGAGGCGTACGACGGTTCGACGGCGAAGTACGAGCCGGTGCTGTAGCCCCAGTGGTTGCGCATCCCTCGGGCGCGCACACCGGGTTCGGTGAGGCACGCGTGCACCGGAAGCAGTTCCACCGCCGTCACACCCAGCGTACGAAGGTGCTCGAGCACCGCAGGGTGAACGAGTCCGAGGTAGGTGCCGCGTAGATTCTCGGGGACGTCCGGATGGGCACCGGTGAACGACCCGACGTGCACCTCGTACACGACGGTGCGGTCCCAGTCGGTCTCGAGTCGCGGTGCGTCCGAGGCCGCCAGGGGAGCGGTGACCACCGCGAGGGGAGCGTGTCCCAGCGAGTCGACCGTCGACTGCGGTCCGAACGGGTCGTCGCGATACGGCAGGAGGGCTCGCGCGTCGCCGAGGCTGCCGACGATGCGCCGTGCGTAGGGGTCGAGAAGGATCTTGTGCGGATCGAACCGGTGACCGGCCTCGGGATTCCACGGTCCGGAGACGCGGTAGCCGTAGACGGATCCGACGCCGGCCTCGGCGACCACACCGTGCCAGATGCCGTACGTGCGCTGGGTGAGGAGGTGACGCGACTCCCGTGAGTCGGGGCCCGACCCGTCCACCAGACACACCTCGACGGCGTGCGCGTCGGGTGCGTGCACGGCGAAGCAGACGCCGCCCTCCACGGGGTGGGCGCCCAGCGGGAAGGGCGTGCCCGACGCGGCGGCGGACTTCGGTGAGTTCTGTTCGTGCGACACGCGTGCTGATCCTGCCGTGGATGCACCCCGCGCGTGCGGGAAGATGGAAGGCGTGTCCTCTCCTGACCCAGACCTGCTCGTCGAACTCGCCGATGTCTCCGTCGTCCGCGGAGGGACGACCCTCGTCGGCCCCGTCTCCTGGAACGTGGAGCTGGACGAGCGGTGGGTGGTCCTCGGACCGAACGGTGCGGGCAAGACCACGCTGCTGCGCGTCGCCGCGGCGGAGATCTACCCGACCTCCGGCACCGCGCACGTGCTCGGCGAGACACTCGGGCACGTTGACATCTCGGAACTCAAGCCGCGCATCGGCCTGTCGTCCTCTGCTCTCGCCGGACGCATCCCGTCCGACGAGGTGGTGGCCGATCTGGTCGTGTCGGCGGGGTACGCGGTGCTCGGTCGCTGGCGTGAGAAGTACGACGAGGTGGACGACGAGCGTGCGGTCGACATGCTCGAGACGGCCGGTATCGAGCATCTCGCTCGCCGGACCTTCGGGACGCTGTCCGAGGGCGAACGCAAGCGTGTCCTGATCGCCCGCGCTCTGATGACGGACCCCGAGTTGCTGCTGCTCGACGAGCCGGCCGCGGGTCTCGACCTCGGAGGCCGCGAGGATCTCGTCGCCATCCTCACCGACCTCGCACTCGACCCCGACGCCCCCGCGACGGTGCTGATCACGCACCACGTGGAGGAGATCCCACCGGGCTTCACCCACGCGATGCTGCTCAAGGAGGGCGGAGTCGTGGCGCAGGGTCTCATCGACGACGTCATCACGGAGGAAAACCTGTCCACCGCGTTCAGTCAGGCCATCGCCCTCGAGCGCACCGACGGGCGCTTCTTCGCGCGACGCAAGCGGTCGCGGTCGTCCCATCGGCGAGCGCGGTGACCGAACCGGTCGCGCTGCGGGACGCCTCCACCGTCATCCTGCTGCGCGATGCGCCGGCAGGGCTCGAGGTCTTCCTGCAGCGGCGAGTCGGACGAATGGCGTTCGCCGCCGGCATGACGGTCTTCCCGGGTGGCGGTGTGGATCCGACCGATCGCACGCCCGCGGACGGGGAGGACCGGTGGGCCGGCCCGTCACCCGCGTGGTGGGCGGCACGGTTCGGCACCGACGACGACGCCGCGGCGCGGGCCCTGGTGCTCGCCGCGGTGCGCGAGACCTTCGAGGAGTGCGGTGTCCTGTTCGCCGGGCCCGACGCGCACACCGTCGTCGCGGACACGTCCGATCACGCCGACCGGCGTCGTGCCGTCGAGAAGCACGAGATCTCTTTCGGTGAGTTCCTGGCCGAGACCCGCCTGGTGGTGCGCTCCGATCTGCTGCGCCCGCACGCCCGTTGGATCACGCCCGAGGGTGAGACGACCCGTCGGTACGACACCCGCTTCTTCGTCGCGGCGCTCCCGTCCGGGCAACGTCCCGACGGCGAGACGTCCGAGGCCGTCGACGCCGCGTGGGTGCGGCCCGCGGATGCCCTCGACGAGTTCCGTCGCGGCGACCGCATGCTGATGCCGCCCACCTGGGCGTGCCTGCGGCATCTCGCCGGTCACGGGTCGGTGGCCGAGGCCATGGCCGCAGAGGCCGATCTGGCGCCGGTGCAGCCCGTCATCAGCGGATCGGGTGGATCCGTGCGGGTGAACTTCGACGGCGCCGACGAGTATCGCGCCGACCTCCCCCCACGCGCCGAGCGGACGTCGAACGGCTAGCGTGCTGGCCATGGCTGAATTCGTGACTCTCGACGTGACTGACGGCATCGGCACCATCCGGCTCTCCCGGCCGCCGATGAACGCTCTGAACCGCCAGGTGCAGGGTGAGCTCCTCGAGGTGTCGCGGGCCGCCGCCGAGGATCCGGACGTCAAGGCGGTCATCGTGTACGGCGGTGAGAAGGTGTTCGCCGCCGGCGCCGACATCAAGGAGATGGCGGAGATGTCCGCGGGCCAGATGACCGACGCGATCGGCGCTCTGCAGGCCGGTCTCGGAGCGATCGCGTCCATCCCGAAGCCCACCGTCGCCGCCATCACCGGATACGCCCTCGGCGGCGGTCTGGAGGTCGCCCTCGGTGCCGATCGCCGCATCGCGGGCGACAACGCGAAGCTCGGCGTCCCCGAGGTGCTGCTCGGCGTCATTCCCGGCGGTGGCGGCACCCAGCGACTCGCCCGGCTGATCGGCCCGAGCCGCGCGAAGGACATGGTGTTCACCGGCCGTTTCGTCGGGGCCGAGGAGGCGCTCGCCGTCGGCCTCGTGGACGAGGTGGTGGCCCCCGATGCCGTGTACGAGGCGGCGCGCACGTGGGCCGGTCAGTTCGTCCGCGGTGCCTCGCGCGCCCTCGCCGCAGCCAAGGCGGCCATCGACGAGGGTCTGGACACCGACCTCGCGACTGGCCTGAAGATCGAGGCGCACGTCTTCGCCTCGCTGTTCGGTACCGAGGACCGCGCGATCGGCATGGCGTCGTTCCTCGAGAACGGCCCGGGCAAGGCCGACTTCACCGGCAACTAGCCTCCCGCGCTCGTTCAGATAGGGTTCCCTTCCATGACCGCTCGTGAACCGCACACCGACACCGCCGCCTCGACCGCACCGTCGGATCCGGCGCCGCGCCCGCACGCGAGTGCCGAGGAAGTGCAGGCCGCACGGTCGGACACCAAGCTGGCGCAGGTGCTCTACCACGACTGGGAAGCGGAGACCTACGACGACAAGTGGTCGATCTCCTACGACCAGCGCTGCATCGACTACGCCCGCGGCCGTTTCGACGCGGTGGCCGGATCCGAGGCCCTGCCGTACGGTCGCGCGCTGGAACTGGGCTGCGGTACCGGCTTCTTCCTGCTCAACCTCATGCAGAGCGGCGTCGCCGCGACCGGGTCGGTCACGGACCTGTCGCCGGGCATGGTCAAGGTCGCGCTGCGCAACGCCGAGAACCTGGGCCTCGACGTGGACGGCCGCGTCGCCGACGCCGAGACCATCCCGTACGAGGACGACACGTTCGATCTCGTCGTCGGTCACGCGGTGCTGCACCACATCCCGGACGTGGAGCAGTCGCTGCGCGAGGTGCTGCGCGTGCTCAAGCCCGGCGGCCGGTTCGTGTTCGCGGGCGAGCCGACGACGGTGGGCAACTTCTACGCGCGGTGGCTGGGGCGTCTCACGTGGGAGGCCACGACCCGCACGACGCGGTTGCCGTTCCTCGCGGACTGGCGTCGCCCGCAACAGGAGCTGGACGAGTCGTCCCGTGCCGCGGCACTCGAGGCCGTCGTCGATCTGCACACCTTCGACCCGACGGAGCTCGAGAACATCGCCGTCGCCGCGGGCGCGGACGACGTGCAGGCCAAGACCGAGGAGTTCGCCGCAGCGCTGCTGGGCTGGCCGGTCCGCACCTTCGAGGCGGCGGTGCCGGCGGAGAAGCTGGGTTGGGGCTGGGCGAGGTTCGCGTTCAACGGCTGGAAGTCGCTGTCGTGGCTCGACGAGAACGTGCTGCATCACGTCGTGCCCCGTGGCTACTTCTACAACGTGATGATCACGGGCACGAAGCCGGACACCGGCGCGCTCTGACGCGTCGGTGGGATACTCGTTCGACCTCGACGACGTCGAGTACCTGGCCGGGGCGTCCGACGCGCTGGCCGCGGTCGGTGACCGTGCGCTGACGCCCGCCACGCTGGTCTCGGACATCGGCCGGATCCGCAGTGCCTTCGGTGACCGCGCCGCCGCGCTGATCGAGACGGTCACCCTGCGCCGCAAGGCCGCGACCAAGCTGCCGTTCGCCGGAACGTGGTTGGTCACCGACGACGCGGTGCAGCAGGCCACCACCGAACAGGTGTCCCGGCACCGGGCCGAGCGGCTGCGCGGACGTCGCATCCACGACGTCACCTGCTCGATCGGCACCGAACTGCACACCCTGCACTCGGTCGCGGACATCGTGGTGGGCAGCGATCTCGATCCGGTGCGGTTGGCCATGGCACGACACAACGTTCCCGACGTGGCCGTGCTGCGTGCCGACGCGGCGGTCCCCACCACGCGCGGCACCGTTGTCGTCGCCGACCCCGGCCGCCGCGCCGGCGGCCGCCGCCGTCACGACCCCGCAGCCCTCGAACCCCCGCTTCCGGACCTCCTCGACGCCTATGCCGGCCGCGACCTGGTGGTCAAGTGCGCACCGGGTCTCGACGTCGACCGTCTCGACCTCACGAGCCGACACACGCGGGCCGAGGTCGAACTCGTCTCCCTCGACGGCGCCGTCCGCGAGGCGTGCCTCTGGCTGGGGGAGGTGGCGGACCCCGCTGTGCGTCGCCGTGCGACGGTGCTCCGGTCGGACGGTTCCGCGTGGGAGGTGACGGACGCCGACTCGGACGCCATCGACGACGATCGTGCCCCTGGCAGGTACATCGTCGATCCCGACGGCGCCGTCGTGCGGGCCGGTCTCGTGCGCCACTACGCCGCGAGACATGGACTGTGGCAACTGGATCCACGCATCGCGCACCTCACGGGAGACGCGATACCGGAGGGGACGACGGGCTTCGAGATCCTCGACAGGTTGCCCTTCACCGAGAAGGTGTTGCGCAAGCGGCTCGCGGAGCTGGGATGCGGGTCGCTCGAGATTCTCGTCCGTGGCATCGACGTCGATCCTGCGTTGCTGCGCCCCCGGCTCGATCTCCGGGGCACCGTGCCGCTGGGGCTCGTGATCACCCGGATCGGGCGCTCGGGGGTGGCCTTCGTGTGCGGGCCGCGCACCGGGCCTCAGCGGAACGAGTAGAGGGATCCCAGCGCGGTCGGGACGACCACCTCGCCGTTCGAGCCGACGACGACTCCGGGGCTGTAGCCCTCGGCGCCGGGGAGCGCGTCGGTGTCGACCGTCTCGCCGGTGGCCGTGTCGAAGGTGACGAGTGCGAGCCCGTCACCGTCGCCGACCACCGTGTAGCCCGTGGTGCCACCCGCCAGTGCGGAGGAACCCTGTGTCACGAGATCTGGCCGCTCCCACACCGTTTCGGGTCGCTCGCCCGCATCGCGGATCGCCCGCAGATGCGACCCCGCGCCGCCCGCGGGGACGATGGTGCCGTCCGCAGCGACGGACACACTTCCTGCCGCGCGGTCACCGACGAAGTAGGACCAGATCTCGGAGCCGTCCTCGGTGGAGTACGCACGCACGGTGCCCTCGACGTCCGTGAGGTACACGCGGTCACCGTCGGGTGACACCACGGGGCTCGATGTCACGGCGGCGGGAAGCAGGGGCGACGACCACGCCTCGGTGAGCCCGGGGGAGTCCCCGCCGGTATAGGAGAGCGCCACGAGCTGGGGAGCGATGGCGCCGGCGCGCCACAGGACGAGGTAGACGGTCGAGGACTCCAGGTCGACGGCCGGTGCCGCCGCGACGGCGCAGTCCGGCCCACCGCCCAGGCAGGCCAGCAGACCGTCGTCCGCGGGCCGCAGCGTGGTGTTCGGCGCGTCCAGGGGCGTGGGATTGGGGTTCAGGTCCAGTACGGGTGCGACCGCGTTCCCGGTCTGGTTGCTCAGCACGTTGATCTGACCGAACTGGGTGACCACCAGGACGTTGCCGTCGGGCAGGAACTGCGGGGTGCGCGGTACCCCGTAGACCGGTGTGCGCCAGCGCAGTTGACCGTTCTGGTTGATCGAGCTCATGCTGCCGTCGTCACCGGCGTAGAGGTTGGACGCCGAGTCGGCGACCGCGGTCGACGAGACGCCGGAGGGTCCGAGCGAGTTGCAGAACCGCTTGCGTCCGGTCTCGCCCTGGAACGATCCGAGCGCGCAGCCGGCGTCTCCGGTCATCGTCACCGTGATCTGACCGTTGGGCGCGACGGAGGGACGTGTGGACGTGGGAGCGCCGAGAGGGCGGGTCCAGTCGAGAGCGAGGGAGCGACTGCCCTCGGTGGTCACGGAGGCGGAGTTGTGGGCGTCGGCGAGACCGCCGCGCCAGCCCTCGTCGCCCAGGATGTCGATGGGCCCGGAGTCACTGCCACAGGCCCCGAGGGCGAGGGCGCCGACCGCGAGGAGAGCGGCACCGGCTCGACGAGTGCGCACCGAGGTACGCGGGTTCTCGTCGTGCATGCACTCTCCTGATGTCGGGTGATCGGCTCGCACGAGACTAACGGCTGAAACGATGCGTCACGGTTCCGACCCCCGGTGGTCGGCCCCCGGGTTCCCTGCGGCGACGCCGACAGTAATGTGCCGCCCATGACCAGCATGTGGAACGCGCCGTTGCGCACCCGGTGGCGAGGATCGCGGCGACGTGACCCCGACCAGGCGCGCTTCCTCACGCTCGCGTCGCTACGCTGGGTGATCAGCCACAAGGCGTACACGCCCTGGTACCTGGTGCGGTACTACCGCCTCGCGCGTTTCAAGGCCGCGAACCCGCACGTGGTGCTGCGCGGAATGGTGTTCCTCGGCAAGAACGTCGAGATCCACGCGACGCCCGAGCTGGCGCGACTCGAGATCGGTCGCTGGGTGCACATCGGTGACGGCAACGCGATCCGCTGCCACGAGGGGTCGCTGCGCATCGGTGACAAGGTGGTGTTCGGCAAGGACAACGTCGTCAACACCTATCTCGATATCGAGATCGGTGCGTCCACCCTCGTCGCCGACTGGTGCTACATCTGCGATTTCGATCATCGGACCGAGGACATCACGGTGCCGATCAAGGATCAGGGCATCGTCAAGTCGCCGGTGCGGATCGGCCCGGACACGTGGATCGCCGCGAAGGTGACCGTGCTGCGGGAGACCGTCGTCGGTCGCGGCTGCGTCCTGGGCGCGCACGCGGTGGTCAAGGGTCACGTGCCCGACTACGGGATCGCGGTCGGCGCACCCGCACGAGTGGTCCGGAACCGTCGCACCGACTGGGAGGCCGGCGCGGAGGACCGCGCGGCGTACGTCGCCGCACTGGAGGACATCGCCCGCAAGAAGTCGCTCGGGAGCGAGTGACTCAGTCCCGTTCGGGCAGTGGACGTTCGCTGATCGTGGGCCTGCCCAGCGGGAAGCGCACCCGGCGCTTCGCGGTGGAGTAGACCGTGGCGGTCTCGCGGGCCACGGAGTGCCAGTCGAAGTCGGACGTGAGTCGCGCACGTGCCGCGTCACTCCGGGTACGTGCCGCAGCGGGGTCGTCGAGTGTGCGCCGCACCGCCGTCGCCAAGGAGCCGACATCGCCGGGAACGAAGGACATCCCGGTGACGCCGTCGACGACGGCTTCGCCCAGGCCGCCCGCGGTGGAGGCGACGAGCGGTGTGCCGGCCGCGGCGCCCTCGAGGGCGATGATGCCGAAGGGCTCGTATCGACTCGGCAGCACCAGCGCGTCCGCCCGGTGCAGATGCCCGAGAACGCCGTCGTGGCCGAGGGATCCGACGAACGTCACCGCCCGGCGCACCCGGTGCACGCGCGCCAGATCGACGAGGTGGTCGAGCTGGGTCCCGTCGCCGACGACGGTGAGCGTGGTGCCGGGGTGCGTCCGTCGGACACGGGGGAGTGCCGCTATCAGATCCTGCACCCCCTTCTCGTACTCCAACCGACCCACGAAGAGCAGGGACGGGGCGCCGGTGCGCGCCGCGCGAGGACGGTACGTCCAGGTCCGGGTGTCGATGCCGTTGCGTATCACGTGGACCGGGGACGGAAGCGGACCGAAGAGGCGGACCACCTCGTCCTCCATTCCCGCGGAACACGTGATGACGGAATCGGATTCGTGCGCCAGCCACCATTCCACGGAGTGCACCTGGCGGTTCACGCGGCCGGAGACCCATCCGCTGTGGCGTCCGGCCTCCGTCGCGTGGATCGTCGAGACCAGCGGGACGTCGTAGTACTCGGCGAGCGCGATCGCCGGGTGCGCCACCAGCCAGTCGTGGGCATGGACGACGTCGGGAACCCACCCCTCGCCGATGCCGGGCTTGGAGAGTGCGAGGCCGGCGCGCACCATCGCGTGACCCATCGCGAGCGTCCACTCCAGCATGTCCACTCCGAAGGTGAAGTGCGCCGGATCCTCGGCCACGGCGACGACGAGCACGCCCTCGGCTACCGAGCTCACGGTGGGGTGGGTCGCCGCGTCGGAACCCGTGGGGCGGCGGGAGAGGACCACCACCTCGTGTCCGGCCGCGGCCAGTTCCACCGCGAGATGGTGGACGTGGCGACCGAGGCCGCCGACCACCACGGGCGGGTACTCCCACGAGATCATCAGGACCTTCACGCCCGCACCTCCCGACCCGTCGGTTGCAGACGCCGCGCATCGAGGTCCGGGAACAGATCGTCCGCCTGGTTCCACCCGGATGCAAGGTCGGCGGCTCGTGCGTGATGCCCGTGCACGCGGGCGTCGGCGATCTCGCGCACCGCGTGAGCGTGCTTGTGGGCGCGGTCGCGGGCATACTGCGCGGCCGAGTCCTTGCTCACCATGAAGGCCCAGTCGCTCGAGACGGTGAGCATCGTCTCGCGCAGGATCTGGTCCGCGACACGGTCTCGCAGACCGCCGGGGGGTGCCGCGTCGACGGCGTCGAGCGCGGTGGCGGTGACCTCGGCGTTGAGATCGACCAGGTCGCGGACGGGATCGCCCGCCCACACCCGCCAGTCCTTCCCGCTGCCCCAGGAGGTGTCAGGGAGGTCGACGGGGTCACCGACGTAGCCGTCTCGCTTCGCGCCCGCGAGTGTCCCGACGCGGATGCCGGCCTCGGGGAGCGCACGCAGGATGCCGGCCAACCATGCCGGACCCTCGTGCCACCAGTGTCCGAAGAGCTCGGTGTCGAAGGCGGCGACCACCAGTGCCGGGGACCCGGTGCGCGCGTGTTCGGAGCGCAGCCGGCGGCGAACCACGTCGACGAAGTCCTCGACGTGCGTGCGGACGGCTGCTGCGGCGCGCTCCGGGTCGTACGGCGCCTTGTCCGGGCCCGCGACGCTTCTGCCGGTGACCCGGGACGGCTTCAGCCCGGTGTCGTGGTCGTAGGTGTGGAAGTCGCGGTACGCGGAATGACCGGGATAACCGGACTTCGGTGACCACACGCGATAGCTGACCGGGAGATCACGACCGAACGCGACGACGTGGGTGTCGCCGACCGGACGGCCGCACGTCGTGTCTCCGTGCAGAGCCGGGCCGTCGACCATGAAGTGTCCGACGCCCGCGGCGGCGTAGTCGAGTTCCATCCCTGCGGTGAAGGCGCACTCGGGTGCCCAGATGCCCTCGGTGCCGCGGCCCCACCGGCGTACGGCGTCGGCGCGTCCCTCGCGGAGCGCGAACGTCCGCAGTCGTGGGTCGAGCAGAGGTTGGAACGGGTGCATCGACGGCCCACCGAGCAGTTCGACGGCGCCGGAGTCGGCCAGTTCGCGCAGTCGGGGGGCGCCGCCGTGGCGCCAGCGGGTCTCGAACTCGTGCAGAGCGGCAGCCGATCGCCGGTGTTCGCGGTGGCCGAGCGCGCGGCGGTCCGGGTCACGGGACCCGGCGGCTTCGGCGGCGCGGAGCTGCCAGTTGCCGAGCCAGTGATGCATCCCGTCGAGGCTGTACGGATCGTCCAGTTGGGCGGCGAGTACCGGGGTGACGCCGAGGGTCAGCAGATCGGTGCGGCCCTCGTCGGCCAGGGTCCGCAGTTCGCGGACCACGGGCAGGTACGAATCTGCCCACGATTGGTAGAGCCACTCCTCCCCGACGGGCCACCGCCCCTGGTGGGCGAGCCACGGGAGATGGGAGTGCAGGACGAGCGCGAACATGCCCGGTTCGTCGGCCGAGGTCGCGCTCGTCACGTGCTGGACGGTTTCCGGGCCACCGCGACGAGATCCAGGCTCTCGTCGATCGCCTCGGCGTGGATGTCGAAGTCGTCGACGGTGATGCCGGCGACGTCGGCGACGAGGGTCGCGGGCCACGGCTCACCGGCGAGCGCGCGGTCGATCTGCGCGTCGATGAACGATCCGCCGTGGGTCGCGTCGAGTGCGCGCAGTCGCTCGCCGTGATGCACGCCGGTCATCGAGTCGATCTCGAATCCCGTGTCGGACAGCAATTCCCGTAGTTCCGCGGCTGCGAGCTCGCGGGTGTGGAAGGGGTTCAGCGGGGTGTCCCGGCCGGGGGAGAACGTGATGCGGTTGGGAGTGCTGACGAGGAGGACGCCGCCGGGAACCAGAACCCGGAGGCACTCCCGCAGGAACTCGGCCTGGTCCCACAGATGTTCGATCACCTGGAAGTTGACGACGACGTCGACGCTCTCGCCGCGCAGCGGCAGCATCGCGAGGTTGCCTCGGGTCATGGCGACCGACGGGTACCGGCGAGCGACGTGTTCGGCGGCGCTGCGGTCGTAGTCGAGACCGATCACCCGTGTTGCCGTCCGCGCGATCATGTCCGCGCCGTAGCCCTCGCCGGAGCCCGCCTCGAGCACCACTCGGTGGGCGCAGGCCGGTGCGAGACGGCGGTACACGACCTCGTGCCGACGGAACCAGTAGTTCTCCTCGGCGATGCCGGGCACCGTGCGCTCGCCGGTGAGCGGGAGGGGTGTCTCGGTCGACACGGTCGTGTCGGTCGCGGCGTCGTTCATCCGGGCGACAGTAGTTCCCACCTGCCCGGTCGAGCGACGCCGGTCGGCGGTCCGAGGGGCCCCGGGGGGTGATTTCTCGGCCCGACAGGAGTAAGTTACCCATCAGTAACCACGAATGGGGTAACGTCCGTGACACGTCGGTTCCGGGGCTTCGGCCCACCGCGCGCAGCGTGAACTCCGAATACGTTTCGGGCCCCGCGCTACGAGATCAAGACCTGATTCACCGAGACAGGACACAGGAGGTCGACGAAGACCCATGACGAACATCGTCGTACTGATCAAGCAGGTTCCCGACACGTGGTCCGAGCGCAAGCTCTCGGACGGCGACTACACGCTCGACCGCGACGCGGCCGATGCCGTGCTCGACGAGATCAACGAGCGCGCCGTGGAGGAGGCACTCCTGATCAAGGAGCGCGACGGCGGCGAGGTCAAGGTTCTCTCGGCAGGACCCGACCGCGCGACCGAGGCCATCCGCAAGGCCCTCTCCATGGGCGCGGACAGTGCTGTGCACGTCAACGATCCGGCCATGCACGGTTCCGACGCCATCCAGACCGCGTGGGCTCTCGCTGCCGCACTCGGCCAGGTGGAGTTCGAGAACGGTGAGGCCGCAGATCTGGTCATCGCCGGCAACGAGGCGACCGACGGCCGCATCGGCGCGGTCCCCGCCATCATCGCCGAGTACCTCGGCATCCCGCAGCTGACCCAGATGCGCAAGCTGGTCGTCGCCGACGGCAAGGTCAGCGGCGAGCGCGAGACCGACGAGGGCATCTTCGGCCTCGAGGCGGATCTCCCCGCGATCGTCAGCGTCACCGAGAAGATCAACGAGCCGCGCTTCCCGTCCTTCAAGGGCATCATGGCCGCCAAGAAGAAGACGGTGCAGGTCCTCACCCTCGCCGACATCGGCGTCGATCCGGAGACCGTGGGCGTCGCGAACGCGGGCACCACCGTCACCACGGTGACCCCGAAGCCGCCGAAGACCGCTGGTGAGCGCGTGAACGACGAGGGCGACGGCGGAACCAAGGTCGCCGAGTACCTCGTCGCGCAGAAGATCATCTAGATCCCCGTCACCAGCACACATTCGTCTCACTGCAGTACAGGAGAAACACCATGGCAGAGGTACTCGTACTCGTCGAGCACGCAGACGGGGCACTGAAGAAGGTCACCAGCGAGCTCATCACGGCCGCCCGCGTTCTGGGTGAGCCGTCCGCGGTGGTCACGGGAGCGCCGGGCACCACCGACGCGATCGCCGCCGCACTCACCGAGGCCGGCGCCGCGAAGATCTATGTCGCGGAGTCCGCCGACGTCGACGGCTTCCTCGTCACGCCGAAGGTCGACGTGCTGTCATCCCTGGCCGAGTCGGTCTCGCCCGCCGCGATCCTCACGTCCGGTGGCATCGAGGGCAAGGAGGTGGCGGGTCGTCTCGCCGCTCGCCTCGGTGCCGGACTGCACCAGGACGTCGTGGCGATCAACGCCGACAAGTCCGCCACGTACTCCATCTTCGGTGGCGCGTTCACCGTCGAGGCGAAGACCAACGGCGACGTCCCGGTCATCTCGCTCCGCCCGGGTGCCATCGACGCCGAGCCGCAGGCCGGTGCCGGTGAGCGTGTCGACGTCGAGGTTCCCGCGCAGGAGGAGGCCGTCGTCAAGGTCACCTCGCGTGAGCCCGTCGCCGGCGGCGACCGCCCCGAGCTCACCGAGGCGTCGGTCGTCGTCTCCGGTGGTCGCGGTGTCGGCAGCGCGGACAAGTTCTCCGTCGTCGAGGACCTGGCCGACTCGCTCGGTGCGGCCGTCGGCGCGTCGCGTGCAGCCGTCGACTCGGGCTACTACCCGGGCCAGTTCCAGGTGGGTCAGACGGGCAAGACCGTCTCGCCCCAGCTGTACGTCGCGCTCGGCATCTCCGGTGCGATCCAGCACCGCGCCGGCATGCAGACGTCCAAGACGATCGTCGCCGTCAACAAGGACGAGGAAGCACCGATCTTCGAGATCGCGGACTTCGGCGTCGTGGGCGACCTCTTCGACGTCACGCCTCAGCTCGCCGAGGCAGTGAAGAAGCGCAAGGGCTGATCCCCTCAGCAGTACCCGAGAGTCCCGCTACCGTTCGTCGGTAGCGGGGCTTTCGTCGTTCGTGCACCTTCCGGTCACGTCGTGTTGTGAGTGCCGTCGAGTGGGCTCGATAGATCTATGTGCCATGACATCAGATGTGTGCGACTCGGCACCGACCGTCATCACCCCGTCCTCGGCCGACGAGCACGTGCTCGTCTCCGACAAGCACCACTCACTCGTTCTCGGATCCACCCCGGAACACGTGCTCGCGGCGCAGCGGTTGCGCGCCACTGTGTTCGGCTCGGAAGCGGGGTACGAGTCGACCGCCTTCGACGGCGGCCTCGACGCCGACCGCTTCGACGACCACTGCGATCACCTGCTCGTCGTCGACAACCGCACCGGCGATCGTGTCGGCTGCTACCGCATGCTCACCCCGGACGGTGCGGAGCGCGCCGGCGGGTACTACACGGCGACGGAGTTCGACATCAGCGAACTGCGTGCACACGAGTTGCGGACGGTCGAGATGGGTCGTGCGTGCGTCCTGGAGGGCCATCGATCCGGCTCGGTGCTGGCGCTGATGTGGTCCGGGATCCTCCGGTACATCGACCTCGGTGGCTACGACCGGGTGATGGGCTGTGTGTCGGTCCCCATGGCACTCGGCGACGGGGAGCCGGACGGCGCGCACGTCAAGGGCGTGTACGACCTCGTCGAGAAGCGGCACCGCTCCGAGGTCCGCGCGTACCCCCGCACCCCCGTGCGCGTCGACGGTGTCGCCCTCGCCGACATGACGGCGCCCGCCCGCACCTCGGTGCCGGCCCTGATGCGCGGCTATCTGCGCATGGGCGCCTCGATCTGCGGGGAGCCGGCCCACGATCCCGATTTCGGCGTCGCGGACTTCGTCACCCTCCTGCACATGAAGGACGCCAACGTCCGCTATCTCGACCGGCTCCGCTCGGCCGCGGCGACCGCGGAGTCGCACGCGTGACGACACACGCCTGGATGCCCGCCAGCCCGTGCGGGACGGGGTGCCATCCGGCGGTCTCGGCGACCGTGGGCACCGCACGCGTGGTGGTGCGCTGCGTCCTGGTGGCGGTGCTGCTCGCCGTGGTCCCGCTCCTGCTGGCGGGCCGGGTGTTGCCGGCGGGCGGTCGACGCGCCGCCGCACGTGCCGGAGCCAGGGGACTCCTCGGCGCGCTCGGTGTCCGGGTGACTCTGGACGGCGACCGCACGGCCGAGCCCACCGGCGTCGGAACGCTCGTCGTCGCCAATCACGTGTCCTGGACGGACGTCCTGGTGCTGGCAGCCTGTTTCCCGTGCCGCTTCGTCGCCCGCGCGGACCTCGTGGACTGGCCCGTCCTGGGTCTGCTCGCACGCATCGTGCGGGTCGTCCCCATCGCCCGTGAGCGACTCCGCTCCCTGCCCGGCACCGTCGACGAGGTGACCGAGGCCTTGCGATCAGGAGCCACGGTGGTCGTCTTCCCCGAGGGCACCACCTGGTGCGGAACCGCCTACGGATCGTTCCGTCCCGCCCTGTTCCAGGCGGCCATCGACGCCGGTGCGGTGGTGCGGCCGATCGCGGTCACTTACCGCGACGTCGACCACCGTCCGACGACGGCCACCGCCTTCGTGGGCGACGAGACCATCGGCGAGTCGATGTCGAGGATCCTGCGGCTCAAGGGCGTCCGTGCCGCCGTGCGGGTGTGCGAGGACATCGCGCCCATCGACGATCGTCGACTGCTGGCGCGCAGCGCGGAGTTGGCCGTGCGCCGACACCAGGACGAGACGGCAGTTCCGCCCCTGCGCGTCACCCGCACGCGACTGCCGCGCCGGGATCGGCTCGCCCAGCCGGTCCGCCCCGGTGAGTACGCCGGAACCGTCGTGCGGGCGAGCTGACGCACGGCAGTTCGGGCGTGCTCGCGCGGGGGACAGGCGGGGTCCGCGACCGGTTATCCTGGACCACGTCATGCCACAGCCCCCACGTGTGCCCGGAACGCCGGTGTACCTCGATCATGCCGCGACCACTCCGATGGTCCCCGCGGCGATCGAGGCGATGACGGAGATCCATCGGACCGTGGGAAACGCGTCGTCCCTGCACGGATCGGGGCGCACGGCCCGCCGCCGCATCGAGGAGTCGCGGGAGTCCATCGCCGCGGCGCTGGGCGCTCGTCCGTCCGAGGTCATCTTCACCTCCGGCGGCACCGAGAGCGACAATCTGGCGGTCAAGGGCATCTTCTGGGCACGCCGAGCGCGTGATCCTCGTCGCGTCCGGGTGATCACCAGCTCGGTCGAGCATCACGCGGTGCTCGATGCCGTGGAGTGGCTCGAACGTCACGAGGGCGCCGCGGTGTCCTGGTTGCCGGTCGAGGCCGACGGCCGCGTCCTCCCGTCGACGCTGCGCCGAGAACTCGAGCTGCACGCCGACGAGGTCGCCGTCGTGTCGATCATGTGGGCGAACAACGAGGTGGGCACCATCATGGCGATCCGCGAACTCGCTGCCATCGCGGCCGAGTTCGACGTGCCCATGCACAGCGACGCGGTCCAGGTGGCCGGTGTCCGTGAGCTCGACTTCGCGTCCAGTGGTCTCTCCGCGCTGTCCATCGCGGCACACAAGTTCGGCGGACCCCAGGGCGTCGGCGCGCTGCTGCTCGGACGCTCGGTGCCCTGCGAATCACTGCTGCACGGAGGCGGTCAGGAACGCGACGTCCGGTCCGGGACGCCCGACACGGCAGGTGCCGTGGGCATGGCGGCCGCCCTCGACGTCGCCGTCGCCGGACGGGCCGACACCGAGGCGCGGCTCGTGGCGTTGCGCGAGCGTGTCATCGAGGGTGTCCTCGACGCGGTGCCCGGCGCGTCGGTCAACGGTGCCCGCGGCGCGGACAGACTTCCCGGCAACGTGCACGTCACGTTCCCCGGATGCGAGGGCGATTCACTGTTGATGTTGCTCGACGCCTCCGGAGTCGAGTGTTCGACGGGATCCGCGTGCACGGCGGGTGTCGCGCGGGCGAGTCATGTGCTGCTGGCGATGGGCGTCGATGCGGCCGATGCCCGCGGATCACTGCGGTTCTCCTTGGGCCACACCAGCACCGACGCCGATGTCGACGCACTGCTCGAGGTCCTGCCGCGCGTCGTCGAACGTGCGCGGGCCGCCGGCATGGCGTCCAGTTCGAGATGACGAGAACGTCGAGACGAGAAGAGTGGTGACATGAGAGTTCTGGCAGCGATGAGCGGCGGCGTCGATTCCGCCGTGGCGGCGGCGCGTGCCGTCGATGCCGGCCACGAGGTGGTCGGGGTGCACCTGGCGCTGTCCACCGCTCCCGGCGCTCTGCGCACCGGGTCGCGCGGGTGCTGCTCCAAGGAGGACGCCGGGGACGCGCGCCGCGCCGCGGACGTGCTCGGGATCCCGTTCTACGTCTGGGATTTCGCGGATCGGTTCAAGGAGGACGTGATCGACGACTTCGTCGCGTCCTACGCCGCAGGCGAGACCCCGAACCCGTGCCTGCGCTGCAACGAGAAGATCAAGTTCGCGGCGCTCGCCGATCGGGCCGAGGCGCTCGGTTTCGACGCGGTCGCCACCGGCCACTACGCCCGGCTCGAGGACGGCGTGCTGCGTCGTGCGGTCGATGCCGACAAGGACCAGTCGTACGTGCTCGGCGTCCTCACCGCGCGCCAGCTGTCCCGTGCCCTGTTCCCGATCGGGGACACCCCGAAGGCGGAGGTGCGTGACGAGGCCGCCCGCCGCGGTCTCGCCGTCGCGGACAAGCCCGACAGTCACGACATCTGCTTCATCCCGTCCGGCGACACCCGGGCGTTCCTCGGCGCCCGTATCGGCGTGCGCCCCGGATCGGTGGTCGACGCCGACTCCGGCGCGGTGCTCGCCGAGCACGACGGTGTGCACGGGTTCACCGTCGGCCAGCGCAAGGGCCTGGGCGTCGAGGGACCGGCCGCCGACGGCAAGCCGCGGTACGTCACCTCCATCGAGCCCGAGACCGGGACCGTCCGGGTCGGCTCGGCGAGCCGCCTCGACGTGTACGGCATCGATGCGAGCACACCCGTCTGGACGTCCGGCACGGCGCCCGAGGGCGACGTGGACTGCGTCGTCCAGGTCCGGGCACACGGCGGACTCGCGGACGCCGTCGCTCGTGTCGACGGCGACACTCTGCGCATCGGTCTGCGGTCCCCGCTCACCGGAGTCGCACGTGGTCAGGCAGCCGTGCTGTACCGCCCCGACCCGGCAGGCGACATCGTGGTCGGCAGCGGCACCATCGCGGGAACCTCCGCCGAGTCGCCACTCACCGCGTCCGCTCGCCCGTGACGGATCCTGCTGCCGCTCTGGCAGGCGTGGCGACGGGCGTCGGCTCGTGGCCGGGAACGGACATCGCGAACGCCGTCACGACGGTGATCGGCGAGCTCCCCGACCTGCCGCACGTCGTGGAACTCCCGGCGCGAGGTCTCGGCGCCGACATGATCGGGCGCACCGGCGTGCTGCTGGTCGACATCGAGATCGATGCGGCCACCAGCGGATACCGCGTGAGCCGACGGCCGAGTACGACGAGCCGCCGGGCCCGCGACTTCCTGACGGAGGACCTCGACGTTCTCGAGGAGCAGTGGGAACTGGCCGGGCTGCGCGGATCCGGCCGCGCCGTCAAGGTGCAGGCCGCGGGCCCGCTGACGATGGCCGCGGACATCGAGCTGGCGTTCGGTCACCGCGCCTTGACCGACCGCGGTGCGGTGCGCGACATAGCCGGGTCGTTGGCCGAGGGAGTGGCCGCGCACGCCGACGAGGTCGCGAGGCGGCTCGGCGCCGAGGTGGTCGTCCAGTTCGACGAACCTCGCATCGCGGCCGTGCTGGCCGGTCGCCTGCAGGGCGTGACGAGCCTCGAGCAGATCGCCGCGGTGCCGGCGCCGGAGGTGGCCGACCTGCTGGGCTCGGTGGTGCAGCGGGTGAACCGACCCGTGATCGTGCACACGTGCTCCGCCGACGTCCCGTTCGAGGTCTTCGAACGCAGCGGGGTGCACGGCGTCTCGTTCGATCTGTCCCTGCTGCCCACGTCGCGGTACGACGCGGTCGGCGATTACCTGGAGAGCGGCGGTGTCGCCGTCCTGGGGGTGGTGCCGGGAACCGACCCGGATAAGTACCCGGCGTGGCGCGAGAGTGCGGCGCCCGCAGTGGAACTGATGGATCGGTTGGGCTTTCCGAGGCGGTACCTCGCCGAGCGCGTCGCCGTCTCACCCACGTGTGGGTTGTCCGGCGCGAGCCTGCCGTGGGCCCGGCACGCTCTGACGGTGCTGCGCGACGTCCGCGCTGCTTTCACCGAGGATCCCGACGCGCTGTGACACCGGCCTTCGTCACCGGGAACGGTGTCGGAGCGCTCCGATAGTCTGCGATCGTGGACGAGATCGAGACACCGCCGGACCTGGTCCCGGCCTCACCCGAGCAGAAGCAGGAGTGGGACGCGCTGGCCGAGGAGGTCCGCGGTCACCAGTTCCGGTACTACGTGCGGGACGCGCCGATCATCTCGGACGGGCAGTTCGACGAGTTGCTGAAGCGCCTGCAGGCGATGGAGGAGGAGCATCCGGATCTCCGGACGCCCGACTCGCCGACGCAGCTCGTCGGTGGCGGCTTCGAGACGGACTTCACGGCTGTCGACCACCTCGAGCGAATGTTGTCCCTGGACAACGTGTTCGACGCGGACGAGCTGCGTGCCTGGGCGCGCAGGGTCGAGGTGGAGGCGGGGGAGAACCTGCACTACCTCTGCGAGGTCAAGATCGACGGTGTCGCGCTCAATCTGGTGTACGAGAACGGCCGACTGGTGCGCGCCGCCACCCGCGGTGACGGACGCACCGGGGAGGACGTGACGCTCAACGCGCGCACCATCGACGACATCCCCGAGG
Organism: Rhodococcus sp. BP-316; assembly: GCF_019836105.1. Taxonomy (NCBI): domain Bacteria; kingdom Bacillati; phylum Actinomycetota; class Actinomycetes; order Mycobacteriales; family Nocardiaceae; genus Rhodococcus; species Rhodococcus sp. BP-316. The sequence goes on along the minus strand of NZ_JABUEE010000001.1, from coordinate 670,500 downwards.
TGCTCACCCCGTCGGACGAGTTCCCGGTCCCGACGCTGCTCGAGGTGCGGGGCGAGGTGTTCTTCCGACTCGAGGACTTCCAGGCGCTCAACGCCTCTCTCGTCGAGCAGGGCAAGCCGCCGTTCGCCAACCCGCGCAACTCCGCCGCGGGGTCGCTGCGGCAGAAGAACCCCGCGGTCACCTCGCGTCGGCGGCTCGGCATGATCTGTCACGGGTTCGGCCGGATGGAGGGCTTCGCCCCCGCCGCCCAGTCCGTCGCGTACGACGCGCTCGCCGCCTGGGGTCTGCCGGTCTCGACTCACACCGCACTGGTGCAGGGCGTCGACGCGGTGGTCGAACGCATGGAGTACTGGGGCGAGAACCGGCACTCGGTCGAGCACGAGATCGACGGTCTCGTGGTGAAGGTCGACGAGATGGCGTTGCACCGCCGACTCGGATCCACGTCCCGCGCACCCCGCTGGGCCATCGCCTTCAAGTATCCGCCGGAGGAGGCCACCACGACGTTGCTCGACATCCGGGTCAATGTCGGTCGCACCGGGCGAGTGACGCCGTTCGCGTTCATGGAGCCGGTGCTCGTGGCGGGGTCGACGGTGTCCCTCGCGACGTTGCACAACGCGTCCGAGGTCGTGCGCAAGGGCGTGCTGATCGGAGACACGGTGGTCATCCGCAAGGCGGGCGAGGTGATCCCGGAGGTGCTCGGTCCTGTGGTCGACGCGCGCACCGGGGACGAGCGGGAGTTCGTCATGCCGACGCACTGCCCCGCGTGCGGAACCGAGCTCGCACCGGCCAAGGAGGGCGACGCCGACATCCGCTGCCCCAACTCGCGCTCGTGCCCGGCACAGTTGCGGGAGCGGGTCTTCCACGTCGCGGGCCGTGGTGCATTCGACATCGAGGTGTTGGGGTACGAGGCCGCGACGGCGCTGCTGTCCGCACAGGTGATCGAGGACGAGGGCGATCTGTTCGATCTCACCGAGGACCAGCTCACCCGGACGGATCTCTTCCGAACCAAGGCGGGAGCGCTGTCCGCGAACGGTCGGCGATTGCTGGACAACCTGGGGCGAGCCAAGGATCAGCCGCTGTGGCGGGTGCTCGTCGGATTGTCGATCCGCCATGTCGGGCCGACCGCCGCCCGCGCCCTCGCCGCCCGCTTCGGGTCGCTCGACGCCATCCGGGCGGCGACGGAGGAGGAACTGGCCGCCGCCGACGGGGTGGGCCCCACCATCGCCCGCGCAGTCGTCGAGTGGTTCGACGTCGACTGGCACCGCGCCATCGTGGAGAAGTGGTCGGCGGCGGGCGTGCGCATGGAGGACGAACGCGACGAGAGTATCGAGCGCACGCTCGACGGTCTGTCGATCGTCGTCACCGGATCGCTCGCCACGTTCACGCGTGACGACGCGAAGGAGGCGATCCTGGCCCGCGGCGGCAAGGCGGCCTCGTCGGTGTCGAAGAAGACGGCGTTCGTGGTCGTCGGCGACGCGCCCGGATCCAAGCACGACAAGGCGCTCGAACTGGGTGTTCCCGTGCTCGACGAGGACGGGTTCCGCACGCTGCTCGGCGAGGGGCCCGACGCGGCCCGCGCGCTGGTCGCCGGGGCGGACTCAGCCGAGGACGGTGGCGACGATGCCGGCCAGGTAGCCGAGCCGGGCGATCTCTGACGGTCGGAAGTCCGGTCCGCCGGGTCGTCCCAGCACCAGCACGGTGCCCGACGATCCGAGCGGCGCCGCGGCCAGTGTGGTGTCCATGTCCTTCCACGACTGCGGAACCCATGCTCCGGTCGGGTCGAGGACTGCCGGCTTCTCGAGGGGCATCCACGGCATGTCGTCGGCCCGCGACTCGGGCGCCCCGGAGCTGCCGACGATGACTGCCGGACCGTGATCCGACATGCCCACCACGGTGCTCCACCCGACGCGCAGCACCCGCGGCGCACCGTCCACGAGCACCTGCAGACGGTCGTCGTGCGCCGTCGCCACCTGATCGATGAGCTCGAGCTCGCGGTGTGTGTCCAGGATGCCGGCGTAGGGACGGATCGAGTCCACGCGGACGTCGGTGAGCTTCTCGGCCGCGGTGATGAGTGTGTCGGGGAGGGCGCCCGGCGCGACGTCCACCACCAGATCGTCCACCGCGAATCCGGCTCCGCGTTCGATGACGTCGAGCGACAGGATGTCGGCCCCCACCGAACCCAGGGCGACGGCGAGCGACCCGAGACTGCCCGGACGGTCGGGCAACTGGACCCGCAGGAGATACGACACGCCGACATCCTCGCACTCGACGCCGTCTCCATCGAGTCGCACGCGGCTCACGGGAAGGTGGAGGACGGCCGGGCTCGCCGTCCCTCGCCGCGACGCGAGGCCGTGACGGTGGGGTGGTCGCCACGAACTAGGCTGCTCGGCATGCGTTACGAATCGAAGGGGGCCTGACGGACGTGTCTGCCATATCCCGCGACGAGGTCGCCCACCTCGCACGACTGTCCCGGCTCGCGCTCGAGGAGCACGAACTCGATGCGTTCGCCGGTCAGCTCGACGCCATTCTGGGCCACGTGAAGGCGGTGTCGGAGGTCGACGTCTCGGACGTCGACGCCACCGCGAGTCCGCTCGCTGTGACCAACGTCACCCGGCCAGACGTCATCGTCCCGGGTCTCGGCCCGGACAGTGCCCTCGCCGAGGCGCCCGCGTCCGAACAGAGCCGCTTCGCGGTGCCGCGCATCCTGGGAGAAGAGTGATGACCGCCGCCGAGCAGACCGATCTGATCCGGTCCACCGCGTCCGACCTGGCCGCGAAGATCCGTACCCGCGAGGTCTCCGCCGTGGAGGTCACTCGCGCCCACCTCGATCGCATCGCCGAGGTCGACGGAACGCTGCACGCCTTCCTGCACGTCGCGGGGGACGAGGCGATCGCCGCCGCCCAGCGCGTCGACGACGCGTTGGACGCGGGTGAGACGCCCGCGTCGGAGTTGGCCGGCGTCCCGTTGGCGCTGAAGGACGTGTTCACCACCACGGACATGCCCACCACCGCCGGCTCGAAGATCCTCGAGGGATGGGTCTCGCCGTACGACGCCACGGTCACCGCGAGGCTGCGTGCCGCGGGAATCCCGTTGCTGGGCAAGACCAACATGGACGAGTTCGCGATGGGGTCGTCCACTGAGAACAGCGCGTACGGACCCACCCTGAACCCGTGGGACACCACTCGGGTGCCGGGTGGATCGGGCGGCGGTTCGGCCGCGGCGCTCGCGTCGTTCCAGGCACCGTTGGCCATCGGTACCGACACCGGTGGCTCGATCCGGCAACCGGCCGCCGTCACCGGAACCGTCGGGTGCAAGCCGACGTACGGCGGCGTCTCCCGGTACGGGCTCATCGCCTGCGCCTCCTCCCTGGATCAGGGCGGTCCCTGCGGGCGGACGGTGCTCGACACCGCGTTGCTGCACCAGGTCATCGCCGGACACGACCCCCGCGACTCGACATCGGTCGACGCGGCGGTGCCGGACGTCGTCGCGGCCGCGCGCCGCGGCGCGGGTGGAGATCTGACGGGCGTGCGCGTCGGCGTCGTCAAGGAACTGCACTCGGACGCCTATCAGCCGGGGGTCATCTCCTCCTTCGACGCCGCCGTCGAGGTGCTCACCTCGCTGGGCGCCGAGGTGGTGGAGGTGTCGTGCCCGAATTTCGATCACGCCCTCGCCGCGTACTACCTCATCCTCCCGTCGGAGGTGTCGTCCAACCTCGCCCGCTTCGACGCGATGCGCTACGGACTGCGGGTCGGTGACGACGGAACGCACAGTGCCGATCAGGTCATGGCGATGTCGCGTGCCGCCGGGTTCGGCCCGGAGGTCAAGCGCCGCATCATGATCGGGACGTATGCGCTGTCCGCAGGCTACTACGACGCGTACTACGGCCAGGCTCTGAAGATCCGGACGCTCATCGCCCGGGACTTCGATCGTGCCTACGAGAAGGTGGACGTCCTGGTGTCGCCCACCACCCCGTCGACGGCGTTCGCGCTGGGCGAGAAGGTCGACGACCCCATCGCCATGTACCTGTACGACCTCTGCACCCTGCCGACCAACCTGGCCGGCCACCCGGCCATGTCGGTGCCGTCCGGTCTCGCGGACGGTCTCCCGGTCGGGCTGCAGATCATGGCTCCGGCGATGGCGGACGATCGCCTCTACCGGGTCGGTGCGGCGTACGAAGCCGCACGGGGAGAGTTTCCCCAGCCGTCCGCGAACTGATCCGACCGTGCCTCCGCGCGCCGGAGGTAGCAAGATGGTGACGAGCATCGTGCGCGGCGACCCCGCGTCGACACCCGCGAACGAGAGGCACCGACCCATGCGTATCGGAGTACTGACCGGCGGCGGCGACTGCCCGGGACTCAACGCGGTCATCAGGGCCGTCGTACGCACGGCGGACGCCCGCTACGGGTCGTCGGTGGTCGGCTTCCTCGACGGCTGGCGCGGCCTGCTCGAGGACCGTCGTATCCAACTGCGCAACGACGATCGCAACGATCGACTGCTCACCAAGGGCGGCACCATCCTGGGGACCGCACGCGTCAATCCCGAGAAGCTGCGGGCGGGGCTCGACCAGATCAAGCAGACGATGGACGACAACGGCATCGACGTGCTCATCCCCATCGGCGGCGAGGGCACGTTGACCGCCGGACACTGGCTGTCGCAGGAGGGCGTGCCCGTCATCGGGGTTCCGAAGACAATCGACAACGACATCGACTGCACCGACGTCACGTTCGGTTTCGACACGGCACTCACCATCGCCACCGACGCGATCGATCGGCTGCACAGCACCGCCGAGTCCCACCAGCGCGTCATGCTCGTCGAGGTGATGGGGCGGCACGCCGGCTGGATCGCGCTGCACTCCGGCCTCGCGTCCGGCGCCCACATGACACTGATCCCCGAGCAGCCCTTCGACGTCCAGGAGGTGTGCGATCTGGTGAAGAAGCGGTTCCAGCGCGGGGACTCCCACTTCATCTGCGTCGTCGCCGAGGGAGCGACGCCCAAGGAGGGGTCGATGGAGATCCGCGACGGAGGAATCGACGAGTTCGGCCACGTCCGGTTCACCGGTGTCGCACAGCAATTGGGCGTCGAGATCGAACGCCGCATCAACAAGGAGGTCCGCACCACGGTGCTGGGCCACGTACAGCGCGGCGGCAAGCCCACTCCGTACGACCGCGTCCTCGCCACCCGTTTCGGCGTCAACGCCGTCGACGCCGTGCACGCGGGGGAGAAAGGCAAGATGGTCTCCCTCCAGGGCGCCGAGATCGGCCTGGTGGACCTCGAGGAGGCCGTCCGCCAGCTCAAGCGGGTTCCCGAGAGTCGCTACCTGGACGCGGCCGCCTTCTTCGGCTGACACCGAGGGGGTTCGGCCCACCGGTCCGCAGTAAACTCGGCACCATGACTGCTGCCACCTCATCGCACTCGACGAGCCTGATGGACTACGACGAGGTGATCTCCCGGTACGACCCCGTGCTGGGCATGGAGGTGCACGTCGAGCTCGGTACCGCCACCAAGATGTTCTGTGGGTGCCCTACCGAGTTCGGTGCCGAGCCCAACACCCAGGTGTGCCCGGTGTGCCTCGGCCTGCCGGGTGCGCTGCCGGTGGTCAACGCGGCTGCCGTCGAGTCCGCCATCCGGATCGGCCTCGCGCTGAACTGCTCCATCACGCCGTGGGGTCGGTTCGCGCGGAAGAACTACTTCTACCCGGACCAGCCGAAGAACTACCAGATCTCGCAGTACGACGAGCCGATCGCCACCGAGGGTTACCTCGACGTGGTGCTCGACGACGGGTCCACGTGGCGGGTCGACATCGAGCGCGCCCACATGGAGGAGGACACCGGCAAGTCGTTGCACGTCGGCGGCGCCACCGGTCGTATCGACGGAGCGAGTCACTCACTGCTGGACTACAACCGGGCCGGTGTGCCTCTCGTCGAGATCGTCACCAAGACCATCGAGGGCGCCGGCGACCGCGCGCCCGAGGTGGCCCGCGCCTACGTCACCGCGCTCCGGGAACTGATCCGCGAGCTCGGCGTGTCCGACGTGCGGATGGACCAGGGCTCGCTCCGGTGCGATGCCAACGTCTCGCTTATGGAGAAGGGCGCCACCGAGTTCGGCACCCGGACCGAGACCAAGAACGTCAACTCCCTCAAGAGCGTCGAGGTCGCCGTCCGCTACGAGATGCGCCGTCAGGCAGCAGTTCTCGCGGACGGCGGCGAGATCGTGCAGGAGACGCGGCACTTCCAGGAGGCCGACGGCAGCACGGCGCCCGGTCGCAAGAAAGAGACCGCGGAGGACTACCGCTACTTCCCGGAGCCCGATCTCGAGCCGGTCGCCCCGGACGCGGCATGGGTCGAGGAACTACGCGCCACCATTCCCGAGGCGCCGTGGATCACCCGCGCGCGCATCCAGAAGGAGTGGGGCTGGTCCGATCTCGTCATGCGCGACGTCGTCAACGCCGATGCGCTCGGCCTCATCACGGCGACCGTCGACGCCGGTGCGACACCCGACGCCGCCCGCAGCTGGTGGGTGGCGTACCTGTCGCAGCAGGCCAACACCCGCGGCGTCGACCTCGCGGACCTGGCGATCACCCCGGTTCAGGTGGCCCGCGTCGCCGCGCTGGTCGCCGACCGCACACTCACCAACGCCAACGCCCGCAAGGTGGTCGACGGTGTCCTCGATGGTGAGGGTGACCCCGACGCCGTCGTCGAGGCACGCGGACTCGCTGTCGTGCAAGACGATTCGGCGCTCGAGACGGCCGTGTCCGAGGCGCTCGCGGCCAACCCCTCCGTCGCGGAGAAGATCCGCGGCGGCAAGGTGCAGGCCGCCGGCGCCATCGTCGGTGCCGTCATGAAGGCGACCAAGGGCCAGGCCGACCCCGCGCGAGTCAAGGAACTCGTCATCGCCGCCTGCAGCTAGAACGACCTCCGGCCTCCCCGCTAGTCGCTCCCGCCGCCGCCGGCCGGCACCGGCACGATGACCACTCGGTCGTCCGTCGGCACCGGCTGGCCGCCGTCCTTGTTCACGGTGGTCACCCACACCTGGCCCTGAGCGCCGAGCGACGCACCACGCAGGCGGCCGTACCGGTCCTGTGCGGTGAGGGTCGGCGGCGTCGTCACCGCGTTGGTGTCCGGGTCCACGGGAACTAGCGCCAGCGCACGGGCACCGGACATCGACACGGCCACCGAGCCGGGTGCGGCCGCGCATCCGCCGACGCCCGGCTTGTCCGGCCACGTCCACACGGGACTGACGACGGCACCCTCGGGCGTGATGCGGGACAGCCGGTCCTCGGTGGCCGTCGCATCGGTCACCCAGGTGCTGCCCGTGGCGTCGATGCAGACGTCGCCGGCGCGGCCGATGCCGCTCATGACGACGCGGGGAGCCGAGGTGGAGTCGACACGCGGGTCGGTGACGGCCAGAACCTTGCCTGCGAGCGACGCCGGGTTCGCCGCAGCGGCGGGATCGCCCCCGTCGCCGGTGATCACCCGGAGTTCGTCGGGTGACGAGAAATCGAGGGCACCCGAGCTGGTGGTCCCGCGGGGGATGCCGGCGAGCACGGTCTTCGGGACGTCTCCCGCCGCGATGCGCACCACGCGGTTGTCGGTCGCCGTCGTGATGTACGCGTAGAGGAGGCGGTCCTCGTCGTAGGTGGGGGACAGCGTGATGTCGAGCAGTCCGCCGTCGCCGTCGCCGTCGACCGGGACGGTCACGACGGGTCGGGGCGCCTGGCCCGGAGCCACCTGGAAGATGGTGCCGGTGCGACGCTCGCCGACCAGGGCCGATGCCCCGCCGGGGAGGACGACGAGGCCGGACAGGGTGTCGAGACAGGTCGCGACCACGTTGGGATCCGGATCCACGCAGGGGCCGGTGGCCGGCGACGGCGCGGGCGGCGTGCTGGAACCCGGCGCTCCCGGCTCCACCGGTTCGATGTCGGCAGCGCCGAACGTGGGTTCGGGGGAGAACTCCGTCGAGGCGGAGTCGTCGAAGCGTGCGCATCCCGCGGAGGCCGTGACGATCGCCATCACCGCCGCGCCGAGCACGAACGATCGCCGGGCCGCGCGCCGAGTCCCACCCACTGTCATGAGATCCCACGGTACGGGTCGCGCCTGCGCCGGGAACGGGCCCGCCGCATCTACGCTGATGCACGTGAGTGAGAAGTCCGATGACACAGGCCGTTCCCCGTCCGGTTACGAGCCGGCGGCGAGTCCCTACGACCAGCCGACCGAGCGGATAGGCGGGGGCAGCGGAGCACAGCTCCCGCGCACCGACGACGAACTCGACGCCGACCGGTCGCGTACCGCGCATCCCACCGAGAAGCTCACCGGCTACCCCGGTGACACGACGACGGCGAGTCGCACCGAACCGGCCTACGACGACAGCGCGACGCGCGCGATCCCGGTGGCCGGAACCGATCGCACGGCGACCCCGGCCGAGGTGCGGCCCGAGGTGGTCCCGGAGCGTCGCGGCACGCTCGATCTCGGACTGCTGATCCTGCGCGTGAGCGTCGGCGCGATCGTGCTGGTGCACGGTCTGCAGAAGCTCACGGGATGGTTCGACGGTCCCGGGCTCTCGGGCTTCCAGGAGATCGTCGCCGGGTCCGGCTACGACCAGGCACGTCTGTTGTCCATTCTCGGTGCGGTCGGCGAGGTCGCCGGCGGTGCGCTGCTGATCCTCGGCCTGGCCACGCCTCTCGCGGGTGCCGCAGTCCTGGCCGTCATGATCAACGCCTGGCTCGTGCGTCAGGTCGGCGAGCCGGGGTTGCAGTTCTTCGCCCCTACAGGCGTCGAGTACGAGACGCTGCTGGTGCTGGCATCGGCGTCCATCATCCTCACGGGCCCCGGACGGATCGCCGTGGACGGCGGACGTGGATGGGCGCGCCGGCCCTTCATCGGGTCGTTCCTCGCGTTGGCCATCGGCATCGGCGGTGCTGCGGCGCTGTGGATCTTCCTGAACGGCGCCGACCCCTTCGCCTGATCGGACCGTGCCCCACCGCCCGCAACTCGGCCGAATCGACGCACTACCGTCGGATCAGCCGAGTTGTGGTCGTTCAGGCCCGCGGTTCGGCCTCGTCCTGCTCGACGGCGGACTCGGCCTCGACCGGCTCGTCCTGAGCGGGCTCCTCGACGGGCGACGGATCCGGCACCGCGCCGCCGCTCGCCGCGGACAGAAGCGGGAGCTTGTCGACGGTCACGCCCGGCATCCGGACGGTCGAGCCGTCCTCGAGGGTCGCCTTGCCCCACCCGAGCTTCGGGAACAGCAGTCCCGTCACGGACGACCACGGCACCGTGGTGGAACGGAACGCCCTGCGCGAGACGAACCGCTCCGGAGTGACGGTGGTGCGGACGCGGATGATCCAGTATCCCAGCAGGACCGGGAGCGCGAGCATCCACCCGAAGAGCTCCGGCGCCCCGACCACGGGGAACGTGACCCCGAACAGGAACAGCGCCACGCCGGACAGCGCCAGGGCCGGGATGCGGAACACCGTGGGGGCCGCGGGGGAGGCGTCGGAAGTGGGGCTCTCGGTATGGGAGACTGTCACCGGTGGTTCGGACTGCTGCGAAGACGACACCCCTCCATCTTCGCACTGCATAACGCCATCCCACATAATGGGACAACGAGTTCGGTAAGTTTGACTGGCACCGCATCACGCGCCTAACGTCACACGCGTGAAGCGTGAAGAGTTCCTCGTAATCGGCAGGCGCGTCGTCGCCTGAGCCGAAACGTCTTCACGCTCAGCCACGACGCGCCACCCTCGTACAGCATCTGCTGGCGAGGGTTTTTTCTTGCCCGGATGAAGTTCTAAGGAAGCACCAGTGAGCGCACCCACCGCCCGGCCCGGCCCGGCACCACGCAAGGCTCCGCCCGCCGCCGATCGTCCCACTCCGTCCGCGACGCCGCAGCGTCGTCCCCTCGCGCCCGAGCGCGTGACCGGAGCGAAGTCCGTCGTCCGCGCACTCGAGGAGCTCGAGGTCGACGTCGTCTTCGGCATTCCCGGTGGTGCCGTACTTCCCGTCTACGATCCGCTGCTCGACTCGGCGAAGGTCCGGCACGTGCTGGTGCGACACGAGCAGGGTGCCGGCCACGCCGCCACCGGCTACGCGCAGGCCACCGGCCGCGTCGGCGTGTGCATCGCGACGTCAGGTCCCGGCGCCACCAACCTGGTGACGCCGCTGGCCGACGCGCAGATGGACTCCGTCCCGGTCGTCGCCATCACCGGACAGGTCGGCCGCGCGCTGATCGGTACCGACGCCTTCCAGGAAGCCGACATCTCGGGCATCACGATGCCCGTCACCAAGCACAACTTCCTCATCACCGACCCGCTCGACATCCCGCGCATGATCGCCGAGGCCTTCTACCTGGCGTCCTCCGGACGACCGGGCGCGGTGCTCGTCGACATCCCGAAGGACGTCCTGCAGGCGCAGACCACCTTCTCGTGGCCGCCGGAGATGAAGCTGCCGGGCTACCGCCCGGTGACGAAGCCGCACGGCAAGCAGGTGCGTGAGGCCGCGCGGCTCATCGCGGCAGCGAAGAAGCCGGTGCTGTACTGCGGCGGCGGCATCATCAAGTCGAACTCGTCGCCCGAGCTCCTCGAGCTGGCGGAGCTCACCGGCATCCCCGTCGTGACGACACTGATGGCGCGGGGCGTCTTCCCGGACAGCCACGACCTGAACCTCGGCATGCCCGGCATGCACGGAACGGTCGCCGCGGTCGCCGCACTGCAGAAGAGCGATCTGCTCATCACGCTCGGCGCTCGTTTCGACGACCGCGTGACCGGGCAGCTCGACTCGTTCGCCCCCGAGGCGAAGGTGGTCCACGCCGACATCGATCCCGCCGAGATCGGCAAGAACCGGTTCGCCGACGTGCCGATCGTGGGTGACTGCCGCGAGGTCATCGTCGAGCTGATCGAGGCGATCCGCGCGGACCAGGCCACCGGCACCGCGCTGGATCTCGCCGACTGGTGGACCTACCTCGACAACGTGCGGCGCACCTACCCGCTGAGCTACGACCGTCCGTCGGACGGTGCGATGTCGCCCGAGTTCGTGATCCAGTCGATCGGCAAGTTCGCCGGACCCGACGCGATCTACTGCGCCGGGGTCGGACAGCACCAGATGTGGGCCGCTCAGTTCATCAGTTACGAGAAGCCGCGGACGTGGCTCAACTCGGGTGGACTCGGCACGATGGGCTACGCGGTCCCGGCCGCGATGGGCGCCAAGATGGGTCTGCCCGACACCGAGGTCTGGGCCATCGACGGTGACGGCTGCTTCCAGATGACCAATCAGGAGCTCGCGACCTGTGCGGTCGAGGGCATCCCGATCAAGGTCGCCGTCATCAACAACGGCAACCTCGGCATGGTGCGGCAGTGGCAGACGCTCTTCTACGAGGAGCGCTACTCCAACACCGAGCTCGGCACGCACGGCGCCGTCCGCATCCCCGACTTCCTCAAGCTCGCCGAGGCGCTGGGATGCGTCGGACTGCGGTGCGAGCGTGAGGAGGACGTCGACGCGGTGATCGCGCAGGCGCGTGCGATCAACGATCGCCCGGTCGTCATCGACTTCATCGTCGGCAAGGACGCCCAGGTGTGGCCGATGGTCGCTGCGGGCACCGGCAACTCCGAGATCATGGCCGCCCGCGGCATCCGTCCGCTGTTCGACAACGACGAGGAAGCGGCGCAGGAGCCCGGCTCGGTCGGCGACGTCACCGAGGCGGCCCAGGGCGCGAATTCGAAAGGCATCGACCTGTGAGCACCAGTCACACCCTGAGCGTGCTCGTCGAGGACAAGCCGGGCGTGCTCGCACGCGTGGCGTCGCTGTTCTCGCGCCGCGGATTCAACATCGCCTCCCTCGCGGTGGGCGGCACCGAGGTTCCCGAGATTTCGCGCATGACCATCGTCGTCACGGTCGACGAGTTCCCGCTCGAGCAGGTGACGAAGCAGCTGAACAAGCTCGTCAACGTCATCAAGATCGTCGAGCAGGAAGCCGATTCGTCGGTCGCCCGTGAGCTCGTGCTCATCAAGGTCCGCGCCGACGCGAGCGTGCGGAGCGAGGTCATCGAGACGGTGAACCTGTTCCGCGCCAAGGTCATCGACGTCTCGCCGGAGGCAGTCACCGTCGAGGCGACCGGTACCCGCTCGAAGCTCGAGGCGTTGCTCCGGATGCTCGACCCGTACGGTGTTCGCGAGATCGTCCAGTCCGGCGTCGTCGCGGTGGGTCGTGGACCGAAGTCCATCACCGCGTCCCGCTAGTCACCCATCCCAGTAGTTTCGATTACCCGGTCACATGCGACCGGGACAGATGTAGGAGGAAACCACAGTGGCAGTCGAGATGTTCTACGACGACGATGCCGATCTCTCGATCATCCAGGGCCGCAAGGTCGCTGTGATCGGATACGGAAGCCAGGGCCATGCGCACTCGCTCAGCCTGCGCGACTCGGGCGTCGACGTCCGTATCGGTCTGAAGGAAGGCTCCAAGTCGCGTGACAAGGCTGCCGAGCAGGGCCTCGGCGTGGGCACGCCGGCGGAGGTCTCCGAGTGGGCCGACGTCATCATGCTGCTCGCTCCGGACACCGCCCAGGCGCAGATCTTCAAGGACGACATCGAGCCCAACCTCAAGGACGGCGACGCGCTGTTCTTCGGCCACGGCCTGAACATCCACTTCAAGCTCATCGAGGCCCCGGCCAACATCACCGTCGGCATGGTCGCCCCCAAGGGACCCGGCCACCTCGTGCGCCGTCAGTTCGTCGACGGCAAGGGTGTTCCCGCCCTGATCGCCGTCGACCAGGATCCGAAGGGTGAGGGCCAGGCTCTCGCGCTGTCCTACGCCCGCGGCATCGGCGGCACGCGTGCCGGGGTCATCAAGACCACGTTCAAGGAAGAGACCGAGACCGACCTCTTCGGTGAGCAGGCCGTGCTGTGCGGCGGTACCGAGGAGCTGGTGAAGACCGGCTTCGAGGTCATGGTCGAGGCCGGCTACGCGCCCGAGATGGCGTACTTCGAGGTGCTGCACGAGCTCAAGCTCATCGTCGACCTCATGTACGAGGGCGGCATCGCGCGCATGAACTACTCGGTGTCCGACACCGCGGAGTTCGGCGGCTACCTCTCCGGGCCGCGCGTCATCGACGCCGGCACCAAGGAGCGCATGAAGGCGATCCTGGCCGACATCCAGTCGGGCGAGTTCACCAAGCGCCTCGTGGCCAACGTCGAGAACGGCAACACCGAGCTCGAGGGCCTGCGCAAGCAGAACGCCGAGCACCCCATCGAGGTCACCGGCAAGAAGCTGCGCGACCTCATGAGCTGGGTCGACCGTCCCATCACCGAGACGGCCTGACTCTCGCATTCCTGACACGGGGCAACCGCGGTCGAGTTCGTCGACCTCGGGTGCCCTGCGTCGGGTCGCGGCTCGGCCACTAGGCTGACGCCCGCACGAATCCGGAACCACACCTCTTCTCCGTCACCTGATCAGGGAGTTCTCCACGTGAGCCAGCCAGGCCGCCCCGTCGTCCTCATCGCCGACAAACTTGCGCAGTCCACCGTCGAGGCTCTCGGCGACGGAGTCGAGGTCCGGTGGGTGGACGGTCCGGATCGTCCGGCCCTCCTCGCCGCGGTCCCCGATGCCGACGCCATCCTGGTCCGCTCCGCGACCACGGTCGATGCCGAGGTGCTCGCTGCCGGTACCAAGCTCAAGATCGTCGCCCGCGCCGGCGTCGGCCTGGACAACGTCGACGTCCCCGCAGCCACCGAGCGCGGCGTGCTCGTCGTCAACGCTCCCACGTCCAACATTCACACCGCTGCCGAACACGCGGTGACGCTCCTGCTCTCGGCTGCTCGCCAGATCCCCGCCGCCGACGCCACACTGCGTCAGCACGAGTGGAAGCGCAGCAAGTTCAACGGCGTCGAGATCTTCGGCAAGACCGTCGGCGTGGTCGGGCTCGGCCGTATCGGTCAGCTCTTCGCGCAGCGTCTCGCCGCGTTCGAGACGCACATCATCGCGTACGACCCCTACGTCTCGCCGGCTCGTGCCGCGCAGCTCGGTATCGAGCTGGTCAGCCTCGACGAGCTTCTCGAGCGCGCCGACATGTTCTCAGTGCACCTGCCGAAGACCCCCGAGACGAAGGGTCTGATCGGCAAGGAGGCGCTCGCCCGGACCAAGAAGGGCGTCATCGTCGTCAACGCTGCCCGCGGTGGACTGGTCGACGAGCAGGCTCTCGCCGACGCGATCACCAGCGGCCACGTCTTCGCCGCGGGTATCGACGTCTACGCGAGCGAGCCCTGCACCGACAGCCCGCTGTTCGAGCTCCCGCAGGTCGTCGTCACCCCGCACCTCGGTGCCTCGACCACCGAGGCCCAGGACCGCGCCGGCACCGACGTCGCCAAGTCCGTCCTGCTCGCCCTCGCCGGCGAGTTCGTGCCCGACGCGGTGAACGTCTCCGGCGGTGCCGTCGGCGAGGAGGTCGCGCCGTGGCTCGACATCGTGCGCAAGCAGGGCGTCCTGCTGGGTGCCCTGTCGGACGAGCTCCCGACGTCGCTGTCCGTCGACGTGCGCGGTGAGCTGGCGTCCGAGGACGTCGACATCCTCAAGCTGTCGGCGCTGCGGGGACTGTTCTCCGCCGTCATCGAGGACGCGGTCACCTTCGTCAACGCACCGTCGCTCGCCGAGGAGCGTGGTGTCACGGCCGACGTGACCAAGGCCAGCGAGAGCCCCAACCACCGGAGCGTCGTCGACGTCCGTGCGGTCTACGGCGACGGGACCGTCGTCAACGTCGCGGGCACCCTCACCGGTCCCCAGCACGTGGAGAAGATCGTCAACATCAACGGCCGCAACTTCGATCTGCGCGCCGAGGGCAAGAACCTCATCGTGACGTACGACGACCGTCCCGGCTCGCTCGGACGCATCGGCACCGCCCTGGGCGACGCCGGTGTCGACATCGCCGCCGCGGCACTCAGCCAGGACGCGGAGGGCGGTGGCGCCACCATCCTGCTGCGCGTCGATCGTGATGTGGCGCAGGACGTTCGGGACGCCATCGCCGCCTCCGTGGGCGCGACGACCATCGAGCTGGTCGACCTGTCCTGATGTCGACGCCGAACGAGGGGACTTCGATGAAGCTGGGTGTCGTGGCCGGAGACGGCATCGGACCGGAGGTGGTGGCCGAGGCACTCAAGGTGCTCGAGGTGGTCGCGCCCGGTGCGGAGACCACGGAGTACGACCTGGGTGCACGGCGCTATCACGCGACGGGGGAGATCCTGCCGCCGTCGGTGCTCGAGGAGCTCCGCGGCCACGACGCCATCCTGCTCGGCGCCATCGGTGATCCGTCGGTGCCCAGCGGTGTGCTCGAGCGCGGATTGTTGCTGACCGCACGATTCGCGCTGGATCACCACATCAACCTGCGCCCGTCCAAGCTGTACCCGGGTGTCGTCGGTCCGTTGGCGGGCAACAAGCCGGTCGACATCGTCGTCGTGCGGGAGGGCACCGAGGGCCCGTACACGGGCAACGGCGGCGCCATCCGCGTCGGCACTCCGCACGAGGTCGCCACCGAGGTCAGCCTCAACACGCGGTTCGGTGTGGAGCGCGTGGTCCGTGACGGCTTCGCGCGAGCGATGGGTCGTCGCAGGCACCTGACCCTGCTGCACAAGACGAACGTGCTGGGGTTCGCGGGATCGCTGTGGAAGCGGACGGTCGACGAGGTCGCCGCAGAGTTCCCCGACGTCGAGGTGGCGTACCAGCACATCGACGCGGCGACGATCCACCTGGTGACCGACCCGGGCCGCTTCGACGTGATCGTCACCGACAATCTCTTCGGCGACATCATCACCGATCTCGCGGCCGCGGTCGCCGGTGGTATCGGTCTGGCCGCGAGCGCGAACATCGATGCGACGCGCACGAATCCGAGCATGTTCGAGCCCGTGCACGGCAGTGCGCCGGACATCGCCGGCAAGGGAATCGCCGATCCGACGGCCGCCATCCTGTCGGTGTCGCTCCTCCTCGCACATCTCGGCGAGACCGAGGCGGCGGCGCGCGTCGAGTCCGCCGTCGCGCAGGACCTGGCGACGCGCACCGCCGGGGACCCGGGCACGACCGCGACGATCGGCGATCGGATCGCCTCACTGGTGTAGTCGGTCTCGCGCTTCTCGCGGAATGGTCGGTACCGCGAGAAGCGCGATCGCCGCGGACACCCCGAACGCCACCGCGTACGACGTGTGCGTGATCAGGGCGCCGAACACCGGGGGAACCGCCGACGCGGCGATGAACTGACTGGTGTTCTGCGCGCCGAGTGCTCGCCCGCTCCAGAACGGACCCGCCCGCTCGGCCACGGCGGTGAATGCGAGCCCGTTGGGTGACACCGTCGCCACCGACGCGACCACGAGTATCACCACCGATACCGCGAGGCCCGCGGCGTCCGCGATCGCCAGCGCGGCCATCACGGCCACGACGCCGACGGCGACCCACCGCATCGGTCCGAGTCTGCTGCCCACCCGGTCCGACACTGCGCCGGCGGCGATGCGTCCTCCCGCTCCGAGGATCTGCGAGACGGTGATCAGGACACCGGCGGCCTCCGGGGACCAGGCCCGTTGGTCCACGAGCCAGACGAGGGCGAACGTCCACACCACGTACTGCGGCACCACCAGCGCGACCGACGCACCGTGTATGCGCCAGAGATCGCGACGCCCGCGGTAGGGGTTCGCGAGGAGATCGGCACTCGAGGCGGCCGATCGGGAGGGCCGCGGCGGATCGAACACACCGACGAGGCAGGCGAGAGCGGAGAGGGCGGACGCGACCGCGGGAAGGAGCATCGCGGTTCCCACTCCGTGATCGCGGGCGATACCGGGAATCAGCAACGCGGACAGTGCGACTCCGAGAGGGAGTGACATCTGCCGGATGCCCATCGCCAGGCCGCGGCGGTGGGGAGGGAACCACCCCACCACCACGCGTCCGGTGGCGGAGTTCACGCTGGCGGCGGCCATGCCGCCGAGCAGCAGGAAGACGGCCAGCGCCACCGTGGATTCCGTCGCGGCGGCGCAGAAGGCGGCCATCGACGTCAGCACGGAACCAGCGATCAGGGATCGCCGTTCGCCCACGCGGTCGACGACGGCGCCCCACGCGAACAGCGTCAGGACGATGCCGGCCGTCGGCATCGCCACGACCAGACCCGCCGACGCGAGCGAGAGTCCGCGCTGATCCCGAAGTGCGGGGATGAGGAAGGCGGCGCCGTTCAGAAGCAGTGCCGTGGAGGCCGTCGCGAGCATGCCGATCACGAGCATCGCCCACCGACCCGCCGTGGACGTGGTGTAGCGCTGGACGCGACTCATACCGGCTCCGTTCTCACCCTGTGGGACAACATTCTCGCCTGTTGAACTCCTGGTCGCCGATGCTACCCCGTATGTGATCGTCGTTCGTCGCCCGCCGGTGTCCGCTCGACGCCGCTCGATAGACTTCCGCCATGCGTCTTGGTCGAGTAGCGAGTCCCGACGGTGTTGCATTCGTCGCCATCGAAGGCGACGGAGACGAGAGGACGGCGCGAGAGATCGCGGAACATCCCTTCGGCACACCCACCTTCACCGGCCGGAGCTGGTCCCTGGCCGATGTCCGCCTGCTGGCGCCCATTCTGGCCAGCAAGGTGATCTGCATCGGCAAGAACTACGCGGCGCACGCCGCGGAGATGGGCTCGGACGCACCCGAGGACCCGGTCATCTTCATCAAGCCCAACACGTCCATCGTCGGACCCGGTGCGAACATCGTGCGTCCGCCGACGTCGTCCGAGGTCCACTTCGAAGGTGAGCTCGCGGTGGTCATCGGCCGTCCGTGCAAGGACGTTCCGGCAGCACGCGCTCTCGACGTGGTGCTCGGCTACACCGTTGCGAACGACGTCACGGCCCGCGACAACCAGCGCCACGACGGTCAGTGGACCCGCGCCAAGGGTTACGACACCTTCTGCCCACTCGGCCCGTGGATCGAGACCTCGCTCGACGCCTCGGATCTCGCTCTGACCACCACGGTGGACGGCGCGGTGAAGCAGAACAGCCGCACGTCGCTCCTGCTGCACGACGTGCCGAAGATCATCGAGTGGATCTCGTCGGTGATGACGCTGCTTCCCGGTGACGTCATCCTGACCGGCACCCCGGAAGGCGTGGGGCCGATCGTGGCGGGCGAGAGCGT
The DNA here is from genome assembly GCF_019836105.1 of Rhodococcus sp. BP-316. Classification (NCBI taxonomy): domain Bacteria; kingdom Bacillati; phylum Actinomycetota; class Actinomycetes; order Mycobacteriales; family Nocardiaceae; genus Rhodococcus; species Rhodococcus sp. BP-316. Next base: position 652,366 of record NZ_JABUEE010000001.1, on the reverse strand, counting down.
GTCCGTCGAGATCGAGGGCATCGGCACGCTGACCAATCCGGTGGTGGACAAGTGACCGCCGCGAGCATTCCCGCATCCGACGTCCGCGTCCGGTTCTGCCCGTCGCCCACCGGAACCCCGCACGTCGGGCTGGTGCGCACGGCGCTGTTCAACTGGGCGTTCGCCCGCCATCACGGCGGCGCATTCGTGTTCCGCATCGAGGACACCGACGCCGCACGTGATTCCGAGGAGTCGTACCAGGCGCTGCTCGACGCACTGCGGTGGCTCGGACTCGACTGGGACGAGGGTCCCGAGGTCGGTGGGCCGTACGAGCCGTACCGGCAGTCGTTGCGCCGCGATCAGCACCTCGCCGTGGTGCAGCAGCTCGTCGACGCGGGGGAGGCGTACGAGAGCTTCTCCACACCGGAGGAGGTGGAGGCGCGGCATCTCGCGGCCGGCCGGGATCCGAAGTTGGGCTTCGACAATCACGACCGCACGCTGACCGACGAGCAGCGGGAGGCCTTCCGCGCCGAGGGACGCAAGCCCGTCGTCCGGTTGCGTATGCCCGATCACGATCTGTCGTGGAACGACCTCGTGCGCGGCGAGACGACGTTCCGCGCCGGCACGGTCCCCGACTTCGCGCTCACCCGCGGCAACGGTGTCCCGCTGTACACGTTGGTGAACCCCGTGGACGACGCGCTGATGAAGATCACGCACGTCCTGCGCGGTGAGGATCTGCTGTCCTCGACCCCGCGTCAGATCGCGCTGTACGAAGCCCTCGTGCGCATCGGTGTGGCAGAACGCATTCCGCAGTTCGGGCACCTCCCGTTCGTGATGGGGCAGGGCAACAAGAAGTTGTCGAAGCGCGACCCCGAGGCCGATCTCTTCCTGCACCGGGAGCGCGGGTTCGTCCCCGAAGGTCTGCTGAACTACCTGGCTCTCCTCGGGTGGGGATTCTCCGAGGACCGGGACGTGTTCTCGCTCGACGAGATGGTGGGTGCCTTCGACATCTCGACGGTCAACTCGAACCCGGCCCGCTTCGATCAGAAGAAGGCCGACGCCATCAACGCCGAACACATCCGGTTGCTCGAGCCGGCCGACTTCGCCGCGCGCCTGCGGGCGTATCTCGAGACGCACGGCCATCCGATCGGGGTGTCGGACGCAGCGTTCGCCGAGGCCGCGGAACTGGTGCAGACGCGCATCGTCGTGCTGTCCGACGCCTGGGGACTGCTGAAGTTCCTGCTTGCCCCCGCCGACGAGTTCACGGTCGATCCGGCATCGGCAGCCAAGAATCTGGGCGCCGACGCGGCACCCGTTCTGGACGCGACGGTGAGCGCCGTCGAGGGCGCACCGGAGTGGACTGCGGAGGCCTTGGAGTCGGCTCTCAAGGTCGCGTTGATCGACGAGATGGAGCTGAAGCCGCGTAAGGCGTTCGCGCCGGTGCGCGTGGCGGTGACCGGTTCCCACATCAGCCCACCGCTGTACGAGTCGATGGTGCTGCTGGGCCGGGAGCTGACGCTGGCCCGCTTGCGGTCGGCCCGTGCGTCGATCGTCTGAGGTGACTCGGGGCAGTTCGGGCGAAAGGGTGTGGTGATGAGCTTCACCGATCGGATCGACAGATTTCAGCAGCGGCATCCCGCGATGGGGTTCCCGTTGGCCGTGTTCTACAAGTTCTTCGACGACCAGGGTGGCTACCTGGCAGCGCTCATCGCCTACTTCGGTTTCATCTCGCTGTTCCCGTTGCTGCTGCTGTTCTCCACCGTCCTGGGCATCGTCCTGGCCGGTGATCCCGAACTGCAGCAACGGATCATCGATTCGGCCATGAGCCAGATCCCCTTGATCGGTGAACAACTCGGCCAACCGGAAGGGCTGAGCGGGGGGACCGGGGCCATCGTCATCGGTGTCCTGGGATCGCTCTACGGCGGCCTGGGTGTGGCGGTGGCCGCACAGAACGCGATGAACGTCGCCTGGTCCGTCCCGAAGAACGATCGCCCCGATCCCGTCCGGGCGCGGGTGCGCGGCTTCGGCCTGCTGCTGACCGTCGGGACGGCCGTCATCGGCGTCACGATCCTGAACGGTTTCAACGCGGCGGGCTTCTTCGGCACGGTCGCACAGGTGCTCGTCACGATCGCGGCGATCGTGCTCAACACCGCCACGTTCGTCGTGGCGTTCCGGCTCGGGACCACGCGTGCGGTGAGCGTGCGCGACGTGCTTCCCGGAGCCGTCATCGGCGCGCTGCTGTGGCAGGCCCTGCAGTCCTTCGGTGGGCTGTACGTTCAACGCGTCGTCGGCGGTGCGGACACCACCAACGGTGTGTTCGCGATCGTCCTCGGGCTGCTCGCGTTCCTCTACATCTCCTCGCTGGTGTTGGTGCTGTGCATCGAGGTGAACGTCGTGCGGACCGACAGGTTGCACCCGCGCGCTCTGCTCACCCCGTTCACGGACAACGTCGAACTGACCGACGGTGATCGAGACGCGTACACGGCGCAGGCGGAGGCGCAGCGAAGCAAGGGTTTCGAGGAGATCGAGGTCACCTTCGGCGAGCCCGACGGGTTGCAGTCGACCGACTCAGCCCGCTGACCAGCCGATTTGGTGAATGCGGGATGGTGTTTGGTAGTGTTCTCCACGGCTCGAAACGGCCCGGAGAACGCGGCCGGACCAGGCCATTGGGGTATGGTGTAATTGGCAACACAGCGGTTTCTGGTACCGCCATTCTAGGTTCGAGTCCTGGTACCCCAGCGGAGATACACCCGATTTCGTCGGATGCTCTCGGCCGGTTATGCTCTCCCGGTTGCTCCACCTGATTCACAGATGAAGATCCTGGCCCCGTCGTCTAGCGGCCTAGGACGCCGCCCTCTCAAGGCGGTAGCGCGGGTTCGAATCCCGTCGGGGCTACAACACTCGAGGACCACCGCGATGCGGTGGTCCTCGTTTTCGTCGACGCGGTACCAGATGGTTTGGTTCGACTGGTGGGCGAGTGTCCGATTGTCGTACGTTGTTTGTGTGTCTTCACTACTGATTGCTGTTCCCGTCTACGGCCAGATCGACTACACCCACGCTGTGGTCCAGGATCTGCGGCGGGAGAACGCCACCTTCGTGATCATCGACAACCGCGGTGACTACATCCCGCTCGCCGACGAGCGCGTCGTCACGCCCGGCCGCAATCTCGGCTGGGCCGGCGGGTCGAACCTCGGGTTCCGCATCGCCTTCAGCGACGGCCACACCCATGCGATGACGCTGAACAACGACACGCGGTTGTCCCGCGGGTTCCTCGACGCGGTGACCGACCCGCAACTGCCGTCCGATGCGGGCATCGTCGTGCCGGTCTACGACGATGCCTATGGCCACCGAGACATGAAGACGACGTACTCGGGGCCCGCCGAGGACTACGTCCCGGTCGACCGGTACCGCAAGTGCTTCGCCGTGGACGGAACCGCCATGACGATCGCGAAGGACACCTGGCTCGCACTCGGCGGGTACGACGAACGCAACTTCGGGTCCACGGGCTGGGGTGCGGACGTCGACTTCTGCATCCGCGCCACAGCAGAGGGATTCGGCAGCTATGTCACCGAGCGCGCGTTCATCAACCACTTCGGCCGCGCAACGGCCATCGCGATGATGGGCAACCGCAAGTATCTCGCCAAGTCTGCGGTGGGCATGGTGGGCGGTGTGCTGCGCCTGCACCGGGGCAACGTGAGGAAGTGGCTGTCCACGCCGCAGCCGACAGTGCAGGAGTTCGAGCGCTCCGACGCCGTCTCGTCGAGAGGGCACGTTCCGGAGACCCGGTCGGCGCAGCGTCGGAGCCAACGGTGGGGCGAGCGTTCGCACGGCTGATCCGGTACGCGAGACCGAACCCCCGGATCGGCCGGGCTCCGCCTCAGAGGCGCTTCTGCACGGCGTCCGCGGCCGCGAGAAGGTCGGCGGCCCAGCGCGCTCCGGGGCGGCGCCCCATGCGGTCGATCGGGCCGGACACGGAGATCGCGGCGACCACGCGGTCGTCGCGTCCGCGGATCGGTGCGGCGACGCTGGCGACGCCGGGCTCGCGCTCGGCGGCGCTCTGCGCCCAGCCGCGCTTGCGTACCTCGGCTAGCACTCGCTCACCAAAGGCTGCGTCGGGGAGGACGCTGCGCTGTAGTGCGGGGTCGGCCCATGCCAACAGCACCTTGGCGCCGGAGCCGGCGGTGAGGGGGAGGCGGGCGCCGACGAGCACGGTGTCGCGCAGCCCGGTGGGAGGTTCCATGGAGGCCACGCACACGCGCACCGTGCCGTCGATGCGGTAGACCTGCACGCTCTCCCCGGTGATCTCGCGCAGCCGTGGCAGCACCATGGCCGCGGCGTCGAGAAGAGGGTCCTCGGCGGTGTGCGCGAGTTCGGCGAGCGCCGGCCCCGGTCGCCACAATCCGTCGGCGTCACGGCTCAGCATGCGGTGCGTCTCGAGTCCGATGGCGAGCCGATGCGCGGTGGCGCGGGGGAGCCCGGTGGCGGAACACAGGTCGGCGAGGCTGCACGGTTCGAGTGACGCAGCCTGCAGAACGCTCATTGCTTTGTCCAGAACGCCGATGCCGCTATGCTGTCCCATGTAGCGATACTAGCGTCTCACAACGTGAGATGGTGATCGTCGTCGGTCGAAAGGTGGAGTCATGGCAGCGAAGACCCTGGCGGAGAAGGTCTGGGATCAGCACGTCGTCGTTCGCGGCGGTGGTGAGGGTGACGCGACCAAGCCGGATCTCGTCTACATCGATCTCCACCTCGTGCACGAGGTCACCAGCCCGCAGGCGTTCGACGGACTGCGTCTGGCCGGTCGGCCAGTGCGACGGCCCGATCTGACGATCGCGACGGAGGACCACAACGTCCCGACGGTCGACATCGACCAGCCGATCGCGGATCTCGTCTCCCGGACGCAGGTGGACACCCTGCGGCGCAACTGCGAGGAGTTCGGCATCCGCCTGCACTCGATGGGCGACATCGAGCAGGGCATCGTGCACATCATCGGGCCCCAGCTCGGTCTGACGCAGCCGGGAACCACTGTCGTGTGCGGGGACAGCCACACCTCGACGCACGGCGCGTTCGGCGCCCTCGCGATGGGCATCGGCACCAGTGAGGTCGAGCACGTGCTGGCGACCCAGACACTGTCGTTGCGCCCCTTCAAGACCATGTCGGTCACGGTGGACGGCGAGCTCGGTGACGACGTCGGCAGCAAGGACCTGATCCTGGCGGTCATCGCACAGATCGGTACGGGCGGTGGGCAGGGCTACGTCATCGAGTACCGCGGCGAGGCCATCCGGAAGATGTCGATGGAAGCGCGGATGACCATCTGCAACATGTCCATCGAGGCGGGCGCGCGCGCGGGCATGATCGCCCCCGACGAGATCACGTTCGAGTACATCAAGGGTCGGCCGCACGCTCCCTCCGGTGAGCTGTGGGAGCAGGCCGTCGCCGACTGGTCCACGCTCGTCACCGACGACGGTGCCGTCTTCGACAAGGAAGTGCGGATCGACGGGTCGGCGCTGACTCCGTTCGTCACCTGGGGCACCAACCCCGGTCAGGGCGCCCCCCTCAGTGCGTCGGTACCCGATCCGGCCGAGATCCTCGACGAGGGCGAGAGTCAGTCCGCCGAGAAGGCGCTCACCTACATGGGTCTCGAGCCGGGCACGCCGTTGCGCGACATCACGGTCGACACCGTCTTTCTGGGGTCCTGCACCAACGGTCGGATCGAGGATCTCCGTGTGGCAGCGAGGATCTTGGACGGCCGTACCGTTGCCGACGGTGTGCGGATGCTCGTCGTTCCCGGCTCGATGCGCGTGCGCGCACAGGCCGAGGACGAGGGACTGGGCGCGATCTTCACTGCCGCAGGGGCGGAATGGCGCCAGGCGGGGTGCTCGATGTGTCTCGGCATGAATCCCGATCAGCTCGCTCCGGGTGAGCGATCGGCCTCGACGTCGAACCGCAACTTCGAAGGGCGCCAGGGCAAGGGCGGCCGTACGCACCTCGTCTCACCGGCCGTCGCCGCCGCCACCGCGGTGCGTGGACGGTTGTCGGCTCCCGCCGATCTCGGCTGAGTCGACCGAGAATCCGTCCGCCCCGTCCCTCGTACGCCCCGTCAGGAGCTCGTCATGGAATCGTTCACCACGCACACCGGAATCGGTGTCCCGCTGCGCCGCAGCAACGTCGACACCGACCAGATCATCCCCGCCGTGTACCTCAAGCGCGTGACCCGAACGGGTTTCGAGGACGGGCTCTTCGCGGGGTGGCGCACCGATCCCGGTTTCGTCCTCAACACCCCGCCGTTCGACAAGGGTTCGGTTCTCGTCGCCGGACCCGATTTCGGCACCGGGTCCTCTCGGGAGCACGCCGTGTGGGCACTCTCGGACTACGGATTCCGGGCCGTGATCGCGTCCAGATTCGCCGACATCTTCCGCGGAAACGCCGGAAAGGCGGGTCTGCTGGCCGCCGTTGTCGAGCAATCGGATGTGGAACTGCTGTGGAAATTGCTCGACGAGCGCCCCGGGACGGAACTCACCGTCGACCTCGAGACGAAGACGGTCAGCGCCGGAACACTGGTGGTGCGCTTCGATATTGACGACTACACGAGGTGGCGTCTGCTGGAGGGGCTGGACGACGTCGCGCTGACGTTACGCCAGGTAGAGGCCATTTCCGAGTTCGAGAAGTCGCGTCCGGAATGGAAGCCGAAGACACTTCCGGCGCCCGATCAGGCTCGGTGATTCCGGGCCGAAAAGGTCCTTCCCGCGACACTCATTGTGGCTGCGACGATTACAGCCGAACAGACTGTTTTGGCGTGGCTCGTGGACTCGTGCGCATTTCCGGTTTACCGTGGTACTCAGTCGGTCCGACGACGGGCCAATCAGTATGCGGAGGAATCACCGATGAACAAGGCAGAACTGATCGACGCCCTGACCGAGAAGACAGGCGCGGATCGCCGGAGCGCCACGGACGCTGTCGAGAACATCGTCGACATCATCGTGCGCGCCGTGCACCGCGGCGAGTCGGTCACCATCACCGGCTTCGGTGTCTTCGAGCAGCGTCGCCGTGCGGCCCGCGTCGCTCGTAACCCGCGCACCGGCGAGACCGTCAAGGTCAAGCCGACGTCCGTTCCCGCGTTCCGTCCCGGTGCTCAGTTCAAGGCCGTCATCGCCGGTGGCCAGAAGCTGTCCGCCACGGGCCCCGCCGTGAAGCGTGGCGCCTCCGCAGCCCCCGCGAAGAAGACTGCGGCAGCGAAGAAGACGGCAGCGGCGAAGAAGACCGCGGCCAAGGCTCCCGCGAAGGCGGCGACCAAGGCTCCCGCCAAGACGGCGGCGAAGAAGACCACGGCCACCAAGGCACCGGCCAAGACGGCGGCGAAGAAGACCACGGCCACCAAGGCACCGGCCAAGACGGCGGCCAAGAAGACCACCGCCACCAAGGCACCCGCCAAGACGGCAGCCAAGAAGACCACCACGGCCGCCGCGAAGAAGACCACGGCGACGAAGGCACCGGCCAAGACCGCAGCCAAGAAGACCACCCCGGCCAAGAAGGCCGCGCCCGCGAAGAAGGCGCCCGCCAAGAAGGCGCCGGCGAAACGTACTGCACGCAAGTAACGTTCCCGTTCGGCACGAAGGAGCCCCGGACCATCGGTCCGGGGCTCCTTCGTGTTCGTGTCGGCCGTACCGGCAGTTCAGTCGTGCCGGCTACGCGGGAGTGGCGAATCGGTGTAGTCCGCTGCCACCAGCACACCACCGACGAAGCTGAGCACCCAGACGCTGGCCTTGCGTGATCGGGTGCGGGAGAGGTCGACGCCGTCGCTCTCGGCCCACCACTCCATCAGGTTCGGAATCACCTTGCCCTGACTGCAGATCACCGGAACGCCGGACGTCGAGGCGATGATCTCGCGTGCGCGCTGACGTCCCTTGTCGGGATCCTGCGCGTACCCCTCCTCGGTCAGCGTGGGCTCCAGGGCCAGATCGACTCCGACGGACTCGGCCCACGGCGCGATGGTCTGGACGCACCGAGCACGCTCGGCGGTGAATCCGTCGGTGCCGCCGTAGGCCTGGATCAGAGGAACCAGTGCGGCCGCCTGGCGGACCCCGACGCTGTCGAGAGGCCGTTCGGCGTCGTCCCCCTTGTAGCGAGCCTTGCTCCCCGCCCGCGCATGGCGCACCAGCACAGCCGTACTCGTCGGGACCGGGTGCTGCGCGAAACGGCCGACGACGTCCCGGTCCGCCTCGTAGGTCGCGAGATCACGAGCCTCGGCGGGTGTGAGCCACCGCAGTTCGTCGACCTCGTCGTTGACGGCGAACTCGCCGTCCACGACTCGAGCTGCCCAGTAGTCCACCTGCTTGATCTTCTTCGAGCGCGGCAGCGGGTAGGTGGTGGTTCCGAGACCGTGTCCGAGAACGCACCGGAAACCGGTCTCCTCCCACACTTCTCGGACGGCGGCGACAGCGGGTACCTCGTCGGCCTCGACCTTGCCCTTCGGAAGGGACCAGTCGTCGTAGCGCGGTCGATGCACCAGCGCCACCATCGGCTCGTCGCCCTCGGGGCCCGGACACCACAGCACCGCACCCGCGGCCAAGATCGGATCAGGCGTCTTCGATGCGCGTGAGCTGCTCATCGACCCACCTCACGATCCGGTGTAGCGACGCTGGCGCATGAGGGACACCTGGTGATCCCGCACCGTCTCGCCGCTCGCGGGGGACGCCGTCCAGGCGCCGTCGGACTGCAGTACCCAGCAGCGGGTCGTGACATCCATGGCCGAGTCGAGCATCGAGTTCAGCTGACCGGACAGCTTCGGGTCCTTCACCTGAGCCATGACCTCCACGCGTCGATCGAGGTTGCGGTGCATCATGTCCGCGCTGCCGATCCAGAACTCGTCGATCGCCTCGAAGTGCAACACACGCGAGTGTTCGAGGAACCGTCCGAGAATCGACCGCACCTGAATGTTCTCGCTGAGACCGGGTACGCCCGGTTTGAGAGCGCAGATACCGCGCACGACCACCTCGACCTGGACGCCCTCGGTGGACGCCCAGTACAGCGCGTCGATCACCTGCTCGTCGACGAGTGCGTTGGCCTTCAGGCGGATTCGGGCTTTCGCGCCGTCCTTGTGCGCCCGCACCTCGGCCTCGATGCGCTCGACGATTCCCGCCCGCACACCGAACGGCGCGACGAGGAGGTTCCGGTACTGCTCCTTGCGCGAGTAACCGGTGAGCGAGTTGAACAGGTCGGTGAGGTCGGCGCCGATCTCGTCGGCGGCCGTGATGAGACCCACGTCCTCGTAGAGTCGGGCGGTCTTGGGGTTGTAGTTGCCGGTGCCGATGTGGCAGTACCGGCGAATGGTGTCGCCTTCGCGGCGGACGACGAGGCACGTCTTGCAGTGGGTCTTCAGGCCGACCAACCCGTAGACCACGTGCACGCCGGCCTGCTCCAGTTTGCGTGCCCAGGCGATGTTGGCCTGTTCGTCGAAGCGCGCCTTGATCTCCACGAGAGTCACGACCTGCTTGCCGGCCTCCGCCGCGGCGATCAGCGCGTTGACGATGGGGGAGTCGCCCGACGTCCGATAGAGGGTCTGCTTGATGGCGAGCACGTGCGGATCGGCTGCCGCCTGCTCGATGAAGCGCTGCACGCTGGTGGAGAACGAGTCGTACGGGTGATGCAGCAGTACGTCCCCGTCGCGCAGCGTGGAGAAGATCGATTTGGGCGTCTCGCGCTCACCGAAGGCGGGGTGCGTCGCCGGCACGAACGGTGCATCCTTCAGGACGGGCTTGTCGACGCCGTAGAGCTGCATGAGGCACGACAGATCGAGCAGTCCCGGCACCTGGATGACGTCGCCGGGATCGACGTCCAACTCGCGCAGCAACAGGCTGAGCATGTGGTCGGTCATGTCGTCCGCGACCTCGAGGCGCACGGGCGATCCGAAACGGCGGCGCGCGAGTTCGCGCTCGAGGGCCTGCAGGAGGTCCTCGTCCCGATCCTCCTCCACTTCGAAATCGGCGTTGCGCGTGATGCGGAAGGCGTGGTGCTCGACGATCTGGAGTCCCGGGAACAGAACGTCGAGATGCGCCGCGATGAGCTCCTCCATGGGAAGGAACGCGGGCACGGCGCCGACGTCGCCTCGGTGCAACTGCACGAACCGATCGACGTTGTCCGGGACCTTCACCCTGGCGAAGTGCTCGCCGCCCGTGGTCGAGTCCTTCACCGTCACAGCGAGATTGAGGCTCAGTCCGGAGATGTACGGGAACGGGTGGGCGGGATCCACCGCCAGCGGGGTGAGGACGGGGAACACCTGCTCGGTGAAATACCGTGTCAGACGGGTTCGCTCGTCGGAGGTGACCTCCGACCACCGGATGACCGAGATTCCCTCGTTCGCCAGCTCCGGCAGGATGCGGTCGATGAAGGTGCGGGCGTGACGGTCGGCGATCTCCTGGGTGCGCCGGGCGATCAACGCCAGCTGTTCGCGGGGGGAGAGTCCGTCGGCGGAGCGGACGGACAGCCCGGTCTCGTCGCGGCGCTTGAGGCCGGCCACCCGCACCATGTAGAACTCGTCGAGGTTGCTGGCGAAGATGGCGAGGAACTTCGCCCGCTCGAGCAGCGGCAGCGACGAGTCCTCCGCGAGTGCCAGCACCCGTGAGTTGAAGTCGAGCCAGCTCAACTCGCGGTTGAGATAGCGGTCCTCCGGGAGCAGGTCCACCGGCACCGCGGTGTCCGATGTCGCGGCCGGCGGTGCCGTGGGTGCGGAGGGTGCGCGGCTGGCCAGCGGCGCGCTCCACTCACCGTCGACGGCGTCACCGGGTGCTGCGGAACTCGTGGGGGCCCCGGAACGGGAAGGGGCGTCGGTCGTGCTTTCGGTCGCCTCGTTGGTCACGCGTCGATCATCCCTCACGCGGGCCGTGCGCGAGTAGTCGACCGCGTGCGAATTCGCGACGGGCCTCGCCCGGCCGTGTCAGCGCGCGGCGGTCCAGCCGAGCTCGGCGAGCAGCGCGGCGGTGTGCGGCCCCACCCCCAGGTCGAGGGCGGCGCGGACGTCGTCCGCCGTGTCCACGTCCAGACGCAGACCCGGCCAGGTGCCGCGGAGAGGGAACGCCCCGGAATCGACGTGTCGCGAGGCCGAGTCCGGACCGAACCGTGGTTCGAGGCGCCGGGGGCGACCCCGCACGATCAGGGCCGACGTTCCGGTTCCGGTGTGATCGATCACCACCGAGCGGGTGTCCGGGGGAGCGGCGGCGTAGGCCGCGACCAGTTCCGCGGTGCGCAGGGCGGGGAGGTCGGCCTGCAGGGCGATCACGTCGCCGCCGTGGGCGTCACTGATCGCGTCGTCCGCTGCGGACAGGGCGCGGTTGAGTCGCTCCACGGTGGTGGCGGCACCCGACTCGGGTTCGGACACCGTGTGTCCGCCGAGGGCGACGGCGACGCTCGCGACGCGAGAGTCCGGCGTGACGACCGACCATCCGGTGACGACGTCCGCCGCTGCGGCGGCCGACGCGGTGTCGCGCAACATCGCCAGCACGAGTTCGGCGCGTTCGTCGCCGGGGAAGGTCGTGGACAGTCGGCTCTTCGCGTCGACGAGGTTCTTCACCGCGAGCACGAGATGGACACCGCGCCGTGGGGCGGTGTCGGTCGGAGGTCGACTGGGCGTGCTCATGACCGTCGATCCTGCCAGCAGTCATTACCGCCGACTTCGTTCGGCAGGCCTCCGACATCGCTACTGTGAGCCGCCAGGGCTGCCGAGCGGGCGACGGCCTCGTGTCGATCGAGGAAAGGCTGGGTCATGGTCAAGGCAGCGGTGCTCGGTTCCGGTTCGTGGGGAACCGCGTTCGCGAAGGTGCTCGCCGACGCGGGCACCGACGTGACCATGTGGGCGCGTCGAGAGGAACTCGCGACGTCCATCCAGGAGAACCACCGGAACGACGACTACCTTCCGGGAGTCCCACTGCCGTCGGCCATTCGAGCGACTCACGACGCCGCGGAGGCGTTGGACGGGGCCTGCACGGTCGTCCTCGCGGTGCCCTCGCAGGCCTTGCGCGCCAACCTGGCGGAGTGGGCTCCGCTGATGGGGTCGGACGTCACCCTGCTCTCGCTCGCCAAGGGCATCGAGACGGGGACCCTCATGCGCATGTCGCAGGTGATCTGTCAGGTCACCGGTGCGGACCCGAGTCGCGTCGGCACGTTGTCGGGACCGAACCTCGCCAAGGAGATCGCCGCCGAGCAACCCACCGCGACGGTCATCGCGTGCCCGGACTCCAATCGCGCGATCGCGCTCCAGTCGGCGTGTGCCACCAGCTACTTCCGCCCGTACACGAACTCCGACGTCATCGGGTGCGAGATCGGCGGTGCGTGCAAGAACGTCATCGCCCTCGCGTGCGGCATGGCGGCGGGTATCGGTTTCGGGGAGAACTCGGTCGCCAGCATCATCACCCGCGGTCTCGCCGAGGTGACCCGTCTCGGTGTCGCGCTCGGCGCCAACCCGTCGACGCTCGCGGGTCTCGCCGGGGTGGGTGACCTCGTCGCCACGTGCTCGTCCCCGCTCTCGCGTAATCGCACGTTCGGCGAGCGGCTGGGTTCGGGTGGCTCGCTGGAGAGTGCGCAGGAAGCGGCGCACGGTCAGGTGGCCGAGGGTGTGAAGTCGTGCACATCCATCCGAGCTCTCGCGGAGGCCTACGACGTGGAGATGCCCCTCACCGACGCGGTCCACCGGGTCTGCCACGAGGGCCTCTCCGTTCCGGACGCCGTCCACAGCCTCCTGGGGCGTCGTCACAAGCCGGAGTGAACCGCGGCGGTGCGCGTCACGCCTCGTCCGGGGTTCGCCGGTACGGTGCTCACGTGACCGATCCCATCAAGGTCGCCGTGATCTACGGCGGTCGAAGCAACGAACACTCCGTCTCCTGCGTCTCGGCAGGAAGCGTCATGCGTCACCTCGACGCCGACCGCTTCGACGTGATCCCCATCGGGATCACGCGCGCCGGAACGTGGGTCGAGGGCACCGCCGACCCGACGGAGTTGCAGATCCGGGATCGCGTTCTCCCGTCGGTCGCCGGTGCGGGCGTCCCGCTCGCTCTCGGAGTCGATCCCGAGAACCCCGGTCGCATCACGCGCTCCGTCGACGGGACGGCCGAGGACATCGGTGCGGTCGACGTCGTCTTCCCGGTGCTGCACGGTGCCTACGGCGAGGACGGCACGGTCCAGGGGCTGTTCGAGGTCGCCGGCGTCCCCTACGTGGGACCGGGAGTCCTCGCGAGCGCCGCGGCGATGGACAAGGAGTTCACCAAGAAGCTGCTCGCGGCCGAGGGCCTTCCCGTCGGGCGCCAGGTCGTCCTGCGCCGCGATCGCGAGACCCTGACCTCCGACGAGCGCGACGTCATCGGTCTCCCCGCGTTCGTGAAGCCGGCCCGCGGCGGATCGTCGATCGGGATCACGCGCATCGTCGACTGGGCCGAGTTGGACGACGCGGTGGCCGTTGCGCGAGAACATGATCCGAAGGTCGTGATCGAGGCCGCCATCGTCGGCCGCGAGGTGGAGTGCGGTGTCCTGGAGATGCCGGACGGCTCCGTCCGCGCCAGCGTCGTCGCCGAGATCCGCATGGACGAGGCCTCGGCGTCGGCCGGTGGTGCGACGTTCTACGACTTCGACAGCAAGTACCTCGACGACGTGGTCGAGTTCGACATCCCGGCCCTGCTGGACGACGACGTCTCGACGGTGCTGCGGGAGATCGCGGTCCGTGCCTTCGCTGCGCTGGATCTGCAAGGTCTCGCGCGCGTCGACTTCTTCGTGACCGACGACGGTCCGGTGATCAACGAGATCAACACGATGCCCGGCTTCACGGCCATCTCGATGTACCCGCGGATGTGGGAGGCGACGGGCGTCGGCTACTCGCAGCTCGTCGGCACTCTCGTCGACACCGCGCTCGCACGGGGGACCGGACTGCGGTGAGAGGTCGGCCCTGCCGGATCAGTTGATCGGAGCGGGGTCCAGCGGCGTCTGCGGAAGGGCTCCCGACACCGCGGCAGACAGGGCCTGGATCGGTGTGGGGCCCGTGCCGTCGGGGATGGTGGCCGCGGCGTACACGCCCCGGTCGACGACGAACCAGGTGCTCGCGGCGAGGCCCTGATCCGCGCCCGACACCCGGAACCACTGCACGCCGTCGACGACGTCGAGAGCGGCGGCCTGATCGAATTCCGCCGGACGCTCGAGCCCACACCGCAGCACGATGGGGTCGGTGACGTCCTCGGACTGCCAGGCGGCCGCACCCACGGGCGCGGGGTCGGCCAGCTCGGCGCGGGTGAACGAGTCGAACATCTCGGGCAGTGCGCCGAGCAACGTCGCGCACTGGGTGCTCTCGGCGAGCGGCGAGGGGACCGCGCCGAGAGCGACGGGCTCGCGGACGGGAGTTCTGTTCGCCATGACCGCCGCGACGATGATGCCGACGACGAGCGCGACGGGCAGGGCGATCGCGGTGGCGATCAGAGCGGGGTGCAGACCCGTGGCCGACTCGTCCGTCGCGGTCGGTTCGTCCTGCGTCATCGTGCTCCCTCGTGTCGAACGGTCTCGGCGGAAACGTTACCCGCGCCCTGACGGGGGCCCGGATGCGTGACGACGACGACGCCCCGTGGGATGCTGCACGACGGTGATCCACGACGGTGATGGAGGAGTTCTGTGTCACAGGCGGACGATCCCGCGACCGGGACGGTGGGGGACCTCGGTGAGTTCGCACTCATCGGCCGCGCGACGGCCGGCCGTGTCCACCCCCCATCGGTCGCGATCGGGCCGGGGGACGACGCGGCGGTGATCGCCGCCCCCGACTCCCGCGTCGTCGTCACGACCGACATGCTGGTGGAGGGTCGACACTTCCGCCTCGACTGGTCGAGTCACCACGACGTCGGCCGAAAGGCCATCGCGCAGAACGCCGCGGACATCGCCGCGATGGGCGCGCGGTGCACGGGATTCCTCGTCTCGATGTCGTGCCCGTCGACCACCGCGGTGTCGGACGTGGACGCGCTCACCGCGGGTCTGTGGGTGGAGGCGACGCGAGTCGGCGCGTCGATCGTCGGCGGGGACGTCACGGGAGGGGACCGGCTGGTGTTGTCGATCACCGCGCTGGGTGACCTCGAGGGTCGACCCCCGGTGCTGCGGTCCGGTGCCCGGCCGGGGGACGCGCTCGCACTGTCCGGACCCACCGGCCGGTCCGCTGCTGGGTGGGCACTGTACGAGGCGGGCTCGACCACCCACCCGGATCTGCTGGCAGCACATCGCGTCCCGACGCCCGATCCCGCCGACGGTCCGGCCGCGGCGCGCGCGGGAGCGTCGTCGATGTGCGACGTGTCCGACGGCGTGATCGGCGACGCGGGACATCTGGCGGCGATGTCCGCTGTGCGGCTCGACATCTCGTCGGCCGACATGGAGATCCCCGAGGACGTGGTGCACGCCGGCACCGAACTCGGCGTCGACCCGCTGCACTGGGCTCTCGGCGGCGGGGAGGACCACGTGCTGCTCGCGACCTTCGCCTCCGACGACGTGCCGACCGGCTGGCGCCGGATCGGATCCGTGAGTGCGGGAACAGGAGTCACGGTGGACGGTGTGCGATGGGAAGGACCTGCGGCATGGACGAGCTTCTGACGGTCACGACCACTCGGCTCGACGACCCGGACGTGGTCGCGATGATCGACGAGGTCCAGCAGGAGTACGTGCGCCGCTACGGCGGCCCCGACGAGACGCCGCTCGACGTCCGAGAGTTCCTGCCGCCGCACGGCGTGATGCTGCGGGCCGACCTTGACGGCGCCGTCGTGGGTATGGGCGGCTGGCGGACCCACGAGCACGGAGGACCCGAGGCGGAGGGCCTGCGCACCGGCGACGCGGAGATCAAGCGCATGTACGTCCGCACCGAGGCGCGCGGCGCGGGCGTCGCGCGTGCCCTGCTGCGGACGATCGAGGACACCGCCCGCGACGCTGGCCGGCTACGACTGGTCCTCGAGACCGGATTGCGTCAACCCGAGGCCATCGGCCTCTACACCTCGAGTGGGTATCGACCGCTCGTACCGAAGTTCGGCCTCTACCGGCACGAGGAGCAGTCGGTGTGCATGGTGAAGGATCTGACCGGATGACATGCTGGAGCCATGACCGTCTACGCACTCGGTGACCGTGAACCCGACATCCACCCCACCGCCTATGTGCATCCCGATGCCGTCGTCATCGGTGCGGTGACACTCGCTGCGGGAGTGTCGGTGTGGCCCGGGGCGGTGCTGCGCGGCGACTACGGGACCATCACCGTGGGGCAGGACACGAACATTCAGGACGGCACCGTCGTGCACTGCACGCCGATCCACCCGACCGTGATCGGCGCCGGGTGCGTCGTCGGGCACAACGCGCACGTCGAGGGGGCGACCATCGGAGACGCGTGCCTCATCGCGTCGGGCAGTGTCGTCCTCAACGGCGCGTCCATCGGATCCGGCGCGATCGTCGGCGCCGGCGCCGTGGTCCCCTTCGACGCCGTCGTGCCCGAACGTCGGATGGCACTGGGGGTTCCGGCCAAGGTCCGCGAGAGCCACGAGGTGGCGGAGGGGCACGTGGACGTCAACGTCGCGATGTACAAGGCCAATGCGGAGTACTACCGGGGCGCGCTGCGCGTGCTGTCGTGACGGCGCCCGTCGCGGATCCGGGGTGGGCGTCCGCGCTCGGTCCGGTGGCCGACGACATCGCCCGGATGGGCGACTTCCTGCGCGCCGAGAACGCCGCCGGGCGAGGCTACCTGCCCGCCGGGGAGGACGTGCTGCGCGCCTTCAGCCGCCCGTTCGAGGAGGTGCGTGTGCTGGTGCTGGGACAGGATCCCTACCCGACGCCGGGACATGCTGTGGGACTTAGCTTCTCGGTCGCGCCCGACGTGCGGCCGGTCCCGCGCAGCCTCGCGAACATCTTCACCGAGTACAGCGCCGATCTCGGCCTGCCGACACCCACTACCGGTGATCTGTCTCCGTGGGCCGATCGTGGTGTGCTCCTGCTGAACCGTGTTCTGACCGTGGAACCGGGCAAGGCGGCGTCGCACCGGCGCAAGGGCTGGGAAGCGGTGACGGCGCAGGCGATCACCGCTCTGGTGAACCGACCCGGCCGCCCCCTGGTCGCGGTCCTCTGGGGACGCGACGCCGCGACGGCCAAGCCGCTACTCGGGTCCACGCCCACGGTCGAGTCCGTCCATCCTTCACCGCTGTCCGCGTCGCGGGGGTTCTTCGGGTCACGGCCGTTCAGCACCGTGAACGACCATCTCGCGACGCTGGGCGAGGAACCCGTCGACTGGCGTCTGGACTGAGGCGGCCGTCAGTGGCCGAAGGACGGCCGGCGCTTCTCCACGAAGGCGTCGACACCCTCGATGCCGTCCGCGGTGGACGCCTGGTGAGAGATCGAGTCGGTCTCGGCGTCGAGTTGATCGGACAGCGTCTCGGAGTCCGAGGCGAGCAGTAACCGCTTGGTCGCACGGGACACCTCGGTGGGCCCGGCCGCAAGAGAGCGCGCCACCCGCTCGGCCTCCGATGCGATGACGTCGTCACCGACCAACCGTGTCAGCAGACCCAGGCGGTAGGCCTCGTCCGAGCCGAGAACGCCGTCGGTGAGCAGGATGTCGCGCGCGCGGCGGGTGCCGATGATGCGGGGGAGAGCCCACGTCAGACCGCCGTCCGGAGTGAAGCCGAGCGCCGGATACGCGGGACGGAGCCGGGTGGATCGACCGCCGATCGCGATGTCGGCGTGACACACGAGCGACATGCCCGCGCCCGCTGCCCAGCCCGGTACTCCCGCCACGACGGGGACCGACACCGAGGTGAGCGCGCGGACGAAATCGTGGAACGTGTAGGCGAGCTGCCGGACGAACGCGCTTCTGTCGGGCGCCCCGTGGAAGGCGCGCACGTCGCCACCGGCGCAGAAGTTGGATTCGGCGCCGACGAGCAGCACGGCGCCCACGGACTCGTCGAGATCGGACAGCGACGCAGCGCCTGCGGCCATCGCCTCGCCGTTCAGCACGTTGCCGCCGCGGGGCGTCGCCACCCGTACGTACAGGACACCGTCCTCGACGGTGACGGGGGACGTGGCCGGGGGGTCGACTGATTCGGTCATCGTTCGAACTTAGACCAGGACCGCTCGGCTCCGGAAACGACAGAGTCGCCGGAGATGACAGAGGCCCCGATACCGAGGTATCGGGGCCTTGCCGTGAAAATGTCGTGCGGGAACGTCAGCCCCGGACCACCTTGCCGGCCTTGAGGCACGAGGTGCACACATTGAGCCGACGAGAGTTACCCGGCGCGACCTGCGCGCGGACGGTCTGGATGTTGGGGTTCCAGCGACGGTTGGTACGGCGGTGCGAGTGCGAAACCGACTTACCGAAGCCGGGTCCCTTGGCGCATACGTCGCAGACGGCAGCCATAGTCGCGAACTCCTTGGTATTCGAGGTGAGACCGGGACACGATTCGAACCGTGGCCGGTGTGGGGCAAGATCTTCGTACAACTGCGCCCGATACCTCCGGGCATGCCGGACGCGTCAGACGCAACCCTGCAAGACTAGCCGCTCGGGTGCCCCGAGTCCAAACCGGCCCGCACGCGCCGATGCCGCAGGTGCCTGGTGGAATGGTCGCACAGATGGCGGCAGCATCAGGACGGGAGCAGCGCGGTGGTTCAGCTCGGTGACCGGCTCGACCACGTACTGGGTCGCAGGGCCGCCGATCCGCTCGAGACGGCGTTCGGTCTCGTCACGGTCGAGGACCTGCTGCGTCACTACCCCTTCCGCTACGTGACACAGGGTCAGGAGCTGGCCCGCAAGGACCCGGACGACGGTGAACGCATCACCGTCGTGGGGACGGTGTCCAAGGCGGACCTCGTGCCCATGAAGGCGCGCAAGGGCCACATGCTCAAGGTCGTGCTCACGTGCGACGGTCAGAACGTCTCCGCCACCTTCTTCAACGGTCACAAGGTGCGTCACAACATCACGGTGGGGTCGCGCGCGATGTTCTCGGGCACGGTCAAGTGGTTCCGGACGTCCTGGTCGCTGAACCACCCCGGTTACCTGATGCTCGAGGGCGACGAGGACGACCTGGTGGGGCGCCCGCACGGCGGTGGCGAGCTCGCCGGCATGGCTCGCGGCGCCACGGACAGTTCCGGTGCGGTGAACATGTCCATGCTGTCGCTTCCGTTCCTTCCCATGTACGCGGCGACGCGGGAGGTCGAGAGCTGGACCTTCCTGCGCTGCGTGCGTCAGGTCCTGGACCAGCTCGATCGCGTCGAGGATCCGCTGCCCGAGACGGTGCGCGCCGAGCACGCGCTGATGAGCCTCGACGACGCACTGCGGGTCGTGCACTTTCCGGAGTCCGAGGACGACATCGAGAACGCGCGCTACCGTCTGCGCTTCGACGAGGCGACGGCGTTGCAGTTGGTGCTCGCCGAACGGCGCCACTCGGTGGCGGTGCGCACGGCGCCGGCCTGCGCGCGCGTGGCCGACGGTGTCGCCGCCGCTTTCGACGAGGTGCTGCCGTTCGAGCTGACCGACGGGCAGAAGGAGGTCGCCGAGGAGATCGAGAGCGACCTGTCCCGCACTCGGCCGATGAGCCGGCTCCTGCAGGGTGAGGTGGGATCGGGCAAGACGATCGTCGCTCTGCGCGCCATGCTGCAGGTGGTGGACGCGGGACTGCAGTGCGCGTTGCTGGCACCCACCGAGGTGCTCGCCACACAGCACCACCGGTCGATCACGCGGCAACTCGGGGCGCTCGCGACGGCCGGGGAACTGGGTGCGCCCGACCGCGCCACCCGAGTGGTGCTGCTGACCGGATCGATGTCGACGGCCGCGAAACGTGCCGCGCTGTTGTCGATCGTGACCGGAGACGCAGGCATCGTCATCGGCACTCACGCACTCATCCAGAGCACGGTGTCGTTCTTCGACCTCGGGATGGTGGTGGTCGACGAGCAGCACCGCTTCGGAGTCGAGCAGCGGGACGCGTTGCGCGCGAAGGCGAGAGAGGGCGTCAGCCCGCACCTGCTGGTCATGACGGCCACGCCCATTCCGCGGACGATCGCCATGACCACGCTGGGCGATCTCGAGACGTCCACCCTGCGTGAGCTTCCCCGCGGACGCGCGCCCATCCGCACCTCGGTCGTTCCCGCCCAGCACAGACCTGCCTGGGTCGAGCGAGCGTGGAGCCGGATCTCCGAGGAGGTGGCCGCCGGCCGCCAGGCCTACGTGGTGTGTTCGCGGATCGGCGACGAGAAGCCCGAGGATCTCGGCAAGGACACTCCGGACACCGCGTCGGCGGTCGATGTGTACGAGTCGCTCCGCGCCGGCGCTCTGGCGAACCTGCGCGTCGGGTTGCTGCACGGGCGGCTGCCCACGGAGGAGAAGGACGAGGTGATGTCCGCGTTCAACGACGGCGACATCGACGTCCTCGTCTGCACCACCGTGGTGGAGGTCGGTGTCGACGTCCCCAACGCCACGGTCATGGTCATCGTGGACGCCGACCGGTTCGGCGTGAGTCAGCTGCATCAGCTTCGTGGCCGCATCGGTCGTGGCGGCCACCAGGGTCTGTGCATCCTGCTCACCGAGCTCGCACCGGGCACCCCCACCTACGCGAGGCTCGACGCCGTCGCGGCGACGACCGACGGGTTCGAGCTCGCCGTTCTCGATCTACGGCAACGCCGGGAGGGTGACGTGCTGGGCGCAGCGCAGTCGGGCACCACGACGACCCTGCGACTGTTGTCACTCCTCGATCACCTCGACATCATCACCGCGGCCCAGACCTTCGCCCGCGACGTCGTCGATCGGGACCCGGGGCTCGTGGAGCACCCCGGTCTCGCGGCGATGATGCGATCCGCCGTGGACGCGACCAGGGTGGACTTCCTCGACAAGGCGTGAACGCCCGACCCGGTCAGTGCATGTGGCTTCCCCCGTTGATGTCCAATGTGGTGCCCGTCAGGTAGGACGCGTCCTCCGACGACAGGAACGTGATGATCGCGGCGACCTCACGAGCAGTGGCGACGCGTCCCACCGGGATGCCGTCGGCGATCGCCTGCTCCTGCTCGGGCGTGCTCCCCACCCGGATGGCGGTGTCCGCGGCGCCCGGAGTGACAGCATTCACCGTGACCCCGGTGTGTCCGATCTCGCGGGCCAGCGCCTTGGTGAAACCGAGAACCGCCGCTTTCGCCGAGGAGTAGGGCACCTTGCCGAACACGCCGCCGCCGCGTTGAGCCGACACCGACGACATGTTGACCACGCGTCCCCACCCGGCATCGATCATCGCGGGGAGGAAGGCCTTCGTGACGAGGTAGGTGCCGGTCGCGTTGACCGCCATCACCTTGTTCCACAGGTCCAGCGTGGTCTCGAGAAACGGCACCGGTGACGTGATGCCGGCGATGTTCGCCAGGGCGCCCACGGTGGGGAGCGATCCCGACTCGACCTCGGCGGCCACGGCCGCACGAGCTCGCTCCACCGACGACTCGTCCGCCACGTCGACCTCGTGACCGAAGGCCCGGACGCCGTACGCATTCGCGATGTCCGCGGCGACCTTGGCCGAGGCCTCCCCGTCGAGATCGAGGACGACGACTGCCCAGCCCTGCTCGGCGTACAACGCCGCGGTCGCGCGGCCGAGGCCCCGTTCCGAGGCAGCTCCCGTGACGACGGCGGTACGGCTGACGGTGGCCGGTCGGGCCAGAGTGTCGAACATGGTGATCTCCGATACGGGTGTGGGGGAACGGCTGTCGAGGCTGGTGTCACGGTTCGAGAGGGGCGACGGCCGGTGTCGGCCGCCTGCGAAGGCTCGTCGTGATGCAGCACACAGTAAGACCCGAACTGCGGTTCAGTCAACTGTTGGACACCAACAGTTGACTGTTGACAGTGAACGTGCGGTGGGTCACACTCGTAATCGATGACGGCATCCGTCACCCTTTCCTCACACCTCCAAAACCTCGAAAAGGGGTAGTCATGAGCAGCGAGACTCTGGCCATGCGCGGGCAGGTCCACGGCACACCCGACGCCAAGCGTGTCGCCGTGGGGTCGTCCGTCGGCGCGGTGATCGAGACGTACGACTTCATCGGTTTCGGCACCGCCGCGGCGCTCTACTTCGGAACGGCGTTCTTCCCGGGCCAGAGTTCGGTGGCCGGCACCCTGGCCGCCTTCGCCACGCTCGGCGTCGGCTTCGCGGCACGCCCGATCGGAGGCATCATCGGCGGCCACCTCGGTGATCGTGTCGGGCGCAAGCCCGTTCTGGTGGCGTCGCTCATCGTGATGGGACTCGCGACGTTCGTCATCGGTCTGTTGCCCACCTACGCCCAGGTCGGCGTCGTCGCGCCCGTGCTGCTGGTCATCGTCCGCATCGTCCAGGGACTGGCGTTCGGTGCCGAGTGGGGCGGAGCGATTCTGATGAGCTACGAACACGCCCCGTGGCGGCGCAAGGGCGCGTTCACCGGCATCGTGCAGGCGGGATTCCCGGTGGGTCTCCTGCTCGCGAACCTGGTCTTCCTGTTCAGCGTGCACCTCGGCGGCGACTGGGCCTGGCGCGTTCCGTTCCTCGCCAGCATCGTCCTCGTCGTCGTCGGGCTGATCATTCGATCCAAGGTCCCGGAGTCCCCGGTGTTCGACGAGGTCAAGGAGTCCGGCCAGGTCCAGCGTGCGCCGATCGTCGAGTCCGTGAAGCAGGACTGGCGCAACATCCTGCGGGGTATCGGACTGCGCATCGCCGAGACCGCCGGCTACGCCGTGTCCATCACCTACATGATCTCGTACCTGCACAACGAGGAACTGGCGACGAAGTCCGAGACCCTGACCGCTCTCTGCATCGCGTCGGCGCTGGGCATCGTCGCGACCGTCGGTTGGGCGACTCTGACGGACAGGATGGGCCGCCGACCCGTCTACATCGGAGTGTGTGCGTTCGGGGTGTTGTTCGGAATCCCGATGTTCCTCCTCGTCAACACGGGCACCTTCATCCTCGTCGCCGGCACCTTCGTCCTGGCCTACACCGTGTGCCAGAACGCGCTCGCCGGTGCGCAGGGCGCGTGGTTCCCCGAACTCTTCACGGCGAGTCGCCGAGCGTCCGGAGCCTCACTGGCCTACCAGATCTCGGCCATGGTCTCCGGCTTCACACCGTTCATCACCACGCTGCTCTTCGTCTCCTACGGCTGGATGGGGCCGGCAGTCCTCTTCAGCGTCTACGCGCTGATCGGTCTCCTCGCCGCCCTGTCCACCCGTGAGACGTGGGGCCCCACCGAACGACGACTCGCACTCCAGGCCGAGCTCGACGAGAACCTCGTCGCGACCGCCACCTCTCGAAAGGAATCGCTGTGACCGTCACCGACAGCATCACCACCGACCGCACGACACGGATCCGCGCCGCGGAGCGATTCGCCTACGCCATGCGCCATCACGTCCTCGACATGGGCGAAGCGCAGGGTCAGGGATACGTGGGTCAGGCACTGGGAGCGGCGGACATGTTCGCCGCCGTCTACAGCGGACGGCTGCGCTACCGCCCGGCGGATCCGCACTGGGCGGAGCGGGACCGCTTCCTGCTCTCGACCGGTCACTACGCCATCGGGCTCTACGCGGCGCTCGCGGAAGCGGGCACGGTGAGCGTCTCCGAACTCGAGACTTACGGCTCCGACGATTCGCGGCTCCCCATGTCCGGAATGGCGTCCTACACGCCCGGGATGGAGATCAGCGGGGGCTCGCTGGGACACGGACTGCCGGTGGCGGTGGGAATGGCTCTGGGACTGCGTCACCAGGGGTCGCCGTCACTCGTGTTCAACTTCCTGTCGGACGGGGAACTGGACGAGGGCTCCACGTGGGAGGCCGCGATGGGAGCCGCTCATCACCGACTGGGCAACCTCGTCGCACTCGTCGACATGAACGCACTGCAGGCCGACGGGCCCACCGCGGGAGTCCTGGGCATCGAACCGGTGCAGGACAAGTGGGCGGCCGCGGGATGGTCCGTCCACCGTGTCGACGGCAACGATGCGGGCGCGTTGCTGGACGCCCTGGACGACATCGCGACGCGGACGTCGCCGACCGGCACCCCGTCGGTCGTCGTGTGCGACACGCGGATCGGGTTCGGCGTACCCATGCTCGAGACCCGCGAGAAGGCGCACTTCATGCGTATCGACGAGGACGAGTGGAGCGTGTGCCGGGATCAGCTCACCGCTCGCTTCCACGACGCAGAATTTCACGAGGGAGACCACTCATGACCACCGCATCCGCCCCCAAGCTCAAGACGTCGGCGATGATCGCCTCGTTCGTCGACGAGGGTCAGCACACCACGGCGGCCCCGTTCGGACACGCGCTCGTCCGTGCAGCGGAACAGGATTCGCGCATTGTCGGCCTCAGTGCCGACCTGGCGAAGTACACCGACATGCACATCTTCGCGCAGGCCTTCCCCGACCGTTTCTTCCAGATGGGGATGGCGGAGCAATTGCTGTTCGGCGCCGCGGCGGGCATGGCGGAGACCGGCCTGGTTCCTTTCGCGTCCACCTACTCGGTCTTCGCGGCGCGCCGCGCGTACGACTTCCTGTGCCTCGACGCGGCCGAGCCGAATCTGAACGTCAACATCGTCGGGGGACTCCCGGGCCTCACCACCGGCTACGGGCCGAGTCACCAGGCGACCGAGGACATGGCGATCTTCCGCGGAATGCCGAACCTCACCATCGTCGACCCGTGCGATGCCGTGGACATCGAGCAGGCCGTTCCCCAGCTCGCCGCGACTCCGGGCCCGACCTACCTCCGGTTGCTCCGCGGGAAGGTCGCGTCGGTACTCGACGAGTACGACTACACCTTCGAACTGGGCAAGGCCAAGGTCATTCGACCGGGCAACGACGTCGTGCTGGTGTCGTCCGGTCTGATGACCATGCGTGCGCTCCAGGCCGCCGAGCGACTCGCGAAGCACAGGGTGGACGCGTCGGTCGTGCACGTGGCGACGATCAAACCGTTCGACGCGGAGACCGTCCTGCGCGAACTCTCGACCGACCGGGCCGCATTCACCCTCGAGAACCACACCCGCATCGGTGGGCTCTTCGAGACGGTCGCCTCGGCGTGCGTCGAGTCCGGCACGGTGCGACAGGTGACTCCCATCGCGCTGCCCGACGAGTTCCTGGCCGCCGGCGCACTCCCCACGCTCCACGATCGTTACGGGTTGTCCACCGACCGCATCGAGGAGCGTGTTCTCGCGGCGTTGCGGTGAGCAGTGCCGGATCGACACGGGCGGCCGTTACCCTGAGATCACTGTCGACCGGCAGCTGTCGACATCACCGTTTCGAGGAGGTCTCCATGGCCGCACAGCCCGCCACGCTCCTGGGGTTGCAGAAGACGAATCTGCGCGATCAGGCTCTCGACGCGCTGCGTCGGGCCATCACCAGTGGCGAGCTGCGTCCGAGTTCCGCGCTGGTGGAGACGGAGTTGTCGGAGCGGCTGCAGATCAGCCGAGGCACGTTGCGCGAGGCCCTGCGGCAGCTTCAGCAGGAGGGGCTCGCCGTCATCGGCGCTCGGGGTCGGCTGTACGTGCGGCATCTGGACGACAAGGAGATCAGGGACATCTTCGTCGTGCGCGCCGCGCTCGAGTCCACCGCTGCCGCACTGCTCGCGGAGCGAGACGACCGGCAGGAGTCGGTCGCCGGCCTGTCGAGCGCGCTCGACCTGATGGACGCCGCCGGTGACGGTGATCTCGAAGCCCGGATCGAGTCCGATCTCAGTTTCCACCGACTGCTCTGCCGGCTCACCGGCAACGAGACCCTGGTGCACTCGTGGACGTCCCTCGAGGGTTCGATCCGCATGTCCATCATGTGGGCCGGCAAGTCTCGCGCGGTCGGGAACATGGACACCGACCGACACCGCCGCATCGTCGAGGCGATCGGATCGGGCGACGGCGCGGCTGCCTGCGCCTCGGTGGCGGAACACATGACGTGGGCCGCCGCGAATCTCTCCGCCGACATTTCTGCATAGGAGATGCGAGCGGCGTGGACGTGATCGGCGCTACTGTCCCGGCACCACGACGGCTGCTCGCTGCGTTCCGCACATGTCTCATATCTGGACAAGTCATAGCTCCGTCTCGCCCGTACTGAAGGTAGGTTGACCGGAATGTTCTCCAAGGTGCTGGTGGCAAATCGCGGCGAGATCGCGATCCGTGCGTTCCGTGCGGCGTACGAACTCGAGGCGCAGACGGTGGCGGTGTTCCCGTTCGAGGACCGCAATTCGGTGCATCGGACGAAGGCCGACGAGGCGTACGAGATCGGTGAGCCGGGGCATCCGGTGCGCAACTACCTGTCGGTGGATCTGATCGTCGACGCGGCGGTGCGTGCGGGTGCGGACGCGATCTATCCGGGGTACGGGTTCTTGTCGGAGAATCCGGAGTTGGCGGCGGCGTGTGCGGCGGCGGGGATCACATTCGTGGGTCCGTCGGCGGAGGTGTTGGAGCTGACGGGGAACAAGGCGCGGGCGATCGCGGCGGCGAAGGATGCCGGGTTGCCGGTGTTGGCGTCGTCGGAGCCGTCGACGGACGTCGATGCGTTGGTGGCGGCGTCGGAGTCGATGACGTTCCCGGTGTTCGTCAAAGCGGTCGCGGGCGGTGGTGGCCGCGGGATGCGGCGGGTTGCGGAGCCGTCGGGGTTGCGTGCGGCGATCGAGGCGGCGGCGCGGGAGGCGGAGTCGGCGTTCGGTGATGCGACGGTGTTCCTGGAGCAGGCGGTGGTCGAGCCGCGGCACATCGAGGTGCAGATTCTCGCGGACACCCACGGCGATGTGATCCATCTGTTCGAGCGTGACTGCTCGGTGCAGCGCCGTCACCAGAAGGTGGTGGAGCTGGCGCCGGCGCCGAACATCTCGGACGAGCTGCGGGCCCGGTTGTGCAGTGACGCTGTGGCGTTCGCGCGGAAGATCGGGTACTCGTGTGCGGGCACGGTGGAGTTCCTGGTGGACCGGGACGGTAACCATGTGTTCATCGAGATGAATCCGCGGATCCAGGTCGAGCACACGGTGACCGAGGAGATCACCGATGTCGACCTGGTGCAGTCGCAGTTGCGGATCGCCTCGGGGGAGTCACTCGAGGATCTGGGGTTGCGGCAGGAGGACATCCGGATCCGGGGTGCGGCGATGCAGTGCCGCATCACGACGGAGGACCCGGCAAACGGGTTCCGCCCGGACACCGGCCGTATCACCGCGTATCGGACGCCGGGCGGTGCGGGCATCCGTCTCGACGGCGGGACGACGTTGGGTGCGGAGGTGTCGGCGTACTTCGACTCGATGCTGGTGAAGCTCACCTGCCGTGGTCGCACGTTCGAGGACGCGGTGGCGCGGTCGCGGCGGGCGTTGGCGGAGTTCCGTATCCGCGGTGTCTCGACGAACATCGGCTTCCTGCAGGGACTTCTGCAGGACGAGGACTTCCGTGCGGGCAACGTCACGACGTCGTTCATCGAGGAGCGACCCGAGCTGTTGACGGCGCGGTCGTCCGGCGATCGCGGTACCAAGATCCTGACCTACCTCGCGGACGTGACGGTGAACAAGCCGCACGGCGAGCGTCCGAGCACGGTCTACCCACAGGACAAGCTGCCGGACATCGATCTGTCCGTCGCGCCGCGCGACGGGTCTCGGCAGCGGCTGCTCGAGCTCGGTCCCGAGGGCTTCGCCCGCGACCTGCGTCAGCGAAAGGCGTTGGGCGTCACCGACACCACGTTCCGCGACGCCCACCAGTCCCTGTTGGCCACGCGGGTGCGGACCTCGGGACTGCTGATGGTCGCCCCCTACGTCGCGCGGACCACACCCGAACTGTTGTCGATCGAGTGCTGGGGCGGTGCGACGTACGACGTGGCGCTGCGGTTCCTGCACGAGGATCCGTGGGAGCGGTTGGCGGCGCTGCGGGAGGCGGTGCCGAACATCGCCCTGCAGATGTTGCTGCGCGGGCGTAACACCGTCGGCTACACCCCCTACCCGGAGCGGGTGACGACAGCATTCGTCGAGGAAGCGGCGGCGACGGGTGTGGACATCTTCCGCATCTTCGACGCGCTGAACAACGTCGACCAGATGCGCCCCGCGATCGACGCCGTCCGCGAGACCGGCACGACGATCGCCGAGGTGGCGATGTCGTACACCGGTGACCTGTCGAACCCCGACGAGAAGCTCTACACCCTCGACTACTACCTGCGGTTGGCGGAGCAGATCGTCGACGCCGGCGCGCACGTGTTGGCGATCAAGGACATGGCGGGGCTTCTGCGGGCGCCGGCGGCGACGACGTTGGTGACGGCGCTGCGCAAGAATTTCGATCTGCCGGTGCACGTGCACACCCACGACACCCCGGGTGGTCAGTTGGCGACGTACCTGGCGGCGTGGCAGGCCGGCGCGGATGCTGTGGACGGGGCGTCGGCGTCGATGGCGGGCACGACCAGTCAGCCGGCGTTGTCGGCGATCGTGGCGGCGGCGGCGCACACCGAGCGGGACACCGGGTTGGATCTGGCGGCGGTGTGCGATCTGGAGCCGTACTGGGAGGCGATCCGAAAGGTGTACGCCCCGTTCGAGTCCGGGCTCCCCGCCCCGACCGGGCGGGTCTACACCCACGAGATTCCGGGTGGGCAGCTGTCCAACCTGCGTCAGCAGGCCATCGCGTTGGGTCTGGGGGACCGGTTCGAGGACGTGGAGAAGGCGTACGCGGACGCGGACCGGTTGCTGGGCCGGCTGATCAAGGTGACGCCGTCGTCGAAGGTGGTGGGCGACCTGGCGTTGCACCTGGTCGGTGCGGGGGTGTCGATGGAGGACTTCGCGGCGGATCCCGGGAAGTTCGACATCCCCGATTCGGTGATCGGGTTCCTGCGCGGCGATCTGGGCACCCCGGCCGGTGGGTGGCCGGAGCCGTTCCGCACCACCGCGTTGGCGGGGCGCGGCGCCGGGCGTGGGGAGGCGACGTTGACGACCCAGGACGAGGTGCTGCTCTCCGGCACCAGTGCCGAGCGGCGTGATCGTCTCAATCATCTGTTGTTCCCGGGGCCGGCGAAGGAGTTGGCGGAGCACCGGGAGAAGTACGGGGACACCTCGGGGTTGTCGGCGAATCAGTTCTTCTACGGATTGCGACAGGGCGACGAGCATCGGGTGCGCCTGGAGAAGGGTGTGGATCTGCTGATCGGGTTGGAGGCGATCTCGGAGCCGGACGAGGCGGGGATGCGGACGGTGATGTGCATCCTCAACGGTCAGTTGCGGCCGGTGTCGGTGCGGGACAGGTCGATCTCGGCGGATGCGCCGACGACGGAGAAGGCGGATCGGGACGATCCGTCGCATCTGGCGGCGCCGTTCGCGGGTGTGGTGACGTTGACCGCGGAGGTGGGGCAGTCGGTGTCGGCGGGAGAGACCGTCGCGACGATCGAGGCGATGAAGATGGAAGCAGCCGTCACCGCGCCGCGGGCGGGCACCGTCACCCGTCTGGCTCTGTCCGGTGTCGCGCAGGTCGAGGGCGGGGACCTGATCTGCGTCATCGCCGTCGGCGACACCACCGACCGCTCCTGACAGGGTTCTCGCAGTGACCAGGATCGTGGCCGGGACGGCCGGCGGGCGTTCGCTCGTCGTGCCGTCCCGCGGCACCAGACCCACCGCCGACCGGGTTCGAGAGGCGCTCTTCAGTGCGCTCGAGAGCCGGATGTACCTCGACGGTGCGTCGGTGCTGGACCTGTACGCGGGGTCGGGCGCTCTCGGCCTCGAAGCGCTCTCGCGCGGAGCCGAGCACGTCCTCCTCGTCGAGAACGACGCGCGCGCGGCGGCCGTGGTCGCCCGGAACATCGAATCCGTGGGACTGCCGGGAGCGCAGGTGCGTACCGCGCCCGTCGCGGCCGTCGTCGGCGGGACACCGGAGCGCCGCTACGACCTCGTGCTCGCCGATCCTCCGTACTCCGTGTCGGACGGCGCCGTGTCCTCGGTGTTGGACCGACTCGTCGAGGGCGAGTGGCTCGCCGAGGACGCCCTCGTGGTCGTCGAGCGGTCCTCGCGCTCGCCCGCAACGGTGTGGCCCGCCGGGCTCGTCGAACTGAAGGCCAAGCGCTACGGCGAGGCTCGCATCGACATGGCCCGGTTCGAGGTCGCGCAGATCGAGCACCCCGCACGGGGAAGCTGATACGTTCACCCACCATGAGCCGCGCCCTGGTCCCGGGATCCTTCGATCCGATCCACAACGGTCATCTCGACGTGATCTCGCGCGTCGCAACGCAATTCGACGAGGTCATCGTCACGGTGGTGGTGAACCCCAACAAGAGTGGACTCTTCACCGTCGACGAACGGGTCGAGATGCTGGCGCAGGCCACCACTCATCTGCAGGGTGTGCGCGTCGCGACGTGGCAGGGGTTGCTCGTCGACTTCGCGTCGGAGTCCGGGGCCACCGCCATCGTCAAGGGTCTGCGCAACGCCGCCGACTTCGACTACGAGGTGCAGATGGCGCAGATGAACCGGCGACTCACCGGCGTGGACACGGTGTTCCTCGGAACCGACCCGGTGCACAGCAGCCTGTCGAGCTCGCTCATCAAGGAGATCGCCCGACTGGGCGGAGACGTCACGACGATGGTCCCGGCCGCCGTGCACGACCGACTGCTGGCCCGGCTCGCCGAGCGCTCCTGACCGGGCCGGACGGCGACACACCGGGGGACAATCGTGCGGACCGGTGCGCGTACCGGGCACACTGACACCGGAGATCGCGCCCGACGGGCGTGGTCGCCGAAGTCAGAGACTGTCGATCGAAGTGAGGGCCGAGCACGGTGTACCGGGTATTCGAGGCGCTCGACGAGCTCGTCGCGATCGTCGAGGAGGCGCGCGGCGTCCCGATGACCGCGGGATGCGTCGTCCCGCGTGGTGATGTGCTGGAGCTGCTGGACGACGTCCGAGACGCCATTCCGGGTGAGCTCGACGACGCGCAGGACGTGCTGGACCACCGCGACAAGCTGGTGTCGGACGCACGGACCGGTGCCGAGAAGACGATCTCGTCGGCCGACGCGGAAGCCACCAGCACGGTGGAGAACGCGCGGGACGAGGCCGATCGACTCCTGGCCGACGCGAAGGCCCACGCCGACCGGATGGTCGCCGAGGCCACCGCGCACGCCGAGAGCCTCGTCGCCGACGCCACCGCCCGCGCCGACGCCACCATCGCGGACGCGGAGCACGAGTACGAGACGCTGACCGAGCGCGGCCGCGTCGAGTCCGCTCGCTCGATCGACGCCGGCAAGGCGGCCTACGAGCGTTCAGTCGCCGAGGGTCTCGCCGAGCAGGAGCGCCTGGTCTCGCAGACCGAGGTGGTGCAGTCCGCGCACGCGGAGTCCGCTCGGGTCATCGACGCGGCGCACGCCGAGTCCGATCGTCTGCGTACCGAGTGCGACCTCTACGTCGACACGAAGTTCGCGGAGTTCGAGGAGATCCTCTCCGGCACGCTGCGGTCCGTCGGTCGAGGACGGCAGCAGCTCCGCACCGGCAGTGGCGTTCCGAGTTACGACACCGATTTCGCCGACTCGCGTGGTGAGGGCCGCTCGCGCTACTGACCGCCACGCAGATCCCTCCTCGCAGGGTGGGCTGGTGTGATTTGGCGCTGACCTGACGCTCCCGTATCGTGGAATGGTTGCCCGCACCGCCCGTGAAAGGATCGTTCGTTGTCTCCCGCTGCTCGTCGCCACTCCGCCGAACCCGTCTCGGGGCTGGTGGTGGACACCCGTCGTCTGGGTCGCCGCGCAGGGTCGATGATGCCGGTCGCTCGCACCGTTCCCTCCCCGTCGCGCATCGGTCTGGACCTGATCGCGATCCAGGAGGGGGCCGACATCGATCTCGATCTCCGGTTCGAGTCCGTGTCCGAGGGTGTGCTCGTCAGCGGCACGGTCGACGCCGACACCGTCGGTGAGTGCTCGCGGTGCCTCGAGCCGTTCACGTCACACGTGCAGCTCCACCTCACGGAGCTGTACGCGTACCCGAACAGCGTCACCGAGGCCACCACGGACGAGGACGATCTCTACCGGGTCGAGGACGACGCGATCGATCTCGAACCACTGATCGTGGACGTGGCGGGGCTCACCCTGCCGCTGCGACCCCTGTGCACCGAGGACTGCCAGGGACTGTGCCCGGAGTGCGGCATCCGCCTGTCGATTGCGGAACCGGGTCATGCGCATGAGACAATTGATCCTCGCTGGGCCGGTCTCGCGGCGAAGCTGCAGACCGACACCGACCAGACCTAGTCGGCCGGCGCACCCTGCGCCTGCACGACCCGTGCTTCACCAGCACGACATTGCACCGAACGAGTACGAGGAGAAGTAGAAGTGGCTGTTCCGAAGCGCAAGATGTCGCGGTCCAACACCCGATCGCGACGCAGCCAGTGGAAGACCACTGCACCCACCCTCATCACCTGCCCCAACCGCGGGTGCGGCGAGAAGACCCTGCCCCACACGGTGTGCCCGAACTGCGGCACCTACAAGGGTCGCCAGGTCACCGCGGCAGTCTGACGGTGACCTCACAGTCGCCAGCGACAGACCGGAGCGGCGAGGACGATCATGCATCGCTTCTCGCCGCTCTTGGCGTGTCTCT
This sequence comes from Rhodococcus sp. BP-316, assembly GCF_019836105.1. Taxonomy (NCBI): domain Bacteria; kingdom Bacillati; phylum Actinomycetota; class Actinomycetes; order Mycobacteriales; family Nocardiaceae; genus Rhodococcus; species Rhodococcus sp. BP-316. The sequence goes on along the minus strand of NZ_JABUEE010000001.1, from coordinate 619,878 downwards.
GGACCACGACCTGCTCGTCCACGCTCTCACCCACCGCTCGTACGCGTACGAGAACGGTGGGCTGCCCACGAACGAACGCCTCGAGTTCCTCGGAGATTCCGTTCTGGGTCTGAGCATCACCGAGCAGCTGTACAGCGCCCACCCCGACAAGTCGGAGGGCGAGCTGGCCAAGATCCGCGCGAGCGTGGTCAACATGCACGCGCTCGCCGAGGTGGCTCGCCAACTGGGTGACGGCGGACTCGGTGCGCACCTGCTTCTGGGCAAGGGCGAGGAGATGACCGGTGGGCGCGACAAGCCGTCGATCCTCGCGGACGGCATGGAATCGCTTCTCGGCGCCATCCACGTCGAGCACGGCATCGACGTCGCACGCGAGGTGGTGCTGCGTCTGTTCGACGCGTTGCTCGAGCGTGGACCGCGTCTCGGTGCCGGCCTCGACTGGAAGACCAGCCTGCAGGAGCTCACGGCCGAGAAGGGTCTCGGTGTTCCCGCGTACGAGATCACCGCGACGGGACCGGACCACGACAAGGAGTTCACGGCCACCGTGCTTGTCGGCGGATCGCCGCACGGGCAGGGCGTGGGTCGCTCGAAGAAGGAAGCCGAGCAGCGCGCCGCCAGCGCGGCCTGGAACGCTCTCAGTGAATCGGCCTCCGCAGCGCTGATCGCCGGCCCGACCCCGGAGATGTCGTCCGACCGGAATGCCTGAACTTCCCGAGGTCGAGGTGGTGCGACGCGGACTCGCGTCGCACGTCGTGGGGGAGACCCTCGTCGACATCGAGGTCCTTCATCCGCGTGCCGCTCGACGGCATCTCGAGGGAAGTCTCGATCTCCAGTCGCGACTGGCCGGCACCACCGTCGTGTCCGCCGAGCGCCGTGGCAAGTACCTCTGGCTCGTGGTCGCCGCGAACGACGACGCGACCGGGCCGCTCGAGTCGATCGTGGTGCACCTGGGCATGAGCGGGCAGATGCTCGTCCAGCCCGCGGACGCACCCGACGAGAAGCATCTCCGCATCCGCGCCCGACTGGGCAGCGGCACGGATCTGCGATTCGTCGATCAGCGGACGTTCGGCGGGTGGGCCGTCGCCGACCTCGTGGAGGTCGACGGCTCCCGGGTCCCGGTTCCCGTGGCGCACATCGCCCGCGACCCACTCGACCCCCAGTTCGACGCGGAGTCCGTGGTGACGGCGATGCGGGGGAAGCACACCGAGATCAAGCGCGCGCTCCTCGATCAGACCGTCGTGTCGGGCGTGGGCAACATCTACGCCGACGAGTCGTTGTGGCGCAGCAAGATCCACGGCAATCGACTCACCGATTCACTGACTCGCCCGGCGCTGCGCAGGTTGCTGAACAACGCGCACGCTGTCATGGGGGAGGCACTGGCGCAGGGCGGCACCTCGTTCGACGCGCTGTACGTCAACGTGAACGGTCAGTCGGGGTACTTCGACCGGTCACTGGCCGCATACGGCCAGGAGGGACTCCCGTGCCCTCGCTGCGGCGCTCCCATCCGCCGCGAGAAGTTCATGAATCGGTCGTCCTTCAGCTGTCCGAAGTGTCAGCCGGCGCCGAGGGTTCGGCGGGGGTAGGGCGACTCCCGGCACGTCGGTCGTAAAGATCTCATAAAAACGCCTGCTCGCAGCGTCAACAGAGTGTCAGTGAGGCCGAGATGGGCGCGTAGGGGGTGGACGCTGGCGTAGCTGCCGAGCAACCGCCGGCAGTTCGTCGCCGTTTCACGAGGATTGCATCCATGGCTGACCTGGCCTATCTACTCACCGCCGCAGCAGGTTTCGCTGTGCTGGTATTCACCGTTCTTCGACTCGGGCGGTCCGCATGACCGCCGCCGGAATCGAGAGCGTGATCTTGATCGTGGTGTCCGCGGCACTTGCGGTGTACCTGCTGATCGCGTTGCTCGACCCCGAAAGGTTCTGAGCCGTGACCCCCGCACTTGCGGCCGGCGTGCAGATCGCGGCCGTCGTGATCGTGCTCGCTGCCGCCTACGTTCCACTCGGCGACTACATGGCGCGCGTGTTCACCACCCCGCGAGATGCACGTGCTCGTGAAGAATTGGTCAGCTCTGCCGCGAACCAGGCAGAGGGATCGACGATCACCACGACCACTGCTCTCGACCCTCCGCAGCCGACGAGCAGGTCGGTATCGGCAACAGCGGACTGGCGGGTGGAATCCCTGCTGTATCGCGTGTGCCGGATCGACCCCCGCTCGGAACAGACGTGGGTCGGCTACGCCTTGTCGCTGCTGGGCTTCTCTGCGGCCGGCGTCTTCTTCCTCTATGCCCTCCAACGCGTTCAAGGTGTTCTGCCGCTGAACAATTCGCTGCCCGGTGTCAGCCCGTCGGTTGCGTTCAACACCGCCATCTCCTTCGTGACCAACACCAACTGGCAGTCGTATTCACCCGAGACAACGATGAGCAACCTCACGCAACCGCTCGGCCTCGCAGTGCAGAATTTCGTCTCTGCCGCAGTGGGATTGGCCGTGGCGGTTGCAGTGATCCGCGGGTTCGTTCGTGTGCGCAGTGGAGGCGAACTCGGAAACTTCTGGGTCGATCTCACACGCGGCGTACTTCGGATCCTGCTGCCGTTGTCGTTCGTCGTGGCGCTGATCCTGCTGACGCAGGGCGTGGTCATGTCGTTCCACAGCAGCTTCGCGTCGACGGGTCTGGACGGTAGCTCGATCACGAATGCTCTCGCTCCCGTCGCCTCTCAGGAAGCGATCAAAGAGCTCGGCACCAACGGCGGCGGAATCCTGGCAGCCAACTCGGCGCACCCGTTCGAGAACCCGACGCCGTTGTCCAACATCGTCGAGATCATCGCCCTGTTGTTGATCCCAGTCGCGTTGACGCGAACCTTCGGAACCCTTGTCGGAGAACGTAAGCAGGGTCTGTCGATCCTCGCCGTCATGACGCTGCTGTGGGGCGCCGTTCTCGCCGTGACCCTTGCGGCGGAATCCGGTACTCGCGGTGTCGCCGCGCAGGCCGCGGGCGCCATGATGGAGGGTAAGGAACAGCGTTTCGGCATCCCCGCGTCCGCCCTGTGGGCAGTCAGCACCACGGGAACCTCGACCGGCGCAGTGAATTCGGCGCACGACTCGATGTCGCCCCTGGGCGGTGGAGTCGTCATCCTCAACATGCTTTTCGGTGAGGTCGCTCCCGGCGGAGTCGGGACCGGCCTCTACGGAATGCTGGTCCTGGCCATCATCGCCGTGTTCGTCGGTGGGCTCCTGGTGGGACGCACGCCGGAGTACCTCGGTAAGAAGCTCGGCAAACGCGAGATCACCATGGCGGCACTGTCGGTGCTCGTCATGCCGGCGCTCGTTCTGATCGGGACCGGTATCACGGTGATCCTGGGTTCCACGAGCGGAGCGCTCGGCAACAGCGGGGACCCCGGAACTCCGGGTTCGATCCACGGATTCAGCGAGGTGCTCTACGCCTACGCGTCCGCGTCGAACAACAACGGAAGTGCGTTCGGCGGACTGACCGTGACCAACGACTGGTTCCAGACCTCCCTTGGCATCGCGATGCTGCTGGGCCGGTTCCTTCCGATCGTGTTCGTTCTGGCCCTGGCCGGCTCACTGGTCACCAAGCGTCGAAGTCCGGCTGGACCCGGCACCCTGCCCACCACGGGACTGCTGTTCACCGGCCTTCTCACCGGCACGATCGTCCTCGTCGCTGCGCTCACATTCTTCCCAGCGCTCGCGCTGGGCCCCTTCGCGGAGGCTTTGCAATGACCCTCGTCAACGACCATCCCACTCTGTCGGAGGCGACACCCGACAACGGCGCGCCGGCTCCCGTCAAGTCCGGCTACTTCAGCCCCAAGCAGCTGTGGACCTCGTTACCCACCGCATTCCGCAAGCTCGATCCGCGTCACCAGGCCCGCAACCCGGTCATGTTCGTCGTTCTGGTCGGCTCGGTCATCACCACTGTCATGGCGATCGCCGACCCGTCGGTGTTTTCCTGGCTCGTCACCGGGTGGCTCTGGTTCACCGTGGTGTTCGCGAACCTCGCCGAGTCCGTTGCCGAGGGTCGCGGCAAGGCCCAGGCGGCCAGTCTGCGCAACGTCAAACGGGACACGCTTGCCAATCGTCGGCTGCCCGACGGGTCCGTCGAGAGCGTGCCCGGCACCGAACTGAAGGTCGGTGACGAGGTGGTCGTCACCGCAGGGGAAGTCATTCCTGGTGACGGTGACGTGGTCGACGGCATCGCATCGGTGGACGAATCCGCCATCACGGGTGAATCCGCACCGGTGGTGCGTGAATCGGGCGGTGACCGAAGCGCCGTCACCGGCGGCACCACCGTGCTGTCGGACCGGATCGTCGTGAAGATCACCGCCGCACAGGGTGAGACGTTCGTCGACCGGATGATCGCGCTCGTCGAGGGTGCGTCGCGACAGAAGACTCCGAACGAGATCGCTCTCAACATCCTGCTCGCGTCCCTGACCATCGTGTTCTTGCTTGCCGTCGTGGCCATCGGTCCCATGAGCATCTACGCGGGGTCGGCGCAGGATCCGGTCAAGCTCATCGCACTTCTCGTCTGCCTGATCCCGACGACCATCGGCGCACTCCTGTCCGCCATCGGCATCGCCGGCATGGACCGACTGGTGCAGCGCAACGTTCTCGCCATGTCGGGCCGCGCGGTCGAGGCCGCCGGTGACATCGACACCCTGCTGATGGACAAGACCGGCACGATCACCTTCGGAAATCGCAGAGCCACGGCACTGCATCCGGCACCAGGGGTCGAGGTTCGGGAACTCGCCGATGCGGCTCGCCTGTCTTCGCTCGCTGACGGAACACCCGAGGGACGCAGCATCGTCGAACTCGTCGCACGCGACTTCGGCGGGGAAGTAGATCCCGCAGCAGGGGGTGAGTTCGTTCCGTTCACCGCTCAGACCCGCATGAGTGGGCTGGACGTCGACGGTCGGCAGATCCGAAAGGGCGCCTCCGACAGCGTGTTCGCCTGGGTCCGTGAACGCAGTGGCGACGCCACCGACACTGCGGTACGTGATTCGGTCGAGTCGGTGTCCGAAGCGGGCGGTACTCCGCTCGTCGTTGCGGTCGCCGAATCCGGTTCGAGCGCCCGAGTTCTCGGAGTCGTCGAGTTGTCCGATGTGGTCAAGCCTCACATCGCCGAACGATTTGAACGGTTGCGCGCCATGGGCATTCGGACCGTGATGGTGACCGGCGACAACCCCCTCACCGCTCGGGCCATCGCTGCGGAAGCCGGGGTGGACGACTTCCTCGCCGAAGCGACACCGGAAGACAAACTGGCCTTGATCCGCCGTGAACAGAACGGTGGTCGGCTGGTCGCAATGACGGGGGATGGCACCAACGACGCTCCCGCGCTGGCTCAGGCCGACGTAGGCGTGGCAATGAACACCGGCACGTCCGCAGCGAAAGAGGCGGGCAACATGGTGGATCTCGATTCCGATCCCACCAAATTGATCGAGGTGGTCGAGGTCGGAAAGCAACTCCTCATCACCCGCGGAGCGCTCACCACGTTCTCGTTGGCGAACGACCTCGCCAAGTACTTCGCGATCCTGCCGGCAATGTTCTCCACGGTGTATCCCCAGCTCGACACGCTGAACATCATGCGGCTGGCAACTCCACAATCAGCGATCGTCTCGGCCGTGGTGTTCAACGCACTGGTCATCGTGGCGCTGATTCCCCTTGCGCTGAAAGGTGTTCGGTACACGCCGTCCACCGCGTCGACACTGCTCGGCCGCAACCTCGCCGTCTATGGCGTCGGAGGCGTGATCTCGCCCTTCGTCGGCATCTGGCTGATCGACCTCGTGGTCCGACTTATTCCTGGAATGGGCTAGCAATGCGTATTACTTCGGTGTTCTTCAAACAGGTCGTCGCCGGGTTCACGGTCCTGTTGGCGTTGACGGTACTTCTCGGCATCGGGTACCCGGCTGCGGTGTGGGCGGTCAGCCGGATCGGGTCCGATTCGGCGGAAGGCTCACCCATCCGCGATGCCTCGGGATGTGTTGTCGGCAGCTCGCTCATCGGCGTCGACACCACTGTCGCAGACGGACAACCCGATCCGTATTTCCACACGCGCGTCACGGGGTCGGTCGCCGATGACGACGCCTTTGCCGCGGGCGACCCCTCCGCCGCTCTCCCTCTGAACCAGGGTCCGAGCAGTGACACTCTCGCGTCGTTCATCGAGCAACGTCGCGCTGCGATCGCCGAGCGTGAGAACGTCGATCCGGCGGCGGTGCCCGTCGACGCGGTGACGGGTTCGGGTTCGGGTATCGACCCGGACATCAGCCCGGCGTATGCAGAGCTTCAGGTCGCCCGCGTGGCGGCAGCAACAGGGAAATCACAGGACGAGGTGCGCACGCTGGTCGCGGAGAACACCGACGGTCGGCAGCTCGGTTTCCTCGGACAATCGGTGGTGAACGTCGCCACGCTGAACGTCGACCTGGGACTGACTGCACCCGACTGCTCGACCACGGGTGGATGATGAGCAGGTGAGCATGCACGCCGACGCCGCAGACGAACGCACGACTCCGGGGGGCAGGGGAGAACTGCGTATCTATCTCGGCGCGGCGCCGGGCGTGGGGAAGACGTTCGCGATGCTCGGCGAGGCGCACCGTCGCCAGTCCCGCGGGTGTGACGTCGTCGCCGGTGTCGTCGAGACTCACGGACGCACTCGAACGGCAGAGATGCTGGACGGCATCGCGGTACTGGCGCCGAAAATGGTCGAGTATCGCGGAGCCTCGGTGCCCGAACTCGACGTCGACGGCGTCGTGGCCAGAATGCCGGAATTGGTGCTCGTCGACGAACTGGCCCACACGAACACTCCGGGCAGTCGTAACGCCAAGCGCTGGCAGGATGTCGAGGAGTTTCTGGCCGCCGGGATCGACGTGGTGTCGACTCTGAACGTGCAGCACCTCGAGAGTCTCAACGACGTGGTCCAGCGCATTACCGGTGTGGTGCAACGGGAGACGGTTCCCGACGCCATCGTGCGGGCCGCAGCCCAGGTCGAGCTGGTCGACATCACCCCGGAAGCGTTGCGGCGCAGGCTGTCACACGGGAACGTCTACGCGCCCGAGAAGGTCGACGCAGCGCTCAGCAACTTCTTCCGACGGGGTAATCTCACTGCGCTGCGGGAGCTGGCACTGCTGTGGCTGGCCGATCAGGTCGACGCGGCGCTGGCCCGCTACCGCGCCGACAACGCCATCAGGGACACCTGGGAAGCACGAGAACGTCTCGTTGTCGCGGTGACCGGCGGTCCCGAATCCGAGACGCTGCTGCGCCGGGCGAGCCGAATCGCCGCCAAGTCCAGCGCGGAACTGATGGTGCTGCATGTGGTCCGAGGCGACGGACTCTCCGGTGTCTCCGCCTCGCACATGGGCAAGGTCCGTACCCTGGCCACCGCGCTCGGTGCCTCCGTGCACAGCGTCGTCGGCGACGATGTTCCGGCGACGCTTCTCGAGTTCGCGCGGGGCGTCAACGCGACACAGCTGGTGCTCGGGACGTCACGTCGCTCGCGGTGGGCCCGCATCTTCGACGAGGGCATCGGATCGTCGGTGGTGCAGCATTCCGGCAAGATCGACGTGCACATGGTCACTCACGAGGAGGCGCGCCGCGGAATCAGACGCACTGCCGCGCCGGCGTTGCGACGCCCGTTGGCGTGGGCCGCGTCGGTCGTGGTTCCTGCACTTGCGGCCGCGATCATCTCGCTGTTCGACGATTCCCTCGAACTCGGCGGTGAGAGCGCCCTGTTCTTCGTGGTGGTGCTGGCGGTGTCCCTGCTCGGCGGTGTCGCTCCGGCCGCGCTGTCGGCACTGTTCTCGGCTCTGCTGTTGAACTACTTCTTCACCGATCCGCGCTACAGCTTCACCATCGCCGAACCGGACAACTTCGTGACGACAGTGGTGCTGCTCGTCGTCGCCGTGGCGGTGGCCGTGCTCGTCGACGCGGCCGCCCGGCGGGCACGGGACGCCCGCAGCGCGTCGCAACAGGCGGAACTGCTGGCGCTGTTCGCCGGATCGGTGCTGCGTGGAGCCGACCTGCCCGCTCTGCTCGAGCGGGTGCGCGAGACGTACGGGCAGCGCGCCGTGGCGGTGCTGCGCTCGGGGCACGGCGTCGTCAGTGCAGTGGGGGAGAACCCGCCCACGAGCGTGGACGCCGCCGACACCGCGGTGGAGGTGGGCGACGAGGAGTACGCCCTCGTCCTCGCGGGGCACCGCACCCGCGCGACCGACCGGCGTGTCCTCACGGCGGTCGCCAATCAGGCGGTCGGCTTGATCCGCCAGAGCGAACTGGCCGCGGAGGCGAGCACCGCCGCGGCCGCCGTCGAGTCGGACACACTGCGGCGGGCACTGCTGTCCGCCGTGGGACACGACCTGAGGACGCCGCTGGCCGCGGTCAAGGCCGCCGCCTCGAGTCTGCGCAGCGAGGACGTCACCTTCTCGCCCGAGGACACCGCGGAGTTGCTGGCGACGGTCGAGGAGTCGGCGGATCAGCTCACCGCGCTGGTGGAGAACCTGCTCGACTCCTCGCGCCTGGCCGCCGGCGTGGTGCGGCCGGTGTCGGCGCGTGTGTTCCTCGACGAGGTGGTGCACCGCGCCTCGGCCTCCGTCGGTCCGGCGCGGTCCCGCCTGCAGGTGGAGGTGGGGGATCTGTCGGTGCTGGCGGACGAGGGTCTGCTGGAGCGAGTGGTGGCGAATCTGATCGACAACGCTGTGCGGTACGCACCCCACGGCGAGATCCGCGTGTCCGCTCGTGTGGACGACGACCGCGTCCGGCTCGCCGTGGCCGACCACGGGCCCGGTATCGCGGACGGCTCGGAGGAGACGGTCTTCGACGCGTTCCAGCGGCTCGGGGATCGCGACAACACCACCGGCGTCGGCCTCGGACTGTCCGTGGTGCGCGGCTTCGTCGAGGCCATGCACGGCACGGTGTCGACGCAGCGCACCGTCGGCGGCGGGCTGACCGTCACCGTCGACCTGCCGGCGGCGTCGTGACCGAGGACGGGGGAACGACCGAGACGCCGCGGCCGGGACCGCCGCCCACCCGTGTCCTCGTCGTCGACGACGAGCCGCAGTTGCTGCGGGCGCTGCGCATCAATCTCGGGGTGCGGGGCTACGACGTGTCGACGGCGTCGACCGGAGCGGGAGCTCTGCGCGCCGCCGCCGAGAGGCATCCGGACGTGATCGTCCTCGACCTGGGTCTGCCGGATCTCGACGGCCTGGAGGTGCTCGCCGGACTTCGCGGGTGGACCACCGTGCCCGTGATCGTGCTGTCCGCCCGTTCGGATTCCGGCGACAAGGTCGACGCGCTGGACGCGGGTGCGGACGACTACGTGACCAAGCCGTTCGGCATGGACGAGTTCCTCGCCCGGCTGCGCGTCGCGGTTCGGCGCGCCGCGCGCACGGCGGACGGCGACGGCGAGGCGGTCGTCGTGACCGACTCGTTCACCGTGGATCTGGCCGCGAGATCGGTGACGCGCGACGGGCAGCCGGTCCACCTCACCCCCACCGAGTGGGGCATGCTCGAGATGCTGGTGCGGCACCGCGGCAAGCTGGTCGGACAGCGAGAACTGCTGCGCGAGGTGTGGGGTCCGGCGTACGAGACCGAGACCCACTATCTCCGGGTGTATCTCGGTCAGCTGCGGCGCAAACTCGAGCCCGATCCGGCGCATCCACGCCACCTGCTGACCGAGGCCGGCATGGGGTATCGCTTCCGAACCTGATGCGCCTCACCGCCGGCGGCCCACCGCTCCGATAGGTTGGCCGGTGTGCTGGTCGACGGAAGAGACATCCCGGTCACCGGGAGCGTCCTGCAACCGTTGACCCGGCGAACGAGCGACATCCTGCGGGTCGTGACCGCGGCGATCGTCCTGGGGGCGATCGTCGTCGGTTCGTTGGTGACCCGCAACGAGTGGACCGCGCTGGAGCGCTCGATCTCCGACATCGTCGGCGTGCTCACCCCGAGCCAGTCCAACGCCGTCTATCTCGTGTACGGCGTCGCCATCCTGGCTCTCCCGTTCACCGTGCTCGCCGGACTGGTGGCGGCACGCCGCTGGCGGCTGCTCGCGGGTTACGTCGCCGCGGCCGTGGTGGCCGCACTGGCGTTGTCGGTCAGTGGCAGCGGGATCTCCGCGCCGAAGTGGCACATCGACGAATCGACGCGCCTGGACACCCTGCTCTCGCAGATCCTCGACGATCCGCGCTGGATCGCCATCGTCGCGGCCGTGCTCACCGTCTCCGGCCCGGGGCTGCCGATCCGCTGGAAGCGGACGTGGTGGGTGCTGCTCCTGGCTTTCGTCCCGATCCATCTGCTCATCAGCACCGTCGTCCCCGCGCGCTCGCTGCTGGGTCTCGCCGTGGGGTGGCTCGCCGGATCGCTCGTGATCTGGGTGGTGGGCACCCCGGCACTCGAGGTGCCGCTCGCCGAGGCTGTCCGTGCCCTGAAGCGCCGGGGAGTCGACATCGCCGGGTTCGTCGTCCTGCGCCCGGCGGGTTCGGGTCCCCTGGTGCTCTCGGGACGGATCGGGCCGGTGGGCCACGACGTCGTCGTCGAGCTGTTCGGTCCCAATCAGCGCAGCCGCGGCGCCCTGCGTCTGCTGCGCCGACTGGTGACTCTGCGGTCGTCGGAGAGCCCGCCACTGCACGCCTCACAGCGCCGCGCGGTGGAGCATCGCGCGTTGATGGGCATCGCGTTGAACGACCTGGGCGTGGCGGCCTGTGTCCCGACGGCGGTGTCGGCCCTCGAGCGTGGCTGGGTCCTGTACGCCCACAGCGTTCCCCGCGGTCGGCGCGTGGACCCCGAGCGTCCGGAGGATGCGCACGCACTGTGGCGGACTCTGGGAGTGCTGCGCTCCCGGCAGATCTCGCACGGAGACCTCCGGGTCGACGACCTCCGGATCGACGAGGACGGCACCGCGTTGCTCGGTGGCTTCGACACCGCGGAACTCGGCGCGTCGCAGGCCCAGTTGCACTCGGACGCCGCGCAGCTGATGCTGACCACCGCATCGCTGTACGGGCCCGACGTCGCCGTCGACGCCGCGATCGACAGGCTCGGCCCGGCGGACGTTCTCACCGCCTCACGCCGGCTGACGCCGTCCGCCATCCCGACCCGCGTGCGACGGGCGGTGCACGACGCCAAGGGGGTGCTCACGGCGACGCGCGACACGGTGCTGGCTCGGACCGGGACCTCGGCGATCGCCACCGAGCAGGTGACGCGGTTCTCGCGCAACCAGGTCGTGCAGTTGGTCCTGCTCATCGCGCTGGTCTACGTCGCGTATCCGTTCATCAGTCAGGTCCCGACCTTCGCCTCCGAGCTGGCCTCGATCGACTGGTGGTGGGCACTGCTCGGTCTCGCGATCTCCGCCGCGACTTATTTCGGAGCGGCCGCGGCGCTGTGGGCGTGCGCCTCGGGCGCCGTGGGTTTCCTGAACACGACGATCATGCATGTGGCCAACACGTTCGCGGCGACGACGACTCCGGCGGGTGTCGGCGGACTGGCGCTGAGCGTCCGCTTCCTGCAGAAGGGCGGGTTGACGCTCACGCGCTCGACCGCCGCGGTGGCCCTGCAGCAACTGGTGCAGGTGATCTCGCACGTGACGCTGCTCGTGGTGTTCAGCGTCGCGGCGGGCCAGTCCGCCGACCTGTCCCGCTTCGTCCCGAGCGCCACGATCCTGTACCTCATCGCCGGTGTCGCGTTCGGCGCCCTCGGCGCCTTCCTGTTCGTGCCCACCCTGCGGCGCTTCCTGCGCACCGCGGTGCGGCCTCAGCTCGCGGAGGTCTACTCGGACCTCTCGGAGCTCGTGCGGCATCCGGCACGCTTCACCGTCATCGTGCTGGGCTGCGCCGCAACCACTCTCGGTGCTGCCTTCGCGCTGTGGGTAAGCATCGAGGCGTTCGGCGGGGGCACTACCTTCATCACGGTCACCATCGTCACGATGATCGGCGGGACGCTCGCCTCCGCAGCCCCGACGCCGGGTGGCATCGGCGCCGTGGAAGCCGCTCTCATCGGCGGTCTGGCGGCGTTCGGGTTGCCCGCCACCATCGCGGTGCCGTCCGTTCTGCTCTATCGCGTGCTCACGTGCTGGATCCCGGTGTTCCTCGGCTGGCCGATCATGCGGTGGTTGGCGCGCAAGGACATGATCTGATCCCGGCCGTCACGACATGCGCAGTGCCAGATAGAAGTTCACGCGGTCCTCGAGTCCGGAGAGATCCCGACCGGTGAGTTCCTCGATGCGCTGGATGCGGTAGCGCACCGAGTTGACGTGCAGGTGCAGCCGGGTCGAGCACGCCGTCCACGATCCGTTGCAGTCGAGGAAGGCTCGCAGAGTCGGGACGAGATCACTCTGATGGCGGTCGTCGTACTCCACGACCGGATCCAGCAGACGCGAGCGGAACAGCCGTCTCATCTCGTCCGGCACGCTCGCCAGGAGCAGCACCAGATCCGCCAGTTCGTCGTGCCCCACGATGCGGACCCCGTCGCTGCGGCCGGCCGCGAGCCGGCGGGCGTACCTGGCTTCGTCGACGGCGCCGCGGAGTTCGCCCGCCGTCACCGCGCCGCTGACGCCGAGCGAGACGTCGCTGCCGGCAAGTCCGGGACCGAGGCGATCCATCCCCGACCGCACTCGCGGCGTCAGGTCGTCGTCGGTGGGAACGATCGCGACCACCTCACCGTCCGTCACACCGATCGCGCCGCCGCTCGGGAGCAACTCGCGCAGGACCACCCGGAGTTCGCCGGGGCGGAGGGGGCCACTCGCGACGGCCGCGGCGACCACCGCGTACCGAGCGTCGGTGTCGAGGCCGACCACCGTCATCTGGGCGAGGGTGTCCGCGACCGATCCGCCCGCGGTGATCACGCGGATCAGCTGGTGTGCCGAGCGTCCGGACGACCCGAGGCGGTCGTCGGTGCGCTCACGTTCGAGCGCGACGATCGACGCCACGTCCTCGGCGAGTGCGAGCCGCTCGGGCGTCCAACTGCGCCAGTCGCTGCGGAAGGCCACCATCGCGTCGGCGACGCGCGACGTCCGGTCACCGTCGACGGCGAGGAGGGACAGGCCGTGGGACACCACGGGAAGTGTTCGTGCCGTGAGGAAGTCGTGCGCCAGATCGTCGGGACGGATCTCGTCGGGAAGCGGATGGGACGAGGCCACGACGCGCCCGCCGGGGGTGAGCACCCAGCACTCCAGTCCGAGATCCTCGGACACCAGGTCGAGAAGTGGCCCGATGCCGTCCCCGGCGCCGGCGCCCGACACCAGGCGGCGGTGCCGGTCGAGGACCGACCGGAGATCGGTCGCGCGCTCGCGGGAGAGCGAGCGCACCACGCTCTCCGTGATCGTCGCGAAGGCCACGGCGGCGGACACCCGGAACAGGGGCAGCCCGTGTCGGCGGCACGACTCGACGAGATCGGCGGGCACCACGCCGTCGTACGAGGCCGCCAGTGCGGCGACGCCGGCACCGGTGATCGCACGGACGAAGACGTCCGAATCCTCGGGTCTGGTGTGCCACATCAGTCCGGTGAGGACCAGTTCTCCGCCCTCGAGATAGCGACCGGGATCGAGCATGTCGGTCGTCACGACCCATCGGATGACCGTGTCTCGTCCGTCGTCGGACACGAGGGGGTCGAGTCCGAGATGGGGCATGTCGAGTAGGTCGTGCACCTTCATTCGGAGGAACCTACAGTGAATCGCGTGTGATGCGGGTCATAGTCTGTCGTTCCTGCGTCTCGTCCGCCGGACGGCGGGCGGGTGTACTTCTCCCATGGACTTTCTTCGGCCTCAGACCTGGGCGGACGCACTCGCCACCGCAGCCGATCGACCCGATGTCGTCCCCGTGCAGGGGGGTACCGACGTCATGGTCGAGATGAACTTCGATCTGCACAGACCGACGGCGCTGCTCGACCTGAACCCGATCACGGAGCTCACCACCTGGGAGGAAAATCCAGACGGGTCGCTCCGCGTCGGTGCCGGCATGCCGTACGTGCGGATCATCGCCGAACTGGGCGATCGGCTGCCGGGAATCGCGCAAGCTGCGCGCACGGTCGGTTCGCCCCAGATCCGCAACAGGGGGACGGTCGGCGGCAATCTCGGGGGCGCATCGCCCGCCGGCGATCTGCACGCGCCGCTGCTCGCCTGCGGCGCGATCGTCGAGGCCGAGTCGGCCGCTCGGGGCACACGCATGATTCCGGCCGATCAGTTCTACGTCGGTGTCAAGCGTCATTGCCTGGAACCGGACGAGTTGATCCGCGCGTTCCACGTGCCGCCGGCCATCGGGCCGCAGTACTTCTCGAAGGTCGGCACGCGCAACGCCATGGTCATCGCGGTGTGTTCGTTCTCGCTCGCGCTGTTCCCGGCCGAGCGACGTGTCGGGACGGGTATCGGTTCGGCCGCCCCGACGCCGCGGCGGGCCACCGCCGCCGAGGAGTTTCTCGCTGCCGAACTGGACTGGGACGGCCCGCTCGACGACGCCGTCGCCCGCCGGTTCGGCGACCTGGTCCGTGAGGCGGCGAGCCCGATCGACGACGTACGCGGTACCGCCGACTATCGGCGACATGCGCTGGCGGTCATGGCGAGACGCACTCTCGCCTGGTCGTGGCGCGACCACAGGAACAACGGAGAGGCGGCGTGAGCATGAGAGTGAACTGCACGGTGAACGGCACCGACCAGAGCGCGGACGACGTGTGGGAGGGCGAGAGTCTTCTCTACGTGTTGCGCGAGCGCATGGGCCTGCCCGGATCGAAGAACGCGTGCGAGCAGGGGGAGTGCGGTTCCTGCACCGTCTATCTCGACGACGTGCCGGTGTGCTCGTGCCTGGTGGCGGCCGGCCAGGTCGAAGGTCGACGCGTGCGCACCGTGGAGGGACTCTCCGACGGGGAGGCGCTGGGTCCGATCCAGAAGGCCTTCGTGGAGTGCGGCGCCGTCCAGTGCGGCTTCTGCACACCCGGGCTGGTGGTCCAGGCGCACGACCTCGTCGAGCGGGTGCCCGATCCGTCCGATGCGGAGATCCGCGAGGCCCTCGCCGGAAACCTCTGCCGCTGCACCGGTTACGAGAAGATTCTCGACGCCGTCCGACTCGCCGCCTCACGAAGGGCCGATTCCCGATGAGTGTTCGCATCGTCACCAACGCCTACATCGCACCCGTGGTCGGTGCCGAGATCCCGCACGGGTACATCGTCGTCGACGGGCCGCTCGTGACCGCGATCGGCGCGGGTCCCGCGCCGATCGTTCCCGGCGCCGAGATCATCGACGCGCGTGGCGGACTGGTCACGCCCGGTCTGGTCAATGCCCATCACCACCTGTACCAGTGGGCGTCGCAGGGACTGGCGAAGGACAGCACCCTCTTCGAGTGGCTCGTGACCCTCTACCGGCCCTGGGCGAAGATGGACGCCGAGGTGGTCGGCGGGGCCGCGCTGGCGGGGCTCGGCTGGCTCGCGAAGTCCGGGTGCACCACCAGCACCGATCACCACTACATCTTCCCGAAGGGACGGGGCGATCTGTTCGCCGCCGAGATCGACGCGGCGGCGCGGATCGGACTGCGATTCCACCCCTGCCGCGGGTCGATGGACCGGGGCGTGTCGGACGGCGGGCTCCCTCCCGACGAGGTGGTGGAGGAGCTCGACGACATCCTGACCGCCACCGCGGACGCGATCGACACGTACCACGACGCGTCGTTCGGGTCGATGCTGCGGATCGCCGTCGCGCCGTGCTCCCCGTTCTCGATCAGCAAGGACCTGCTCGTGGAATCGGCGAGCCTCGCCCGATCGAAAAGTGTTCGGCTGCACACACATCTGTCGGAGACGGTGGACGAGGAGGAGCACTGCCTCGCCCAGATGGGCTGCACGCCCGTGCGGTACATGGAACAGGTGGGGTGGCTGGGCGACGACGTGTGGTTCGCCCACGCCGTCCACCTGCACGACTCCGACATCACCTCGCTCGCGGCAACGGGTACCGGCGTCGCGCACTGCCCCAGTTCGAACGCGCGACTCGGCGCGGGAATCGCCCGTGTCGCCGATCTGCTGGACGCCGGCGCGCCGGTCGGTCTCGGCGTGGACGGATCGGCGTCCGCCGAGATGGTCTCGCTTGCCGGCGAGATCCGTCAGGCCGTGTACATGCAGCGGGCACGCTACGGGCCGACCGCGCTGAGTGCCCGCCAGGCTCTCGAGGCCGCGACACTCGGTGGCGCCACGGTCCTCGGCCGGCAGGACCAGATCGGGTCACTCGAGGTGGGCAAGCTCGCCGACCTCGCGATCTGGCGTACCGACGGCTTCTTCGCCGCGATAGACGATCCCGTCGTCGCGCTCGCGTACGGGCAGACGCCGCCCCTGGGCCACCTCATGGTCGGCGGTCGGACGATCGTGGAGGACGACACGCTGATCAGCGTGTCGCAGGACGAGGCGGCGGCGGCCGGAGCGAACGCACACCGTCGTCTCATGGCTCTCGCGAAGGACGTCCTGTGAGCGCCCCCGGACGGACGCGCCCCGGCGCCTTCCCCGCACCCGTGGACGCACCGGGCCTCGGACGCGTGGGAGACAGTCCGCTCCGCCCCGACGGGACCCTGAAGGTCAAGGGAGAGTTCGCGTACTCGTCCGATCTGTTCATCGACGGCATGCTGCACGGCGCCACCCTGCGGAGTCCGCATCCCCGCGCGCGCATCGTGTCCGTGGACATCTCGGCGGCGCTCGCCCTCCCCGGCGTGGAGGCCGTGCTCACCCACGAGGACGTGCCGGGACGCCCGTGTTTCGGCCTCGACGGCACCTGGGACCAGCCTGTCCTCGCCTTCGGCGAGGTGCGTCACGAAGGCGAGCCCATCGTCCTCGTCGCGGCGGATCACCCCGAGACCGCGCGCCGGGCGATGGAACGGATCGAGGTGGTCTACGAGGTGCTCGAGCCACTGTGTGACGCCCGCCGTGCCGCACTGGATTCGACCTACCCGAAGGTGCAGGAGCGCGGCGGAATCGCACGCCACCAACCGGTGCGCGTCGGCGACGTGGCCGCTGCGCGCGCGCGGGCCGACGTGATCGTCAGCAGCGACTTCTCGGTCGGCATCCAGGACCAGGCCTTCCTCGGACCCGAATCGGGTCTCGCGGTTCCCGGCGACGACGGCGGGGTGGACCTGTACGTCGCGACGCAATGGATGCACAACGACCTCGAACAGATCGGGCCCTGCCTCGGACTGCCGAAGGAGAAGATCAGGATGACGCTCTCCGGCGTCGGGGGAGCGTTCGGCGGGCGCGAGGACCTGTCCATGCAGATCCACGCGGCCATGCTCGCGATGTACACGGGCAAGCCGGTCCGGATGGTCTACAACCGCTACGAGTCGTTCTTCGGCCACGTGCACCGGCACCCGGCGCAGATGCACTACGAGTACGGCGCCACGATCGACGGCCGGCTGCTGTTCGCGGACGTCGAGATCATCCTCGACGGCGGCGCCTACACGTCGGCCACGCTGAACGTCGTCGGCAACGCTGCGTCGCTGGGCGTGGGACCGTACGTGATCCCGAACATCGAGATCGACGCGTACGGCGTCTACACGAACAACCCGCCGTGCGGCGCGATGCGCGGATTCGGCGCCGTACAGGCATGTTTCGCGTACGAGTCGATGATGGACCAGCTCGCCGAGGCGTGCGGTCTGAGCCCGGTCGAGGTCCGCCGCGTCAACGCCGTCGCTCAGGGTTCGCTCCTCGCCACCGGTCAGGTGATCGAGGCTCCCGCGCCCCTCGCCGAGATGCTCCTCCGGGCCGAGGCGATGCCCATGCCCGCGCCACTGGACACCTCCGACATCCGCAATCTTCCCGGAGGCGCGTCGCAGACCACGCACGGTGAGGGCGTCGTGCGGGGAGTCGGCTACGGCGTGGGACTCAAGAACATCTGCTTCTCGGAGAACTACGACGACTACTCGACGGCGCGGGTCCGACTCGAGGTCATCGGCGGCGAGGTCACCGCTCTGGTGCACACGGCCGCCGCCGAGGTGGGACAGGGCCTGGTGACACTGGAGGCACAGATCGCCCGCACCGAGCTGGGGGTGTCGCGCGTGACGATCCATCCGGCCGACACCACCGTCGGGAACTCCGGGTCGTCGTCCGCGTCCCGCCAGTCCTACATGACCGGCGGCGCGGTGAAGGCCGCCTGCGAGGCGGTTCGGGAGGCCGTGTTCGTCCTCGCCGGACTGCATCTCGGTCGCGCCGCCGCGGACCTGACTCTGGACGGCGGCAAGGTCGTCTCCCGCGCCGACGGCGTCCTGGCCACGATCGAGGACGTCCTCGGCGACCGAGTGGTCGAGCAGACCCGCGAGTTCCACCACCGCCCCACCACCGGCATGGATCCGGTGACCGGGCAGGGCGCGAGCCACACCCAGCTGGCGCTGTGCGTGCACCGCGCGGTGGTCGACGTCGACGTCGAGCTCGGTCTGGTGAAGGTCGTCGAGATGGCCGCCGTCCAGGACGTCGGCAAGATCCTCAACCGGCTCTCCCTCGAAGGGCAGATCCACGGCGGATCGGCTCAGGGACTGGGCCTGGCCCTGATGGAGGAGATCGTCGTCGTGGACGGGCTGGTGAAGAACCCGTCGTTCACCGACTACCTCATCCCCACCATCCTCGACATGCCGCCGATGAAGCTCGACATCCTGGAGAACCCGGACCCGCTGGCGCCGTACGGCCTTCGCGGCGCCGGCGAGCCGCCGACCCTGTCCTCCACCCCCGCAGTCGTCGCTGCCGTTCGCGACGCCACCGGTCTCGCCCTCACACGAGTACCGATACGACCCGAACACATCACGGACCCGGGAAGGCCCTGACCTCATGACGAAACTCGATCCCGCGACGACGGTGGGCAGCGGCGGACGCCGCTCCCGACTCGACACCTTCTTCTCCATCACGATGCGCGGCTCCACGATCACCCGTGAGATCCGCGGCGGCATCACGACGTTCGTCGCGATGGCTTACCTGATCGTACTGATCCCGCTCATCATCGGCGACGCGCAGGACGTCACCGGTGCGACCCTCGACCCGGCACAGTTGAGCACCATGGTCGCGCTGTCGGCGGGGCTGACGACCGTGCTGATGGGCGTGGTGGGCAACGCGCCGCTCGCCATGGCGGCAGGGCTCGGAGTGACGCCGATCGTGGTGTTCCAGGCCGCGCCGTTCATGACCTGGCCCCAGGCGATGGGTCTCGTCGTCCTCGAAGGTGTCATCATCGTCGTCCTCGCGCTGACCGGTGTCCGCCAACTCATCATGGACGCGATCCCGCGCGTGCTGAAGCAGGCCATCGGAGTGGGCATCGGAGCGTTCATCGCCCTCATCGGTCTCGTCGACGCCGGGTTCGTCGGCTACGGCGACAACGCCTCCACCGCAGTCACACTCGGTATCTTCGGAAAGCTCGCAGGCTGGCCGGTCCTCGTGTTCTGCGTCGGCCTCGTGGTCATGATGGTGCTGTTCGTCCGGCGCGTCCCCGGTGCGATGCTCATCGGCATCTTCGTCGCCACCAACCTCGCCATCGTGCTGAACTCCGTGGTCGACATCGACCCACGCGCATGGGGTCCCGTGGTGCCCTCGGTACCCGATTCCATCGTCGCCACACCGCGATTCGACCTGCTGTTCGAGGTGGACGTGTTCGGCGGCTTCGCCCGCGCCGGCGTCGTCACCGCCTCGGTCGTGCTGTTCACGCTGGTGCTCTCGGGCTTCTTCGACGCCATGGGAACCATCCTCGGAGTGGGGGAGGAGGCCGGGCTCGTCGACAAACAGGGGCGGCTGCCCGGACTGAGCCGTATCCTCACCGTCGATGGCATCGGCGCCATCCTCGGCGGCGCGATCAACGGTTCCGCCAACACCGCGGTGGTCGAATCGGCCGCCGGAGTCGCGGAGGGTGCTCGCACGGGACTGGCCAGCGTGGTCACCGGTGGGCTGCTCACCAGCCTCATCTTCTTCACACCACTCGCCGGCGTCGTCCCGGTCGGCGCGGCAGCTCCCGCGCTGGTCCTCGTCGGCGCGTTGATGATGACCCACGTCCGCAAGATCGACTGGGAGGACACCGAGATCGCGATCCCGGCCTTCCTGACCATCGTGCTCATGCCCTTCACGTACTCGATCACGGTCGGTGTGGCGGCAGGGGTGTTGTCCTACACGATCATCCGCCTGGCCAAGGGAAAGGTGCGGCAGACGCACTGGCTGCTGTACGTCATGAGCGCGGTGTTCGTCGTGTACTTCGCACTGCACCCCATCGAGGAAGCGCTGGGCATCTCCTGATGCGGGACATCGCGGACCGGTTGATGGCCTGGCACGACGCGGGACTGGCGTACGCCGTCGCGACCGTCGTCGCCGTCTCGGGCAGCGCGCCCCGGTCACCCGGTGCCGCGATGGCCGTCGCCTCCGACGGACAGGTGGTGGGCAGCGTGTCGGGCGGCTGCGTCGAAGGTGCCGTCTACGCGCTCTGCGAGGAGGTCCTGGAGACCGGCGTCGCGGTCCGCCGGAGTTTCGGCTACAGCGACGACGACGCGTTCGCCGTCGGTCTCACCTGCGGGGGCGAGATCGAGGTGTTCGTCTCGCCGGCGCCCGACCCCGCGGTCCTGCGGTCGTTCGACGGCGCCGTCGCCACCGTTCAGCTCCTCGACTCCGTCGGCACGGTCCTGGCCGTGCGGCCGGACCGGCACGTCGGATCGACCGGCTTCGCCGACATCGACCGCATCGCGGTCGACGAGGCCCGCGCCATGCTGGACACCGGGACCACCGGAATCCGTTCCGTTCGTTGCCGACCCGGTGTGGAGATGTTCGTCGCGTCGTATGCCGAGCCGCCGCGACTGCTCGTCTTCGGTGCCATCGATCATGCCGGCGCTCTGGCCCGGCTCGGTACCTTCCTCGGCTACCGCGTGACGGTGTGCGACGCGCGCCCGGTGTTCGCCACACGGGCACGGTTTCCGGACGCCGACGAGGTGATCGCCGAATGGCCGCACTCCTATCTCGCGCGCACGGACGTCGACGCGCGCACGGTGGTATGCGTCCTGACCCACGACGCGAAGTTCGACGTGCCGCTGCTCGAGGTCGCGCTCAGGTTGCCGGTGGCGTTCATCGGGGCGATGGGATCGAGGCGGACCCACCGTGACCGGCTGGCACGGCTGCGCGAGGTGGGGATGACCGAGACCGAGCTGTCTCGGCTGCGCTCGCCCGTCGGCCTAGACCTGGGTGCGAGTACACCCGAGGAGACCGCGGTGGCCATCGCGGCGGAGTTCGTGGCAGCGCGGCGCGGAGGCAGCGGCATGTCCCTGACACTCGGGGACGGCCCGATCCACCACGCGACCGTGCCCGACCGTCGTCAGGCGTAGCCGAGTTGTGTGCAGTGATCCGCGGTGGGCGCGGATCACTGCACACAGGCGGACCGGGAACGACCGTGCCGCCCTGCGCGTCGAACCACTCGTGATCGACAGACTGCTCGCGGCTCAGGACGGCGTGGTCACGTCCGCACACGCTCGAGCTGCCGGCCTGAGCTCGGACGCTCTCGAACGACGAGTCCGCTCGGGACGGTGGCGACGGGTGAGTCCCGGCGTGTACGTCGCCCTCGACCGACCGTTCACCGACACAGCGCGGGTGCGGTGCGCAGTGTGGTCGACCACCAGCGGAGTGCTCACCGGGACGAGCGCCGCGTTCTGGTTGGGCCTGACGACGCATCTCCCGCCGCTGGTCGAGGTCACCGTTCCGCTCACCGCGTCGGGACGCCCCGCGCCGGGGGTTCGGTTGCGCCGCCGCACTCTCGATGCGGCAGACATCGTCGAGGTCCGCCGTGTTCGCGTCTCCGGTCTGGCGCTGACGGTGCTCGAGGCATCCGTCGTTCTCGGCCAGGAGGTCATGGACCGGCAGCTGCAGCGGCACGCGACTCTTCTGGGCCTACGGCGGGCGCAGGACCGCAATCGCGGACGACACGGCAGCACGAAAGCAGAGCGATTGTTGCGGGCGGCCGAGTCCGGCGCTCGATCGGAGGCGGAGCGGCTCGTTATTCGCCTGCTCACCGTATCCGGGCTCCGCGGGTGGGTGGTGAACCATCCGTTCGGCGGGTACGTGCTCGACATCGCGTTCCCGTTGCAGCGCTTGGCGATCGAGATCGACGGGTGGGCATTCCACTCCGACAGCGCGGCCTTCCAGCGTGACCGTATCCGGCAGAACGTGCTGAGCGCGTCGTGGACGGTGCTGCGCTACACCTGGCGCGACCTGACCGAGCGTCCCGGCGACGTGATCGCGGAGATCCGCGCGCTCGTCGATCGTGTGCAGTGATCCGCGGTATCCGCGGATCACTGCACACAAGCCAGCGCTACTCGGTGGGACGCGAGGACGACCAGCGTTCGCGGGCCGCGGTGGCCGAGGCGTCGTCGAGCTCACCGAACAGCCGCAGCCGCGACAGTCCGCCGTCCGGGTAGACGTCCAGACGCAGGTGCGTCGCGGCAGGCGAGGCATCCAGGGCGAACCGGTGCCGGGTGTCCGGAGCCACGGCCGTCCGCGGTAGCAGTTCGTGCCACGCGCCCTCGTCGTGGACGTCGGCGGTGCGCGCGTCCACGGTGGTGATCCGGACCCACCCGGGCGCGTTGCCGACGTAGTAGCTCGTGTCCACTTCGAGGTGGCGGGGAACACCCGCGGCCGCCAGTGCGAACACCGCGAAGTCGTTGCCTCCGTGTCGTCGTCGCGCGTTCTCCCAGCCCTCACCCATGTTGCGGGCGCGGCCCGGCATGATGATGTTGGCCGGCGAGGAGTAGAACGCGTCGGAGCACTCCGTCAGGACAGCGCCGTTCTCCGCGGCGAGCAGGTCGACCGTCCCCGTCAGGAACCTCGGGTCCGGGACCACCTCGCCGTGCACCCGGAGTCGGGCCACGCCCCCGTCGGGAAAGATGTTGAGGCGCACATGTGTCCACCGGTGGTGATCGTCGACGCTGTAGGCGTTCGCGGTGCCGCCGAGTGCCGGCGATCTCTCGACGAGGGTGTGCCAGTCGGCCTTCTCCAGCTCCTCGCTCGACGGGTGGCCCTCGACGCAGGCTCCGTCGACGGACACGAACGGCGGGTAGTTGCCGAGGAAGTGTGCCGTGTCGACGATGACGCCGTGCACGATGCCGGCGGCACCGAGTCGGACGATCGCCCAGTCGTGTCCGTCGTCCCGGCGGCGACGGGTCTCCCACCCGTCGTAGACCTTGCCCTTGTGCCCGAAGTCGTGGGGATCGAAGAACGGGGGTTCGGGCCGGATCAGGTTCTCCCGCTGGGCGAACAGTTCGTCGTTCGCCGCGCTGACGCTTCCTCCCAGGGCGCGGGAGGCGAGGTCGACATGGGCGGTGAACGCAGCGGTGGTCATGAAACTCCTTCGGTAAAATACGAGGTGGCGATGGTCGCGCCGATCCGCTGGAGCAGCGTCGGAGCGTGGCGCATCGACGCGGCAAGATCGGGTTCGAGATCGGCGAGCGAGTAGGAGCGGACGATGCCGTGGTCGAGTAGGCGATCGAGTGCGAGCGTGATTCGGCCGGCGACGGCGATCACCGGGATGC
Organism: Rhodococcus sp. BP-316; assembly: GCF_019836105.1. Lineage (NCBI taxonomy): Bacteria > Bacillati > Actinomycetota > Actinomycetes > Mycobacteriales > Nocardiaceae > Rhodococcus > Rhodococcus sp. BP-316. The sequence goes on along the minus strand of NZ_JABUEE010000001.1, from coordinate 596,398 downwards.
CTTCGTCGCGGGCGACCTGGGCGACGCCGACCGGGACTTTGCCGTGCAGGCTCTGCTCGTCCAGTGATCCCTCACCGGTGACCACGAGGTCCGCCGACGCCAGCCGGCGACGGAAGTTGACCAGGTCGAGCACGGTGTCGATTCCGGACCGCACCGTCGCTCCGAGCACTGCCATCGCGCCGAAGGCAGTTCCGCCGGCTGCGCCCGCACCGGGCCGATCGGCGTGGGCAGCGCCCGCGACCTCCGCCCATCGCGTCATCGCCTGCTCGAGGACACGCACTGCGTCCGGGCCGGCGCCCTTCTGTGGTGCGTACACGGCGGTGGCGCCCGCAGGGCCGAGCAGTGGATTGTCGACGTCGCACGCGAGTTGGAAGGAGACACCGGCCACCGCGGACGTCATCGCGTCGAGATCCAACGTCGCCGCCTCGCGCAACGCCGCACCGCCGCCGGTGATCTCACGGCCACGGGCGTCGAGGATACGCACACCCAGTCCGCGGAGCATGCCGGCGCCGCCGTCGGTGGAGGCGCTGCCGCCCAGCCCGATGACGATGGTCCGGGCGCCGTCGCCGAGAGCGTGTCGGATGACCGTCCCGAGTCCGAAAGTACTGGTGTCCAACGCGTTCGGGGCACCGCCGGGCAGTAGCGACAGTCCCACCGTCGACGCGAGTTCGACGACCGCGGTGGCTCCCCGCCGCGCGTACGAGGAGTCGACAGGCGTGCCCGTCGGACCGGTCGTGGACACGGGCACGCGGTCCCACCCGGCGGCGACGGCGGCGTCGACCGTGCCGTCGCCGCCGTCCGCCACCGGCAGTCGCACGACGTCCCACGACGGTGCGGCGGTCGCGATGCCCTCGGCCAGGGCATCGGCGACCTCGATCGCCGTCGCCGATCCCTTGAACTTGTCGGGCGAGAGGAGAACGCGCGGCATCCTCAGTCCAACATCAGCAGTGCCGTGGGTGCATCGGCGGACGATCGCGCGAGATCCTCGAACTCGCCGACATTGTCCAGCTCGGTGCCCATCGCGATGTTCGTGACGCGCTCCAACACGATCTCGACGACGACGGGGACCTTGTGCTCGGCCGCCAGGGTGCGGGCCGAGGCGAGTGCGTCCGCGATCGCATCCGGGTCGGTGACGCGCAACGCCTTGCAGCCCAGCCCCTCCGCGACGGCGACATGATCGACGCCGTAGCCCTTGGGGATGCCCGGTTCACCGTCGACCGGGTCGTGGTGATTGATGTTGTCGAAACCGAGCTGCACACAGAAGTCCATGTCGAAGGCACGCTGGGCCTGTCGGATCAGACCGAGGTACGAATTGTTCACCAGCACGTGCACGTAGGGGAGGTTGAACTGTGCGCCGACGGCCAACTCCTCGATCATGAACTGGAAGTCGTAGTCGCCCGAGAGACCCACGACCGGTGTGCTCGGGTCCGCCGCGACCACACCGAGCGCGGCGGGGATCGTCCACCCCAGTGGACCGGCCTGGCCACAGTTGATCCAGTTGCGCGGCTCATAGACGTGCAGGAACTGTCCGCCCGCGATCTGCGACAGCCCGATCGTCGTGACGTAGCGGGTGTCCCGGCCGAAGACACGGTTCATCTCCTCGTACACGCGCTGCGGCTTGATCGGGACGTCGTCGAAGTGCGTGCGACGCTGCATGGTCCGCTTCCGCGTCGCGCACTCCTCCACCCAGCCCGTGAGGTCGCGGAGCGCACCGGCCGCGCGGCGGTCACGTGCGACGGCCACGAACTGTTCCAGTGCTGCCGCAGCGTCCGAGATGATGCCGTAGTCGGGGGCGAACACCCGTCCGATCTGAGTCGGCTCGATGTCGACGTGGACGAACGTCCGCGTCCCGCGGTAGGTGTCCAGGCCACCGGTGTGTCGGTTGGCCCACCGGTTCCCGATGCCGATGACGAAGTCCGAGGCGAGCAGCGTCGCGTTGCCGTAACGGTGCGAGGTCTGGAGCCCGACCATCCCCGCGGCGAGGCGATGATCGTCGGGAATGGTGCCCCAGCCCATCAGCGTGGGGATCACGGGGACGTTCAGGATCTCGGCCAACTCGACCAGGAGGTCCGATGCGTCGGCGTTGACGATGCCTCCGCCGGCGACGATCAACGGTCGCTCGGCGGCGAGCAGCATGTCGATCGCCTTCTCCGCCTGTGCCCGCGAGGCACGCGGCTTGTGCACCGGCAGTGACTGATACGTGTCGGGGTCGAACTCGATCTCGGCCATCTGCACATCGATGGGCAGGTCGATCAGGACGGGACCGGGGCGCCCGGACCGCATCAGGTGGAACGCCTGCGCGAAAGCGCCGGGCACCTGCGCGGGCTCGAGGACCGTCATGGCCATCTTCGTCACCGGTGCGGCGATCGACGCGATGTCGACGGCCTGAAAGTCTTCCTTGTGCAGTCGGGCCACCGGTGCCTGGCCCGTGATGGCCAGTACGGGAACGGAATCCGCCATCGCGGAGTAGAGACCGGTGATCATGTCGGTGCCGGCCGGCCCGGAGGTGCCGATGCAGATGCCGATGTTGCCGGCCTTCGCTCGGGTGAATCCCTCCGCCATGTGTGACGCGCCTTCGACGTGGCGGGCCAGGACATGCCGGATCCCGCCGTGCGCCCGCATGGCCGAGTAGAAGGGGTTGATCGCAGCGCCGGGGAGACCGAATGCTGTGGTGGCGCCCTCGAGTTCGAGAATCTTCACCGCGGCGTCGGCCGCGCGCATGCGGGTCATCGGCTCGCCTTCCCGGACAGCTGCTCGACGCCGCGGAACAAGGCCGAGTGGTCGAGTCCGCCGTCACCGTTGGCGCGTGCCGACGCCATCAGTTGGGCGAGCAGGGCACCCATCGGCGTGACGACACCCGCCTCGCGTGCCGCGGAGCCGACGATGCCGAGGTCCTTGTGGTGCAGGTCGATCCGGAACCCGGGCTCGAACGATCGGTCGAGCATCTTCTGTGCCTTCTGCTTCAGGACTGCCGACCCGGCGAGGCCGCCCCCGAGAACCTCGACGGCGGCGCGCATGTCGACGCCGTAGGCCTCGAGGAAGACGATCGCCTCAGCGAGCACCTGGATGTTGCCGGCCACGATCAATTGGTTGGCGGCCTTGACGGTCTGCCCGGAGCCGTTGGGTCCGACGTGGACGACGGTCGAGCCCACCACGTCGAGAATGGGCCTGGCCGACTCGACGTCCTCGGCGCTGCCGCCCACCATGATCGACAGGGCCCGGTTCTCGGCGCCGGCCTGACCGCCGGACACCGGCGCGTCGATGATGCGGAACCCTCGTGACCGGGCCTCCTGCGCCAGCGCGCTGGTGACGTCCGGTCGGATGCTGGAGAAGTCGATGATCAGGGCGTCTGCAGGTGCGTTGTCGAACACCCCGCCCTCGCCGGTGAGGACGTCCTGGACGTCGGGGGAGTCGGGCACCATGACCGCGATGACGTCCGCGCCGGTCACCGCCTTGGCGATCGACTCGGCCGCGGTGCCGCCGGCCTCGACCAGTGGTGCGGTGCGGTCGGGTGTGAGGTTGTACCCGACCACCTGATGGCCGGCCTGTGCGAGGTGGACGGCCATGGGGCTGCCCATGATGCCGAGTCCGATGAATGCGATGGTGCTCATGGCGGATCCTTACGTGGAGTGCGAGTGGGTGAGCCAGTCGAAGGCGGTGTCCCGAGCGGCCTTGTATTCGAGTCCGATGACACCGCGGTAGCCGTTCTCGGCGAGGCGCGCGAGGTGCGCGTCCAGATCGAGGGCGCCGCTGCCGGGTGCACCGCGACCGGGCGAGTCAGCAATTTGGACGTGTCCGATCAGGGCGGCCCGGGTGTCGATGACCGCGGCGACGTCGTCACCGTTGACGTCGAGGTGGTACAGGTCGGCGAGCAGTCGGAGCGAGTCGACGCCGCGGGCGGCGACCCGGTCGATCACGGCGACCGCGTCCGCGGCCGTCGTCAGCGGGTAGGCGGGAGCTCCGCTCACCGGCTCGATCAGGACGACTCCACCGAGTCGGGCGACGGCGGTGCCGGCGGCCACCAGGTTGTCGGTGGCGACGCGGTCCTGTTCGACGGGATCGACCCCCTCGAGCCGATTGCCGTAGAGCGCGTTGAACGCTCGGGTACCGAGTCGCTCACCGATTCCGACCGTGACGTCGATGTTGTCGCGGAACGCCGCGATCTGTGCCGGGTCTGACAGGATTCCCCGATCGCCGGCCGGCATGTCGCCCGCGGCGAAGTTCAGCCCGGTCAGTCGGACCCCGGCATCCTCGACCGCGGTGACGAAGGCGTCCACCTCGCGGTCGGCGGGCACGGGAGAGGCGAAGGGCCACCAGAACTCGACGGCGTCGAAGCCGAGATCCCGAGCGAGCCGAGGGCGCTCGAGGAGGGGCACCTCGGTCAACAGGATCGAGCAGTTGACCGCGTACGTCCACGTCTCGCGGCCGCTCACGAGACGTCGCCGGACGACGGGGCGGTGAGCCCGCGGTACCGCCGCCAGCTGCCGGCGGCGGTGATGTCCGTCAGGCCCGTGTGGTCGTCGAGCAGTATGCCGGGCCGAAGACCCACGGCGAGAACGGAATCTCCGTTCTCGAGCTGCACGACCGTCAGTTCGAGCTCGGGTGGCTCGTCGGGCAGGAACCGAGCGCGGATGTCATTCATCGGGACGTCGTACAGCTCACCCTCGATGGCGGCGCCGCCGTCCGGGGCGAGAACCAGGGCCGGGAACTCGTCCCGTACCGAGTAGAAGCGGTAGTCGGGTGTGGTGCGCACGGTGCCGAGGAAGGTGTGGGCGGCGACGTTGTGGTGCAGAACGCCACCACGCATAGCGTCGCCGTTGCAGAAGAGTCGAGCCATCGAATGGACCTCCAGAATCCGTAATGTGGAATAAGTATTCCGCGGATGCGTCGAGTGTCACGGGTCACAGTAGGGATGTCAACCCCCTCGGCCGTGCCGTGCGAGGCGCTGCAGATCGAGGGTTGACAGCGCGTGTGACCGCTGTCACTCTTCGTTCTATGGAATTGCTGTTTCGCGATACGGAATCCAAGAGCCGCGCGAATGACGGCGGAGAAGAGCACCTCCGTCACTGCCTCGACATCCCCCGGTGGGGCCGGGCGCTGCTCGCGCTGACGCCCTTCGCGGACGAGAGATCGCTGCACACCGCGGTGATGTCGGTGGCCGCCCCGTTCACGCCCGCCGAGATCGACGGTGCGCTCCGGCACCATCCGCGCATCGGGGACCGGCCCGTCGGTGACGACGCCGGCGCCGCGTTCGCACGCTCGGAGCAGTCCGGCGTGGACAGCTCCGATGCGCGGGTCGGCGCTCGGCTCGCCGCCGGCAACGAGGAGTACGAATCGCGATTCGGTCGGGTGTTCCTCGTCAGAGCGGCCGGCCGGAGTGCCGCCGACGTGCTCGCCGAGCTCGATCGGCGGCTGGGTCACGACGAGTCGACCGAACTCCGCGAGATCGAGGACGCTCTGCGTCAGATCGCCGCTGTGCGGCTCCTGGGGCCGGGTGTCCTGTGACTAAGCCCGCTCACGTCACGACGCACGTACTCGATGCAGCCGATGGTGTTCCCGCACAGGGCGTGTCGGTGGTACTGGTGCGTGAACGCGACGGCGTGACCCTGGCCTCGCGCGTGACGGACGCGCAGGGGCGCATCACCGATCTCGGTCCCGCCCGCCTCGAACCGGGCGTCTACCGGCTGACCTTCGACACCGCGTCCTACTTCGCGCGCGGGGGCCGTCCGACCTTCTATCCACGGATCGACATCGCCGTCGACATCCGTTCCGCCGACGAGCACTACCACGTTCCGATTCTTCTCAGCCCGTTCGCGTACACGACCTATCGAGGGAGCTAGACATGAGCACGATCGTTCTCGGAGCCAACCAGTACGGCAAGGCCGAATGCCGCCTCGTGCGCATCGACAGGGAGACCCCGCGCCACCGCATCACCGACATCTCGGTCACGTCGCAGTTGCGAGGAGATCTGTCCGCGGCGCACACCGACGGCGACAACGGTCATGTCGTCGCGACCGACACACAGAAGAACACCGTGTACGCGTTCGCACGCCACGGGATCGGTGCCATCGAGGAGTTCGCGCTGCGTCTCGGGCGGCACTTCACCACCGATTTCGACTGGATCACCGGCGGCCGCTGGGAGATAGAGCAGTACTCGTGGGACCGCATCCCGACGGGACCGGAAGGGCACGATCACTCCTTCGTCCGTGCCGGCGACGAGAAGCGCACCACCATCGTGACCGTGGACGGCGACGACACCTGGATCGTCTCGGGCCTCAGCGATCTGGTGGTGCTCAAGTCGACGGGCTCGGAGTTCTGGGGCTTCCCCACCGACAGATACACCACTCTGCAGGAGACGACGGATCGCATCCTCGCCACCTCGGTGAGTGCACGGTGGCGGTACCTCACCACCGAGCTCGATTTCGACAAGACGTTCACCGACGTCCGCTCCATCATGCTCGAGACCTTCGCGACGGTGCATTCACTGGGGTTGCAGCAGAGCCTGTTCCAGATGGGGACGAAAGTTCTGGAGGCGCATCCCGAGATCGGCGAGATCAGGTTCTCGATGCCCAACAAACACCACTTCCTCGTCGACCTGGAACCGTTCGGGCTCGACAACCCCGGCGAGGTGTTCTACGCCGCGGACCGGCCCTACGGGCTCATCGAGGCCACCGTCGAACGTGACGACGCCCCCGACGCCGGCCGGGCGTGGGACACCGTTCCCGGATTCTGTTAGGAGACGGCGATGACACGCGCAGCGTACGATCCCGCCCGCCCGGAGGACGAGCGGCTGAGTCTCGGCAAGACCTACGTCTACGGCCTGCAACACATCCTGACGATGTACGGCGGGGTCATCGCGCCTCCGCTCATCGTCGGCGGCGCCGCCGGTCTGTCCGGTACCGACATCGCGATCCTGGTGTCGGCGGCCCTGTTCGTCAGCGGCGCGGCGACTCTTTTGCAGACACTCGGGTTGCCGTTCGTGGGCGCCAAGCTACCTCTGGTGCAGGGCATCTCGTTCGCCTCCGTGTCCACGATGGTGGCCGTCGCGAGTGGGCCCGGTGGGCTGAACGCGGTGTTCGGCGCCATCATCGCCGCCGGTGCCATCGGCATCCTCGTCACACCGTTCTTCAGCAGGATCGTCCGCTTCTTCCCACCGGTGGTCACCGGCACCATCATCACGGTCATCGGAATCTCGTTGCTGCCCGTGGCCTGTCGGTGGGCCATGGGTGGGACGGAGTCCGCGCCGGACTGGGGGTCGACCTCGAACATCGGGTTGGCCGGTGTCAGTCTCCTCGTCGTCCTCGTCGTCAGCCGGTTCGCGCAGGGCACAGCGTCGCGCCTGTCCATCCTGATCGGCATCGTCGTCGGCACAATTGTCGCGTCGCTCGTCGGCGAGGCCGACTTCGGTGACGTGGGCACGGGCGCGATCTTCAGTCTCCCGGAGCCGTTCGCCTTCGGGACGCCCGTCTTCCAGATCGGGGCGATCATCTCGATGGTCGTGGTCATCCTGGTGATCATGACCGAGACGACGGCCGACATCCTCGCGGTGGGCGAGATCGTCGGCACCGACGTCGATTCCCGCCGCGTCGGGGACGGTCTCCGGGCCGACATGCTCGCCACCACCGTTGCCCCGATCTTCGGAACGTTCCCCGCGAGTGCCTTCGCACAGAACGTCGGCCTCGTGGCGGTGACGGGCATCAAGAGCAGGTTCGTGGTCGCCGCCGGTGGATCGGTACTGCTGGTGCTGGGGTTGTTTCCCGTCCTCGGACGTCTCGTCGCCGCGGTACCACTGCCCGTGCTGGGCGGCGCCGGCATCGTGTTGTTCGGTTCGGTGGCGGCGAGCGGCATTCGCACCCTGTCGAAGGTCGACTTCGACGGCAACCTGAATCTCGTGATCGTGGCCGTGGCCATCGGATTCGGCGTGCTTCCCATCGCCGTGCCCGGATTCTGGTCGGCGTTCCCGGAGTGGGTGCACGTGGTGTTCGACTCGGGAATCAGCGCGGCGAGCATCGTCGCGGTGATCCTCAACATCTTCTTCAACGAGATCACTGCCGGTCGACGGTCGTCGCCGTCGGTGGTCGCAGCGGCACCACCCATCGTGGTCGAGCGAAGGGAATGAGCCGTTTCTTCCGCCTGGTGGAATAGGCTCGGCGGCATGGAGTCCAGTGGCGGCGTGCAGTCGGTCGAGCGCGCGTTCGACCTTCTCGAGATCATGGCCGGTGCGGGCGGGTCGGTCGGTGTCAGCGAGCTGGCCGAGGCGGCCGAGCTGCCGATGCCGACCATCCATCGTCTGCTCAAGACCCTGGTGGCGCTGGGATACGCACGCCGACTCCCGTCGCGCCGGTACGCCCTGGGGACACGGCTCATCGCCCTCGGTGAGCGATCCGCCAAGCTCATCGGCTCGTGGGCTCGTCCCTATCTGGCGGAGCTCGTGTCGATCACGCACGAGACGTCCAACATGGCGTTCCTCGAGGACGACATGGCCGTGTACGTCGCGCAGGTGCCGTCCGAGCATGCGATGCGCATGTTCAACGAGGTGGGTCAGCGCGTGTTCCCGCACAGCACCGGGGTGGGAAAGGCGTTGCTCGCGCAGCTGCCCGACGAGGAGGTGCTCGCACTGCTCGCCCGGACGGGGATGGCGCCGAAGACGGTGAACACCCACACCACACCCGCGGCGCTCCTCGCAGATCTCGCCGTGATCCGCGAGCGCGGGTACTCCGTGGACGAGGGGGAGCAGGAGGTGGGGGTGCGGTGCTTCGCGGTTCCGGTGATCGGCGCCCCGACACTCACCGCGATCTCGATCGCGGGCCCGTCCGCCCGCGTCACCCCCGACACCGCGAACGACTATGTGCCACTGCTCGTCTCGGCCGCCGAACGACTGGCGAAGGACCTGGCCGCGGACGGTCTCGGTCGCCGCTGACTAGACTCGGTCCATGGCTGAACTGTGGGTCGATCGCACCGGGACACGTCGTTACACCGGCAAGAGTTCGCGCGGTGCCGAAGTGCTCATCGGGTCCGAGGACGTCGAGGGTGTCTTCACTCCCGGTGAGCTGCTCAAGATCGCTCTCGCGGCATGCACGGGCATGAGCTCCGATCGTCCCCTCGCCCGCCGGCTCGGTGACGACTACGACGCGACCGTCCGGGTGTCGGGCGTCGCCGATCGTGACGAGGAGCGCTACCCGCGGCTCGAGGAGGTGCTGACGGTCGACCTCAGCGCCCTCGATCCGGAGGCCAGGGAACGGTTGCTCACCGTCGTCACCAAGGCAGTCGACAAGGTGTGCACGGTGGGGCGCACGTTGAAGGCGGGCACCGAGGTGGACCTCCGTATCGAGGTCGAGGAGTGACGGCAGTCGACCTCGAACGGCTGAGCGCGTGGGTCCACGGCAGTGTCCAGGGCGTCGGTTTCCGCTGGTGGACGCGGTCGCGCGCGTTGGAACTCGGGCTCGTCGGATCAGCGACCAACACGTCCGACGGCCGGGTGCACGTGGTCGCCGAGGGAGATCGAGCTGATCTCGAAGCGCTGCTCGCCGCTCTGCGATCGGGTGACACCCCGGGCTCGGTGACCACCGTGGTAGACAACTGGGAATCCGCGCGCGGCGGACTCGACGGGTTCGTCGAACGCTGAGAGAGCAGGGCTGGGTAGTCTGAACCGCCATGCACCTCAAGAGTCTGACGCTGAAGGGCTTCAAGTCCTTCGCCTCGGCGACGACTCTGCGTTTCGAGCCCGGCATCACCTGCGTGGTGGGGCCCAACGGATCGGGCAAGTCGAATGTCGTCGACGCGCTGACCTGGGTCATGGGGGAGCAGGGCGCGAAGGCGCTGCGCGGCGGCAAGATGGAGGACGTCATCTTCGCCGGCACGTCCGGCCGCGCCCCGCTGGGCCGGGCCGAGGTGACGCTGACCATCGACAACAGCGACGGCGCGCTGCCGATCGACTACTCCGAGGTCTCGATCACCCGCCGCATGTTCCGCGACGGTGCCGGCGAGTACGAGATCAACGGCAGCTCGTGCCGACTGATGGACGTCCAGGAACTGCTCAGCGACTCGGGTATCGGCCGTGAGATGCACGTCATCGTCGGTCAGGGTCGGCTCGCCGCCATTCTCGAGTCGCGGCCGGAGGACCGTCGCGCCTTCATCGAGGAGGCCGCCGGCGTCCTCAAGCACCGCAAGCGCAAAGAGAAGGCCGTCCGCAAGCTCGACTCCATGCAGGCCAACCTCGCGCGTCTGACGGACCTCACCACAGAACTGCGTCGGCAGCTCAAGCCCCTGGGCCGACAGGCCGAGGTGGCCCGGCGCGCGCAGACCGTGCAGGCGGACCTCCGCGACGCGCGCCTGCGCATCGCCGCCGACGATCTGGTGACACGCCGGACCGAACTGGCGGAACAGTCGCACGACGAGACGAAGGCTCGCGAGGAGTACGCCGCTGTCCAGGACGCGTTGGCCGAGGGCGAGGCGGTGCTGGCCGAGGGCGAGCAGGACCTCGCGCGACTCACCCCGAGCGCGGAGGCGGCGGCGCAGACGTGGTTCCAGCTGTCCGCTCTCGCCGAGCGTGTCGGCGCCACCGTGCGCATCGCGACCGAGCGGGCACGTCACCTCGGTGACGAGCCGGAGGACCGCCGCGGTCCCGACCCGGACGAGCTCGAGCAGCGTGCGGACCGGGTCGCCGAGGAGGAGCTGCAGCTGACCGAGGCGGTGGAGTTCGCGCGCGCCACCCTCGATGCCGCGAGGGAGCAGCTCGCGGAACGGGAAGCGGCCGCGGCGGACGCGGAGCGCGCCCACGCCGCTGCCGTGCGCGCCGTCGCCGACCGCAGGGAGGGCCTCGCGCGGCTCTCCGGTCAGGTGGACGGGCTGCGCGCTCGGGCCGAGTCGTACGACACGGAGGTGGCCCGTCTCGCGACCGCGATCGAGGACGCGAGGCACCGCGGCGACGCCGCACAGGCCGAGTTCGACATCGTCCAGGAGAAGGTCGGCGAACTCGACGCCGGTGAGGCGGGACTGGACTCGCAGCACGAGAATGCTGTCGAGGCACTGGCCATCGCCGACGCCCGCGTCGCGGAACTGCAGACGGGAGAACGGGAGTCGAGCCAGCGAGTGGCATCGCTGCGCGCCCGGATCGACGCTCTCACGATGAACCTGGAACGCGGCGACGGCGGTGCGTGGCTGGGGGAGAAGCAACAGCACGGCGTCGTCGGCAGGTTGGGCGATCACCTCTCCGTGCGGCCGGGCTACGAGGTGGCGGTGGCCGTGGCGCTGGGAGCCGCGGCCGACGCCGTGGTGGTCTCGTCGGTCGAGAACGCCCGCGAGGCGGTGTCGGCGCTCAAGAGCGAGGACGCCGGCCGCGCGGCGATCGTCTACCCCACGGGCGCGGCGTCCAAGGAGCGGAGGATCGGCTCCGGCACCTCGATCCTGTCGGTGATCGAGGCGTCCGAGTCGGCGCGCGGCGCGCTCGCCTCGTTGTTGGCGGGCACCAGCGTCGTCGACACGCTGGAGGAGGCCACCGCCCTGGTCGAGGACAGCGCCGACGTGCGCGTCGTGACACGCGGCGGCGACCTGGTGGGGCGCGGGTGGATCACCGGTGGGTCGGACCGCCGACCCAGCACGCTCGAGGTGCAGGCGGCCATCGACGAGTCGGTGACCGAACTGGCGGCGACGGAGCGTCGGACCGAGGAACTCGCCGCGGCGCTGTCCGGGGCGCTCGCCGAACAGGCGGACCGCCGGGAGGCCGCCGATCAGGCGTTGGCCGCGCTCACCGAGTCCGACGCCGCGATGTCCGCGGTGTACGAGCAACTCGGCCGACTGGGCCAGGTCGCCCGTGTCGCGCATGCCGAGTCGACCCGGCTGCAGTCCCAGCGCGAACGGGCCGAGCATCAGCGGGACGAGGCGGTGACCGCGCTCGCCGAACTGGAGGAGCGCGTGCGCCGGGCCGAGGACGACCAGGGCGGCGACGCCGACGGGGACGGTGAGGCGGAAGAGTGGGCGCGGGCCCGCGAGGACGCTGCCGCAGCGGTCACCGAGGTGCGGTCCGTCGAGGTCGAGGCCAGATTGTCCCTACGCACCGCCGAGGAGCGCGCCGACTCGGTCCGCGGCAAGGCCGACCAGCTCCGTCGGCAGGCGCGGATGGAACGAGAAGGCCGTGCGCGAGCCGAGCGGGCACGGGCACGCCGCGTGCAGTCCGCTGCGGTGGCCGCCGCGGTCGCCGAGGCCGGGACTCGTGTCGCCGGACGGCTGGAGCGCGTCGTGGCGGACGCTGCCGTGCGCCGCGACGAACTGGCTCGCCGTCGTTCCGACCGAGCGGCCGAGCTGGACCGGACGCGGGAACAGGTTCGCGCCCTCGCCGCGCGCGCCACGCAGTTGACCGACGCGGTGCACCGCGACGAGGTGGCCAAGGCGCAGGCGGTGCTCCGCATCGAGCAGCTCGAACAGAACGTGGTGGAGCAGTTCTCCATCGCGCCCGACGACCTGATCGCCGAGTACGGACCCGACGTCACGCTGCCGCCGACCGACCTAGAGATGGCGGAGTACGAGCAGGCGAAGGAACGCGGCGAGCAGGTGGTGGCCCCGGCCCCGATGCCGTTCGACCGCGCGGAGCAGGAGCGCCGGGTCAAGCGTGCGGAGAAGGACCTCGCGACGCTGGGCAAGGTCAACCCGCTGGCTCTCGAGGAGTTCGCCGCCCTGGAGGAGCGCTACAACTTCCTGTCCACCCAGCTCGAGGACGTGAAGTCGGCGCGCAAGGATCTGTTGGGCGTGGTCGCGGACGTCGACGCCCGCATCCTGCAGGTGTTCACCGAGGCCTACGCCGACGTCGAGCGCGAGTTCGTCGGCGTCTTCGCCAAGCTCTTCCCGGGCGGTGAGGGCCGACTGGTACTGACCGACCCCTCGGACATGCTCACCACCGGCATCGAGGTCGAGGCCCGTCCGCCGGGCAAGAAGGTCAAGAGGTTGTCGCTGCTGTCCGGCGGCGAGAAGTCGCTCACCGCGGTCGCGATGCTCGTGGCCATCTTCCGGGCCCGGCCGTCCCCGTTCTACGTCATGGACGAGGTCGAGGCGGCGCTGGACGACACGAACCTCCGTCGCCTCATCGGCCTGTTCGAGCAGCTGCGGGAGAAGTCGCAGCTCATCGTCATCACGCACCAGAAACCCACCATGGAGGTGGCCGACGCGCTGTACGGCGTGAGCATGCGCGGCGACGGCATCACGACGGTGATCTCGCAGCGGCTGCCCAAGCGTGCCGTCCTCGAGCCCGCGGGGGAGGTGGCGACTCCCGAGCCACCGTCCTGACAGGATGGTCGACGTGACTACCGAACTGTGGATCGTCGTGGCGGCCGTCCTCGCACTGCTCGTCGTCGTGCTCGTCGTCGGGTTGGTGTTGCAGCGTCGTCGCCGCATCTCCCTGGCCCGTCCGGACACCACCGAGCAGGTCCGCGAGGTCGACCGATCGGGTGGCTACAAGGCCGGGACCGGATTCGACTTCTCGCAGGGCACGGCGGCTCCGCCCGAGCCGGCGCCCCGGAAGCCGATCCCCGAACCCACCCTCGAGCGCACCGACACCGACGATCAGCCGCGGGTCGGTGACGACGCGTCGGTTCCTCGCGACGCACCCAAGCGGGGCATCACCGACATCTCGCTGCCCGACCCGGTGCTCGACGAGCCCGCTCCGGCCACGGAGGCACCGACTGTCGAGACCCCGCCCGTGGTCGTCCCTCCGGTGGAGGAGGAGACGCCCGCGGAACCGGCGAGCTCCGCTCCGGTGCTCGACGAGATCGAGCCGACGTCGGGCCGCCTGACCAAGCTGCGCGGTCGACTGTCGCGATCGCAGAACGCCGTGGGCCGGTCGTTGCTCGGACTGCTCGGTGGCGGCGACCTCGACGAGGACTCGTGGGAGGAGGTCGAGGACACCCTCCTCGTCGCCGACCTGGGGAGTGCGGCGACCGCCGAGATCGTCGCGACGCTGCGTGAACAGATGGCCGTGCGCAACGTGCGGACGGAGCCCGAGGCCCGCGCCCTGCTGCGCGAGGTGCTGATCGAGCAGCTCACCCCGTCGTTCGACCGCTCGATCCGTGCGCTGCCGCACGGTGACCGGCCGTCGGTCCTGCTCGTCGTCGGCGTCAACGGCACCGGCAAGACCACGACGACCGGTAAGCTCGCCCGCGTCCTGGTGGCGGACGGTCGTCGGGTCGTGCTGGGCGCGGCCGACACCTTCCGCGCCGCGGCGGCCGACCAGCTGCAGACGTGGGCCGAGCGCGTGGGTGCCGAGGTGGTGCGCGGCAAGGAGGGCGCGGATCCGGCCGCCGTCGCGTTCGACGCCGTGACGCGCGGGATCGCCGACGGAGTCGACGCCGTGCTCATCGACACGGCGGGCCGATTGCACACCAAGACCGGACTGATGGACGAGCTGGGCAAGGTCAAGCGCGTCATCGAGAAGAAGGCGCCCGTCGACGACGTCCTGCTCGTGCTCGACGCGACCATCGGTCAGAACGGTCTCGCGCAGGCCCGGGTCTTCGCTCAGGTCGTCGACATCACCGGCGTCGTGCTGACCAAGCTGGACGGCACCGCCAAGGGCGGCATCGTGTTCCAGGTGCAGCGTGAACTCGGTGTCCCGGTGAAGCTCGTGGGCCTCGGTGAGGGCGCCGACGACCTCGCTCCGTTCGAGCCCGGCGCGTTCGTCGACGCTCTTCTGGGCTGACCGCGAGCCCCGCTCGGGCCGCCGAGAATTCGACTCTCATCGAGTCCTCGGCGGCCGAATCGGGTGAAAAGACCGAGACGCAACACGGTCGCAACATGATTCGGCTGTGCGTTCACACCGACGAAACACCGCAGTGTCGTCGCCGAAACGTCGAGTGAGCACCCTTCTCCTCAGGTCGTCAGCCGCCATCGGCTGGGGCGAGGAAGAAGGAGGAGGCTCAAGGTGGATTTTCCCACTATCGGTGCGCCCGACACCGGTGACACCGCATGGATGCTGACAAGCGCGGCATTCGTGTTGCTCATGGTTCCGGGTCTTGCGTTCTTCTACGGCGGCATGGTCCGCGCGAAGAGCGTGCTGAACATGATCATGATGAGCATCAGCGCGATGGGCGTCGTCGGCGTTCTCTGGGTGCTGTACGGCTACTCGGTCACCTTCGGCGAGGACAAGGGCAACCTGATCGGTGACCCGTTCCAGTACTTCGGGCTCAAGGGCCTGATCGGCGGAACGTACCTCGCGTCCGAGGACGAGGCCGGTGTGCTCACCGATGCCGCGATCCCGCTCGTCGGCACCATCCCCGCGACCGTGTTCGTCTCCTTCCAGGCCATGTTCGCGATCCTGACGGTCGCGCTCATCTCCGGCGCTGTCGCCGACCGCATGCGCTTCGGACCGTGGCTGCTGTTCGCCGGACTGTGGGCGACCCTCGTCTACTTCCCGGTCGCGCACTGGGTCTTCTCCTTCGACGAGGTCACCACCACGACCGGTGGTTGGATCGCCAACAAGCTCGCGGCGGTCGACTTCGCCGGCGGTACCGCCGTCCACATCAACGCGGGTGCCGCGGGTCTGGTGCTCGCCGTCATCCTGGGCAAGCGCAAGGGATGGCCGGGTACTCCGTTCCGCCCCCACAACCTGCCGTTCGTCATGCTGGGTGCCGGCCTCCTCTGGTTCGGTTGGTTCGGCTTCAACGCCGGTTCCGCCGTCGGCTCCAACGGCATCGCCGGTGCCACCTTCGTCACCACCATCGCGGCCACGGCCGCAGCCATGCTGGCCTGGCTCCTCACGGAGCGCATCCGTGACGGGCACGCGACGAGTCTCGGTGGTGCGTCGGGCATCGTCGCCGGACTCGTGGCCATCACCCCGGCCTGCTCCTCGGTCAACATCCTCGGTGCACTCGTCATCGGCGTCGTCGCCGGTGTGCTCTGCGCACTGGCCGTCGGCCTGAAGTTCAAGTTCGGTTTCGACGACTCGCTCGATGTCGTCGGCGTCCACCTCGTCGGCGGTCTGGTGGGCACGCTGCTCGTCGGACTGGTCGCCACCTCCGAGGCGCCGGCCGGTGTCGAGGGGCTGTTCTACGGCGGCGGATTCGACCAGCTGTGGCGTCAGGCAGTCGGTGCCGGTGCGGTGCTGCTCTACTCTCTGGTGGGTACGACCATCGTCGCGCTCATCGTCAAGTACACCGTGGGCCTCCGGATCGACGACGATGGTGAATCCATGGGAGCCGACGAATCGGAACATGCCGAGACCGCCTACGACTTTGCGGCACTCGGTGGGTCAACACTGGGACGCGTTCCCAGCAAGGAGGCGTGAGACATGAAGTTGATCACTGCAATCGTCAAGCCGTTCACTCTCGAGGACGTCAAGACGGCTCTCGAGCAGGCAGGCGTTCTCGGTATGACCGTGAGCGAGGTACAGGGGTACGGCCGACAGAAGGGCCACACCGAGGTCTACCGCGGTGCCGAGTACTCCGTGGACTTCGTTCCCAAGGTGCGCGTCGAGGTCGTCGTGGACGATGCGGCCGTGGACAAGGTCGTCGAGGTGATCGTCGAGGCAGCCCGTACCGGCAAGATCGGTGACGGCAAGGTCTGGGTCTCGCCCGTGGAGGCCGTCGTGCGCGTGCGCACCGGCGAGCGTGGCTCCGACGCTCTGTAGTTCCCGTCAGTCCGGCCGCGGATCCGCCTCGTTCGACGGGGCGGATCCGCGGCCGATCTGTTTCTCGGCGACACGACACCAGAAGGAGTGAGCCCCGTGGGAGGTTCCGAAGCAGCGGCGGATCTCGTCCGAGCGCGCGAGCAACTGCTCGCCGGCCAGGGCCGGAATCGACGACTGGACGCGACGGCGCTGCGCCAGGCGCTCGTCGATCTGCACGAGTTCTGGCTGACCACCAAGGGTTCCGAGGTGGGCATCAAGCCGGACAGCGGATTCGCCATCGTCGCCGTCGGCGGCCTGGGTCGCCGCGAGATGCTGCCGTACTCGGACCTGGACCTGGTGCTGTTGCACGACGATCTCGATCCCGCGCTCGTCAGCGGTGTGGCCGACCAACTCTGGTACCCGCTGTGGGACGCGCACATCAAGCTCGATCACAGTGTCCGCACGGTTCCGCAGGCTCTGGACGTGGCCGCCCACGACATGACCGCGGCCCTCGGTCTGCTCGACGCCCGACACATCGTGGGCGACGCCGAACTCAGTTCGATGTTGATCGACGGGACCCGGCGTCAGTGGCGCATCGGGATCCGCGATCGGTTCGACGAACTGCACGCGCTGACCCGCACTCGCTGGGGGCGTAGCGGCGAGATCGCCCACCGGGCCGAGCCCGATCTCAAGAGTGGACGCGGCGGACTGCGCGACGTGCAGCTGCTCGACGCGCTCTCCATCGCGCAGCTCACCGACGCGATGCCGGGCCTCGGGCCCGAATCACCGGGCGGTGGACTGGATTTCGCTCACCGACGGATCCTCGACGTCCGTACCGAGCTGCACCGGGTGGCGGGCCGTGCCCGTGATCAGCTGCGAGCGCAGGACGCGGACGAGATCGCCGCCGCGCTCCGTATCGGCGATCGGTTCGATCTCGCACGCGTACTGAGTGATTCGGCGCGCACCATCGTCTACTCGACGGACGTGGGCCTGCGTACCGCCGGGAATGCCATACCGCGACGCGGACTCTCGCGGCTCCGCCGGGTACCTGTGCGTCGGCCCCTGGACGAGGGGGTCGTCGAGCACGCCGGCGAGGTGGTGCTGGCGCGGGACGCCCGCCCCAACAAGGATCCGGGACTGATCATGCGTGTCGCTGCGGCCTCCGCGGTGACAGGGATGCCGATGTCCGCGTCGACCCTGGGCCGGCTGTCCGACAGTGCACCGGAACTGCGCGAGCCGTGGCCGAAGGAGGCACTGAACGACCTGCTGGTGGTCCTCGGATCCGGCCGCCGCGCCATCGACGCGATCGAGGCTCTGGACCGGACGGGCCTGTGGGGGCGTCTGCTTCCCGAGTGGGGGGCGGTGCGCGACCTGCCGCCGCGCGACGCCGTGCACACCTGGACCGTGGATCGCCATCTCGTCGAGACCGCCGCTCACGCGAGCGGTTTCACCACCCGGGTCGCGAGGCCCGACCTGCTGGTCCTCGGGGCACTGCTGCACGACATCGGCAAGGGCCGCGGGGGAGACCACAGCATCGTCGGCGCGGATCTGGCCACGCAGGTGGGCAAGCGGCTCGGTCTGTGGCCGTCGGACGTCCGGCTGCTCGAGGCGATGGTGCGCCACCATCTGCTCCTGCCGGACACCGCGACCCGACGCGACCTGGACGATCCCGCGACGGTGCAGCGGGTGGTCGACGCGCTGGACGGCGATCCGATCCTGCTCGAACTCCTGCACGCGCTGGCCGAGGCGGACTCGCTCGCGACGGGACCCGGTGTCTGGGGGGACTGGAAGTCCTCGCTCATCGGTGAGCTCGTGCGGCGCTGCCGCATGATCATGGCCGGTGAATCACTGCCGACGCCCGATCCGATCGACGCGGCGCTCGCGGCCCGCGCCGCCGAGGGCGGAGTCGACGTCGATCTGCAGCCGTCGGACAGTCCGCACACGTTCGAGGTGACGGTGACCGCGCCGGACAGGCTCGGCCTGCTGTCCAACGCGTCGGGCGTGCTCGCTCTGGCCGCGCTGCGGGTGCTGTCCGCGTCCGTGGTCAGCGCGAACGGGTTCGCGATCAACCGCTTCGTCGTCACGCCCACCTTCGGGGCGCCGCCCCAGCCCGGCCTGCTGCGCCAGGAGCTCATCCGGGCACTCGACGGGGACCTCGACCTGCTCGCGCAACTCGACCTCAAGGAGGCCGGGGCACGGATCGCCGCGTCGGACGGCGATCTCGGAGCGCTCGACTCGTCGGAGGTGCTGCTGTACGCGCAGGCGCCGCCGCGGGTGCTGTGGTTCGACGGTCCGGACGGTGACTCCGTGATCGTGGAGGTCCGCGCCGAGGATCGGCTCGGGCTGCTGTGCCGGCTCTCGTCCGTCTTCGAGAAGCACGGTGCCGACGTGCGCTGGGCCAAGGTCACCACCCGCGGATCCTCGGTGGTGGACGCGTTCTGCGTCGACACCAGCGGGGCGTCGGAGGGCGGCGCCGGATCGCGGGCACAGCGCGAGGAGCTCGAACGCGCGCTGCTGGCCGTCGTCCCCGCCCTGCGTCCGAAGGAGCCCGAGTCGGACGACTGAGGTACGCGTCGGGCCGGGCCACCGCCGGGTCGATCGACCGTTAGTCTGGTCGACGGAGTCTTCACTTCTCTCGCGATGTTCAGGAGTATCGGTGTTCGAATCACTGTCCGACAGATTGACCGGAAGCCTCAAGGATCTGAGAGGCAAGGGTCGGCTCTCGGGCGCCGACATCGATGCGGTGTGCCGCGAGATCCGCCTGGCACTGCTCGACGCCGACGTCGCGCTGCCGGTCGTGCGCGCTTTCATCACTCGGATCAAGGAGCGCGCGAAGGGCGCCGAGGTCTCCGCTGCTCTCAACCCCGCGCAGCAGGTCGTCAAGATCGTCAACGACGAGCTCGTCGGCATCCTCGGTGGCGAGACCCGGCGGGTGGAGTTCGCGAAGAACCCGCCGACCGTCATCATGCTGGCCGGTCTGCAGGGCTCCGGTAAGACGACACTCGCCGGCAAGCTAGCCAAGTGGCTCAAGGACCAGAACCACACCCCGCTCCTCGTGGCCTGCGACCTCCAGCGCCCCGGTGCGGTGAGTCAGCTCCAGATCGTCGGCGAGCGTGCGGGCGCCGCCGTCTTCGCGCCGCATCCGGGCACGTCGATCGGCGGCGGCGAGAATGCCCTCGGCGTGACCGCGGCCGATCCGGTGGAGGTCGCTCGCGCCGGTGTCGCGGAGGCCAGGGCCAAGCAGTACGACGTCGTCATCGTCGACACCGCGGGCCGTCTCGGTATCGACACCGAGCTCATGGGCCAGGCCGCCGGTATCCGCGACGCGACGAACCCCGACGAGATCCTGTTCGTGCTCGACGCGATGATCGGCCAGGACGCCGTCAGCACGGCGCAGGCCTTCCAGGACGGTGTCGGCTTCACCGGCGTCGTGCTGACCAAGCTCGACGGCGACGCCCGCGGTGGCGCCGCGCTGAGCGTCCGCGAGGTCACCGGTCGACCGATCATGTTCGCGTCGACGGGCGAGAAGCTCGAGGACTTCGAGATCTTCCACCCGGATCGCATGGCGAGCCGCATCCTCGGCATGGGCGACCTGCTCAGCCTCATCGAGCAGGCCGAGACCGTCTTCGACGCGAAGCAGGCGGAGGACACCGCCGCGAAGATCGGGTCCGGCCAGTTGACGCTCGAGGACTTCCTCGAGCAGATGATGGCGATCCGCAAGATGGGACCGATCGGCAACCTGCTCGGCATGCTGCCCGGTGCCGGTCAGATGAAGGACGCCCTCGCGTCGGTGGACGACAAGCAGCTCGACCGCGTGCAGGCCATCATCCGCGGTATGACACCCGCCGAGCGGGCCGATCCGAAGATGATCAACGCCTCCCGTCGTCTGCGCATCGCCAACGGTTCCGGTGTGAAGGTCTCCGACGTCAACCAGCTCGTCGACCGCTTCTTCGAGGCCCGCAAGATGATGGCGTCGATGGCCGGCCGCATGGGCATGCCCGGCGCGCGCAAGCAGGTTCAGCGCAGCAACAAGAAGGGCAAGAAGGGGAAGAAGGGCGGTCGCGGACCCACACCGCCGAAGGGCGTGCGGGGAGGCTTCCCCGGTATGCCGGGCGGAATGCCCGCGGGGATGCCCGATCTGTCCTCGATGCCGAAGGGCCTCGACCAGCTTCCGCCGGGCCTCGAGGGCATCGACCTGTCGCAGCTGAAGCTCCCCAAGAAGTAGGGCGGAGCACGCGGTGCGCATCTCGCCGAGTCTGCATCTGCGCGGCGTCGTGCTGCCCGGCCACGACGAGGTGGACGTCTGGGTGCGAGACGGCCTCGTCTCACTGGATCCGGTTCCCGGTGCCACCACGGTGGCGCGGGGCGGCTGGATCGTTCCGGGTCTCGTCGACGCGCACTGCCATGTCGGTATCACGTACGGCGGCGGGCACGAGGATCACGACGGCACCGTCGCGCAGGCCACCACCGAGCGCGAGGTGGGTGCGCTGCTGCTGCGTGACGCGGGATCGCCCGTCGACACCCGCGCACTCGACGACCACGAGGATCTGCCGCGCATCATCCGCGCGGGTCGGCACATCGCGATGCCCAAGCGCTACATTCCCGGCCTCGCCGTCGATCTCGAGGACGAGTCGCAACTGCCCGAGGCCGTGGCTCAGCAGGCGCGCCTCGGCGACGGGTGGGTCAAGCTGGTCGGCGACTGGATCGACCGCGAGGTCGGCGACCTCGCACCCTTGTGGGACGACGCGGTCCTGCGCCGGGCCATCGACGCCGCCCACGCCGAGGGCGCCCGGGTCACTGCGCACGTCTTCGGCGAGGACGCGCTGCCCGGGCTGATCGGTGCCGGCATCGACTGCATCGAACACGGCACCGGCCTGACCGACGAGACCATCGAGATGATGGTCGAGCACGGAACCGCACTGGTGCCCACGCTCATCAACATCGAGACCTTTCCGTCGATCGCCGACTCGGCCACCCGTTACCCGCGCTACGCCGATCACATGCGCGATCTGCACGCCCGAGTGGCGGACACGGTGGGGCGCGCGCACGACGCCGGAGTCCCGATCTACGCGGGCACCGACGCGGGCGGCAGCATCGAGCACGGGCGGGTGGCCGACGAGGTGGCGGCGCTGGTGGGCGTGGGCCTGTCGCCGACCGACGCCCTGGGTGCGGCCAGTTGGACGGCGCGGCGGTGGCTCGGGCGTGCGGGCATCGAGCACGGCGCACCCGCGGATCTGGTGTTCTACTCCACGGACCCACGAACCGGGCCGGACGTCCTGTCGGCGCCGGACGTGGTGGTCTTGCGCGGCCGGATCTGGTGACCGGGCTGGGATTATGACGCTCGGGCGGTGTCTGGCAGAATAAGGCGCTGTTCGCCCGTCTCCGGTTCCGTACCGAGCGGCGGTCACAACACCCATCCACCGCAAAACCGGGTGCGCATGCCGTGCGCATCGCTGAATTGCGCCGTGACCAGCGGTCGCGTCCTGCGACCACATCGAAAGAGGCTTCGTTTCACATGGCAGTCAAGATCAAGCTCACCCGTCTCGGCAAGATCCGCAACCCGCAGTACCGCGTCGTCATCGCCGACGCGCGTACCCGTCGCGGTGGCCGTGCCATCGAGACCGTCGGCAAGTACCACCCGAAGGAAGAGCCGTCGCTGATCGAGATCGATTCCGATCGCGTGCAGCACTGGCTGAGCGTGGGCGCACAGCCCACCGAGCCCGTCGAGGCACTCCTCAAGATCACCGGTGACTGGCAGAAGTTCAAGGGCCTGCCGGGCGCCGAGGGCACGCTCCGCGTCAAGGAGCCGAAGCCGTCCAAGCTGGACCTGTTCAACGCTGCGCTCGCCGCCGCCGACAACGAGCCCGTCGCCGAGGCCACCACGCCGAAGAAGAAGAAGGCCGCCAAGGCGGACGACGCCGAGAGCGCACCGGCAGACGAGACCGCGGACGCCACCGCCGAGTCCACCGAGAAGTAGGACCCACCTGTGAGCACCATGGTCGCCGACGCCGTCGAGCATCTGGTTCGCGGCATCGTGTCCAATCCGGACGACGTTCGTGTCGAGATGATCACCGGTCGCCGTGGCCGGACCGTCGAGGTGCACGTGCACCCCGACGATCTGGGTAAGGTCATCGGCCGTGGCGGTCGTACCGCCACCGCGCTCCGTACCCTCGTCTCGGGTATCGGCGGCCGTGGGATCCGTGTCGACGTCGTCGACACCGATCGCTGATCACCGACGTGGAGCTCGTCGTGGGCCGCGTGGCCAAGTCGCACGGCATCAAGGGCGAGGTCGTCGTGGAGGTCCGCACGGACGATCCTGACGAGCGGTTCGCTCCGGGATCCGTTCTGCACGGCCGTGCGCGTCGCGACAACAGCACGACCGACTACACGGTGGAAGCCGCCCGGGAGCATTCCGGGCGGCTTCTGCTGCGTCTGAAGGGAATCGACGATCGCAGTACCGCCGACGCGATGCGCGGCACCGTGTTCGTCGTCGACACCGCGGATCTACCCCCGTCCGACGATCCGGACGAGTTCTACGACCACGAGCTCGAGGGCATGACGGTGCAGTTCGCTCCGGATCACCAGTCGGCGGGCACGGTGATCGGCACGGTCAGCGAGGTGCTGCACTCCGCTGCGGGGGAGTTGCTGTCGATCACGCCGGCCGACGAGAACGTCGGCCGCGAACTGCTCGTACCGTTCGTGTCCGCGATCGTGGTGTCGGTCTCCCGCGAGACGCGGACCGTCGAGATCGACCCGCCCGAAGGGCTTCTGGACGGCGAGTGACCATGCGTATCGACGTGGTGACGATCTTCCCCGAGTACCTCGAGCCCATGCGTACCGCGCTGCTGGGCAAGGCCGTGCAGAACGGTCTGGTGACCCTCGGTGTCCACGACCTCCGGGACTGGACACACGACGTGCACAAGGCGGTCGACGACTCGCCCTACGGCGGCGGCCCCGGCATGGTCATGAAGCCGACGGTGTGGGGAGACGCGTTGGACGACGTCATGCGCGACGCCGACCCGATCCTGGTGGTGCCCACGCCCGCCGGAGTGCCCTTCACCCAGCGCACCGCCGAGAGATGGTCGCGCGAGGATCATCTGGTGTTCGCATGCGGCCGCTACGAGGGCATCGATCAGCGAGTCTTCGACGACGCGGCGACCCGGGTGCGCGTCGAGGAAGTCAGCATCGGGGACTATGTGCTCATCGGCGGCGAGGCCGCGGTGCTGGTGATGACCGAGGCCGTGACGCGGCTGCTGCCCGGCGTCCTGGGCAATCAGCTCTCGCACCAACAGGACTCGTTCTCCGACGGTCTCCTCGAGGGGCCGGGATACACCCGACCGGCCACGTGGCGCGGCCTGGACGTGCCGCCGGTCCTGTTGTCCGGCAACCACTCCCGCATCGAACAGTGGCGGCGGGAACAGTCGCTCGAGCGTACCGCTCAGCGCCGGCCCGACCTCCTGCCCTGACGCGATCTCTCAGGCGACGACCCCGGTGGGGAACAGGATCTTCAGCGCGCCGGTGACGGTGACGCGCGCGTGCTTGGCGCCGTCGTCGTCCGTCACCGCGGTGTCCGCCGTCGTCTCCGCGCTGCCGCCGTCCGCGCCGTACCAGGGATCCTCCCGCGAGAGCACCGCCACCACGTAGCGCTCCCCGTCGCCGACGAACCCGGTGCTCAGGTGGATCCACCGACCGTCGACGCAGCACATCCAGCCTTGCTTGACCCCGCGGACCGTCTCGCCCGGGAGTGCCCGCGGGATGCCGAAGGTCTGGGGATAGCCGTCCGCTCCCTCGGGGGTGAAGGCCTCGAGGTCTCCGACGACAGTCGCCCGGTCCGCCGGGTTCAGTCCGCCGGTGCCGTCGAGGACGGCGTCGTAGTACCTCACCAGGTCCGCCGCGGTGGTCCGGGTGTTCCACCAGATCCCGTCCGCCGACGCGGCTGTGGCGGGCAGGCCGTAGCGGCCGGCGACGCGTGCCACGACGTCGGATCCACCGGCGGCGTCCCACAGGACCTGTGCCGCACTGTCGTCCGACGACGAGAGCATCGGCGCGATGAGGGCACGGGACTCCTCGTCGAGGGCGAACTCGCCGCGCGACGAGCGGTAGAGCAGATCGTCGGCGATGAACAACTTGACCACCGACGCCGTCTCGATCGGATCGTTGTCACCGGAACCCATGTACGTCCCGGTCTCCCGATCGAGGAAGCCGATGGAGAGCGTCGCGCCGCGAGCGGCCGCGCCGTCGAGTGCCTGCTGCAGGCGGCCGGTGAGGTCCGGTGCCATCGGCATCTCGGGTTCGGGGAACTCCGGTGCGACCGGGATCGTCGTCGCCGCCGGGTCGGCCGGCTGCGCGCAGGCCGCCGCCATCGTGGTGGCGAGCGCCACCGCCGCCATCATGGTGGAGGCTCGTCGCAGGCGCGCCGAAGGAGTTGTCACGTGACTACCGTTCTGTCATCGAGTGCCCCCACATTCGAGAGTGGACGTACCGGGCGCGTCGGCGCTCGGAACCCGGGGCGGCACCGTCACTCCACGGTACCGGCGCGGTAGGGTCCATCGCCGTGACGACCGCTGTGAAATCTGTCAATCGCCGGATCGCCGAGGAGCTCGACGTCGCGGAGGAGCGCGTACGCGCCGCCGTGGACCTGCTCGACGGGGGTGCGACGGTGCCGTTCATCGCGCGCTACCGCAAGGAGGTCACGGGCACGCTCGACGACACCCAGCTGCGCACGATCGACGAGCGACTGCGATACCTGCGCGAGCTCGACGAGCGCCGCGCCGCGATTCTCGAGTCCATCCGCTCGCAGGGCAAGCTCGACGACGCGCTCGAGGACTCGATCGTGCTCGCGGACACCAAGGCGCGCCTCGAGGACATCTACCTCCCGTTCAAACCGAAGCGCCGCACCAAGGCGCAGATCGCGCGCGAGGCCGGCCACCAGCCCGTGGCGGACGCCCTGCTGTCCGATCCGACCACCGATCCGACGTCCTTCGACGAGGAGCAGCTCGCCGGTGCGCGCGCGATCCTCGTCGAGCACTTCGCCGAGGACGCCGACCTCGTCGGGTCGCTGCGCGAGCTGATGTGGACCCGTGGCCGGTTGACCAGCGCGGTGCGACCGGGCAAGGAGACGGACGGTGCGAAGTTCTCCGACTACTTCGCGTTCTCCGAGTCCTTCACCTCCGTTCCGTCCCATCGAGTACTGGCAGTCCTGCGCGGGGAGAAGGAGGAGGTGCTCTCCCTCACGATGGATCCGGAGCCGAACACCGACGAACCCGCACCCGGTAACTCGTCGGTGTACGAGACCCGCATCGCGGCGCGCTTCGGTATCGGCGACCACGGCCGTGCGGCCGACCGGTGGCTCCTCGACACGGTGCGATGGGCGTGGCGGACCAAGCTTCTGGTCAGCCTGGGCATCGACACCCGCATGCGCCTGCGGCAGTCCGCGGAGGAGCGCGCGGTCGACGTCTTCGCCTCCAACCTTAAGGACCTGCTGTTGGCGGCGCCCGCCGGCAGTCGCACCACCATGGGCCTCGACCCCGGGTTCCGCACGGGGACCAAGGTCGCGATCGTGGACCCCACCGGCAAGGTCCTCGCGTACGACACCATCTATCCGCACAAGCCCCAGGGCAAGTGGAACGAGGCGCTCGCGACGCTGGCCGCACTGGCGGCGAAGCACCGTGTCGATCTGCTGGCCATCGGCAACGGCACCGCGTCGCGTGAGACCGACGCGCTGGCGGCGGAACTCATCGCGAAGTACCCGGACGCGAACCTGACCAAGGCGATGGTCTCCGAGGCCGGCGCCTCCGTGTACTCCGCGTCCGCCTACGGGTCGCGCGAACTGCCCGATCTCGACGTCTCGATCCGCGGCGCGGTCTCCATCGCCCGTCGTCTGCAGGATCCCCTCGCGGAACTGGTGAAGATCGACCCGAAGTCGATCGGCGTGGGGCAGTACCAGCACGACGTCTCGGAATCCATGTTGGCGCGTTCCCTGGGCGCCGTCGTCGAGGACGCGGTGAACGCGGTCGGCGTCGACGTCAACACCGCCAGCGTGCCTCTGCTCGCGCGCGTCTCCGGCGTGGCCACCACTCTCGCCGAGTCGATCGTCACGCACCGCGACGAGAACGGCCCCTTCCGATCCCGATCCGCACTGCAGAAGGTTCCGCGGCTCGGGCCCAAGGCCTTCGAGCAGTGCGCCGGGTTCCTCCGCATCACCGACGGCGACGACCCCCTCGACCGGTCGAGCGTGCACCCCGAGGCATATCCCGTGGTGCGCCGCATCGTCGACAGGGCCGGCATGGGAGTCCGTGAGGTGATCGGCAACGAGCGGGTGCTGAGGTCCCTGCGCCCGCAGGACTTCGTCGACGACCGGTTCGGACTCCCGACCGTCACCGACATCCTGTCCGAGCTCGAGAAGCCCGGCCGCGATCCGCGTCCGGAGTTCGCCACCGCCACCTTCGCGGCCGGTGTCGAGAAGGTCGCCGACCTCCGACCGGGCATGGTGCTCGAGGGAGTGGTGACCAACGTGGCGGCCTTCGGCGCCTTCGTCGACGTGGGTGTGCACCAGGACGGACTCGTCCACGTCTCGGCGATGTCCGACCGCTTCGTCTCGGACCCGCACGACGTCGTCAAGTCCGGACAGGTCGTGCGCGTGAAGGTCATGGAGGTCGACCTGCCGCGCCAGCGGATCGGCCTGTCCCTGCGATTGACCGACGAGATCGGCGGTACGGCAGCGGCATCGGCTCCACGCGGCGGGTCGGGAGGCCAGGGCGCGCGGAACAGGCAGAAGACCGGAGCCGGACCGCGCAAGGGAGCGCAGTCCTCGGCACCGGCCGCGGCAACGGGATCGATGGCCGATGCCCTGCGGAAGGCGGGCTTCGGAAAGTAGAGGGTGTCGCGGCGGCGCGGATAGACTTCCTCGTCACAGGACGGGCACGGCAGGAAGGCGCTGCGATGGAGCGGTGGATGCACCACGTCTCCGACGAGGGGCGCATCCCGCTGCTGTTCTTCCTCGTCGGGTTCATCGCCGGGTTCGTCTTCATCCGGTTCAGCGTCCGCATGATCCGCGCGCAGGTGTCCTGGTGGCCGGGCAACGTCACGCCGGGCGGACACCACGTGCATCACGTCGTGTTCGGTGTGATCGCCATGCTGGTCTCGGGTATCGCGATGATCACCGTGTACGTCGACGGCACCCAGACCACGGGCGCGGCGCTCGCGGCGTTCTTCGGTATCGGTGCGGCACTGGTACTCGACGAGTTCGCGCTCATCTTCTACCTGGAGGACGTGTACTGGGCCGAGCAGGGCCGCACCTCCGTCGACGCGGTCTTCGTCGCCGTGGCCGCCACCGTCATGCTGCTGTTCGGTCTCAAACCGCTCGAGTTCTTCGACGTCGCCGGCTTCCGTGACGATCCCAGCGTCGCGGTGCGGAGCATCATCGTCGTCCTGGCCGCGCTCAATCTCCTCCTCGCCGCGATCGTCCTCGCGAAGGGCAAGATCTGGACCGGGCTCGCCGGCCTGTTCTTTCTGCCGCTGCTCGTGATCGGCGCGATCCGGATCGGCCGGCCGGGGTCACCCTGGGCGCGCTGGCGCTACACCCGACGCCCGCGGCGGATGGAGAAGGCCCTGCGGCGCGAGCGCAACCTGCGCCGTCCCGTCGTCCGCGCGAAGATCTGGATGCAGGACGCCATCGCGGGCACGCCCGACGTCGCGCACGTGCGCGCCGCTGCCGAGGACGAACTCGATCGCATCGTCGTTCCGGCGCCGGCGCCGGGGGAGTCGCGCCCCGATCGCGAATCGGTCGGCGCGGGCTGATCCGGCCGATTTCGTCGGGCACCGGTTCTCTGGCACAATCGTGGGGTTGCCTGACACCGGGCGTGCTACTCGCATGCCCGGCATCCGGTGGACACCTATTCGGAGTACGAACCAGTCGAGCGTCGACGGCATCCGCCGACGGCAGCCGCTCGGGTCCTCTGCTCGAGATCTCGTCACAGCAAGGATGAACCATGAACACCCTGGATTTCCTGGACAAGCAGTCGCTGCGCAGCGACATTCCCGAGTTCCGCCCGGGCGACACACTGAACGTGCACGTGAAGGTCATCGAGGGCTCCAAGGAGCGCGTGCAGATCTTCAAGGGCGTCGTCATTCGGCGTCAGGGTGGCGGCATCCGCGAGACCTTCACGGTCCGCAAGGTGTCCTTCGGCGTCGGCGTGGAGCGCACCTTCCCCGTCCATACCCCGAACATCGCCCAGATCGACGTGCTGACCCGCGGTGACGTGCGTCGCGCGAAGCTGTACTACCTGCGCGAGCTGCGCGGCAAGGCAGCCAAGATCAAGGAGAAGCGCTGATCTTCGGCGTTCCACTCGCTGGACGGCCGGACACAGGGGACTCGTTCCCCGGTGTCCGGCCGTTCTGCGTCCCGGCCGTTCTGCACCGCGGCGCTGCCGCTAATCTTGACCCGTGACGGACGAGCGCGCGGGCGACGACAACGACGAGGCGCAGCGAACCAAGAAGCCACGGTCCTTCTGGCGTGAGCTCCCGATTCTCATCCTGGTCGCCCTGGTGCTCAGCTTCCTCTTGCAGACCTTCGTCGCGAGGGTGTACCTGATCCCCTCGGAATCGATGGAGCCGACCTTGCACGGCTGCACTGGTTGCACCGGTGACCGCATCGTCGTGGAGAAGATCGGGTACCGCTTCGGCGATCCGACGGCCGGTGACGTCGTCGTGTTCCGCGGACCGCCGTCCTGGGACGGCGACTACGTCTCCACGCGGTCGTCCAACGTCGTCGTCCGCGGCGCTCAGGAACTCGGATCCCTCGTCGGCCTGGTCGCACCGGACGAGAACGATCTGGTCAAGCGCGTCATCGCCACCGGCGGTCAGACCGTCGAGTGCTGCGACGAGCAGGGGCGCGTTCTCGTCGACGGCAAGCCGCTCGACGAGCCGTACATCACCATGGACTTCGACTTCGTGCCCGGCACGCTCACGTGCGACACCCCGATCCGTTCCGGGCGGTGCTTCGGGCCCGTCACCGTGCCCGAGGGCAACGTGTGGGTCATGGGTGACAACCGCAGCAACTCCGCCGACTCGCGCTTCCACGTCGCCGACGAACTGCAGGGAACCATCCCGCTGGACAACGTGATCGGCAAGGCGCAGGCCATCGTGCTGCCGCCCGGTCGCTGGGGTCTCATCGACGATCCGGACATCCAGGGGCAGTGAGTTCGGGGCCCATGAAGTCGACCACGCGGCTCTCCCGGACGTCGTGGCCGCCGCGCACCGTCATCCGGCGTGCGGGTGGCATGCGCACCATGGAGTCGGCCCTTCTCCGGTCGGGGCTCGGGCCCGTGGCGGGCGTGGACGAAGCGGGTCGTGGCGCCTGTGCGGGCCCACTGGTCATCGCCGCGTGCATCCTGGGCGATCGCGCCCGCGCCGCGCTGGACCTTCTGGACGACTCGAAGAAGTTGAGTGAGAAGACGCGGGAGTCGTTGTTCCCGAAGGTGATCCGCTGGGCGACGGCATACTCGATCGTCACCGTCCCCGCGGCCGAGATCGACCGCATCGGCATCCACGTCGCCAACATCGAGGGCATGCGCCGCGCGGTAGCCGGACTGTCGGTCGACCCCGGGTACGTCCTGACCGACGGTTTTCGGGTGCCCGGGCTTCCCGCGCCGTCACTCCCGGTGATCGGTGGGGACGCCACCGCGGCCTGTATCGCCGCCGCGAGCGTGCTCGCCAAGGTGCACCGCGACCGCATCATGCGCTCACTCGACGGAGACATCCCCGGCTACGACTTCTCCGTACACAAGGGCTACAACACGACGCTGCACACGGACGCCCTCGCCCGTCTCGGGGCGAGCCGGGAGCACCGTCGCTCGTGGTCGAACGTCGCCTGCCTCGAGGATGCCGGCGCCGCACCGACGGTGTCGCCGCAGGAGCGGGGTCGATGGGAACACGAGGGCGCCGATGCGCGATGATGGCGGCATGAGTGCCGAGGATCTCGAGAAGTACGAAACCGAGATGGAACTGTCGCTGTACCGGGAGTACCGCGACATCGTCGGCCAGTTCACCTACGTGGTGGAGACCGAGCGTCGCTTCTATCTCGCGAACTCGGTGGAGATGATCCCGCGGAACGCGGACGGCGAGATCTACTTCGAGGTGCGGATGTCCGATGCGTGGGTGTGGGACATGTACCGACCCGCGCGCTTCGTCAAGCACGTCCGGGTGATCACGTTCAAAGACGTCAACATCGAGGAACTCGACAAGCCGGATCTGCGACTTCCTGAGTGACGGGGACTTCCCGAGTGAATCAGCGCTGATCCGTTCCCAGGATCCGCGCGTTGAGGTGCCACCCCTCGTAGCCGTCGTCCACGCCGCCGCGCTGGTCGTGCTCGATCGACGCGCGCGGAATGGACAGGATGCGTGCCGTCCGTAGCGCCCACGAGTAGTCGCCGCACCCCACCTCCCTGGTCGATTCCCGACCCAGCGCATCGTTCGACGTCCACAGCAGTGCATAGGGGTGAGCGGGCCGCCGATCGTCCGGCACGCGGCGGAGAAGGAACTCACTGCCGGACGGCGTCCCGCTCGCCGACGAGTCGCGTGCAGTGTTCATGACCCGATCATCGCAAACCCCACGGCCGAGCGCCGCGCAACAGGGGGTTTCGGTGGTCCGTCATCCCCGGGTCGAGCGTCGTCCCCGGGTTTTCTGCGGCCGCAGGTCGGCGCCGCGGCACGGTCGCCGCGTGCCTGCACAGTCGTGCTCCGACACCGGGTGTGCCCACCACCGGGCACCGGGTCGGCGAGGAGAGCCATGGCGACGAACGCGGAAATGGGCAGAGCGGGCGAGGAAGCTGCCGCGTCGTATCTGACGACGGTGGGTCTGCGCATTCTCGACCGCAACTGGCGGTGCCGGCACGGCGAGGTCGACATCATCGGCGTGGACGGCGACATCGTCGTGTTCGTCGAGGTGAAGACCCGCTCCGGCGATGGGTACGGCACTCCGGCCGAGGCGGTCACGCCGGCGAAGGCGCAGCGCATCCACCGGCTGGCCGGGCTGTGGCTCGCCGAGCGGTCCGGTCCGTGGGTGCCGGTGCGGTTCGACGTCGTGGAGGTCGTGATCGCCGACGGCCGGGGGCCTCTGCTCTCGCATCTGAGGGCGGCGTTCTGATGGCGCTGGGACGGACGTTCTCGGTCGCCGTCACGGGCATCGACGGCATCCTCGTGGAGATCGAGGCCGACGTGGGGCGGGGCCTACCGGGCGTGCACGTGGTCGGACTCCCCGATGCGGCGCTGCAGGAGTCACGGGACCGAGTGCGGGCCGCGGTGAACAACTCCGGCCAGAGCTGGCCCGCGTCCAAGGTGGTGCTCGCGCTGTCGCCGGCCACACTCCCGAAAGTGGGATCCGTGTACGACCTGGCACTGGCGTGCGCGGTGCTCGGCGCCGCCAAGGTGGTGCCGCCGGGTCTGTTGGCCTCGACGGTGCTGGTGGGGGAGCTGGCACTCGACGGGCGGGTGCGGAGCGTGCGAGGGGTCCTTCCCGCCGTGCTCGCCGCACGCGGAGCGGGATGGACCCGCGTGGTGGTGCCGCAGGACAGCCTCGCCGAGGCGGGCCTGGTGGGCGGGATCGAGGTACTCGGGGCCGCGCATCTGCGGCAGGTGATCGAGTGGCTCTCGCACCGGTGCACTCTCCCGGAACCGATGCCGACACGGCCGGGTCCGGAGCCCCGGTACGGCGATCTCGCCGACGTGGTCGGACAGTCCGAAGCACGCTGGGCTCTCGAGGTCGCGGCCGCCGGCGCACACCATCTGATGTTCACGGGACCGCCCGGTATCGGCAAGACGATGCTCGCGGGTCGGCTGCCCGGCCTGCTGCCGCCGCTGACGGAGGGTCAGGCCCTGGAGGTGACGGCGGTGCACTCCGTCGCGGGGACACTCACGGCGGAGTGTCCGTTGATCACCACCGCCCCGTTCATCGCGCCGCATCACACCACCTCGGTGGCGGCACTGGTGGGCGGCGGAAGCGGCATGGCGCGACCGGGTGCGGTGAGCCGGGCGCACCACGGCGTGCTCTTCCTCGACGAGTGCGCCGAGATGTCGGTGCGCGTGCTGGAGGCACTGCGTACCCCGCTGGAGGACGGCGAGGTGCGCATCGCGCGGCGCGACGGGGTCGCCCGCTATCCCGCTCGCTTCCAACTGGTGCTGGCGGCCAATCCGTGTCCGTGCGCCTCGCCGCGGACCGCCGACTGCGTGTGTGCGCCGAACGCCCGCCGGCGCTACCTCGGCAAGCTGTCCGGACCACTGCTCGACCGGGTGGACCTGCGGCTGTCGATGCAGCCCGCTGCGACCGGAATGTTGACCGACGACGTGGGGGAGACGACCGAGGTGGTGCGCGGCAGAGTGACGGCAGCGCGGCAGGCGGCGGCGGAACGGTGGTCCGAGTTCGGCTGGCAGACCAATGCCGAAGTACCCGGATCGGCACTGCGCCAGCGCTTCCGGCTCGAACGCGAGGCGTTGATCCCGATCGAACGGGCGCTGCGGCGCGGTGGCATCACGGCGCGGGGCGCGGACCGCATCCTGCGCTTAGCCAGCGCACTAACATGGGTGTTATGCGTGTTGCTGTGTATCTACGTCAGTCCATGGACCGTGACGGAAACGAGTACGGGATCGACCGTCAACGTCTCGACGTGATGCGCCTCGTCGAGGCGCGCGGGTGGACTGTGGTCGAGACGTTCGTCGACAACGACGTCTCGGCCATGTCCCGCAAGCCCCGGCCCGCATTCGAGCGCATGTTGGCCGCCGCCGAGGCGGGGGCGTTCGATGTGATCGTTGCCCGCCACCTCGACCGCCTGCTCCGGAGGCTGATCGAGTTGGAGCGGATCCTCGACATGTACGAAACCACCGGGGTAAGTGTCATCACCTCAAACGACAGCATCGACACTGCAACCGACGGGGGGCGTTTGAACGCCCGCATCATGGCCTCGGTCGGCCAACAGGAGGTCGAACGCAAGTCGGCCCGCCAAAAGTCCGCCGCGGCGCAGGCGGCGGCACTAGGCCGGTGGGTCGGTGGCCGCCGCGCGTTCGGTTACGAGGCCGACGGCAAGACGCTGCGCGACGACGAGGCCGCGGCCATCCGAGCCGGGTACGCCGCCCTGCTGGCGGGGGAGACGTTGACCGCCATCGCCCGAGACTGGAACGACCGCGGCCACGCCACGACGCAGAACAAGCGCGACGGCACGCCGAACTCGTGGGCACGCACCGGCGTCCGAGACGTGTTGCTCAACCCGCGCAACGCGGGACTACGCCGCCACCGCCCCACGGGCACGCAGGGGGCGTTCCGCAAGGATCCCGAGGCGTACATCGTCGGGCGTGCCGAGTGGCCCGCCGTGGTCGACGAGGACACGTGGCGGGCCACGGCGGCACTGCTGGCATCACCCGAGCGACGGCGGGCACCGGTCAACGCCAAGGCCCTGTTGACGGGTGTCGCGTTGTGCGGGGTGTGCGGCGCGACGGTCCACGCCGGGGGTGCACGGCGGCACTACCGCACTTATCGGTGCTCGGGGATGGAACACCTCGCACGCAAGGCCGAGCCGGTCGAGGAATACGTCGAGGCCGTCATCGTCGAGCGGTTGTCGCGGCCCGACGCCCTGGCCCTGTTCGCTCCCGAGGTCGAGGCCGAGACGCGGGATCTCGGAACCGAGGCCGACACCCTGCGCCGCCGCCTCGACGACCTGGCCGTCGACTACGCCGACGGCGCACTCACCCGCACGCAGTTCCGCACCGCCAACGAGCGCGTGCGGGCACGACTGGCCGAGATCGAGACCACGATGGCCGCCGCCGGGGCGGGGGATCTCGTGGCCCCGTTGGTCTCGAGCGGTGACGTGGCGGCGGCATGGGCCGAGATGACCGACGCGCGCCGTCGAGCCGTCATCGACGCCCTGGCCGTCGTGACGCTGCGCCCGCTAGGCCGGGGCCGCCACACGTTCACGCCCGAGGCGTTCGCGGCCACCATCGAGATCGAGTGGCGCCGTGCATGAGTTATGCATGATGTGTTGCACCGCAACATTTTCCGAGGGGTAGGGCTGGTGACGGCCGTGAAGTTCCTGTAGCGTCTGAATCAACGGCGCGGCTCGGGTTCACACCCCCGACCGATGTGAGGTGCAACCCCTCCGAACGAGTGACGACCACGACCCTGGCCGTCACTACGTGGGAGAAACCATGGCGATCACCGCCACCACCCGCCGCCTCGTGTCCATCACCGAGGCCGCGGCGTACCTCAACACCAGCACCGCCACCGTGTCTCGGCGCCTTGCCGACGGCACACTCACCCGTCACCGCATCGGGCCGCGCACCGTCCGAGTCGATCTCGACGAGGTAGATCGAGTGTTCGGACTCTCGTCGTGATCGACCCCGCGGTGATCCGCGCGGTGGTCGACGAGGCCCCGGCCCTCACCGCAGAGCAACGCGACCGCCTCTCGACGATCCTGCGCGCCGCCGTCACCCGTCCCGTCGAGGGGCGGTGCGCCGCATGACCGTCATCGCAATCGGGTTGTGCGGCATGGCTATCGGTCACGTGATGACCCGCCTGGCCGGGTCGACGACCGCCGCGGGTCGTGCCGTTCCTGCGCATCGCCGGTAGTCCCGCCACGGACACGACGGACACCCCGGAAACGCGAAAACCCGGCCGTAGCGGGCCGGGTCTCGCACTGCACAGATCGGAACTTGTAGTGACTGAGATCGAGAATACCCCTCACGACGCCGTGACCGCGATGGTGGACGCACTGCGCCGCCTGCGGTCGGCGCCCGCCGTCGAGTACCCCGAGACCACCCTGCGGGTCGGATCGTGGGGCCAGTGGCGCGAACATCTCGACCACGACGCGCCGGTGCCGACGTTCACCAATGCGGCCTCGACCCACCCGGCGGCGGATGGTGTCGATGCGGTGGTGTTGTACGCCGCCATCGAGGCCGTCCTCGACGATCCGGCCATGTTGGTCGAGTTGCGGTACTGGTGGTCCCGCCACCGCCGCTCGATGGGCCAATCGAGTTACGCGGCGGACTCGTCGTTCGCACGGCAAGTCGATGCCGCGCGGCACGTCCTGGCCATCCACGGGGCGGCATCGTGACCGCGCCGGGATGGTTCGACGCACTGACGGTCCCGCAGCGGCGTCGCGTCGTGTCGTGGATGAACGGGCACGCCACCCGACCGTTGTTCCTCGACCCGTCGATACAGAGGCCGACGGGGCGCAGGCGCCCGGCATCGCCGTTGTCATCGCCGCCGTCCGAGTCGGTCGAGGACTACGAGAAACGGCTCGTGGCCAGGAAACAGGCCGAGATGGCGGGCGCGAGGCAGGAGGCCGAGAACGAGCGCGCGTTGATGCGTCTGCGTGCCACCGAGACCGCACACGAGACCGTGGCGCGCGAGAAGGCCGACGCGGCCGGCATCCGTCCACTGACGGCCATGACAATGACGGCCGCCGAGATGATGCTGGCGACACCGCCGCCCGCACTCATCGAGGGCGTGCTCGACGGCGGGGGCATGTCGATGCTCGTCGGCACCCGCGGCACCGGTAAGTCGTTCGTGGCCCTCGACATGGCGTTGAGCATCGCCACGGGCCGCAGGTGGGGCAACCACGACACCCACTCGACCACGGGGCGCGTGTTGTACCTCGTCGGTGAGGGCGGTGGCCGGTCGTTCGGTATCCGCATCGAGGCGTGGTGCAGGCACCACGGTGTCGAGCCGGTCGAACTCGACGGGCGGTTCCTTGCGGTCGACGGGGCGGTGCCGTTCATGTCGTCGAGGTGGGACGAGTTGGTGGCCATGGCCACCGAGTTCGATCCCGACCTCGTGATGATCGACACCCTCAGTCGGCACGCGGTGGGCCTCGAGGAGAACAGCAACAGCGATGCCGCCACCGGCGTGGCCAAGGCCGAGGCCCTGCGTGGCCGCACCGGGTCGGGGATGGTTCTGCACCACCCGCCCAAGGGCGTCACCGGAGGCGTCAACGCGGGCCGAGGCGCCGGTGCGTGGGAGGCCGCCGTGGACACCGTGCTCACGCTCGAGACCGCCGACGAGGGTGTCGTGGTCGTGGAGGCCACGAAACAGAAGCATCGGCCCGAGGGAGTCGTCGGGCACTGGCGTCTCGACCCCGTGCCCGTGACGCCGAACGGCACGTGGTCGTCGTCGTTGGTCCCGGTGCCCGTGGACCCGATGACGTTGCCGAGCGCGACGGCCGGATTGACCGCACTGGCCGCCAAGGCCGCCGCGGTCGAGGCGTGGATCGTCGAGGCCGTGGCCGCCAACCCCGGGAAGGGAGCCTCGACCTACTACCGCGCCACGGGCGTCGAGCGTCTGGTGGTCGTGGACGGCACCGAGGTGGCGTTCTCCAAGGCGGACGCCGAGGCCGCCATCGAGCGACTGAAGGCCACCGGCGCCCTCGTCTGCCACACGGTCGGCGCCCGCCGAAACACGCTCACCGTCGGGTCTGCCAGGGCCGCCGAGGCGTCCTCGTGAGGGCGTCTCGAGGGTGCCGAAATGTTCGTCAGGCACCCCTCGATTTCGACCCTCGTCAGGGGCCTTGCCTGACGAACAATCGGGCCACTCGTTCGTCAGGGGGCCTGACGAACGGCCACCGCCTGTTACCTGCACTTATTCGTTTGTTCGTCAGGTTCGTCAGGTTCGTCAATAGCCACCCTGACAGTGCGGAACGGGCTTCGTCAGGTTCGTCAGGGGGTCTTATCCCTGACGAACTGACGAACGACCGGCCATCGGTGACGAGTGGGGTCGAGATCAACCCCGTTTCGGGCGGCGGCGGCACCGGTAGATCACCACCTGCGGCCCCGGCTCCGAGACCACCTCGGGGCACTGGCACCCGATCCGGCCACACACACCACCGAAAGGCATCCCAGTGAGAACACCACCGGCACAACACCGCGCATGGGCCGCACGCATGGCCCTGGTCACCACGCGCAACTCACAGCCCGAGATGGACCTGTTGCTCGCGCAGATCGACGAACACGAGCACGGCATCAGTGACCTCATCATGGCCCTGGCGTTCGAACTCGGGTCGATGTTCGCCGCCACCGGCAACCTCGACGGCCTCGAGAGGTACGTCGAGGACGTGACGGCCGCGGCGATGGACGAGGGGGCCAGCGGTGCCGCCACGTAAACCGCGGCGGGACAAGTCGTACGACACCCACACGGTGACGCTCGACCCGGTGGACCTCGCGCGCATCGAGCGGCGCGCGGACGCCCGCCGGAAGATGCGTGAGATCCTGGCCGCGCGGTACGGTGCCGACGCGGTGGCCGCCGAGCCGTCGGCCGAGTGATGTGCATTTATGCACACGGGGGGTGTGGTTAGAGTTCGTCCTGACACTGCGTGCCACCGATGCCGGGGCGGGGGTCGGAATCACGAGGTCGGTCGGTGACCTGCACCCCCCTCCCTCGGGCTTCATTCACGTGCTCAACCTGCGGCAATCGGTGTGACGGCATCGAGTGTCACGCCGAGGGCCACCGTGCATCGGTGCACACCGAGCCGACGTGCAGAAATGCACACCGAGGGTGCTACAAACCATGGTGCAATCCGGTAGTGTCGGGGGTGCCCGAACGAGCGGGTGAGGTCGAGTCGGCCGGGGTCCGGCGGCCCCGGCCACTCGTACACACGAGAGGTTTGAGATGGCGCCAGCGCAGAAGCCCGCCGCCCTCAAGTTGTTGAGTGGCCGCTCACCCGGGCGTGACTCGGGTGGCCGCAAGGTGATCCAATCGGGCATCGAGCGGGGCGTGCCCGACAAGCCCGACGACATGAGCGTCGAGGCGTCGGCCGAGTGGGATCGACTCGTCGACGGATCCGGCATCCGGTCGTGGCTCAAGCCCGCCGACCGCGCGGCACTGGTCAACCTCTGCGAAACGTGGTCCGAGGTGGTGCGCCTGCGGAAGTATCTGCGCCGCAACGGTTTCAAACAGCGTGTGACAGTACGTGACTCGGCCGGTGCCGAGTCCACCAAGTACGTCGAGCGTCCCGAGGTGAAGATGTACCGGGCCACCCTCGTCGAGCATCGGTACCTGTCCACCGCGTTCGGCGTGACACCGGTGGCCGAGACCGCGGCGGCCAGGGCCACCGCGACGGACACCCCGGCGGCCGACGCATCCAACCCGTTCGCGGGCACGTCGTGACGAGTGTCGAGGCCCTGGCGCGCCGGTTCGACACCGCGCATCTGGTGGTCAAGTACGAGAACCAGGACACCGACCCCAATGCCGACAACCCGCGGGTGTGGGCCACTCTCGGCCTCGGCGCCGTGGCTATCGCATGGGGCTATCAGGGCGATTTCGAGCGGTGCGTGGACCTGCTCGGCCCGCACGTCGAGCGGCCCGAGGGGTTGTGCGCGTCGTACCACCGCGACCTGTTCGGGGAGGTGCCCAAACGCGCCACGCAGGCCCTCAAGCCGGATCTACCCGCCGGGTGGGATTTCGATGCCGAGAGCGTCGAGGACGCCGAGGCGGCGGCACGTGAGGCCGAGATGGAGGATCTCGATGAGTGACACCGAGGCGGCCCCGGCCGACCTGCACACCGTCGGCATCGACACGACCGGATGGTGGTGGGTCATCGCTCCCGACGGGGCCGTGGCGTACCGGTTCGGACCCCGCCATAGCGACCGGCGGGCCGCCCTGGCGGCGGCGCAGGCGGCCGACGAGGGCCGGGGGATCGGTGTCCCTGCGTTCGGTGGACCGGTGCCCGAGGTGCGCCCGGGTGACGAGGCGGTCGACGTGCCGATGCGCGGTGACGACCTCCTCGACGACACCGCCGCCGAGACGGTCACGCGGGCCGCGGCCGACGGGTGGGACGCGCGACTCTGGAACCCGGGTCGATAACCAACGCTGTACCTCGGAATAGTTGCGGCGCAGTCGATTACGGGTGGTAATGTCGGCGGTGCAGTGATCGAAGCCATACGCAACGACCGCCCCGGCGGTATCGGCGGGCCGTGGAGATCACCGCCCCATGCGTGCGATCACCGGGCCGTGGGGGAACCGCAGTCGCGGCCCCGCCATACGGTATGCGGACCAAGGGAACTCACCCAACATCCATTGTGACGCAACGAGTTCCGATGCGTCCGTGAGTCCTGAGGACACCCCATGAAGATCAATCTCGATGCCCTGCGCGCGGCCCTCAAGGCCGCCGACGACAACACGAGCGGTTCACTGATGGAACGCCGCGCGGCCCTGCTGGCCGAGGGCAAGGCGGTTCTCGACCAGATCAAGGCACTCGACAACCCCGACCACGACGACCCCGAGGCTCTCGATGCCGCCAAGGCGGCACACGCCGCCGCGGTGAAGATGGATGCGCAGATCGACGCGGCGGCCAAGTCGTCGACCGTCCTGCGCCGCCTCGGTGCCATCGACCGCGGCGCCAAGGGTGCAGCGGATCCCGGCGCGGCCCGGTACCTCGGTCTCGGCAACCCGGCGCGGGCCAAGTCGGCCGCCACGGCCCTGGCCACCAAGATGGCGGGTCCGAACCCGTCCGAGAAGGCCCTCGGGCAGACGGGCACCGCCATGGGTGACATCCCCATGGTCGACATCTACGAGCGGCCCGACCTCCCGACGACCATCCTCGACCTGTTGCCGATGGCGGTGCGCCCGGTCAACTGGTCGTTCCTGCGTGAGATCGGACGCGAGGACAACGCCGCGGTGGTCCCCGCCGGGGAGGTCAAGCCGGAATCGGATTACGACATCGAGCGGGTCGACGAGATCCTGCGCGTCGTGGCGCACCTGTCCAACCCTTTCGACAAGTACATCATCGAGGATTTCAGACTGGTCGCGCAGTACCTCGAGCGTCGGATGTACGCGGGTCTGCGTCTGGCCATCGAGAGTGCCATCCTCGTCGGTGACGGACTCAAGGCGGCCGGGCCGCCTCGTGTCGACAACGTGCGCGGCATCCTCAACACCTCGGGAATCCAGACCCGCGCGTTCGCCACGGATCTGCTCACCACGATCCGCAAGGCCATCACCGGGTTGGAGTCCGTCGGTCACCAGGCCACGGCCCTCGTGCTGTCACCGAGCGACTGGGAGGCACTGGAACTCTCGCGCGCACCCGGCGGCGGTCATTTCGATCTCGGACCCGCCAACCTCCCGGTGGACCGCGCAGCGCGACGGGTGTGGGGCGTTCCCACGGTGACGAGCAACATCCTGCCCGCCAAGACCGGCGTGCTGCTCGACCTCGATGCGGTCGAGTTCGTCGGTGACGGCCGGGTCGATGTCGAGTGGAACCCGTACACCGGGTTCGCGCGGAACGAGGTGCAGATGCGCGTGGAGTCGCGCATCGGTGTGGGTGTCAAGAGCGGTCTCGGTGTCGTGAAGGTGGCCACGCAGGCGTAGGCACCACGACAACGACGCCCCGGCCCCCTCGTGAGGGGCCGGGGCGTTGTCCGTTAAGGGTGGTTTGTGCCGATCTCATGTCGGTGACCCTCTCTAGCCTGGCACTGGCATCAGTCGTCTACGAGAGGTTCGTGTATGTACTACCTGATTCGACCCGACCGCACTTTCCAGTGGCTCGACTTTCCGCGGTCGACCATCGAACTGGCGCAGGAGAATGGGATCGACCTCGGGTCGATCGAGTGGGATCCCGCGGAACGTCAGTTCGACGAGGTGACGTTGCGCCTGGCGTTGCGGTACGGCATCGCGTGCAGCAAGGGCGTGGCCGTCGGTGGAGTGGAACTCGTACCCCGTGACCGTCTCGTGCAACTGCTGCGTCTCAATCCTGCGCCGTCGGTCATGCCGCACGAGGATCTGATGGAGCAACTCGTGCCGGGGTGGAGAGAGAGTGGCCGCGAACTCGACCGCAGGGTGGCGGAGTCGCTGGAACGGACCATCGACGAGGCCAAGGCCGAGTACGAGGCGGCTATGGCGGTGGCGCCCGACCCGGCGTTGGTTGAGCACTGGCGTGCACTCGGCGGCGCGGTCCCCGACCCGCTGTAGCCACGACGGCGAACGCCCCGGCCCCACACGAGGGGTCGGGGCGTTGTGGTGTGCGCAGGTGGTCAGAACCAAACGTGGCCACCATCGCCGCCCTGAGAGCGTCACGAGGTCCTTTCCTAGACTGGTCGGTATGTCTTCGTGGTTAGCCGTCGTGCCGGTCGCGGCGCTTGTGTCCGCGACCGTCACCATTGCCCTGCGGTGGTTCGACAAACCGCGCGTGCGCATCGTGTTCGAGCACAAACTCATCGAGTCCAAGTACGTGCAGGATTTCGGTGACCTCGACCGGCACGGCGTCGTAGTGGTCGCTACGAACGTGGGTGACGGCACCGCCTACGACATTCGCCTCTATGGCTCTCTGTGTGACGCCGCCGTGCAGGCGCCCCGCAATCAACCCCACGACGTTCGCCCGTGGCGGCATCAACTACCCACGCTCGGCCCGGGCGAGTCGATGCGCGTCGAGATCGTTCTGCAAGGTGAGACGCGGCACGACGCTGCGTTGGTCGTTACGTGGACACCATCGCCAGGGCGCACGTGGCGACGGCATGAGCGCGTTGCGCTCGGCAGGATTCCAGTCGAGGTGATGTATCCCCCGGGCGTGATGATCGAGCCTGACAAGCCCATACCTGCCCGCACTCGCAGGCTTTCGACCCTCGAGCGATTGACGCCACGCGCGGCGTTCCGCACCTGGCACGCGGACCAAGGCAAGGGCACGGACGAGGCATCGAGGGCTGATGGCGATGCCCCGCAACAGGATCCGCCAACAGGCTCATAACTGCCACCCGCGTGCTCTCGCGTTGGCCTGGACGCTCGGCGACCTCGAGGGGCGGATGTCTCCGGGACCCGAGTGCGTGGCGTCGGCGATGAGTTTTCGCGAACAGGGGAGTGGCGTGTGAGTGGAGCGGAGAATCCGGAGACCCTGGCGTGGGCGTACGTCTCGACGGTGGTGCAGGGTCCGTCGCGCGCCGTCGAGCAGCTCATCGCCTCGCGCGGAGTGGTGGACGCCGCGGCGACGATG
Source organism: Rhodococcus sp. BP-316 (assembly GCF_019836105.1). Lineage (NCBI taxonomy): Bacteria > Bacillati > Actinomycetota > Actinomycetes > Mycobacteriales > Nocardiaceae > Rhodococcus > Rhodococcus sp. BP-316. The sequence goes on along the minus strand of NZ_JABUEE010000001.1, from coordinate 553,855 downwards.
CGCACCGGGGACGTTCCGAAGGCGGTGTGGGACCGCGTGTCGGCGCGGGCACATCTCGACACCGCCGCGGCGAGCCTCGACCTGATGGCTGCGATGGACGGTCGACTGGTGGTGCCGTCGGACGAGGAGTGGCCCGCCTGGCGGTTCCTCGGATTCGAGCGGCCGGACGGGGCTCTGCCCACTCGCGACGGCGGTGCGCCGTTGGCGTTGTGGGTGGTGGGTCCGGCGCCGGTGGCGTCGTCCACGGAGCGGGCGGTGGCCGTGGTGGGAACGCGCGCGGCGACGAGCTACGGGGAGCACGTGACGGGTGAGATCGCGGGAGACCTGGCCGTGGACGGGTGGACGGTGGTCTCCGGCGGCGCGTACGGCATCGACGGTGCGGCGCATCGCGCCGCGCTGGGCGTGGGCGGCTGCACGGTGGCGGTGCTGGCGTGCGGCGTCGACCGGGCGTACCCGGCGGGGCACGAGCGTCTGCTGCGGAGAGTGTCGGAGACGGGTGCGGTGGTGTCGGAGTATCCGCCGGGCACACCACCCGCCCGGTACCGCTTCCTCTCCCGCAACAGGCTGGTGGCCGCACTGTGTGACGGCGTGGTCGTGGTCGAGGCGGGATGGCGCAGCGGGGCGCGTAACACGGCGTCGTGGGCACGGGCACTGGGGCGACCGGTCATGGCGGTACCGGGGCCGGTGACGTCCGCGTCGTCGACGGGGTGCCATCGGATGATCCGCGAGGGCGAAGCGCGTCTGGTGACGGGTGCCCGGGACGTGGTGGCCGAGGCGGGTGCGGTGGGTGCGGGTGTCGAGGACGACGACGACCGGGACGCCCTGTTCGGCCGCGATCTCGATCGCCTGCCGCAGACTCCCGCCCGCGTGTTGGACGCGTTCCCGGCCTCGGGAGCCCGAACGGTGCAGCAATTGTCCGTGGACTCCGGCGTGCCCGTGTCGGCGGTGCGGTCAGCGCTGGTGGTCCTCGAGATCGAGGGACACGCCGGCCGCGACGAGGCGGGATGGGTGCGCATCGAGAAGATCCGGTGAGGGCTGTGCCGGGAGCAGGTCCTCTGCCCGCAGGGAGGTGCCGGGCAGGATCGCGTCGCGCAGGTCCGGCCTGACGCCGCTGATGATCCAGGTGCACAGCGCGGCGAGCTGAGCGGACACGAGCGGCGGTACCGCGTCCCCGATGTGGCGGTACATGTTCGACAGCGATCGCGCGCGGAACACGTAGTCGTCCGGAAAACCGTTCAGCAAGGCCAACTCTCGCACCGTGCACAGCCGGTCCTGCTCGGGATGGGTGTAGCGGCCGTTGCCGAAGTGGGCGCACTCCCGTTTGACGGTGGGCGCGGGACGGTCCCACCACAGTCGGCCGTAGACGTCGGGGTGCGACCCCAGGCGCCCGGCGGCGACGAGGCGCTGCATCGCGGGCGTCAGGTGGTCGTCGCCGCCGGGGGCGGACCTGAGGTCGAGCCAGGAACCGCCGTCGTGGGGGAGGGCGTGGAGGCGGCGGCGGGTCGACTCACGACCGATGCTGGGCGAGAGGTGCATCGGATCGCCGGACGCCGTCTCACCGGCCTCGACGCGGGGCAGGTGGCCGATCGCGCGACGCACCGTGATCGCCTCCGGTGCGATGGTCGTGCCCTCCCACAATTCGGAAAGAGTGTGCAATTCGTGATCGCGCCGCACCGCGACCACCAGGGATCTCTCGCGTCGTTGCGGTAAGCCGACCGTACTGAGCATGTGCACCGAGGCATCGACGTCGTAGCCGAGGTGATCCAACCGCAGAGCCAACGCGTCGAGATGACCACGGAAATTACCGCCGACCAATTCTCGTGCGTTTTCCATGACGAGGACGATCGGGCGCAGAGCCTCGACGGAGTCGGCGACACGGGTCACGAGCGAATTGCGTGGATCGTCGGTGAGATGATTTCGAGGATTTGCACGGGAGAAGCCGGTGCACGGCGGGCACGCGCTGAGTACGTCGAGTGGTCGTCCGTTCAGACGCGGGGCGAAGAGTCGCGCCAACTCGGCCCCGGTGACAGCGGAAAGATCCACGGCGTGCGGCACCGTTCCGATATTCGCCTCATAGGACGCATTGCATTCGAGAGATCCGCGCGCACTGCTCGGTTTACCCAGTTGTGCGTCCGCCGCACCGACGACCTCGAACGCGCCGTGTCGTGCGAAGCCGCAACTCATTCCGCCCGCACCGCTGAAGAGATCGACGAAGGTGAGCGAACCGGACGGTCTCGTCGTCGACGACACGGCACGCGTTTCCGAGAAACTCTGTGCGGTCATCCGTGAACCCTTCGTGGCCGACGTCGACGGGAGTTCCCGCGTCGAGTATGCGTTCGTCACAGTACCGGCGACCGCGGTGAGCCCGATCGTCCCGTGTCGGTCACGAACGACAGGTCGTCGAATTCACGACCGAGATGTCGTGATTCGGATGTTGTCAGGGCGGTGTCGGGTCGGTGTCACGATGTCGGCCGTCTCGGCTGTTATCTTGGAGGAAATTCTTTCTCCACCCGGTATCGAGGAGCGCAGAACAATGGCACGACGCACCACCGTCCAAATGATCGACGATGTCGACGGTTCACTCATCAAGGACGGGCAGGGCGAGACGGTCGAGTTCGCGGTCGGAGGCGTGTCCTATTCGATCGATCTCAACAGCAAGCACGCCAACGAGTTGTACGACCAATTCGCATTCTGGATCGAACACGCGGAGAAGGTGGGCGGCAAGAAGTCTCGCCGGAACGGGTCCGCCGCGGCGCCGAAGAAGGGCCGCCAGAATCTGCAGGACGTGCGGGCGTGGGCCAAGGAGAACGGCTTCGAGGTCAGCACCCGCGGGCGCATCAGCCAGGAGATCCAGGACGCGTACGACGCCGCGCACTGACCTGTCGTGGGGCCGGTCGGCGAATTAGGGTAGGCTAACCACGTCTTGCGGCCCCACCGGCGGCAAGGCCCGTACCCGATGGAGGTGCCCTGTGGCGCGACGACTGACCACCCTGACCGTTCTCCGCACCGAGCGGCTCACCCCGCACATGGTGCGCGTGGTGCTCGGCGGTGCGAACTTCGACGAGTTCGCGCCGTCCGAGTTCACCGACAGCTACGTCAAGCTGCACTTCGGTGACGCCGACGAGCCGACGTTGCGCACCTACACGGTGCGATCGGCGGACACGCAGGCCCGCGAAGTCGCCATCGACTTCGTCGTCCACGGCGACGAGGGTGTCGCCGGCCCGTGGGCGCTGAGCGCCGCGGCGGGGGACCAGCTCTCGTTCTTCGGTCCCGCCGGCGCGTACTCGCCTCGTGCGGACGCCGACTGGCACCTTCTCGCCGGCGACGAGACGGGCGTGCCCGCCATCTCCGCAGCACTCTCGGCGCTTCCCGAGGGAGCCGTCGCGCGAGTGGTGCTCGAAGCAGCGAGTCCGGAGGACCGCGTCGAGATCGCGGCGCCGACCTCTGCCGACATCCGCTGGGTGTACCGCGACCAGTATTCGGGCGGCTCACCGCTGGCCGCCGCCGTCCGTGCGGTGGAGTGGCTGCCCGGTCAGCCTCATGTCTTCGTGCACGGTGAAGCGCAGTCCGTGATGCACGAGATCCGGCCTTACATCCGCAAAGAGCGTGGCGTGACTGCGGAATGGGCCTCGATATCGGGATACTGGCGTCGTGGCCGCACCGAGGAGGGATTCCGCACCTGGAAGCGAGAACTCGCTGCCAGCGAATCCTGACGATCTCGCGCTCCTCGCGAGATTCACCGAGCATCTCGCTCTGCAACGCAACCGCTCCGAGCACACCGTGCGCGCGTACGTCGGCGACGCCCGTGCTCTGATCGGCTTCTGTCGAGACGCGCACGGTGATCCGTCCGCGGCACTCGACGACGTGATCACACTTCGCTCCCTGCGCTCGTGGCTCGCCTCGATGTCGGTCGCGGGAGTGTCCCGCTCGACTCTCGCGCGTCGAGCGAGTTCGGCGCGCACCTTCACCGCGTGGTCGTGCACCGTCGGAGCACTCACCGCGGACCCGGCGGTGCGGCTGTCGGCACCGCCGTCGCGTCGGACGCTCCCGGGCGTGCTGCGTGAGCGTGACGCTCGGGACGCGATGACGGCCGCGACATCCGGTGCCGAGCAACAGGATCCGATGGCCCTGCGCGACAGGGTCGTCGTCGAGCTCTTGTACGCGACCGGAATCCGGGTCGGCGAACTGTGCGGTCTCGATGTGGACGACGTGGATCTCGACAGACGGGTGCTCCGCGTCCTCGGCAAGGGCGACAAGGAACGCGTCGTACCGTTCGGCGCGCCCGCGGAGGACGCGGTGGTGCAGTGGTCGACCGTGGGCCGCCCCGCCCTGGCCACACCGGACTCCGGCGCGGCCCTGCTCCTGGGGCGTCGCGGCGGACGCCTGAATCAGCGGCAGGCGCGCTCGGTGGTGCACGAGGTGCTGTCCGCCGTGCCCGGTGCCCCGGACCTGGGTCCGCACGGCCTCCGACACTCCGCCGCGACCCACCTGCTCGAGGGTGGCGCCGATCTCCGCGTGGTGCAGGAACTGCTCGGGCACGCGTCGCTCGCCACGACGCAGATCTACACCCATGTCTCCGTGGAGCGGCTGCGCGCGGTCCACGATCAGGCGCATCCGCGAGCCTGACGTCGGGTCCTGTCGACCACCTCGCACGCTCGTGCACGTTTGGTACCGTCTGCACGGGGGATGTGACCGTGCCGGCGCTGGGAACCACACCGTTCGTCCCTGATCGGCAATCGGAGCAGACCGTCGACAGGAGGGTGGGGACCGTGGATCGTCGAGACGACAGCCCGCACTCCTCAGGTCCCGGCAGCCGGGCGGGTACGAACGGACCCTGGTCTCCGCCCGAACCGGAACGATTCTCTCGGCCGTCCGTTCCGCCCTCCCACGTTCCCGCACCGCACCATCCGGGCCTCGCCGATCCGCGACGCGACTCGGCCGCCTTCGGTGCGGAGAGTCCGGTGCGCCGACCCGGGTCGCCCTTCGTCTCGCCGGCCCCGTCCTCCACTCGGCCGGGGTGGCGCCGCACCCTGGATCGCGTCCTGGGCAGTGGGCGACCGGGTGGCCGTGGTGCGGTCGCCTCCGAGGCGGAGCGTCGCCACCAGATCGACCGCATTCGACAACCGCTGCGCAGCGATTACCGGATCGCCTTCCTGTCCCTCAAGGGCGGGGTGGGCAAGACGACCGTCACCGTCGGGCTGGGGTCGGTGTTCGCTTCCTTGCGACGCGACGACGTCATCGCCGTCGACGCGAACCCCGACTTCGGAACGCTGGGGGAGCGCGTCCCGCGGCAGACGATGTCCACGGTGCGCGATCTCCTCGCTGCCCGGCCGACCATCCGGAGTTACGCCGACATCAGGGAGCACACCTCCCAATCGTCGAGTCGTCTCGAGGTCGTCGCGGGGGAGCGTGACCCGGCCGCGTCGGAGGCGTTCACCGAACAGGACTACCGCGCGGTCATCGACACCCTCCGAGCGCACTACAACCTGATCCTCACCGACTGCGGCACGGGCATCATGCACTCGGCGATGGAGGGGGTGCTGTCGCTGGCGCACGCACTGGTGCTCGTCAGCTCGCCGGCGGTCGACGGTGCCAAGAGCGCCGCCGCGACCCTCGACTGGCTCGGGCTGCACGGGTACGCGCACCTCGTCGAGCGGACCGTCGTCGTCATCAGCGCCCACCGACCGGGCGCCGCGAGCATCGACATGGACGAACTCACTCGGCACTTCCTCGCGCGCTGCCGCGCGGTCGTGGTGATTCCCTTCGACGATCATCTGGCGGAGGGCTCCGTCGTCGATCTCGATCGACTGCGCCCCCGCACGCGCGCCGCCTTCATGGACCTGGCGGCGATGATGGCGGACGATTTTCCCGACGCGGAGGGCCGGCACGCGTCCGCGCCGCAGTCGATGCCGCAGCGTCACCGCGCGTACTGAACCCGCGTCACTCGGGCTCGGCCAGGGGTTTCAGCACCACCACACCGCGGTCGACGAGAGCCGTGGGATCGAGGTAGTCGCGGCCGCGACGCGCTCCCCAGTGCAGGCACCACGCGGCGACGCACCCCTGGTGACCTGCCTCGAGGACACCGATCGGCTGACCTCGTCGCAGCCGGGTGCCGACCGTGACGGTGGGCGTGACCGGTTCGTACGTGGTCCGGAGGCCGCCGGCATGGTCGATCGAGACGACGGGTCGGCCGGCGACCGCACCTGCGAACACGACGACGCCGTCCCCGGCCGCGACGACGGTGTGTGTCGGATCGGAGCCCGCGTCGAGGTCGACGCCGCGATGGCCCGGCAGCCACCGCTCGGGTGGCGGGTCGTACGGGGTCACCACGGCGGGACGGGGCTGCAGCGGCCAGTCGAACGGGCGTCCGTCCGTGTCCGCGGCGGCTACGGATCCGGACGCCAGCAGGGCTGCCGTCAGCGCCGCGGACACGAGCGCCGAACGCGGCGACCAACGGCGGGCGGAGCGGAGACAGGTCATCCCCGCACTCTTGCGAACGCGACGACAGTGGTCCCGCGTCGAGCCACCGCACCCGGGGACGGACCGTCCTCCGTGCACAGGCGGTCGACCCGGTTATGACCTGCGGCGTCGCGGACGTACACTGACTTCTGCGGCCTGTCCACACGGGTCGACTTCGCGCGCTCGTCGCGCTTCGGTACGGAACGGCACCTGTCGATCCTCCACCGGAGCACGGGTTCGTCGGCTGGTCCTGCACTGCAGGTCCGACGGACGACGAGCGCCAGGGCACGACACACCAGCGGTACGACGGACCCACGGGTTCGGCGATCGACGGTGCTCGCGCATCAACCGGCACACGAAAGAGAGATCCACAGTTATGGCTGTCGTTACCATGAAGCAGCTGCTCGACAGCGGCACGCACTTCGGGCACCAGACCCGTCGTTGGAATCCGAAGATGAAGCGATTCATCTTCACCGATCGCAACGGCATCTACATCATCGACCTGCAGCAGACGCTGACGTACATCGATCAGGCGTACGAATTCGTCAAGGAGACCGTCGCCCACGGTGGCACCGTTCTCTTCGTCGGGACCAAGAAGCAGGCACAGGAGTCCATTGCGGCCGAGGCGACTCGGGTCGGAATGCCCTACGTGAACCAGCGCTGGCTCGGCGGCATGCTCACCAACTTCACCACGGTCCACAAGCGTCTGATCCGGCTCAAGGAACTCGAGTCGATGGAGCAGACCGGTGGCTTCGAGGGCCGCACGAAGAAGGAAATCCTCATGCTCACGCGTGAGATGACCAAGCTCGATCGCACCCTCGGTGGTATTCGGGACATGTCCAAGGTCCCGTCGGCGATCTGGATCGTCGACACCAACAAGGAGCACCTCGCGGTCGCCGAGGCTCGCAAGCTGAACATCCCGGTCATCGCGATCCTGGACACCAACTGCGACCCCGACGTCGTCGACTACCCGATCCCGGGCAACGACGACGCGATCCGTTCCGCAGCACTCCTCACCAAGGTCGTGGCGTCCGCCGTGGCCGAGGGCGTGCAGGCGCGTGCCGGCCGCAACGCCGGTACGGACGAGAAGCCCGAGGTCGGTGCCGGCGAGCCCCTGGCCGAGTGGGAGCTCGAGCAGCTCTCGCAGGCCTCCCCGGCCGCCGAGGCGACGCAGCAGGCCGCTGCCGAGACCCCGGCAACCACCGACGCACCTGTCACGGAGGCTCCGGCCGCCGAGGGCGCGAACGGTGCGGCGGCTCCCGCCGAGACCGAGGCACCCGTCGCGGACGTTCCCACCGCGCAGAACTGATCACGGTCGAGACCCGGTGTGCCCGTTCGTGGCGCACCGGGTCTCGTTCTGATTCACCCCCCATTTCCTCGAGCAATGCAAGGAGGCTCGCCCACGATGGCGAACTACACTGCCGCCGACGTCAAGCGGCTCCGTGAGCTGACCGGCTCCGGCATGTTGGACTGCAAGAACGCGCTCGCCGACAACGACGGCGACTTCGACAAGGCCGTCGAGCAGCTCCGTATCAAGGGCGCGAAGGACGTCGGCAAGCGCGCCGAGCGTTCCACCGCCGAGGGTCTCGTCGTCGCGAAGAACGGTGTCCTCCTCGAGATCAACTCGGAGACCGACTTCGTCGCCAAGAACGAGGAGTTCCAGAACTTCGCGCAGTCCATCGCGGACGTGGCGGCCGAGGGCAAGCCGGCCGACGTCGACGCCCTGAAGGCGCTGCAGCTCGACGGCAGGACCGTCGACGCCGCACTGCAGGAGCTCTCGGCCAAGATCGGCGAGAAGCTCGAGATCCGTCGCGTCGTCTCCTTCGACGGTCCGGTCGCGACCTACCTGCACAAGCGCAGCTCGGACCTCCCGCCCGCCGTCGGTGTCCTCGTCGAGTACACCGGTGAGGGCGAGGCCGCAGCCGAGGCCGCTCGCGGCGCCGCGATGCAGGTCGCCGCGCTCAAGGCCAAGTACGTCACCCGCGACGAGGTCCCCGCCGACATCGTCGAGGGCGAGCGCCGCATCGCGGAGCAGACCGCCCGCGAGGAGGGCAAGCCCGAGCAGGCACTGCCCAAGATCATCGAGGGTCGCGTCAACGGCTACTACAAGGACGTCGTGTTGACCGAGCAGTCCTCGGTCCAGGACAGCAAGAAGACCGTCAAGGCTCTTCTCGCCGACGCCGGAGTCACCATCACGCGCTTCGTGCGTTTCGAGGTCGGCTCCAACTGAGCCTCGTGACACCCGAGTGACGACATGACCGTGCCGTCCACCCCGATGGGTGGACGGCACAGTCATGTGCGCCCCGTGCCGACGCATGGGGCAAGATCAGGCGCAACAGTGTCGTGCGGACACCGACCCGCACACGCCCCACGGACAGGAGCCTTCATGACCGAGTCGTCGCCCGCCCGCACCGGATTCTCCCGAGTGCTGCTCAAACTGGGCGGTGAGATGTTCGGTGGTGGCCAGGTCGGGCTCGATCCCGACGTGGTGCAGAAGGTGGCGGAGGAGATCGCGGACGTCGTCCGTTCGGGTGTCCAGGTCGCCGTCGTCATCGGCGGCGGGAACTTCTTTCGCGGAGCCGAGCTCCAGGTGCGCGGTATGGACCGGTCCCGCTCCGACTACATGGGCATGCTGGGCACCGTCATGAACTGCCTCGCCCTGCAGGACTTCCTCGAGAAGCAGGGCATCACCACGCGCGTGCAGACGGCCATCACCATGGGGCAGGTCGCCGAGCCGTACATCCCGCTGCGCGCCGAACGCCACCTCGAGAAGGGGCGCGTGGTCATCTTCGGAGCCGGCATGGGCATGCCCTACTTCTCCACCGACACCACGGCGGCGCAGCGTGCGCTCGAGATCGGCGCGGAAGTGGTGCTGATGGCCAAGGGTGTCGACGGGGTCTACTCCGCGGACCCGCGAGAGGATCCGACCGCCACGATGTACACCGAGATCTCGCACCGCGAGGTCATCGAGAAGGGGCTGAAGGTGGCCGATGCCACAGCCTTCAGCCTCTGCATGGACAATGGGATGCCGATCATGGTCTTCAATCTGCTCACCGAGGGAAACATCGCGCGAGCGGTGTCGGGTGAGAAGATCGGAACCCTGGTCAAGTGAGTCACCACGTGCAGTCGCTGCACACTCGAGGTTTTCGGAAGGAACGGTCGTGATCGACGAAGCGCTCTTCGACGCCGAAGAGAGAATGGAAAAGGCCGTCACGGTCGCGCAGAACGATCTGTCGTCCATTCGGACGGGTCGCGCGAACCCGGGGATGTTCTCGAAGATCGTGGTCGAGTACTACGGCTCGCTGACCCCCATCACCCAGCTCGCGGGCATCAACGTGCCCGAGGCGCGCATGGTGATCGTCAAGCCGTACGAGCAGGCCCAGTTGGGGCCCATCGAGACTGCGATCCGCAACTCGGACCTGGGGTTCAACCCGTCCAACGACGGACACATCATCCGGATCTCGATCCCGCAGCTCACCGAGGAGCGGCGCCGCGAGTACGTCAAGCAGGCCAAGAGCAAGGGTGAGGACGCGAAGGTGTCCATCCGCAACGTCCGCCGCAAGGTGATGGACGAGCTCAAGCGCATCCAGAAGGACGGCGAGGCAGGCGAGGACGAGGTCACGCGTGCGGAGGCCGAGCTCGACAAGACCACCGCGAAGTACGTGGCGCAGGTGGACGAGATCGTGAAGAACAAGGAAGCGGAACTGATGGAGGTGTGACCTCCGCACGTCCCGGTGGCCCAGATGAAGTGAAACGAGAAGCAGTGTCCGTATCGGCCGACAACGGTTCGACCGCCGATCCCGCCCCGAAGACCTCGCGGGCGGGCCGCGACCTTCCCGCGGCGATCGCGGTCGGCGGCGCACTGGGCGTGTCGCTCATCGTCGTCCTGGTCCTGGTTCCGCTCGTGTTCATCGGGATCGCCGCGGCCGCGGTCGCCGTCGCCTCGTGGGAGGTGACGAAGCGGCTGCGGGAGTCCGACATCTCCGTGCCCCGGATCCCGGTGATCCTCGGAGGTCAGGCGATGATCTGGCTCGCGTGGCCGTTCGGCGCACTGGGCGCGCTCAGTGCGTTCGCCGCGACGGTACTGGTCACGATGGTCTGGCGCCTGTTGTCCGGTGGTCTGGACGTGGCACCGAAGAACTACCTGCGCGACTGCGCGATCTCGATCTTCGTCCTGTCGTGGCTGCCGCTGTTCGGGGCGTTCGCGGCGTTGCTGACCCTCGAGGACGACGGCGGCTCGCGCGTCCTCGTGCTCATGATCGCGGTGGTGTGTTCGGACGTCGGCGGCTACGCGGCCGGAGTCCTGTTCGGACGGCACGCGATGGCGCCGGCCATCAGCCCGAAGAAGTCCTGGGAGGGGCTCGGCGGATCGCTGCTCTTCAGTGTCGTCGGGTGCGTCCTCACCGTCACGTTCCTGCTGGACGCGAACCCGTTCGTGGGGGCCCTGCTGGGCGTGCTCATCGTCTTCTCCGCGACGCTCGGCGACCTGGTCGAGTCGCAGGTCAAGCGGGAGCTCGGGATCAAGGACATGGGGACGATGCTTCCCGGTCACGGCGGACTGATGGACCGCCTCGACTCCGTTCTGCCCAGCATCCTCGTGACGTGGATCGTTCTGACGATCTTCGTCTGATCCTGTGCCCGGTCGCGACGGCGTGATCGCCAGTCCGAACATCTGGAACTGGCCCGATGTGTACGAGGCCGAGAATCGCGCCCAGGACGTCACCGGCGAGATCGAGGCGGTGCTGCGGGATCTCACGCCGTGGGCGGGACGCGACGTCGTCGACGTCGGATGCGGAACCGGATTCCATCTGCCTCTGTTCGCCCGCGCTGCACGGTCCGTGGTCGGTGTCGAACCACACCCACCACTGATCGAGCGTGCTCGGCACCGGGTCGCGGGCTCCGCTGTGCGGGTGCTCCGGGGGACTGCGGATCGGCTGCCGCTGGATGACTGCTCGGCGGACGTCGTGCACGCCAGGACGGCCTACTTCTTCGGGCCGGGATGCGGGCCGGGCATCACCGAGGCCATGCGGGTCCTGCGTCCCGGGGGTGTGTTGGTGGTGGTGGATCTCGACGCCACGGTCGATCCGTACGGAGGATGGATGCGCCGCGACCTGCCGCACTACGACCCCCCCACCGTCGAACGATTCTTCGCCGCGCAGGGTTTCGACCTGCGCCGGGTCCGGACGCGGTGGTCGTTCGCGGACCGCGAGGAGGCCGCTGCGGTGCTGGGAATCGAGTTCTCGCCGCGGGTGGCCGCTCGCGCGCTGCGGCAGCTCACCGGCACGTCCGTCGAGGTCGGATACCGGGTGCACACTCGTCGCAGACCGCACGGACTCGAGACGGCCTGAGCCGCCGCGTCGGCGATCAGGAATCGAGAAGCAGCCCCGATGCGCACCGGCTACCGTGTCCGCTGACCCGTTCGCTGCACCACGAAGGACATCAGCCATGGCCACGAAGTCGAGTACCGCACGGCACGTCGCCGACACCCACGATGTCATCCGGGTGCAGGGGGCGAGAGTCAACACTCTGCAGAACGTGAGCGTCGACCTCCCGAAGCGCCGTCTGACGGTCTTCACCGGCGTGTCCGGATCGGGCAAGAGTTCGTTGGTGTTCGGCACGATCGCCGCCGAGTCCCAGCGCATGATCAACGAGACGTACAGCGCGTTCGTGCAGGGGTTCATGCCCAGTCTCGCGCGGCTCGACGTGGATCTGCTCGACGGTCTGACGACGGCCATCATCGTGGACCAGCAGCGGCTCGGCGCCGATCCGAGGTCCACCGTCGGTACCGCCACCGACGCCAACGCGATGCTGCGCATCCTCTTCAGCCGTCTCGGACAGCCGTACGTCGGCTCCCCGCAGGCGTTCTCGTTCAACGTGGCGTCCATCTCCGGTGCGGGAGCGGTGACGGTGGAGAAGGGCGGACGTCAGACGAAGGAGAAGCGCACCTTCAGCATCACCGGCGGGATGTGTCCGCGGTGCGAGGGGCGCGGCTCCGTCTCCGACATCGACCTCACGGCGCTCTTCGATGACAGCAAGTCGCTCAACGAGGGTGCGATCACGATCCCCGGCTACAGCATGGAGGGGTGGTACGGGAGGATCTTCCGCGGCTCCGGCTACTTCGATCCGGACAAGCCCATCGCGAAGTTCACCAAGCGCCAGCGCGAGGACCTGCTGTACCGGGAGCCGACCAAGATCCAGGTGGACGGCATCAACCTCACGTACTCCGGACTGATTCCTCAGATCCAGAAGTCGTTCCTGTCCAAGGACGTCGACGCGATGCAGCCGCACATCCGGGCGTTCGTCGAACGCGCGGTGACCTTCGCCGTGTGCCCGGAGTGCGACGGCACGCGGCTCAACGAGGGTGCGCGGTCCTCGAAGATCGACGGCGTGTCGATCGCCGACGCGTGCGCCATGCAGATCAGCGATCTCGCGACGTGGATCCGCGGAGTGTCGGCACCGTCCGTGGCCCCGCTGCTCACCTCGCTGGGAGACACCCTCGACTCGTTCCGGGAGATCGGACTGGGCTATCTGAGTCTCGACCGGCCGGCGGGCACGCTCTCCGGTGGTGAAGCGCAGCGCACCAAGATGATCCGACACCTCGGATCGTCGCTCACCGACGTCACCTACGTCTTCGACGAACCCACCACCGGACTTCATCCCCACGACATCGCCAACATGAACGATCTGTTGATCCGGTTGCGCGACAAGGGAAACACGGTGCTCGTCGTCGAGCACAAGCCCGAGACGATCGTCATCGCCGACCACGTCGTCGATCTCGGACCCGGCGCCGGAACGGCCGGTGGCACGGTGTGCTTCGAGGGCACCGTCGAGGGGCTGCGGACGAGTGACACCATCACGGGCCGGCACTTCGACGACCGCGCCGCGGTGAAGGACGCGGTGCGCACGTCGACCGGAGCGGTGGAGATCCGCGGCGCCGATTCTCACAACCTGAAGTCGGTGGACGTCGACGTGCCCCTCGGTGTCCTGGTGGTCGTGACCGGGGTCGCCGGGTCGGGCAAGAGTTCGTTGATTCACGGCTCGCTCTCGGGCCGCGAGGACGTCGTGGCCGTCGATCAGGGCGCGATCCGCGGCTCGCGGCGCAGCAACCCCGCGACCTACACGGGCCTCCTCGAGCCGATCCGGAAGGCCTTCGCCAAGGTCAACGGAGTGAAGCCGGCTCTCTTCAGCGCGAATTCGGAGGGAGCGTGCCCGACGTGCAACGGCAACGGAGTGATCTACAGCGACCTCGCGATGATGGCCGGAGTCGCCACCGTGTGCGAGCTGTGCGAGGGCCGACGGTTCCAGAACTCGGTCCTCGAGTACCACCTCGGCGGCCGCGACATCAGCGAGGTGCTCGCGATGTCGGTGGCGCAGGCACAGGAGTTCTTCGCCGGCGGTGACGCTGCGCTACCGGCGGCGCATCGAATCCTGACCCGGCTGAACGACGTGGGCCTGGGCTATCTCAAGATCGGTCAGCCGCTGACCACACTGTCCGGCGGCGAGCGTCAGCGGCTGAAGCTGGCGACGCACATGGGGGACAAGGGCGGCATCCTGGTCCTCGACGAGCCCACGACGGGACTGCATCTCGCCGACGTCGAGCAGTTGCTCGCCCTGCTCGACAGGCTGGTGGACGCCGGGAAGTCGGTGATCGTCATCGAACATCACCAGGCCGTGATGGCCCATGCGGACTGGATCATCGACCTCGGACCGGGCGCCGGGCACGACGGTGGCACCGTGGTCTACGAAGGAACACCCGCGGACCTGGTCGCGGCACGGTCCACCCTCACGGGTGAACACCTCGCCGCGTACGTCGAGCGGTGACCGTCAGCCGATCGAGAAGACCGCGGCCTGAGCGGTGATCTTCTTCGCCTTGGCCAGGCGGGGGAGATCGCTGCCGTCGCGCACGCCGGAGCCGTCCTCACCGAGCTGGGCGATGACGTCCCGAGCCCACGCCACATCGGCAGCGCTGGGTGCGAGTTCGCGGTTGACGATGGGGCCCTGATCGGAGTGCATGCACAGCTTGCCGGTCATGCCCATGGAGACGGTGAGCTGGCTGTCGCGGCTCAGCATGCTGTCGTTGACGGCGAGGGTGGGGCCGTCGATGGGGCCGGGAAGCCGGGCGGCGCGGCTCGACACGACGAGCCGGGCGCGCGGGTAGGCCATCGCCATCGGGTCGTCGCTCATGCCGGTGTCGCGCCGGAAGTCGCCGCTGCCGAATGCCAGGCGGAAGGTGGCCTCGGCGCGCGCGATCTCGGGGGCAGCCTCGAGACCCATGGCCGACTCCACCAGCGCCACGATCCGGCAACCGTGACCCAATCGGTCGGCGGTGGCCTCGACCTGGCTTCCGCTCTCGGTCTTGGCGAGCATGACGCCCTCGAGGGTGTCGATGCCGCGCAGCGCGTCGAGATCGTCGGCCCAGTACGGCGTGGTGGCGTCGTTGATGCGTACCCAGGCGCGGCCGCCGGCACGGAGCCAGGACACGACGGCATCGCGTGCGGCGGGCTTCGCGCCCGGTGCGACGGCGTCTTCGATGTCCAGGATCACGGCGTCGACGGCGGACTCCGCGGCCGGGGTGAAGAGTTCCGGCTTGCTCGCAGGAACGAGAAGCCACGAGCGCGCCTTGTCGGCGGCCACTCCAGATAGCACGGGGTTCTCCAGGAAGGTCGTCACGTGTGCAGTCCTCGCTCGGTGTGTCGCTCGTGGGTCGCGTCGAGCTGCGACTCGTACCGTTCGACCACCACTGTGCACGGCAGACCACCACACGTGAAGGTTGTGTCAATAGTGTTCACGTGCGCGACGGAACACCGACGGCCGCGACGTGAGATCGCTCACGACGGCGGCCGAGAAACTACTTGCGCTTGGCGGCCCGGCGGACCTGCAGGATGCGCACTCCACCCGCGGTGGCCATGACGAGCGCACCGGCGACCGCGGCGAGGAGCATGCCGATGCCGATGGGCAGGTCGAAGGTCCAGCCGAACAGGTGAATCGGGACGCTGTCGAGGTTCTGGATGATGAACACCATCAGGACGACCAGGATGATCGCGCCCACCACGAGACCGGTGTAGAGCGCCGCCGCACGGGTGTGCTTGACGCCGTCGGGCGTCTTTCCCTGCGCCAGGCGGGTGTCCGTGGGCCCGGTCTGCTCGACGGGGAGACCCGCGGCGGTGGAGGAGGTGTCCAGAGGAGCGTCCGTGCCGGTCAGGGCGTTCGGATCGGATGCGTCGTGCGATGAGCGGGCCATGTACAGATCATGCTGTACGGAGGTGGCGAATGCACGTCTGCCCCGACCGTGCCCGACAGTGCCGCCGAACAGTGAGAGAATGGTGCTCACTATGGCACCCATCGCTCTCCCTCTCGTGTTCGACGCTCCCCGTCGCGGCATGCCCGCAAAGCACCTCGCCGACCTCGACGCGGACCAGCGTCGAGCGGCCGTCGCTGAGCTGGGCCTGCCGGCGTTCCGCGCCGACCAGCTGGCGCGGCAGTACTACTCCCGGCTGGAGGCGGACCCGGCGAAGATGACCGATCTTCCGGCGTCGGTCCGCGAGAAGGTCGGGGACGCGCTGTTCCCGACGCTGCTCACGCCCGTCAAGCACATCGCCTGCGACGGCGGGGACACGCGCAAGACGCTGTGGAAGGCCGCCGACGGCACACTTCTCGAGTCGGTTCTCATGCGGTACCCGGATCGCGCGACGCTGTGCATCTCGAGCCAGGCCGGGTGTGGCATGGCCTGCCCGTTCTGCGCCACCGGCCAGGCCGGCCTGCAACGCAACCTCTCCACGGCCGAGATCGTCGACCAGGTGCGGAGCGCTGCGGCGGATCTCCGCGACGGTGCGGTCGAGGGCGGCGAGGGGCGACTGTCCAACGTCGTCTTCATGGGGATGGGGGAGCCGCTCGCGAACTACAAGCGCGTCGTCGCGGCGGTCAAACGGATCGTCTCGCCCGCGCCGGAGGGCCTCGGCCTGTCACAGCGCTCGGTGACGGTGTCCACCGTCGGGCTCGCGCCCGCGATCCGCAAGCTGGCCGACGAGGGTCTGACGGTGACGCTGGCCGTGTCGCTGCACTGCCCGGACGACGAACTGCGCGACACGCTCGTCCCCGTCAACAACCGCTGGCCCATCGCCGAGGTCCTCGACGCGGCGCGCTACTACGCCGACACCACGGGGCGACGGGTCTCGATCGAGTACGCGCTGATCCGCGACATCAACGATCAGCCGTGGCGAGCGGACATGCTGGCCAAGAAGCTCAAGCGCGCCCTGGGGGCGCTGGTCCACGTGAACCTGATCCCGCTCAATCCGACACCCGGCAGCGAGTGGGACGCCAGTCCGAAGCCGGTGGAGCAGGAATTCGTGCGACGCGTCCGTGCGCACGGAGTCTCGTGCACCGTGCGTGACACGCGGGGTCAGGAGATCGCGGCGGCCTGCGGGCAGCTGGCCGCCGAGAACTGAGCCGTCAGGAGCGGCGCGGCTTGCGGCGGAGCAGGATGTCGCGGACCAGCAGGCCTGCGATGGCCACGGCGAAGCCGACGAGCCAGATGTCCTCGACCCGGCCCGTGTGGTTACCGATGATCATGACCAGCAGGATCGCGACGGTGACCCAGCCCGCGATGCGCGAGGTACGGGGGCCTTCGCCGCTCCACCCCCACTCCGCGGACGGCACCTCGGCGGTGCTGACCTTGGTCGTGGGAACGCGCTCGACGTCCGAAGCCTGGTTGCGGCTGATGTCGGTCACGGCCGATCCTCCTGAAAGTCTGTGATGCAGGTGGTCCCTGGTGGGCTGAATCCTAGCGCGCTGTACGACCGGCCGTCGTAGGGGCAGTCGCCACGACGTGTCAGGCGGTGAGGGCCGCGATGTAGCGACCGGTCGCGATGCGCTGGGTCGCCCTGTTGAGGGGCCCGCCCAGTGCGACGACCCTGTTGCCGGGCCGCGAGAAGGCGCGGATGTGGGCGGTCACGGCATCGGTGACCGGATCGTGTCGGACGGTGAAGCGCTCCTCACCCGACTCTGGGTGACCCGGCAGCGTGCCGTACGCGAAGCCCCTGTGGTGCGACTCGTCGATCACCTCGACTACCCGGCACGGGATGCGGACCGGACCGAGTAGCAGGACCACCACGGTGTCGACGGTCGCCGACGCCGCGCTCGACCGCACCCGCAGCCCGGCGCCGCGATGCATGTCCCACTCGACGATGCGGCGTCCGGCCCGCTCGAAGAGTTCGAGGCCGGTCCCGATGGCCTTCTCCACGTCGACGTGGTGGTAACCCGCCGGCATCGACTCGTGCGCGGTCCCTCCGATCTCGGCGTACGTGAGGGGCGTCGAGAAGTACGAGTCCGGATCGGCGGACGGGAGCAGGGGCACGCCGTCCATCCTCACACGGTGAGCCGCAGTTGCCCGCTCACCGTGCTCTCAGTGAGGTCGTCCACACTGTCCAGGTGACGGAACAGAAGGCACGTGGGACCGACGGACCCGTGCGGGTGCTGGTGCTCGGCAGTACGGGGTCCATCGGCACCCAGGCGCTCGAGGTGATGGCGGCTCGACCGGACCGTTTCACCGTGGTCGGGCTGGCCGCCGGCGGAGGCAACGTCGATCTGTTGCGTCGACAGATCGCCGAGACCGGTGTCCGCGACGTGGCGGTGGCCGACGTCGACGCTGCGCGGACCGTGGACACGCCGGGGCTGCGCTCGGGGGCCGACGCGGCGACGTCGTTGGTCCGCGAGGTGCAGGCCGACGTGGTCCTCAACGCGCTCGTCGGGTCTCTCGGTCTGCCGCCGACGCTCGCTGCGCTGGAATCGGGAGCTCGACTGGCGTTGGCGAACAAGGAGTCTCTCGTGGCGGGCGGCTCGCTGGTCACGTCCGCGGCGGCTCCGGGCCAGATCGTTCCCGTCGACTCCGAGCACTCGGCTCTCGCCCAGTGCCTGCGCGGCGGTCGCGCCGACGAGGTGGCCCGACTGGTGGTCACGGCGTCCGGTGGGCCGTTCCGCGGCTGGGATCGCGAGGGCCTCGAGTCCGTGACGCCGGAGCAGGCCGGCAAGCACCCCACCTGGTCGATGGGTCCGATGAACACGTTGAACTCGGCCACCCTGGTGAACAAGGGCCTCGAGGTGATCGAGGCGCATCTGCTGTTCGGCATCCCGTACGACCGCATCGACGTCACCGTGCATCCGCAGTCCATCGTCCACTCGATGGTCACGTTCACCGACGGATCGACGCTCGCTCAGGCCAGCCCGCCGGACATGAAGCTGCCGATCGCGCTGGCACTCGGATGGCCTGATCGCATCGCCGGCGCCGCGACGGCCCTGGACTTCACCCGAGCCCACACGTGGGACTTCGAACCACTCGACGACGAGGTGTTCCCCGCGGTCGAGCTCGCGCGCACCGCCGGCGCGCTGGGCGGCTGCATGACGGCGGTCTACAACGCGGCGAACGAGATCGCCGCCGAGGCGTTCCTCGACGGGCGCCTGTCGTTCCCGCAGATCGTGGACGTCGTGTCCGACGTGGTCGACGCCGGACGCGGCGACTGGTCCGCTGAACCGTCTACGGTGGACGACGTTCTCGCAGCGGACACGTGGGCTCGGGGCACCGCCCGCACACTCGCTGCCACACGATCGAAAGGCTGAACGAGAAGATGGTGTTCGTTCTCGGTGTGATCGCCTTCGCGATCTGCATCGGCATCTCGATCGCGCTCCACGAGTGCGGGCACATGTGGGTGGCCAAGGCCACCGGCATGAAGGTGCGCCGCTACTACATCGGGTTCGGGCCCAAGATCTTCTCCTGGCGTCGCGGCGAGACCGAGTACGGACTCAAGGCGATCCCGGCCGGTGGCTTCTGCGACATCGCGGGCATGACGGCGGTCGACGAGCTCGCTCCCGACGAGGTCGAGCGCGCGATGTACAAGCAGAAGACCTGGAAGCGCCTCGCCGTGATGTTCGGCGGGATCGCGATGAACTTCGTGCTGGCGTTCGTGCTGGTGTACACCCTCGCCCTCGGCTGGGGTCTGCCCAATCGCGACACGACGGCCACCGTGGCGGGGACCCAGTGCGTGGCCCCGCAGAACGTCGAGGGCGACATGGCGCCCTGCTCGGGTCCCGGTCCCGCGGGTGCCGCGGGCATCCGGGACGGTGACGTCATCACCGCCGTGAACGGCGAGTCGACGCCCACGTTCGGCGACGTCGTCGCGGCGATCCAGGACGAGCGTGGATCGGTGTCCGTCACGGTCGAGCGGGCCGGTGAGACCCTCACCGTGCCCGTCGACGTGCAGGAGACGGACCGTCTCTTCGCCGTCGAGAACGGCGCACCCGACGCTACGGAGCTGCGCACGGTCGGCGCCATCGGCGTCGCCCGCACCCCACTCACCCTCGACTACGACGCGGTGTCCGCCATCGGCGGATCGGCCTCCTACACGGTGTTCATCGCGGGGCAGACGGTGCAGGCCATCGTCGATCTCCCCAGCAAGGTGGGGGCACTGTGGACGTCGATCACCGGTGGTGAGCGGGATCCGAACACTCCCATCAGCGTGGTCGGTGCCAGCGTCATCGGCGGTCAGGCGGCGGAACGCGGCCTGTGGGAGGTCTTCGTCACTCTGTTGGCGACCCTCAACTTCTTCCTCGGTGCCTTCAACCTGCTCCCGTTGCTCCCGCTCGACGGCGGTCACATCGCGGTGACCGTCTACGAGGGCATCCGGAACAAGATCCGCTCGCTGCGGGGGCTGGGCAAGGGTGCGCCCGTGAACTACCTCAAGCTGATGCCGGTGACGTACGTCGTCATTCTCATCGGCGGCGCGTTCATGCTCCTGACCCTCACCGCCGACATCGTGAACCCCATTCAGATCTTCCGCTAGAAGCGCAGGTCCGGCGTGACGGCGCGAACACACGGCGGTCCTCCCGGCGCGACTACAGTGGGGAGAGTCAGTCGGCACCAGATGCCGTCAGAAGCTCGAAAGGATCGAAGTGACCGTTGGACTGGGCATGCCGGCCGGACCCGTACCGGTGCTCACACCGCGACGGAAGACTCGTCAGCTTCAGGTGGGCAGCGTCGGTGTCGGCAGCGACTCGCCGATCTCGGTGCAGTCGATGTGCACCACCAAGACTCACGACATCAACTCCACCCTGCAGCAGATCGCCGAACTCACCGCCGCGGGATGCGACATCGTCCGCGTCGCGTGCCCGCGTCAGGAGGATGCGGACGCCCTGGCGACCATTGCGCGCAAGTCGCAGATCCCTGTCATCGCGGACATCCACTTCCAGCCGCGGTACATCTTCGCGGCCATCGATGCCGGGTGCGCCGCGGTGCGCGTGAACCCCGGCAACATCAAGGAGTTCGACGGCCGCGTCAAGGAGGTCGCGAAGGCGGCCGGTGACGCGGGCATTCCCATCCGTATCGGAGTCAACGCAGGATCCCTCGATCCGCGCCTGATGCAGAAGTACGGCAAGGCCACGCCCGAGGCGCTGGTGGAGTCGGCGCTGTGGGAGGCCGGCCTCTTCGAGGAGCACGGTTTCGGCGACATCAAGATCTCGGTCAAGCACAACGACCCGGTCATCATGGTCGAGGCCTACCGTCAGCTCGCCGCCAAGTGCGACTACCCGCTGCACCTCGGCGTGACCGAGGCCGGGCCGGCGTTCCAGGGCACCATCAAGTCTGCCGTCGCCTTCGGGTCGTTGCTGGCCGACGGCATCGGCGACACGATCCGCGTCTCGTTGTCCGCGCCGCCCAACGAGGAGATCAAGGTGGGGACGCAGATCCTGCAGTCCCTCAACCTCCGTCCCCGCAAGCTCGAGATCGTCTCCTGCCCGTCCTGCGGACGCGCACAGGTCGACGTCTACACCCTCGCCGACCAGGTGACGGCCGGACTCGAGGGCATGGAGATCCCGCTCCGCGTCGCCGTCATGGGTTGCGTCGTCAACGGTCCCGGTGAGGCACGCGACGCCGATCTCGGTGTGGCGTCCGGAAACGGCAAGGGACAGATCTTCGTCAAGGGCGAGGTCATCAAGACCGTGCCCGAGGCGATGATCGTGGAGACCCTGATCGAGGAGGCGATGCGTATCGCCGAGTCGTACGAGTCCGACCAGGAAGCCGCCGGCGGATCGCCCGTCGTGTCGGTCAGCTGATTCTCCTCGTCTGCGGCGACATTTCCTGGCAGTGTCACCATGACAACGGGTGTGCTCGGTGTGGATCGGTGGTCACGGAGGTGGCGGGATGCTCAAGCTGCTCGGCGCTAAGGCGCTGACAAGCCGCGACACGAACGAGGTCGTCCGTGTGCTGCGCAGTGATCCCGTCGCATCGTGCATGGTGCTGGCACGTGTCGAGGAATCGGGCGTGGAGCCCCGCGACAACCACGGTGAACTGTGGTCACGCGGAGGTCCGGCATCGTCCCTGTGTTTCTCGGGAGCCAATCTCGTGCCGTTGTTCGGTACCTACGACGATCTCCGGAGTTTCGCCGAGCGCGCGTTGCGCTCTCCCCGCGTCTGCTCGTCGCTGGTGGGGCGAGCCGAACTGACGCTGCCGTTGTGGGACATGCTCGCCGCGGACTGGGGGACCCCGCGTGAGGTGCGTGCCGAGCAGCCACTGCTGGCGTTGACGAGCGCGCCCACCGCCGTGGACCCCTACGTCCGACGCGTCACCGTCGACGAGCTGGACGTGTACCTCACCGCTGCCGTGGCGATGTTCATCGAGGAGGTGGGCGTCGATCCGCGCGCGGGCGACGGCGGACGCGGCTATCGGCGGCGCATCGCCTCGTTGATCGCGGCGGGTCGCGCCTGGGCGAGGTTCGAGGAGGGCCGCGTCGTCTTCAAGGCCGAGGTCGGATCGCTGTCCACCTCGGTCGGTCAGATCCAGGGCGTGTGGGTGCACCCGCTCTACCGCGGGCGCGGGCTCGGCACCGCGGGAACCGCATCCGTGGCGGCCGCGGTGGTCGACAGCGGCCGCACGGCCAGCCTGTACGTCAACAGCTTCAACGTGCCCGCCCGCCGTGCCTACGAGCGTGTCGGGTTCGAGCGCGTTGCCACCTTCTCCACAGTTCTGCTCGACTGACACGCTGTCAGGGTGAGGGCCGCGGGCGTCCCGTCGCCCTACGATGAGGATCGATGACCTCTCGTGAACACGGCCGTGCCACCCGCGTCCTGATCGTGCTCGTCGCGGCGATCACCGCGGTGGCGGCCTCGGCGTGCACCCCGAAACCGCAGGGCCCCGAGTCCGCGGCCGATTCGTTCGTCTCCGCGCTGGCCCAGCGTGACAGTGCCGCCGCGGCGCAGGCCACGGATCGGCCGGACCTCGCGACCGCCGCCGTCGATCAGGCGTGGGACGGCCTGCAGGCCGAGTCGCTCGACGCGGCGACCGGCGCGGTGAGCGTGAACGGCGACACCGCGACCGTCGACTACACCTACACGTGGCACCTTCCGAAGGACCGCACCTGGACCTACGACGGGGCCCTTCAGATGGGCCGACGCGACGGGGCCTGGGTGGTCCGGTGGAACTCGACCGATCTGCACCCCAAGCTCGGGGACACCCAGTCGATGGTGCTGCGGTCCACGTCGGCGCCGCGGGCGCGGGTCAACGAGCACGCGGGGTCGGACGTCCTGGTGCCCGGGGTGGTCCAGGGGGTGTCCTTCGACGCCGCCGAGTCGACCGACGTGGTGGGCACGGCGCGCACCCTCGAACGCATCCTGAAGCCCTTCGACGCGTCGATCACGGCGCAGTCCATCGTGGAGTCGGCGACCGCGACGCAGGGCCCGTACCGCCTGATGACCCTCCGGGACGAGGACTACGACGCCGTAGCGCCCGGTCTGCTCGCGTTGTCCGGGGTGTCGGTGACAGAGCAGTCCGACCTGGTCTCCACCGATCGCACGTTCGCCCCCGACCTGGTGAGCCAGGTGAAGAAGACCGTGATGGACCGCGTCGACGGTGCCGCGGGCTGGAGCGTCGTGGCGGTCAACACCAACGGCGCGGACACCGGTGTGTTGACCGAGACGGCGCCGCAGCCGGTTCCGTCGATCAGTATCAGCCTCGACCGTCCGGTGCAGGTGGCCGCACAGAACGCCGTCAACGTGTCACGGGACCAGGCGATGATGGTGGTGATCCAGCCGTCGACAGGCGACATCCTCGCGGTGGCGCAGAACCCGGCGGCGGATCGGGACGGTCCCGTGGCCTCGACCGGCCTCTACCCACCGGGCTCCACCTTCAAGATCATCACGGCGGGTGCGGCGATCGAGGAGGGACTCGCGACGCCCGAGACCACCGTGCCGTGCCCGGGCCGCATCGTCATCGGCGAGCGCAGCGTGCCCAACTACAACGAGTTCTCCCTCGGGGACGTCTCGATGAACACGGCCTTCACGCGCTCGTGCAACACCTCGTTCGCGAAGCTCGCCAGTGAGATGTCCGCGAGTGCTCTCACCGACGCGGCGGCCATGTTCGGCGTCGGGCCCGACTACGGCGTCGTGGGTCTGCCCACCGAGTCGGGATCCGTCCCGCCCGCAGAGGAATTGGTGCAGCGCACCGAGGACGGGTTCGGACAGGGAAAGGTGCTGGTGTCGACGTTCGGCATGGCTCTCGCCGCCGCGACCGTCGCACACGGATCGACGCCCGTTCCCCGGCTGATCCAGGGGGAGGAGACCACGATCGACGGTGACCACCCGCAGATCGAGCCGGCCATGGTCGACGGACTCCGCGGGATGATGCGCTCGGTGGTCACGAGCGGCACCGCGGACCGGATCGCCGACCAGGGCGAGGTGTACGGCAAGACGGGTGAGGCCGAGGTCGAGGGCGGATCCCATGCCTGGTTCGTCGGATACCGCGGTGATCTCGCGTTCGCGACCCTGGTCGTGCGTGGCGGCAGCTCGGACAATGCCGTCGCCGTGACGCGGGACATGATCACCGCGTTGCCCGCCGGATACTGACCTCGACCGGCGGCGACTACGCTGGTGCCATGTCCGTCCGCACCGTTCTCGAACCCGGCACCGTCTCACCCGTTCTCGATGTTCCCAAGTCCGTCGAGCGTCCCGAGTACGCGTGGAAGAAGACTGCGCGCGAAGGCCACGAGCCGTGGGTGCAGACCCCGGAGACCATCGAGAAGATGCGTCTGGCGAGCCGCATCGCCGCGCAGGCACTGCAGGAGGCCGGAAAGGCCGTCGAGCCGGGCGTCACGACGGACCGACTCGATCGTATCGCCCACGAGTACATGGTCGACCACGGCGCGTACCCGTCGACGTTGGGCTACAAGGGATTTCCGAAGTCCTGCTGCACCTCGCTCAACGAGGTCATCTGCCACGGCATCCCTGACTCGACGGTCGTGCAGGACGGCGACATCGTCAACATCGACGTCACGGCGTACATCGACGGGGTGCACGGTGACACGAACGCCACCTTCCTCGCCGGGGACGTCTCCGAGGAAGCGCGCCTGCTCGTGGAGCGCACCCACGAGGCCACCATGCGAGCGATCAAGGCGGTCAAGCCGGGTCGCGCTCTGAACGTCGTCGGACGGGTCATCGAGGCCTACGCCGATCGTTTCGGGTACGGCGTCGTCCGGGACTTCACCGGCCACGGCATCGGCACCACCTTCCACAACGGCCTGGTGGTGCTGCACTACGACGAGCCCACCGTCGAGACGGTGCTGGAGCCCGGGATGGTCTTCACCATCGAGCCGATGATCACCCTCGGCGGCATCGACTGGGACCAGTGGAACGACGGCTGGACCGTCGTCACGCGGGACCGATCCTGGACCGCCCAGTTCGAGCACACTCTCGTCGTCACGGAGACGGGCGCCGAGATCCTCACCCTCCCTTGACCCTTCGCGGGGCCATTCTGGTCGCGGGAACCACCTCGGACGCGGGCAAGAGTGTCGTCGTGGCGGGGTTGTGCCGCCTCCTCGCTAGACGCGGTGTGAGGGTGGCGCCGTTCAAGGCGCAGAACATGTCCAACAACTCCGTCGTCACGTTGGACGGCGGGGAGATCGGTCGTGCGCAGGCACTGCAGGCCCGGGCATGCGGTCTCGAGCCCAGCGTGCGGTTCAATCCGATACTGCTGAAGCCGGGCGGGGACAGGACGTCGCAACTGGTTGTTCGCGGTCGTGCCACCGGCACCGTGAGCGCCGCCGACTACATGACGCACCGACAGCATCTGCGCTCGGTCGTGGCGGAGGAACTCGACGCTCTGCGGGCCGACTTCGACGTGGTGATCTGCGAGGGCGCCGGCTCACCCGCCGAGATCAACCTGCGGGCCACCGATCTGGCGAACATGGGACTGGCGCGCGCTGCGAGCCTTCCCGTGATCGTCGTGGGCGACATCGATCGCGGGGGAGTGCTGGCCCACTTCTTCGGCACTCTGGCCGTGCTCGACGCCGCGGATCAGGCACTGATCGCGGGGTTCGTCGTGAACAAGTTCCGCGGCGATCCCGCGCTGCTGCAACCGGGACTCGACACCCTCGAGGCTCTCACGGGCCGACCGACGTTGGGCATCGTTCCGTTCAGCGACGAGTTGTGGCTCGACGCCGAGGACTCCCTCGGGACCGTGGCCGACGCACCGCTGGGCCGGCCCGCTCCTCCGATCGGATCGCAGTGGCTCCGCGTCGCCGCCGTGCGGTTACCGCGTATCTCGAACTCCACCGACGTCGAGGCCCTGGCGTGCGAACCGGGGGTGACGGTGCACTGGGCGACCGAGGCCTCCCGACTGGCAGATGCCGATCTGGTGGTGCTCCCCGGCTCCAAGGCCACGGTCCAGGACCTGGACTGGCTTCTTCGCACCGGTATCGCGGACGAGCTGGCGCGGCGCGTGGCTCGCGGTGCTCCGGTCCTCGGGATCTGCGGCGGTTACCAGATGCTGGGGAGAACGATCACCGACGCCGTGGAGTCGGGTGCCGGGCAGGTGCAGGGGCTCGGCCTCCTGGACCTCGACATCGAATTCGCGGCGGACAAGGTGCTCTCCCGGGTCACCGGGCATGCCGGCGCGGTCCCCGTGACCGGCTACGAGATCCACCACGGCCGGGTGACCCGAAGCGGCGACGAGCCCTGGTTCACGGGCACCGACGGCGAACCGGAGGGGAGCGTCCGTGGACGGGTACGTGGCACCCACTGGCACGGCCTGCTGGAGAACGACGACTTTCGCCGGGCCTTCCTCATGGAGGTGGCGGAGCAGGCCGGCCGCACGGGTTTCGTGGTGGCCCCGGACACCGATGTCGACGCGATGCGCACCGCTCAGGTGGATCTGTTGGCCGACCTCATGGAGAGCTCCTTCGACATCGATGCGCTTCTCACGCTCGTCGCCGAGGGCGCTCCCGCCCTGCCCGAACTGCGCGTCACGCAGTCGTCCGCCGCAGAATGACGCGTGTTCCCAGACCGGCCGCGGACGCGACGAGGAGTGGCAGCAGCACCATGGTCAGCAGCCGCGGTGCGTCGGCGACGGTCTCGATGACCGCGCCCCACCACCCCTGCCAGGTTACGACGAAGATCACGGCGCCGATCAGAACAGCTTCGGCCAGCACAGCCGTCCAGATGCCTGTCACCCGCCACCGCACGTAGATCGCGCCGGCCAGCATGCCGATGAGGTTGCACATCAGGAACGCCGCGATGAGGAAGAACAGTTCGATGGCGGCACTGCCCGCGAGAGGTGTTGCCAGAGAGAACGTCTGCATGCGCACACCGAAGCCGTCGGTCGCCGACTCCACCAGGGAGAGTGCGAACAGGCCGATCCCGAATATCAGGGCATGAACGACGGCGACCGCGACGGTGGCGGCGAAGAACTCTCTCCGTGTCACGCCCAGCCCGAGAGTGAAGGGAAACACCTGCGTGAGGATCTGAGCGAACAGAGTCAGGCCGAAGATGAAGACGAAGGTCGCCCCGCCGGTCTTGATCGACATGCTGCCATCGGGGACCAGGGAGAGAACGGCCCAGGTGATACCGACGATGACGGCCAGGATGCCGAGCGGCCACGCGAAGGCGAGCGTCCGGTAGTGGGTGTGGACGCGCATCACGGAGACGATGCGATCGCGAGCGGGGGCGGCGGGGGTGTCGAGCGCGGTGGTCATGACGGGACGTCCTCTCGGGTGTCGGACATGGCGGGCAGCGCGGTCCGACCGCGTGCGGTGCAGTGGACGACGAACTGTTGCAACGACACGGGTTCGATGCCGAGCCCGTCGGCAGCGGCCCGGACGAGGTCGGCGTCGCCGAGGGGCCCCAGTACGGTGGTGCGGGCCATCGATCCGAACGACTCACGATGCAGCACAGCGTGATCCGCCACGAGTCGCTCGACGGCGGTAGCGGATCCGCCGATGGTCACGGCGCGTCCGCGAAGGTTCTCCGCATCATCATCGACCACGACGGTGCCGTCGCTGATGACGACGACACGGTCGATGAGGTCGCTGACCTCGTCGATGAGATGGGTCGACAGCACGACGGTTCGCGGGTGGTCCGCGAAATCCGCGAGCAGGTGGTCGTAGAACATCTGCCGGGCCACCGCGTCGAGACCGAGGTACGGCTCGTCGAACAACGTCAACGGCGCGCGAGATGCCAGACCCACCACAATGCCGAGCGCCGACGTCATGCCGCGAGAGAGCTTCTTCACCTTGCGCCCACGGGGGAGGTCGAAGTCGTCGGTCAGTCGACGGGCAAGGTCTTCGTCCCAGTCACGCATCAACATCGCCGCGGACGACAGGACCTGGCGGACCGTGAAGTCCTCGGGGTACTTCTGGCTCTCCTTGACGAAGCAGACGTCGCGCAGGACGGTCGCATTCTCGTACGGGCGGGCGCCGAACACTGTCACGTCACCGGCGTCCTGCCACGTCTGACCGGTGAGGATCTGCATCATCGTCGTCTTGCCGGCGCCGTTGCGCCCCAACAGTCCGTGGATGCGGTGCTCCTGCAACTCGAAGGTGACGTCCTCGAGTGCGGCGACGTCGCCGAAGGTCTTGGTGACACCGCGGACGGTCGCCACTGCCGCGGTCATCGCCGTGCCTCCATGGTCACGGAATCGACAGTCGACGCTCGCGACTGGGCGTCGATCATGTCCTGGAGTTCGGCGGTGCCGAGGCCGAGTTTGCGTGCCTCGGCCACGAGCGGCCGAACGTACTGCTCGGCGAAGCCCTCGCGCCGACGGAAGCGGAGCGCGTCTCGCGCGCCCGAGGTGACGAACATTCCGATTCCTCGCTTCTTGTAGAGAATCCCGGCCGTGACCAGGTGGTTCAGGCCCTTGCCCGCGGTGGCGGGGTTGATGCGGTGGAAGGCTGCCAGCTCGTTGGTCGAGGGAACCTGGCTCTCCTCGGCGAGCGAACCGTCGATGATCGAGTTCTCGATCATCTCGGCGATCTGCAGGAAGATCGGCCGGCCGTCGTCCATCACCGGGGCCACCGCGCCCGGAGGCGCCGCAGCCTCATTGGTTCATTACTCATGTAATGAACCGTACAACCTTCGGCTCGGTCGTGGCAAGGGCTGCGAACGTGCAGGGTCGGGTAGCGTCGGGTCCCATGCAGCAGCAGACCGTCCCCCTGCCCTCCGGCGATCTGACCGTGCGAATCGATGGGCCGGACAGTGGCCACGCGGTGCTGTTGCTCCCGGCCGACGACGACGGCGCAGACGTCTTCGACGACACGGCGGCGCGGCTGACGACATCAGATCTGCGCACCGTCACGCTCGAGCCCGGCGTGAGTCCGAACGACACCGATCTCGTGGCGCTGCTCGATGCTCTCGGGTTGCCGTGGGTCAATCTGGTCGGCAGGGGAGAGGGCGCCGACCGCGCCTGGTCGCTCGCCGCCCGCACGTTCGGGCGCGTGTCGAGCCTGGTCGTCATCGACCGGGGTCACCCGGCTGTTCGTGACGACTCCGGTTGCCCGGCAGTCGAGTTGCGTACGACGATGGTGGTCGTGGACCCCACCTTTGCGGAGGAGGCATCCGCGACGAGCCGCTACGTCTACGGCGACTACCGCGTCGTCACGCTCGACTCGTCGACCCCGGACGCCGCGGCCGCAGCACTGGCCACCGAGATCGTGATGCGCACCAGCGCCTGGTGATCATTCGCCGGGCGCGGTGAGGTAGTCGTTCCCCTGCGAGTCGCGGATCTGAACGATGCCGTTGCGAAGCTTCCGGTAATGCCACTGCCCCCGTGTCTTCAACCCGTGATGCCGGCGGCACAGGGGTTGAAGGTTGGCGGCGACCGTCCATCCGGCTCTCCGGGGGTCGGTGTGGTCGAACGGGACGACATGGTCGAGATCGCAGTCCTCGCTGGGCACAGCACACCCCGGATGGACGCACGTCGGATACAGGGCTGTCACCAGCGACGCGATCGCCTCGGACGGCCGGTAGGTCAACGCCCCGGCCGGAGGCACGGCGAAGCCACCGTGGCCGTCGGGGTCGGCGACGGCACGGTCCACCGCCGATGGTGGGAGCGCGCGAAGATAGTCGACCTGCTCCCTGGCTTTGCGGGCTGTCGTGCTGCCCAGCTTCCCCGCGGTCGGTGTCCAGCCTGCGCGCATACGGCGGGTGCGGCGGACTTCCCGACCCGTGATCGGCACAGGCGGGTCGGGGACGGTGGGTGGGTCGTGCTCCGGGCAACGGCAGCTGCATCCCGCCCGCGGTTCAGTTCCGCGGGCTGCGGTGATGAGTGCCTGCCACGTCGCATCCCCGGCGATCCTCCGTGCAGTGTCCGCAGGAACCGGCCCCCAACCCACGAGGTGCCCCGGCTCCCCTGCCAACCCCGCCGCCGTGGCGGCGTCGAGGACGATGACGGCGTGATGGGCCGGTGCGGCCGGCGACGGCGCGTGGGCGCAACTCTCGTCAACGCAGTCGCACGGCAGAGGTGTGCCGGTGATGATCGCATGCGCAGCGTCGAACAACCGCGCCGGCAGCGAACTCGGATCGCACACCCCTCGGGCCGCCTCGACGATGGCCCGCTTCATCCCGGCGATCTGCTCTGCGGGGCCACGAACTTTCAGCTCGGCTTGACCTCGCGGCAGCTTCCTGACCGAGACGTACCGTTCCGTCGTCGCGCGCTCCCGAGCGATGCGGTGCCATTCCGCGTCGAACTCCGCGAGAATCCGATCGACCGCCGCTGCCACCGCACCCGGAGTGCACCGCGACGCGGCAGCGATCACCCGCTGCAGCAGTGCCTCGGTGGCGTTCGGGATCCCGGCCACCGACCGGCACACCGTCCGGAACGCCGCATACGCCAACAGGCCCGCATCGAACGCCTCCGCCACCGCAGGATGCGCGGTGCGGGTCAGGAACAGCCACTCGGTCACCGTGCGCGTCGACACCGACAACGCCGCCGCGACCTCCGCCACCGCACAGGTCTCAGCAGCCTCGGCGTCGAACACCCCACCCGGACCGAGCACCGCCGGCCGACGCGACGACTCCTGCACGTACGCACACGACGCCGACACGGTCCGGGCGAACGAGGCCTGGGCGTCGACCTTCGCCGACACCAACACATCGACGGAAACTGGTGCGTCGTACACGAATTCACCCCCCGGTGATGCCCCGATCAGGCCGCCCCCCGACGACCTGAACAGACAGTAACCGACACCACCGACACGGAATCAGCGTGGCGCGAGCGCGTCCGATTCAGTCGAGATCGAGTCCGAGGAGCGCGTTCTCGACCACCTCGGGCAGTGCCGGGTGGATCCAGTACTGGCCCCGTGCGACGTCGCGGACGGACTGCCCGAACGTGAGGGCCTGGATCAGCGGTTGGATCACGGTCGGCGCCTGCTCACCGATGATGTGCGCGCCCAGCAGACGGCCGGTCGCGCGGTCGGCGATCACCTTGCAGAGACCCTCGTCGTCCTCCATCGCCCAGCCGTACGCGACGTCGGCGTACTTCTGGACCTTGACCGCGATGTCGTATCCCTGGTCACGAGCCTCCTGCTCGGTGAGCCCCACCTCGGCGATCATCGGATCGGTGAACACCGCGGAGGGGACGTAGCGGTGATCGAAGCGCTTCCACCCCGTCGTGTCGTCCCACGACGGCTTCAGGACGTTCTCCTGCACCACACGCGCCTCGGCATTGGCGACGTGCTTGAGCTGGTACGGCGACGAGACGTCGCCGAGTGCGAAGACGCCCTCGGCCGACGTGCGGCCGAACTCGTCGACCGCGATGCGGCCGTCGTCGTGCAGGTCGATGCCCGCCTCGTCGGCGCCGAGCTGATCGGCGTTGGGAGCGCGACCGATCGCCACCAGCAGCGCGTCCCCGCGTACCTCGGTGCCGTCCGACAGGGACACCACGACGTCGTCGCCGTCCTGACGGACACCGGTGGCATCGACCGAGAGCCGGACGTCCCACTTGTCCTGCGCGAGCGTGGTGAACTGCTGCGAGATCTCGAGATCCGACTTGCGGAGGAGGCGCTCCTTGCGTGCCAGGACCGTCACGTGCGAGCCGAGGGCCGAGAACACGTGCGCGAACTCGGCGGCGATGTAGCCCGACCCGAGCACGATCAGCCGCTCCGGAAGGGACGGCAGCCGCATGATGTCGTCGTTGGTGTGGAACGTGACGCCGCTGTCGCGGATGAAATCGGGGACGGTGGCACGCGAGCCGCTCGCGACGACGACCTTGTCGGCGGTGACGACACGGCCGTCACCGGTGTCGATACGGCGCGGTCCGACGAAGCGCGCGTGGCTGCTGAACAACGTCACGTTGGGCGAACCCTCGCGGCGGTACTTCTCCCCGCCGTCCGCGATGGGGTCGATCCGGCCGAAGACGCGGTCCACGATGTCGGTCCACCGCACCTTGTCGATGTGGGCGTCGATGCCGTACTTCGACGCAGTGGTGACAGCGCGGGCCACCTCCGCCGCGTAGACGAACATCTTCGTCGGGATGCATCCCACGTTGATGCAGGTGCCGCCGAAGATGGACTCCTCGAACATCGCGACCGTCAACCCGTCGAAGCGCTCGTCGAGAATCGAGTTGCCGGAACCGGTTCCGATGATCGCGAGGTCGAAATGCTGGACATCGGACCCGGTGTCCGCCGTGGCGCTCACGATCCGGTCGCCAGTTCTGCGTGGTCGCCGCCCGAGGGCGCGTCGGACAACCCGCTGCCGCGGTGCCGCAGCCAGTCGTCCATCTCGGCGAAGGCGCGTTCCAGCGGCTCGGGTGTGGAGAGGAAGACGTCGTGGCGGGCGCCCTCGATCGGGACGATCGTCGTGCGGTTGCCCAGGCATCCCGCCCACCGCGCGATCTGTCGGACGTCGAGAACGGCGTCCGCGGCGTCGACGTCCGGCACGTACGTCTTGGAGAAGCGCGTGACCTTGGATCGGAGGATGAGGGACGGCACGCCGATGTCGAGTCCCCGGTGCAGTTCCGCGTGGCCGCGACGGACCGCGCGGATCCAGCCGAGCTTGATGGGGAAGCCTGCCAACGGTTTCCACGACAGGTCGTAGTCCCACTCGCCGTTGCCACCCGAGCTGATGGACAGGCCGTAGGTGTCCAGACCCTGACCCGGCAGCGCGCGCAGGGGAGCGACGCGGCCCAGGACACCGATCGCGACGGTTCCGACGCTGCGCACCAGAGGCGGGCCCTGGAGGTCGAACCACGGACTGTTCAGCACCAGACCGGAGATGCCGGCGGCAGCGGCACCCCCTCGGGTGCGTTCGAGACGATCGAGCCACAGCGGGACGATGAGGCCGCCCGTCGAGTGCGCCGCCATCAGGACCTCGGCGCCCGTCTCCTCGCGCACGATCGCCAGCGCCCGGTCGAGTTCCTCGTCGTACAGCGCCAGGTCGGACACGAAGTGCGGCGACTGCCCCTCGCCGATGGAGCGTCCGCACTTGCGCAGATCGAGTGCGTAGAACGCGTGTCCCAGATCGGCGAAGTGCTCGGCCAGATGGCGCTGGAAGAAGTAGTCGGTGAAACCGTGCACGTAGAGGACTGCGCCCTTCGGCGTCGCGGAACCCGTCACGGACCGCGTCAGGCGCACGAGTGTGGCCCGCACCTCGCCCTCGCCGTCCGGGTCGGAGCCGAGCGGTATGGTCAGTTGCTCGTAATCGTCACCGAGTACATCGGGCGCCCATGTAGTCACACTCACACAGTAATGGCCGCTTCGCAGGGGTGGCGAGGGGCACAATCGGGTACAGAGACGGTGACTGTCGCGGTGACGCGGCACGGCGCCGCGGACAGCAGCATCCGCACCGCACTCCCTGTCGGGGGTGCCGATGGACGAAGGAAGTCGATCCAGCAGTGGGCGAACACGATCTGAACAGTCAGTCCGGCACCAAGTCGGGATCGAAGGTGGAGAGGACCGACGTCGTCCTGATCGGCGCGGGCATCATGAGTGCCACGCTGGGCACGCTCCTCCGTCAGGTCGAGCCCACCTGGTCCATCTCCGTCTTCGAGCGTCTCGACGCCGCGGCCGCGGAGAGCAGCGACCCGTGGAACAACGCCGGTACGGGCCACTCCGCCCTCTGCGAACTCAACTACACCCCGCAGGGCAAGGACGGCTCCGTCGACATCAGCAAGGCGCTGAACGTCAACGAGCAGTTCCAGGTCTCGCGGCAGTGGTGGTCGCACGCGCTGGAGGCCGGCGTGCTCGCCGACCCCAAGAACTTCATCAACCCCATCCCGCACGTCAGCTTCGTGCACGGCGAGGACAACGTGAAGTACCTGCGAGCGCGGTACGACGCGCTCTCGGGCAACCCGCTGTTCCCCGGTATGGAGTACATCGACGACGAGACCGAGTTCGCCCGTCGCCTCCCGCTGATGGCGAAGGGGCGCGACTTCAGTGATCCGATCGCGCTCAACTGGTCCGACGGCGGTACGGACGTCGACTTCGGCGCACTGACCAAGCAGCTCCTCAACCACCTCGCGGTGGAGGGCGCCTCGGTCAACTTCGGACACGAGGTCCGCGACCTGTCCAAGAACTCCGACGGCACCTGGACCGTCAAGGTCTACAACGGGCGGACCGGCGTCACGCGCAAGATCGTCACCAAGTTCGTCTTCGTCGGCGCGGGCGGCGGCGCCCTGCACCTCCTGCAGAAGTCGGGCATCGCGGAGGCCAAGGGCTTCGGCGGTTTCCCCGTCAGCGGTGAGTGGCTGCGGTGCACCACCCCCGAGCTCGTCGAGCAGCACTTCGCCAAGGTGTACGGCAAGGCCTCGGTCGGTGCGCCCCCGATGTCGGTGCCGCACCTCGACACCCGCGTCATCGGTGGCAAGCCCGGACTCCTGTTCGGGCCGTACGCCGGCTGGTCGCCCAAGTTCCTCAAGCAGGGGAAGATGACCGATCTCGTCAACTCGGTCAAGCCGAACAATCTGTTCTCGATGCTCGGTGTCGGTGTCACCGAGATGGCCCTCACCAAGTACCTCGTCACCGAGCTGCTGCAGTCCGAGACCGACCGCGTGGAGACGCTGCGGGAGTTCATGCCGTCCGCTCAGGGCAAGGACTTCGAGCTGGTCACCGCCGGACAGCGAGTCCAGGTGATCCGTCGCAAGGGTCGCGGCGGCGTGCTCGAGTTCGGCACCGCCGTGATCAACGCGGGCGACGGCACCATCGCGGGCCTGCTCGGGGCGTCACCCGGCGCGTCCACCGCCGTGCCGGCGATGCTGGACGTGCTGAAGCGCTGCTTCTCCGACCGGTACAGCTCGTGGGAGCCGACCCTCAAGGACATGGTTCCGTCCCTGGGCACCAAGCTGGCCGAGAACCCGCGTCTGTTCGACGAGATCTGGTCGCACACCACGCGAGTGCTGCAGCTCGACACGACCTCGGCCACCGGCCGGCAGGTCGCGCACTCCGGAACTGTGTGATACCACCATCACATGACGACGGCGACTGCAACACTCAAGCGATCCTGGGCACTCGACCTGTCGAACGAGACCCTCTACGAGCTGCTCAAGCTGCGCGTGGAGGTGTTCGTGGTGGAGCAGGCCTGCGCCTACCCCGAGCTCGACGGTAAGGACCTGCTCTCCGACACCCGCCACTTCTGGCTCGAGCGCGACGGCAGCGTGGTCTGCACACTGCGTCTCCTCGAGGAGCACGACGACGGCGAGAAGTCGTTCCGCATCGGGCGCCTGTGCACCCACCGCTCCTCGCGCGGGCAGGGCCACACCACGCGTCTGCTGCGGGCTGCGCTCGCGGAGGTCGGCTCGTCCCCGTGCCGCATCAACGCGCAGAGCTACCTGGTGGAGATGTACGCAAAGCACGGCTTCTACCCGGACGGCCAGGAAGTTCTCGAGGACGGCATCCCGCACACGCCCATGCGGCGCGGCGGCGGCAGTCCCTGGAGCGAAGGCGACAAGAACTGACTCGCCTGCACCGACACTGAACAACCGACGAACGTCTCGGAGAAGCCCGTGTGACTCGGGCGCGGTCCCGCCACTGTGACGTGGTCCGGCCTCCTTCAGGAGGTCGGATCACGGAGCCAGATCGCCGAGCGTTCGTGTCACTGCTGCGTGAGGAGACCACGCGCAGCATCGTCTCGACTCCTCGGCGCGGTCACCGAGGTCGAACAGGACCACACGCGTGAATCCCGGATATCCGTTCTCTGCCATCGTCGGTCAGGACCGACTGCTGTTGGCGCTCTCACTCTGTGCCGTTCACCCCGGCATCGGCGGCGTGCTCGTACGCGGTGAGAAGGGCACGGCGAAATCGACCGCCGTGCGTGCGCTGACGGCGCTGATGCCTCCCGTCACGGACTCGGCGGGCACCCGGCCCGCTCGGCTCGTCGAACTGCCCGTCGGTGCGACCGAGGACCGCGTCGTCGGGTCCATCGACTTCGAGCGCATCGTCCGCGACGGCGAACGCGCCTTCACCCCCGGCCTGCTCGCGGCCGCGGACCGTGGCCTTCTGTACGTCGACGAGGTCAATCTTCTCCACGATCATCTCGTCGATCTGCTGCTCGATGCGGCAGCCATGGGCCGGGTACACGTGGAGCGGGACGGCATCTCGCACTCCTACCCGTCGACCTTCGTGCTCGTCGGCACCATGAACCCCGAGGAGGGGGAGCTGCGCCCGCAGCTGCTCGATCGCTTCGGTCTCGCCGTGGACGTCTCCGCCTCGCGCGATGTCGACACGCGGATGACGGTCGTCCGTCGCCGACTCGACTACGAACGCGACGCCGTCGCGTTCGCCGAGGCGCATGCCGACGCCGACGCGGAGATCGCGGCCCGCATCGCCGGTGCGCGGGACCGTGTCGCCGACGTCGAGCTGCCCGACTCGGAACTGCGTCGTATCGCGGCCGTGTGTGCGGCCTTCGACGTCGACGGGATGCGCGGTGACCTCGTCGTCGCGCGCACCGCGACCGCTCACGCCGCGTGGCGGGGCGGCACCACGGTGACCGAGGACGACGTGCGCGTCGCCGTCGAACTGGCGTTGCCCCATCGGCGTCGGCGCGATCCGTTCGATGCTCCCGGACTCGCGGACGGCGAGCTTGACGATGCGATGTCGCAGGCGGACGAGGACGTGCGACGTTCGGAACCGGACACCGATCCCGATCCCGACCCGGACGACGGCGGAGGCGCACCCGATCCCGCTGCCGAGGACGGTGCTCCCGAACAGTCGAGCTCCGACGATGCACCGTCGGCCGACGAACCGTCTCCGCGGCCGTCGACCGGTGGCAGCTCCGGAACCGCCGCGTCCGGGGACGGCTTCGATGCCCGGCTCCTGCAGATCGACGGTGTCGGCGACGGCGCACCCGGTCGTCGCTCACGCGCGCGGGTGTCCTCGGGTCGTGTCGTGCGTGCGACCGACTTCACTGGCGGCTCACTCCATCTCGTCGGCACTCTGATGCGTGCCGCGGAGCGCAGGGGAGCGGCCGAGTCCGGCCGGTTGTCCATCGCGGGCGGTGACCTGCGCGGCGTCGATCGCGAAGGGCGCGAAGGCAATCTGATCGTCTTCGTCGTCGACGCCTCCGGCTCGATGGCGGCGCGCGACCGCCTGTCTGCGGTCACCGGTGCCGTCGTGTCGTTGCTGCGCGACGCCTACCGACGCCGCGACCGCG
This sequence comes from Rhodococcus sp. BP-316, assembly GCF_019836105.1. NCBI lineage: Bacteria > Bacillati > Actinomycetota > Actinomycetes > Mycobacteriales > Nocardiaceae > Rhodococcus > Rhodococcus sp. BP-316. Next base: position 516,508 of record NZ_JABUEE010000001.1, on the reverse strand, counting down.
TCGCCGTCGTCTCGGTGCGGGGCAGCGACGCGGAGGTGATCCTCCCGCCGACCCGGTCGGTGGACGTCGCCGTCACCCGACTCCGCGACGTACGCACCGGTGGCAGAACGCCGCTCGCGTCGGGCTTCCTGACGACACGCGACGTCGTCGCACGTGAGCGGGTCCGGGAGCCGGGGCGTCGTGCCCTCGTCGTCACCCTGACCGACGGCCGAGCCACCGGTGGACCCGATCCGGTGGGACGAGCCCGTCACGCCGCCGCACTGCTGGCCGCGGACAAGGTGGCCTCCGTGGTCGTCGACTGCGAGTCCGGCATGGTTCGCCTCGGACTCGCCCGTGACCTCGCGACCGCCCTGCGCGGAACCTACATCTCACTGCCCGAACTGTCGTCGGCGAGCGTGGCCGGCGTCGTCCGGGCCGCAGCCTGAGGAGATCGTTCATGCCACAGGGAGTTCCGGCACCCGGCACCGTTCCCGACGACGGCCTGACCACCAGGCAGCGTCGCAACCTCCCCATCCTCGCCGTCCACACGGGCCCCGGAAAGGGGAAGTCCACCGCCGCGTTCGGCATGGCGATGCGCGCCTGGAACCAGGGCTTCGACGTCGCGGTCTTCCAATTCGTCAAGAGCGCCAAGTGGAAGGTCGGCGAGGAGTCGGTGTTCCGCACCCTCGGTGATCTGCACGACGAGACCGGCGTCGGCGGCGCCGTGGAGTGGCACAAGATGGGCTCGGGATGGTCCTGGTCGCGCAAGCGCGGCGACGAGGTCGACCATGCCGAGGACGCACGCGAAGGGTGGGCGGAGATCGCGGCGCGCATCCGGGACGAACGGCACCGCTTCTACGTCCTCGACGAGTTCACCTATCCGCTGCACTGGGGGTGGATCGACGTCGACGACGTGGTGCGCACCCTCACCGACCGGCCCGGCAACCAGCACGTCGTCATCACGGGCCGCAACGCACCCACCGCGCTGCTCGACGCCGCCGATCTGGTCACCGAGATGTCGAAGACCAAGCACCCCATGGACGCGGGTCGCAAGGGTCAGCGCGGCATCGAATGGTGAACGATCTGCCCGCCGTCGTCATCGCGGCCCCCTCGTCCGGCAGCGGAAAGACCACCATCGCCACCGGCATCATGGGCGCACTGCGCGCCGCCGGCAGGCGGGTCGCTCCGTTCAAGGTCGGCCCGGACTACATCGATCCCGGGTACCACGGCGTCGCCGCAGGACGGCCCGGTCGCAACCTCGACGCCGTCATGACGGGCCGCGACGCGATGGTGCCCGCGCTGCGCTGGGGTGCGAGCGGGTGCGACATCGCGGTCGTCGAGGGCGTCATGGGTCTCTTCGACGGTCGCATCGACCCCCACGCCACCGGACCCGCTGCGGAGGGGTCCACGGCCGCGGTCGCCGCCGCGATCGGTGCGCCGGTGATCCTGGTGGTGGATTCGCGAGGGCACAGCCAGAGCATCGGCGCGCTGGTCCACGGGTTCTCGACGTACGACCCCTCGGTCCGCGTCGCCGGGGTGATCCTGAACCGGGTCGGCAGTGAGCGACACGAGGCGGTGCTGCGACAGGCCTGCGACCGGGTCGGCGTTCCCGTGATCGGGTCGGTGCCTCGCGCCGGCGCGCTCGAGGTGCCGTCGCGTCACCTCGGCCTGGTGACCGCAGCCGAGCACGGCTCCGCCGCGGTCGACGCCGTCGCGGCGATGACCGAGCTGGTGTCGCGCCATGTCGACGTCGACGCTCTCGCTCGCATCGCGGCGACGGCGCAGGTTCCGACGGCGGAGCCGTGGAGTCCGGACGCTGCGGTGGGGGTGCGGATCGAGGGTCCGCGTCCGGTGGTCGCCGTCGCCGGTGGCCCGGCGTTCACGTTCGGCTACGCCGAGCAACCGGAGGTGCTGCGTGCCGCGGGAGCGGACGTGGCGGTGTTCGATCCGCGCCACGACCGGTTGCCCGAGGGTGCCACCGGCCTGGTCGTCCCCGGCGGCTTCCCCGAGCTCCACGCCGCCGAGCTGGCCGCCAACGAGCCACTGCTGCACGACATCCGGGCTCTCGCCGACGCCGGGTGGCCGGTGCACGGTGAGTGTGCGGGCCTCCTGTACCTGGCCACCTCGCTGGACGGGCACCGCATGGCGGCAGTGCTCGACCTCGACGTCGAGTTCGGGTCGAGGCTCACCCTCGGCTATCGAGACGCGGTGGCGCTGACGGGGTCGGTGATGTTCGACGTCGGCCAGCGCATCACCGGCCACGAATTCCACCGCACCCACGTCGTCCGGGCGGGATCGTTCGAACCCGCGTGGGCCTGGCGGCGCGACGGCAGCACCGTGCAGGAGGGATCCGTCGGCGCCGGCGGACGGGTGCACGCGTCGTATCTGCACACCCATCCGGTGGCGACGGCCCGGGGATTCGCTCGGTTCGTGGCGGCCTGCCGGCCGTCCACCGATCACGCCGCGAGCAGTCCCTCCAGGTAGTCCAGGAGCCGTGACACCTCCCGCGGGGCGCCGAGGACGACGACCTTGAGCCGGTCGCGTTGCGCGTCGTAGGCGGTGTTGACGCGCAACGGTTCACTGTCGGGTCGCGCGTCCCCGGTGGCTCTGGCGAGCAGTGCGGTCAGCCGATCCGCGGTCTCGCGGTCGACGGTGTCGATGTCGACGATCGAGGTGACCTCGACGCGATGCTCGGTGCGCAGTGTGGAGGCGGCCTGCCCGGTGAACGTCTCGAGGTCCTCGCCGGAGATGCGGTACTGCTTGCCGATGCGGACGGCGGGAAGGCGCCCGGACCGCACGTAGCCGCGGACGGTGCGCACGTGCAGCCCCAGCATGTCGGCGACATCGTCGACCGAATACATCCGCACAGTCATCCAAACAACGTAAACATCCCCTGTCGCACACGTCAATTGGGACATCTACGTGCCCCGTGGCGGCTTTTCCCGGACATGTCGTCGGGAGACTTTTCCGACAGGTTGCCGGTGAACGGCGCGGAAATCGGGCATTGGTGGCAATCTGGATCGAATGACCGACATCGACCAGAGACTGATCCTGGGGCCGTTCGTCCGCTACGTCAGTACCGATCGCGCGACCTTCTGGGTGGAGACGTCGCACTCCTGCACCGTCACGGTCACCACGTCCTCGGGCGCCTCGGTGGACGAGCGCACGTGGGGTCTCCACGGGCACCACTACGCCCTCGTCGCCGTCGAGGATCTGCCGCAGAACTCCCTCGTCGACTACACCGTCGCGATCGACGGCGAGCAGGTGTGGCCCACTCCCGACCGCCGGGCCGTCGTGCACACGATGTGCGACGACGAGCCCGTCACCGTCGCTTTCGGATCCTGTCGGCGGGGTGACACCTACAGCGACGAGGCGCTGACGCGCATCGGTGCCGACGCGCTGGTCGGGCTCGCCGACCGCGTCGCGAGCGAGGAGCCCGACACCTGGCCGGATCTCCTGGTCTTCCTCGGCGATCAGGTCTACGCGGACGATCCGTCGCCCGAGATCGTCGAGCGCCTGCACGCCCGGCGCGAGGCCGGCGAACGTGCTGCCGGCGCCCGCTCGGAGGAGGTCGAGGACGAGATCTGCGACTTCGAGGAGTACACCTGGCTCTACCAGGAGTCGTGGGGCGACGACCGCGTCCGCCAACTGATGGCCACGGTCCCGACGTGCATGATCCTCGACGACCACGATCTGCGGGACGACTGGAACTCCTCCGCGGACTGGCGCGCGGAGGTGACACAGGCGTCCTGGTGGGAGGACCGCGTGATCGGCGCCTTCTCCTCGTACTGGGTCTACCAACACCTGGGCAACCTGTCCCCGCGCGAACTCGAGGACGACGCGATGTACGCGGCCGTGCGATCCGCCGCGAGCGACTCCGAGCGTGAGACGGTGCTCGCCGAGTTCGCCCTGAAGGCGGACGCGGAACCGTCCTCGGCGCGCTGGAGCTATCACCGCGACATCGGCAACACGCGTCTGGTGATGATCGACAGCCGGTGTTCGCGTGACCTGTCGCCCGAGCGCAGGGCCATGGTCGACGACGTCGAGTGGGCATGGGTGCGCGAGCACACGCTGAAATCGGGAAAGGAGCACGTGCTCCTGGGGTCCTCGCTGCCCTTCCTCATGCTTCCGGGGCTGCACGCGGTGGAGCAGTGGAACGAGGCGGTGGCGCAGGGCGCGTGGGGGAAGCGGTTCGGTCGGATCGGGGAGAAGCTGCGTATCGCGCTCGATCTCGAGCACTGGGCCGCGTTCGGAAAGTCGTTCGGCGACATGGTGGATCTGGTCGACGAGGTGGTCGTGGGGCCGGACGCGCCGAAGTCGGTCGTGTGGTTGTCGGGTGACGTGCACTGCTCCTACGTCGCGAAGGCGGAGACCCGCGTGTCGACGTCGACGTCTCTGTACCAGCTGACGATGTCGCCGTTCCGTAATCCACTGAACCTGCCGATCCGGGCGGTCAACCGCCTGGCGATCCGTCGCCCGGTGGCGAGGATGCTTGCGCGCCTGGCGCGCGGAGCCAAGGCGGAACCCGTGCACGCGGAGTGGAGCACGGAGGCGGGTCCCTGGTTCGACAACGGGGTGATGTCGTTGACAACGGACTCGCAGGCGCTGCGTCTCGAAGTGAACCACGCCGCGGTGGTGAACGGGCGTCAGACGCTCAGCACCACGGCTCGCTACGACCTCACGCCGTCCGGGGTGCGGCAGCGCTGATCGTGCCCGTGCCACGACAGGTAGGGTCTTCCGACGTGGACGCGACCGATTCTCCCTACCTCGCAGGGCTCGATCTGGCCGGTCGTCGCGTGGTCGTCGTCGGTGGGGGCAGTGTCGCGCAGCGGCGGCTCCCGCTGCTGGTGTCGTGCGGCGCGAAGGTCGTCGTCATCACCCGCGAGGCCACCCCGGCCGTCGAGGGCATGGCGAGCTTCGGTCAGATCGAGCTGGAGCTGCGCGACTATCGCGACGGCGATCTGCACGAGGCCTGGTACGCCATCGCCTGCACCGACGAGGCCGAGACCAACGCGGCCATCGTCGCGGAAGCGGCGCGCTCCCGGATCTTCTGCGTGCGCGCGGACGTGGCGAGAGACGGCACGGCGGTCACGCCTGCCAGCGCGGAGTACGACGGTCTGACCGTCGGCGTGCTCGCCAGCGGAGAGCATCGCCGGTCCGCCGCCGTGCGCAACGCCGTGCTGGACGGGCTGCAGTCCGGGGCCATCGCGGACGCACCGGAGAAGTCGATCGCGGGGGTCGCACTCGTGGGCGGTGGACCGGGAGACCCGGACCTCATCACCGTGCGGGGACGCCGCCTGCTGGCGCGTGCCGACGTGGTGGTGGCCGACCGTCTCGCGCCGCCCGAGCTGCTGGCCGAACTGGGACCGCACGTCGAGGTGATCGACGCGTCGAAGATCCCGTACGGCCGGTTCATGGCACAGGAGGCCATCAACGACGCGTTGGTCACGCATGCCCGCGCCGGCCGGTTCGTGGTCCGACTCAAGGGCGGCGATCCCTACGTCTTCGGCCGCGGATACGAGGAACTCGAGGCGTGCACCGCAGCGGGCATTCCCGTCACCGTCGTTCCCGGCATCACCAGCGCCATCTCGGTGCCGTCCGCCGCCGGTATCCCGGTCACCCATCGTGGCGTCACGCACGAGTTCGTCGTCGTCAGCGGTCATCTGCGCCCGGATCACCCGGACTCCCTGATCGACTGGCCGTCCCTGGGCCGGCTGCGCGGCACGATCGTGCTGCTCATGGCGGTCGAGCGCATCGGAGCCTTCGCGGACGTGCTCGTCGAGAACGGGCGCCCCGCGGACACGCCGGTCGTGGTGGTCCAGGAGGGCACGACGCGGTCGCAGCGGGTGGTGCGGGCAGATCTGACCACCGTCGCCGAGCGGGTGCGTGCGGAGAACGTGCGCCCCCCGGCCATCATCGTCATCGGACCGGTGGCGGGATTCGCCGCCGCGGCCGTGATCGGCGCAGCCTCGTGACCCGGCCGATGACCTATCCCGTGACCGAGCGGGCCTTCGGACTCGCGATCATCGCGCTCAGCGGCATGCAGTTGATGGCCGTGCTCGACGGCACCGTGGTGAACCTCGCGCTCGCTCCGCTGCAGGCCGAACTCGGCCTCAGCGATGCCGGTCGCAACTGGGTGGTCTCGTCGTACGTCCTGGCCTTCGGCGGGCTCATGCTCCTCGGCGGGCGCATGGGCGACGCCTTCGGACGCAAGCGCATGTTCCTCGTCGGAGTCGCGCTGTTCACGGTGGCGTCCGCGGCCTGCGGACTCGCGCAGAACGAGGCGATGCTGGTGCTGGCCCGCGTGATCCAGGGCGCCGGCGCCGCGGTCGCGTCGCCCACGGCGTTCGCACTGGTGGCCACCACGTTCGCGCCGGGGCCCGTCCGCAATCAGGCCATCGCCATCTACGCGGCCATGACCGGTGTCGGCTCCTTCTCAGGTCTCATCATCGGCGGGGCGCTCACCGAGGTCTCGTGGCGGTGGATCTTCCTCATCAACGTGCCGATCGGTCTCGCGATCCTGGCCCTGGGATGGCGCGCGCTCACCGAGACGGCCGGCGAACGGGCACCCCTCGACGTGCCGGGGGCGATCCTCGCGACGCTCGGATCCACCGGTGTCGTGTTCGGCATCGTCGAGGGTCCGGAACGAGGCTGGACGGACGTCGTCACCCTCACCGCGATCGTCGTCGGTCTGTTCCTGCTGCTCGCGTTCCTCACCGTCGAGCGGCGCGCCAGGAACCCACTGCTGCCCTTCGAACTCTTCCGCGACCGGGACCGAGTCGCCACCTTCGTCGCCATCTTCTTCTCCGGCGGCGCCCTGTTCGCGATGACCGTGATCGTCGCGGTGTTCGTCCAGGACGTGTTGGACTACAGCCCGCTGCGCGCCGGCATCTCGTTCATCCCGTTCGGTGGCGGCATGGCGCTCGCCGCCGTCGCGTCGTCGTGGCTGGCGCCGCGGGTCGCACCGCGCTGGATCATCGCGACCGGCGCGGTCCTCACCGTCGGGTACCTGATCTTCGCGTCGACCATCACGGTGGAGTCGACGTACTGGAAGAACCTGTTCCTCCCCATCGGCGGCATCGGTTTCGGCGTCGGACTGGCGGTCATCGCCCTCCCGCTCTGCGCGATCGCCAACGTCGACCAGAAGAACATCGGGCCCCTCACCGCCATCTCGCTCGTCGCGCAGAACCTGGGTGGCCCACTCGGCCTCGCTGTGGTCAGCGCGATGGCGGCGTCGAAGACGCTCTCACTGGGCGGTCGGACGGGCTCGGCCGTCGACATGACCCGGCCGGAGATCGTCGCGTTGGGAGAGGGCTACACGTTCGCTCTTCTCGGCTGCGCCGTTCTCGCTGCGGTCGCCGCCGTCTCGGCGTTGTTCATCCGCTACAGCGCGGCCGACGTCGCCCAGGCCAAGGCAGCCCAGGACGCGGCTCACCGCTGACGGTCGGCGGGCAGGTCCGCCTCGTTCGCCGCCGCCCGCCCGGACTCCCATCCCGCGAGGTCCAGCCGGGGTCCACGGACCGACCGGGTGGCCGGGAACAGTCGCTCGACCTCGGCCTCGACGGCCACCGTCTGCGTCGCCAGCATCGGCAGCAGATCGCCGGACCGTCGACTCGCCTCCTCGAGGGCCAGCGCGTCCGACTCGGCGAGGCGTTCACCCAGCCGCACGGCGTAGGCCCACAGGAACGCGGTGTCGAACCCGGATGCCGCCTTCTTCCGCCGAGCCGGTCGGGGAGCGCGAGCCAGAGCGCGCGCCGCCTGCACCGAGAGGGAGGTGAAGAGCATCTCGGTCTGCTCCACGTCGACGGGTGCACCCACCACCGTCGCGAGGGCGTGATCGGTGTCCCAGACCACCCGGGTGCGGTTGACCGTCGCCACCACGTGCAGCAACTGTGCACGCGCATCCGCGTGCGGATTGTCGACGTGCACACGCCTGCTCACGACGTCGGTCCGGCCCTCGGCGAGCACGAGGGTGTCGACGGAGTACTTCGTCATCAGTTCCTGCGCCTTCGCGGTGAACGCATCGGCCTCCTCCTCGAACTCGGTCGAGTCCGCCTTGGCGAGAAGCCCCCTGATGCGTCCGAGCATGCCGGACCCGACGACGGTGTCGGGCGGCAGCAGGCGTGCGGTCCGGGCCGACGGCCACTGCGACGGCAGCGCACCGATCCGGGTGAGTCGGGGCAGGCTCTGCCACCGCCCGAGCAGCGTGAGCACGGCGATCCACTGGTCACTGACGGCGATGTAGTCGGACGCACCGCCGAGGCGCAGACGCGCGGCGAGCAGACTCGGAGACGCGTCGACAGGCGACTCGACGTCCGGGCGCAGCGCCCGGATCGCCTCGACCTGGCGCACCCAGCTCTCGGGCGCGCGTGAGGTGGCGTCGGAGAGTTCGGCCTCGTGCAGGAGGGCCGCCGCGGCGAGTCCGGTGACCTCGGCGGTGCAGTGGCGGCGGACGACGTGCAGCAGGTCGAGCGGTTGCCACCCCTCCTCGTACAGCGCCGTGATCGTGGACAGGAGCGTGACGGACCCCTGAGCGAGGGGATCCGCGTCGGTGCAGGCGACCAACTGGTCCGCGACGTCGTCCACCACGCGTTGCGAGGCGGTGCGACCGACGGCGGCATCGGCGCCGCGCTGCAGCAGTTCCGGGACCGGGTTCATTCGGTCAGCACGATCACCTCGGTCGGCGATGCGACCTCGGCTCGGAGTCCTGCACGGACGGCGACCGCGGCGACGGCCCGTGCGCTCGTGGGTTCCGCGCGAGTGACGGTCAGCGCCCGTGCCAGCAGTCCCTTGTGATGCTTGTTGAAATGGCTGACGACGGTGCGGGATCCGTCGGGTTGCTCGGTGAGCACGGTGGCGGTGACCGCGCCGGGTATGGGGCCCAGGTCGCGGTAGATTCCCGAGCGCAGATCGACGACGAGACCGTCGGCCGCGGCGGTGACCGCCGCGGGCAGCACCGGCTTCCACAGGGCGCGGAGCGTGGGGAGCCCGGGCAGTGCGGACCCGCCCGAGAGCCGGTACGCCGGAACCGGATCGTCCGCTCGCACCGCACCGAAGAGGGCGGACCCGATCGCGAGGCGCTGCCGAGCCTTGGCCTTCTGCGCCCGGGTGAACGATGCCGCGTCCAACGCGTCGAACAACACTCCGGTGTAGCGCTCGAGAGCCGGTCTCGTCGCCGAGACCGTCAGGGCCGCATTGCGCTCGATCTCGTCGTCCTGCTTCGGCGAGAGTCCCAGGGCCGTGCGGGAGGCCGCGGGATCGTCGGCGAGGGACACGAGAGCGTTCACCAGCGTCGATCGGACGTCGGTGAGCTGCGGAAGCCACAGCCGGTCGAGATCGAGCGGATCACCGCGGCCGCCCGCGGACTTGGTTTCGGACGGTGGCAGAAGAACGAGCACGGCAGGAACGGTACCGACACACCCACGGACTAGGCTGTGCGCCTGTGATCACCCGTCTGTCCCACCTGTTCCTGCGCACGCTCCGCGACGATCCCGCCGATGCCGAGGTACCGAGCCACAAGCTCCTGGTGCGCGCCGGCTACGTCCGCCGCATCGCTCCCGGTGTGTACTCGTGGCTGCCGCTCGGGCTCCGGGTGCTGCGCCGCGTCGAGCAGGTGGTGCGCGAGGAGATGAACGCGATCGGTGGCCAGGAGATCTCGCTGCCGGCGCTGCTGCCGCGCGAACCGTACGAGGTGACCAACCGCTGGACCGAGTACGGCGACGGGCTGTTCCGGCTCAAGGATCGCAAGGGCGTCGACATGCTGCTCGGGCCGACGCACGAGGAGCTCTTCGCGCTGACGGTCAAGGGGGAGTACAGCTCCTACAAGGACCTGCCGGTCACGCTGTACCAGATTCAGACCAAGTACCGCGACGAGGAGCGTCCGCGGGCCGGCATCCTGCGCGGCCGTGAGTTCGTCATGAAGGACTCGTACTCGTTCGATCTCGACGAGGCGGGTCTGAAGACCTCTTACGAGGCCCACCGCGAGGCGTACCAGCGAATCTTCGAGCGCCTCGGTGTCAGCTACGTCATCGTCGCGGCCACGTCCGGTGCGATGGGCGGGAGCGCGTCCGAGGAGTTCCTCGCGGAATCGGTCGTCGGCGAGGACACCTACGTGCGGTGTGTCGAGTCCGGGTACGCCGCGAACGTCGAGGCCGTCACGACGCCGGCTCCGCCGTCGATCCCCCTCGAGGGCCTGCCGCAACCGACGGTGCACGAGACCGGCGACACCCCGACCATCGCGACGCTCGTCGACTGGGCGAACGGTGCGGATCTCGGCCGCACGGTCACCGCGGCGGACACGCTCAAGAACGTGCTGCTCAAGACACGTATACCCGGCGGTGAGTGGGAACTGCTCGCCATCGGCGTTCCCGGTGATCGTGACGTGGACGAGAAGCGCCTCGAGGCCTCCCTCGCCCCCGCCGAGTTCGTCATGCTGGGCGACGCGGACTTCGCCGCCAATCCGTTCCTCGTCAAGGGTTACATCGGACCGAAGGCCTTGCAGGACAACGGCGTGCGTTACCTCGTCGACCCTCGCGTCGTCGACGGCACGGCGTGGATCACCGGGGCGAACGAGAAGGGCAAGCACGTCGTCGACCTGGTCGCGGGCCGCGATTTCGTCGCGGACGGCACCATCGAGGCCGCCGAGGTGCGCGACGGTGATCCCTCTCCGGACGGCCGCGGCGCACTGGTGTCCGCTCGCGGCATCGAGATCGGCCACATCTTCCAGCTCGGTACCAAGTACACCGACGCCTTCGCGGTCGACGTCCTCGGCGAGAACGGCAAGCCCACCCGCCTGCTCCAGGGCTCGTACGGCGTCGGCGTGTCCCGCCTGGTGGCTGTCATCGCCGAGCAGATGCACGACGACAAGGGTCTGCGGTGGCCCGCGTCCGTCGCACCCGCCGACGTGCACATCGTCATCGCCAACAAGGACGTGGGCGCGCGCGAGGGTGCCGAGGCGCTCGCCGTCGAACTCGACGCACACGGACTCGAGGTCGTCCTGGACGACCGTCCCAAGGTGTCTCCCGGTGTGAAGTTCAAGGATTCCGAGCTCATCGGTGTGCCGCTCGTCGTCGTCCTCGGTCGCGGCTGGGCGGACGGCACCGTCGAGCTGAAGGATCGCTTCACCGGTGAGGCTCGCGACGTTCCGGCCGAGTCGGCGGGCCGGGAGGTCCTGCGCGCAGTCGGGCGACCCGTGTGAGCACCTCGTCGTCGAGCGAGTCTCTCCCTGCGGTCCTGACCCGGCTCGTCGACGCTCGCCGAGTCCTGCTGATCGCGCCGATACACGGACGCTCGGCCGCTCTCGCGGCCGACGCGGTCGGCGAGCGCGGCTCCGTCGTGGTGCTCGCCGCGGACGAGAGTGTCGCGGCCGTCCAGGCCGACACGGAGGCGGCACGAGGCCGGGTGGAGATCGTCGCCGGCGAACCCGCCGGATCGTTGCCGCAGCTCCGCACGGACGACGACACGACCTTCGGTGTGGTGTCCGCCGACGTCTCGCGGGCCGGTGCGGCCGAGGCCGTGCAGTACCTCGAGTGGGCGCTGGTGCTCGGTCGACCCGGGACCGCCGTGGTGGTCACCGGTGACGCCGACGGGGCGACGTGGACAGCGGTGCAGGACATGGTCGACGGTCACCCACGGCTCGCCGCGGCGTCGTGGACCGCGGGCACCGCGGTGATCGTCGCCGCCGTGACCGATCAACCCTGAGTCGAGGTCCCGACCGGCGGAGGGGTCAGGTCGCCGGAGTGCCGGGAAAGGCCACCGTCGACGGGAAGATGCCGAGGATCGCCTTCCACGCCGAGGCGCGCCGAGCTGAGTCCGTGAGGGCGACGATGCCGATGTCGCGGGTGTGCCCGGACTGGGCCCGTTCGACGACCGACCGCCAGGCGACTGCGGCGTCGTCCTCGACCTGCGCCGCGAGCCGTGCCGCCGCCACCGCGTCGGTCACCGGGAACGGCACCGTGTACCCGGCCGCGGGCTCCGGTGCGGTGACGCTGGCCGCGGTCAGGGCGTCGATGGTGCCGTCGCGCCGCGCTCGGTGGTCGGCGGCGTACTGCGCGACCATCGGATCGCGGGTGGGGTTCGAGAACGCCGCGATGACGCCGTACGCGAAGACGGCGGCGAACTCCACGTTCAGCGCGTCCACGAGGGCCTGCTGCTCCGGGCCGAGATCACTCATCCGGCCACCGCCGCGGACGCCAGCGTGCACGCGGCACTGATCGACCCGAGCAGGCCCGCTCGGTAACCGGACAGCGCACGCGCGTCGTCGGCTGCGCTGCGGCCCGCGTCCGACAGCGCCGTGGACAAGTCGATGAGAGCCGGAGCCGACACCGGCTCGGCAGTGCCGGTCGCCGCAGTGGCGGTCCCGGACACCGTGGGCGGGGGAGTGAGACGTGCGATCTCGGTGTCGAGTGCGTCGGCGTGGGCGGTCCGCTGATCGGCGATCACGGTGAGAGTGTCGACCGCCGCCGGGTTCTGCGCGATCGCCGCCGTCGCGGCGGCCGCGTCGCGGCGGGCCCGGGCGGCATGAGCCGCGAGCGGATCGGGCTGCGCCGCCTCGTCGTCCTGCGTACCGTCCGAGCACGCGACCGTCGAGGCGAGGATCGTCGTGCCTGCGACCACTGCCGCCGCACCGCGCAACATCGTGCGCCGCGAGAGCGTCGGGAGACTGCGGCCGTGCAGGAAGACCGGTCGGTGCGGAACTGTCGGTGGCACCCGGTCATCGTGCCAGACACGGACACCGTCCCCGCGCCGGACACGAGCACTCTCGGCGCGACGACGCAGCGTGTCGGGAGACGCGCCCCGGTCGCGGTATCGTGGTCCCTTCCCAGTTCGCCGGTGGCGAGCTGTACAACTTCAGCGAGGAGTGGTCGAGCGATGCCGGTTCCATCCAGGGAGAGGGTCGTCGCACTCCTCTCCGCACACGTGGCGGGCCCGGGGTTCACCGACGGCGATCTCGATCTCGAGGACGTCACCGTGTCGAAGGCCGGTGCTCACAGCGTCGTCAAGGTGATCGTCGATCGGGATTCCGGATTCGAGCTCGACGCGCTCGCTCGGCTGAGCCACGAGATCTCCGACATCCTGGACGCGGCAACCGAATTCGGGGACACCGCGTACAACCTCGAGGTGACCACGCCCGGTGTCGACCGACCCCTGACCGAGCCTCGCCACTGGCGTCGTGCTCGCGGCCGGATGGTCATTGTCATGCTCGGGGACGAGACGATCGACGCCCGCGTCGGGGAGCTCAGGACCTCGGAGGGCGGTACGACCGAACTGGATCTCGTTCTCCGCTCGCGCACCGGTCCGACGCTGCGCACCGTGCCGCTCGACGCGGTCACGTCGGCCACCGTGCAGGTGGAGTTCAAGAAGCCCAATCCTGCGGAGCTCGAGATGGCGGGCGGCGTCACGCCCGGACGCTTCGATCCGCTGAACCCGCCGGAGGAGCCCGTCTCCGGTGACGAAGACGACGACACAGACGACGAAAGCCGATAACGACGTGAACATCGACATGACTGCCCTCCGCGCGATCGAGGCGGAGAAGGGCATCACCATCGACGCGGTGATCGAGACGCTGCAGAGTGCGCTGCTCACCGCGTACAAGCACACGGCCGGTCACCGGTCCGACGCCTACATCGACGTGAATCGCAAGAGTGGCGAGGTCCGCGTCATGGCACGCGAGACCGACGAGAACGGGAACTTCGTCTCCGAGTGGGACGACACCCCCGAAGGGTTCGGTCGCATCGCCGCGACCACCGCGCGTCAGGTCATCCTGCAGCGACTCCGAGACGCCGAGAACGAGAAGTCGTTCGGTGAGTACTCGACGCACGAGGGCGAGATCGTCGGCGGTGTCATCCAGGCCGACGCACGGCTGAACGCACGCGGCACGGTCGTGGTGCGGATCGGCAGCGACTCCGAGGGCGTGGACGCGACCATCCCGCCGGCGGAGCAGGTGCCCGGTGAGACGTACGAGCACGGCGACCGGATCAAGTGCTACGTCGTGGGCGTCACCCGCGGTACTCGCGGCCCGCAGGTCACCCTGTCCCGGACGCACCCCAACCTGGTCCGCAAGGTGTTCGCGCTCGAGGTGCCGGAGATCGCGGACGAGTCCGTGGAGATCGTGTCGGTGGCCCGCGAGGCGGGACACCGGTCGAAGATCGCCGTGCGGACGTCGGTGTCCGGCCTCAACGCCAAGGGCGCGTGCATCGGTCCGATGGGCCAGCGTGTCCGCAACGTCATGAGCGAGCTGGCCGGCGAGAAGATCGACATCATCGACTACGACGACGATCCGGCCGTGTTCGTCGGGAATGCGTTGTCACCGTCGAAGGTTGTCTCTGTCACGGTCGTCGACGCGGCTGCCCGCGCCGCTCGTGTGGTGGTGCCCGACTACCAGTTGTCGCTCGCGATCGGCAAGGAAGGTCAGAACGCGCGGCTCGCCGCGCGCCTGACCGGGTGGCGTATCGACATCCGGAGCGACGCCGCGCCGACCGAGGACGATCACTGAGTCGGCGCGCGCGAGCGGGCGACGTTCCGAACCGGACCGAATCCGCGTTAGACTGTGACACGGCTCGACACGCGTTGTCCGACGACACCGCGTCCGCACCAGCTGGACCGGTGCGTACGTGCGTAGGATGCAGACAGCGCGAGTCGCCTTCCGCCTTGGTGCGGATCGTCGCCGGCGTCTCCGACACCGGCACGGTCGGTGCCGTGGTCGATCATCGCCGCAGACTGCCCGGCCGGGGTGCATGGTTGCATCCCGACGCGACTTGTCTGCAGCAGGCGGAGCGACGTCGAGCCTTCGGGCGTGCCTTGCGCGTGACCGGTCCGCTGGACCTGTCCGCGCTTGCCCGAGAGTTCGCACCGTGACGGTGTGGACCACACCCGATCGACCGGCCGAACGGTCGCGGCACCTCGCCGCGCCACGAGGAGAACAGGTACACGAATTCATGAGCACACCGTGAAGCACCGACGATGAACATCGTTTCGAGATAACCCGAGGTCGTGCGGGCGCCTGCCATAGGAGCCGCGCTCGACCTCTCAGTGAGGAGAGCAGTGGCAGGCAAGGCCCGCGTGCACGAGTTGGCTAAAGAACTCGGTGTCACCAGCAAGGATCTACTCGCTCGGCTGAAAGAGCAGGGCGAGTTCGTGAAGTCGGCGTCGTCGACCGTGGAAGCACCGGTCGCGCGACGTCTCCGTGAGTCGTACCCGTCCGCGTCCGGCGACGCGGCACCGTCGACCGGCGCCCGTCCGTCCGGAAACGGCGCAGGCCCGAAGCCGGGCGGCCCCCGCCCCGGTCCGAAGCCGGCTCCGGCGGCCCCCGAGGCACCGGCCGCAGCAGCACCCGAGGCGCCCGCCGCGCAGGCTCCGGCCCCGTCGGCTCCCGCCGCCCCGGCACCCGCTGCCCCGGCTCCGACACCCGCAGCACCTGGCGCTCCCGCGGCACCGGCTGCTCCGGCGGCACCCGCCCCCGAGGCACCGGCAGCGTCGGCGCCCACAGCGCCCACAGCGCCCGCTGCTCCCGGCCCCAAGCCGGGACCGAAGGCACCGCGCGTCGGCAACAATCCCTACTCGTCCGCACCCGTCGAGCGCCCCGCGCCGCGTCCGGCTCCGGGACAGGCCGGTCCGCGACCCGGCGCCCCGCGTCCGGCTCCGGGCCAGGGTGGACCTCGTCCGGCCGGCGGCGCACCCGCTCAGGGTGGAGCAGGTCGTCCCCCCGCAGGTCAGGGTGGACCTCGCCCCGGCGGACCCCGTCCCAATCCCGGATCGATGCCTCCTCGCCCGAACCCGGGTGCCATGCCGAGCCGCTCGGCTCGTCCGGCTCCCGCAGCCGGCGGTCGTCCGGGTCGTCCCGGCGGCGCACCGGGCGGTCGTCCCGGCGGTGCCGGTGGCGGCGGCGGTTACCGCGGTGGCGGCGGCGGTGCACCCGGCGCTCCCGGTGCCGGCGCACCTGCCGGTGGCGGCTTCCGTGGTCGTCCCGGTGGCGGTGGCCGTCCCGGCCAGCGCGGTGCCGCGGCAGGCGCGTTCGGTCGTCCCGGCGGCGCGGTCCGTCGTGGCCGCAAGTCGAAGCGGGCGAAGCGCGCCGAGTACGAATCCATGCAGGCTCCCGCAGTCGGTGGCGTGCGGTTGCCCCGTGGCAACGGTGAGACGATCCGTCTCGCTCGCGGCGCATCGCTGTCCGACTTCGCGGACAAGATCGACGCGAACCCGGCTGCACTCGTGCAGGCGCTGTTCAACCTCGGCGAGATGGTGACGGCGACTCAGTCGGTCAACGACGAGACGCTCGAACTGCTCGGCGGCGAGATGAACTACGTCGTCCAGGTCGTGAGCCCGGAGGACGAGGACCGCGAACTGCTGAACTCGTTCGACCTCACCTACGGCGAGGACGAGGGCGGCGAGGACGAGCTCGAGCAGCGTCCTCCCGTGGTCACCGTCATGGGTCACGTCGACCACGGCAAGACGCGACTGCTGGACTCGATCCGTAACGCCACCGTGCGTGAGGGCGAGGCCGGTGGCATCACGCAGCACATCGGTGCCTACCAGGTCCTCACCGAGCTCGAGGGCAACGAGCGTCTGGTCACCTTCATCGACACCCCCGGTCACGAGGCCTTCACGGCCATGCGTGCCCGTGGTGCGAAGGCCACCGACCTCGCGATCCTCGTGGTCGCGGCCGACGACGGCGTCATGCCGCAGACGGTGGAGGCGATCAACCACGCCCAGGCAGCAGACGTGCCGATCGTGGTCGCGGTCAACAAGATCGACAAGGAAGGCGCGAACCCGGACAAGATCCGGCAGCAGCTGACCGAGTACGGCCTCATCGCCGAGGAGTACGGCGGCGACACGATGTTCGTCGACATCTCGGCCAAGCAGGGCACCAACATCGATGCCCTTCTCGAGGCAGTGCTGTTGACGGCCGACGCGGCGCTCGATCTGCGCGCCAACCCGGACATGGACGCACAGGGTGTCGCCATCGAGGCACATCTCGACCGTGGTCGCGGACCGGTGGCCACCGTGCTCATCGCTCGCGGAACCCTGCGTGTCGGTGACTCGATCGTCGCCGGCGATGCCTACGGTCGCGTCCGTCGCATGGTCGACGAGCACGGCGAGGACGTCATCGAGGCGCTCCCGTCGCGTCCCGTTCAGGTCATCGGCTTCACGTCGGTGCCGGGTGCCGGTGACAACCTGCTCGTCGTCGACGAGGACCGGATCGCCCGTCAGATCGCGGACCGCCGCAACGCTCGCAAGCGCAACGCGCTGGCAGCGAAGTCGCGCAAGCGGATCAGCCTCGACGATCTCGATGCCGCACTGAAGGAGACGTCGCAGCTCAACCTGATCCTGAAGGGCGACAACTCCGGCACCGTGGAGGCCTTGGAGGAGGCGCTCGTCGGTATCGCGATCGACGACGAGGTCGAACTGCGCGTCATCGACCGCGGCGTGGGTGGTGTCACCGAGACCAACGTCAACCTGGCGTCGGCGTCCAACGCGATCATCATCGGCTTCAACGTCCGTGCCGAGGGCAAGGCGACGGAGCTGGCGAACCGCGAGGGCGTGGACATCCGGTACTACTCGGTGATCTACCAGGCGATCGACGAGATCGAGAAGGCGCTCAAGGGTCTGCTCAAGCCGGTCTACGAAGAGGTCACGCTGGGCCAGGCCGAGATCCGCGCGCTGTTCCGTTCCTCGAAGGTCGGAAACATCGCCGGTTGCCTCGTCACCTCGGGTCTGGTGCGCCGCAACGCGAAGGCTCGACTGCTGCGTGACAACAACGTGGTCGCCGAGCTCGTCACCATCTCGTCGCTCCGGCGCGAGAAGGAGGACGCCACCGAGGTCCGCGAGGGCTACGAGTGTGGTCTGACGGTGACGTACTCCGACATCAAGGTCGGAGACGTCGTGGAGGCGTACGAGCTTCGGGAGAAGCCGCGCGACTGATCGACGAGAACGTACGGGTGTGGCCCGCGGCATGTCCGCGGGCCACACCCGTTCGTCGAAGACGGTGTCCGACCCTGCTATCGATGAGGTGCTCGTGTTTCTCGGTGCTCTCGAACTCGACATCCTGCTCGGCGACGTACATTCGCTGAAGGAGAAACGTTCGGTGATCAAGCCCGTCGTCGCTGCCCTGCAGCGCTTCGGTGTGTCGGCCGCCGAGACCGGGGAACAGGAGCGTTACCGTCGTTCGATGGTGGGTGTCGCCATCGCCACCGGGGACGTCGCCCACCTGCACGAGGTACTCGACTCGTGCGAGCGACACGTGGCCGAGAGGCCGGAACTACAACTACTCGCAGTTCGGCGCCGAGTGTTCGGGCCAGAGGACTGATGGACGAAGGAGACGCATCGTGGTGGACCAAGCCCGCGCTCGTAAACTGGCCAAGCGCATCGGAGCGATCGTCGCGACGGCCATCGATCACGAGATCAAGGATCCCCGGCTGTCGTTCGTGACGGTCACCGACACCAAGGTGACCCCGGACCTGCACGACGCCACCGTCTACTACACCGTGCGCGGCGAGACGCTCGACGCCGAGCCCGATTTCCAGGCTGCCGCTCTGGGTCTGGAGAAGGCCAAGGGCGCTCTGCGCACCAAGGTCGGTGCCGGTACCGGCGTGCGCTTCACCCCGACGCTGACCTTTCGTGCGGACACGGTGCCCGACACCGCGCGCCACATGGAGGAACTGCTCGAGCGTGCCCGCCAGATCGACGACAAGGTGGCTCAGGCCGCTGCGGGGGCGCAGCCCGCCGGTGATCCGGATCCGTACAAGGTGCCTCGAAGCGACACCGACGAGCTCTGAGACCCCGGTGACCGACACGCTGCGCGCGGACATGCAGAAAGCCGTCCGTCTTCTCGAGGACGCCCGGACGGTGACTCTGCTGTGCCACGTGCAACCCGACGCCGACACCATCGGCAGTGCGCTCGCCCTGGCCGTCGCGCTCTCGCGACGCGGCTCGCGGCCGACCGTGTCCTTCGCGGCGCCCGCCTCGTTGCCCGAGTCGATGATCGGTCTGCCGGGAGCGGAGTTCCTGGTGCCGCCCGCCGAGGTCCCGACGGACGCGGATTTGGTGGTCACCGTGGACGCCGGCAGTCGAGGCAGGCTCGGGTCGCTGGGTGACCGGTTGGACGGCGCCGTGTCCCTGGTCGTCGACCATCACCGGTCCAACACCTTCTACGGCACGCATCACGTGATCGATGCGAGTGCGGAGTCCACCACAGCGGTGGTCGCCGTGCTGTTCGACGAGTGGGGCGTCGAGATCGACCGGGACCTCGCGCACTGCCTGTTCGCCGGCCTCGTGACCGACACCGGATCGTTCCGCTGGGTCCGGCCGGGCTCCCACCTGCTGGCCGAGCGACTTCTCGCGACCGGGATCGACGGTGCCGCCATCTCGCGCCGCCTGCTCGACACCCACCCCTTCGCCTGGCTGCCGATGCTGGGCGCCGTCCTGGGCTCGGCGCGCCTGGTTCCGGACGCGGCCGGCTCGCGTGGGCTCGTCTACGCGATCGTGCGGCTCGAGGACTCTCGCGGACTGCGTCCCGAGGAGATCGAGAGCGTCGTGGACATCGTGCGCACCACCGCGGAGGCCGAGGTGGCCGCCGTGTTCAAGCAGAACGAGGCGGGCTGGGCCGTGTCGTTGCGCGCGAAGAGCAGTGTCGACGTCTCCGTCGTGGCGTCCGCGCTGGGTGGGGGCGGCCACAAGTTCTCCGCCGGCTACACCGCGACGGGCCCGATCGAGGACGACGTCGACGCCCTGGTCGCCGCGCTCGGGTGACCGATCGCTCCGCCGTGGACGGGCGGGTGTCCGCTCGCACCCTGTTCGGCCTCGCGTTCCCCGCACTCGGCGTCCTGGTGGCCGAGCCGCTGTACCTGCTCTTCGACTCCGCGGTGGTGGGTCGACTCGGTGCGCTCCCACTCGCGGGTCTGGCCGTCGGTGGCCTCGTTCTCGCCCAGGTGAGTACGCAGCTGACGTTTCTCTCGTACGGGACGACCGCGCGCGCGGCACGGCTGCACGGTGCGGGCCGGGACGACGACGCCCGCAACGAGGGCGTCCAGGCCACGTGGCTCGCAGTGGTGCTGGGCCTCCTGCTGATCCTGGTGGTCCAGCTCTTCGCGAACCCGATCCTGTCGGTGCTGGGCGGCGGGGGAGACATCACCGCCGAGGCCACCACGTGGCTCCGAGTCGGCGTGCTCGGCACCCCGTTGATCCTCGTCACGCTCGCCGGGAACGGGTGGATGCGCGGCGTGCAGGACACCGTGCGGCCGTTGCGGTACGTGGTGGCGGGGCTCGCACTGTCGGCCGTGCTGTGTCCCGTCCTCGTGCACGGTCTGATCGGCGTTCCGGCCCTCGGCCTCGTCGGGTCCGCCGTGGCCAACGTCATCGGCCAGGCCGTCGCCGCGACGCTGTTCGTCTCCGCCCTGATGCGCGGGCCGCGGACCCGCTCGCTCCGGCCGGATCTCGCGATCATCCGCCGCCAGCTCGTCCTCGGCCGGGACCTCGTGCTCCGCTCGTTCGCCTTCCAGGCCTGCTTCCTGTCCGCGGTGACCGTGGCGTCACGCTTCGGTGCCGGTGCGGTCGGGGCCCATCAGGTGGTTCTGCAGTTGTGGAATCTCGTCGCGCTGATGCTGGACTCGTTGGCCATCGCCGCACAGTCCCTGGTCGGCGCCGCGTTGGGAGCGGGCCGTGGCCGCGCCGCGTCGATGCTCGCCTCGCGGGTGACCGCGTGGTCCGTCGGTTTCGCCGTCGTGCTCGCAGGACTGTTCGCCGCCACCCACGCCGTGATCCCGCCGCTCTTCACGTCCGACTCGTCGACCCTGACGAGCATCGACGGCATCTGGTGGTTGTTCGTCGCGCTGATCCCCGTCGCCGGCGTCGTGTTCGCCCTCGACGGTGTGCTGCTCGGGGCCGGGGATGCCGCCTTCCTGCGGAACGCGACTCTCGCGAGCGCCGTCGTCGGATTCCTACCGCTGATCTGGCTCGCGGCGATCCTCGACTGGGGGTTGCCGGGAATCTGGGTGGGCCTGATGGTGTTCGTCAGCCTGAGAGCGGTCTCCGTGGTCTGGCGGACCGCGTCGGGCGCCTGGATCAGAACGGGGACCGATACCGTCGGGAGCCGAACATCAACCGCAGAAGGGTCGTGAGTGTGCCAGCCAAGTTGTGGGCCGTCAGCGACATCCACGTCGGTCACAAGGGCAACCGGCCCGTCACCGAGGCCATCGAACCGGAGAGCCCCGAGGACTGGCTGATCGTCGCCGGAGACGTGTCGGAGAAGACGGACGACATTCGCTGGGCGCTCGCCGAGCTGAAGTCGAAGTTCGACACCGTGATCTGGGTGCCGGGAAACCACGAGCTGTGGACCACGGTCAAGGACCCGGTACAGATGCACGGTGAGGCGCGCTACGACTACCTGGTCACGATGTGCCGGGAACTGGGTGTGCTGACGCCCGAGGACCCGTTCCCCGTGTGGGAGGGGGAGGTCGGGCAGGCCGGAGGCCGGTCGGGGTATTTGGGCCCCGTCACGCTGGTGCCGATGTTCGTGTTGTACGACTACTCTTTCCTGCCTGCGGGCACCACGAACAAGCTCGACGGTCTGGCGCTGGCGCGCAGCCGCAACGTGGTGGCCACCGACGAGTTCCTCATCACCCCGACGCCCTACGCGTCCCTCGACGCGTGGTGCGCGGCGCGGCTGGCGATCACCGAGAAGCGGTTGGCCGAGGTGGACACCTCGATCCCGACGGTGCTGATCAACCACTGGCCGCTGGTGCGGCAGCCCACCGAGGTGCTGTTCTATCCCGAGTTCGCCCTCTGGTGCGGAACCACGGCGACCAAGGACTGGCACACCCGCTACAACGCCCTGTGTGCGGTCTACGGCCACCTCCACATCCCACGGACGACGTACTACGACGGCGTGCGGTTCGAGGAGGTGTCGGTGGGCTACCCGCGCGAGTGGAAACGCCGCGGACTCCCGGATCAGGTGCTGCGACAGATCCTTCCGGTCCCCGAGTACCCGCCGGGATCGTTGAACAAGTTCGGCGGCCACTTCACGGTCACGCCGGAGATGGAAGCGGAAGTGGAGAAGATGCGAGCGGAGAAGCGACTGTGACGACGGCACGAGAGACCTCCCTGCTCGGCGGGCTGCTCGCGCGCGGCGTCGTCGCCGAGGAGCTGTTCGAGGATCCGCCCGGTCTCACCCCGCACCCCCGCGAGGCGCATCTCGTGGAGAAGGCCGTCGACAAGCGCAAGCGCGAGTTCACCTCGGCGCGGCACTGCGCCCGACTCGCGATGGGCCGGCTCGGACTCGAGCCCGGTCCGATCCTGCGCGGCGAGATGGGATCGCCGGTGTGGCCGGGCGGCGTCGTCGGCTCGCTCACGCACTGCGACGGCTATCGCGCCGCCGCCGTGGGCTACGCGTTGCAGGTCCGCTCGGTGGGCATCGACGCGGAACCGCACGAACCGCTGCCGGACGGCGTGCTGAAAGCCGTGAGCATCGAGGCCGAGCGTGAGGTCCTGGCCACCCGCACCGACGACGAGGTGCAGTGGGACAAATTGCTGTTCTGCGCGAAGGAGGCGACGTACAAGGCCTGGTACCCGCTGACCGGGCGGTGGCTCGGATTCGAGGACGCGCACATCACCTTCGAGCGCGATGCCGACTCGGCGGGACGCTCGACCATCACCGGTACCTTCCGCTCCCGGCTGCTGGTCCCCGGCGACACCACCAGCGGCGCACCGCTCACCTCCCTCGACGGACGCTGGGCCGTCTCCGACGGCCTCGTCGTCACTGCGATCACGGTCTTCTGACGGCCGGCCTCCGGCCTTCCCGCTTTATGGACGGCCGGCCTCCGGCCTTCCCGCGATCTTCTGACAGACTTCTCCCTCGTGCCAGCTCACCCCAAACCCCCCACAGGACTCGACGGCGCCGGACTTCTGGTGGTGGACAAGAGTGGCGGAGTCACCAGCCACGACGTCGTCTCCGCCTGTCGCAAGGCCTTGAAGACGCGCCGCATCGGACACGCCGGCACGCTCGATCCCATGGCGACGGGGGTGCTGGTGCTCGGTGTCGAGCGAGCGACCAAGATGCTGGGTCTGCTGTCGCTGACCACCAAGGAGTACACCGCGACCGTCCGCCTCGGAGCCGCCACCACCACCGACGACGCCGAGGGCGAGACGGTGTCGACGGCGGACGTGAGTGCGGTGACGGACTCCGGGATCGACGAGTCCGTCGCCGCGCTGACCGGGAAGATCAGTCAGGTCCCGTCGAGTGTCAGCGCCATCAAGGTGGACGGCAAGCGCGCCCACGCTCTCGTTCGGGAGGGCGAGGACGTCGTGCTCGAACCGCGCACGGTCACCGTCTCCCGCTTCGACGTCCTGGAGCGTCGCCGGGGGAGCGACGTGATCGATCTGGACGTCCACGTCGAGTGCACGTCCGGGACCTACGTGCGGGCGCTCGCGCGCGACCTGGGTGCGTCCCTGGGCGTTGGCGGCCACCTGACCGCGTTGCGGCGCACCCGGGTCGGACCGTTCACGTTGGAGCACGCCCGTACTCTCGACGAGGTGCGGGACGACCCGCACGTGAGCCTCGACATCGACGCTGCCGCTCGCACGGCGTTCCCGCACCGGACGGTCACGTCGGACGAGGCCGAATCGTTGAGCCAGGGACGCTGGCTCGACCCGATCGGGATGCCCGGCATCTACGCGGCACTGGACGAGAACGGCCACACCATCGCCCTGGTGCAGGAACGCGGCAAGCGGGCCAGCACCGTGATGGTCGTGCGGCCGGCCACGCTGCGCCCCTGAGTTCGTCGGGGCGGTCCGGCGTCAGTCCGTGGTCATCCAGATCGCCTCGGCGGCAACATGACCCAGGTCGAGTACCGTGTCGGCCACCTGCACGGCCACGGTCCCGGCGAAGTCGCGGCGCTCGACCATCGTGATCGACAGGTCGAGGGTGATGCCGATGGAATCGAAGTACCGCAACATGTCCGGATCCGAGTCGGAGATGCGGGTGACGTGGCCCTTCTGGCCCGCGACGAAATCGCTGAGCGGTACCGCCGGCGGCGCGGGAATGGTGCCGTCGATGGTGGGGATGGGATCACCGTGCGGGTCGCGTGACGGCCGACCGAGTTTGGCGTCGATGCGCTCGACGAGCAGGTCCGACACCGCGTGTTCGAGCACCTCGGCCTCGTCGTGCACCTCGTCCCAGCCGTAGCCCATCTCCTCGACCAGCCAGGTCTCGATGAGCCGATGCCTGCGGACCATGCCGATGGCGGCGCGCCGCCCGGCCTCGGTGAGTGTGATGGACCCGTAGCGGGCGTGGTCGACGAGGCCCTGATCGGCGAGTTTGCGTACGGCCTCGGAGACCGTGGACGGCGAGACGCACATCCGGGAGGCGAGCATCTTGGTGCTCACCGGCTCGTCGGAGTACTCGCTCGCGGTCCAGATGACCTTGAGGTAGTCCTGCGCGACGGTGGAGAGGGCAGGGGCTGGCACGCCGACAGCTTAGCCGTCGGTGCGCCGGACGTGACCGGTCGATCGTCGGCCCGTAGGCTCCTGGTCGTGGAGAGATGGCGAGGTCTCGACGATGTCCCGGCCGACTGGGGCAGATGTGTTCTGACGATCGGCGTGTTCGACGGCGTACACCGCGGCCACGCCCAATTGATCGACCGCGCCGTGACATCGGCGGCGGCACGCGGAGTGCCGAGTGTGCTCATGACCTTCGATCCGCATCCGATGGAAGTGGTGCGTCCGGGCAGTCACCCGGCCCAGCTGACCACCCTCACCCGGCGTGCCGAACTGGCCGAGGAACTGGGCATCGACGTCTTCTGCGTCATGCCTTTCACGCCGGAGTTCATGAAGCTCACCCCCGATCGCTACATCCACGACATCCTCGTCGAGCGGCTGCACGCCGCCGAGGTCGTGGTGGGGGAGAACTTCACGTTCGGCAAGAAGGCCGCCGGCAACGTCGCTCTGCTCCGGTCCGCCGGCACGCGGTTCGGGTTCGCGGTCGACGGTGTCACTCTGCTGGCCGAGGAGTCGGTCACGTTCTCCTCCACCTACATTCGCGCCTGCGTCGACGCCGGTGACGTCGCGGCCGCCGCCGACGCGCTCGGTCGACCCCACCGAGTCGAGGGCGTGGTGGTGCACGGTGACGGCCGTGGCCGCACCATCGGCTACCCCACGGCCAACGTCAAGCCGCCCATGCACGCCGCCATCCCGGCGGACGGGGTGTACGCGTCGTGGTTCACGGTGCTCGGGCCCGGACCGATCATGGGTACCGTGACTCCCGGAAAGCGTTGTCGCGCAGCGGTGTCGGTGGGGACCAATCCCACGTTCTCGGGGCGCACCCGCACGGTGGAGGCGTTCGTCCTGGACGGCGACGCCGATCTCTACGGGCAGCACGTCGCGGTGGACTTCGTCGAGCGTCTGCGCGGCATGGAGGCCTTCGCGTCGGTGGACGAGCTGATCGCGCAGATGGATCTCGACGTCGACCGTGCCCGCGACATCCTCGCCGCCCTGGACGCCTGAATGAAGAGGTGTCGTTCGGGCCTCGGCCACTGAGGTAGGATGGACGACTGTTGTTCGCTGCGGTCCGCGGCGGCTGCAACACCGCGCCCTCGGGTGCGGCACCATCCACGCGCGGACGGCACTGCATCAGGAGTTTCACTGTGGCTTTGACCACCGAACAGAAGAAGCAGATCCTCGGCGAGTACGGCGTCCACGAGACGGACACCGGATCGCCGGAAGCCCAGGTGGCGATGCTCACCAAGCGCATCCAGGATCTCACCGAGCACCTCAAGGTGCACAAGCACGATCACCACTCGCGTCGCGGCCTGCTGCTGCTCGTGGGTCGTCGTCGTCGTCTGCTCAAGTACGTGCAGAAGGTCGACGTCGCGCGGTACCGCTCGCTCATCGAGCGTCTGGGACTGCGTCGATAATTTCCGTCATGGTTCACGCGATCGCGCCGGCGAGGCAGCCCACGGCTGTTCCTCGTCGGCCGTTCGTCGTGGACCGGTAGTGTCACAGCAGTACTCCCTCTCCGGGAGTGCACAGCACCACAGGTAGGCCGCCGACTCGGCGGTGAGCACCATCAGCCGTTCGTCCCCGACACACGTCGCGGTGTCGGTCTTCGGTAGTGGTCTCTCGGTTTCCGGACGCGCGGAGCGCGACCCGGCCCGGGGGACTTCGATCGTGGGCCGCCTCCGCTCGCACGTCGACTCGGGGACGCCGCACCGGACCACCGGGTTCGAGTGCGCGCCCGGGTGGGCACGGCGAAGACGAGAGGACGAGAAGACTTCCATGTCAGAGACCACCACGAACACCGCAGCGGCCACCGAGGTCGACGAGGGCGTGTTCGAGACCACCGCCGTCATCGACAACGGGTCGTACGGCACCCGCACCATCCGCTTCGAGACCGGCCGGCTGGCCAAGCAGTCCGCCGGCGCCGTCGTCGCGTACCTGGACGACGAGACCATGCTGCTCTCGGCCACCAGCGCCTCGAAGCACCCCAAGGACCACTTCGACTTCTTCCCGCTCACGGTGGACGTCGAGGAGCGGATGTACGCCGCCGGCCGCATCCCCGGATCGTTCTTCCGTCGTGAGGGACGCCCCAGCACCGACGCCATCCTGACCTGTCGCCTGATCGACCGGCCGCTGCGTCCGACGTTCGTCGACGGACTGCGCAACGAGATCCAGGTCGTCATCACCGTGATGAGCCTCGATCCGAAGGACCTGTACGACGTCGTGGCCATCAACGCCGCGTCGGCGTCCACCCAGCTCGCGGGCCTGCCGTTCTCCGGCCCCATCGGCGGCGTCCGTGTCGCCCTGATCGACAAGCAGTGGGTCGCGTTCCCCACCAACGAGCAGCTCGAGAAGGCCGTGTTCAACATGGTCGTCGCCGGCCGCGTCGTCTCGGGCACCGGTGCGGACGCCGACGTCGCGATCATGATGGTCGAGGCCGAGGCGACCGAGAAGGTCATCGCCCTCGTCGAGGACGGCGCGCAGGCGCCCACCGAGGCCATCGTGGCCGAGGGCCTCGAAGCAGCGAAGCCGTTCATCGCATCGCTGTGCGAGGCGCAGAAGCAGCTCGCCACGGCGGCCGCCAAGCCCACCGGCGACTTCCCGCTCTTCCCCGCGTACCAGTCCGACGTGTTCGAGGCTGTCGAGGGTGCGGCTCAGATCCCGCTCAACGAGGCGCTCACCATCGCGGGCAAGACCGAGCGCGAGAGCAAGCTCGACGAGGTCAAGAACCAGATCCTCACCAGCGTGGGCGACCGGTTCGAGGGCCGCGAGAAGGAGATCGGCGCAGCGTTCCGCTCGCTGACCAAGAAGCTCGTGCGTCAGCGCATCCTGCGCGACCAGTTCCGCATCGACGGCCGCGGCATCACGGACATCCGTGAGCTCTCTGCCGAGGTCGCCGTCATCCCGCGCGCCCACGGCAGCGCGTTGTTCGAGCGTGGCGAGACCCAGATCCTGGGCGTCACCACCCTCGACATGGTCAAGATGGCCCAGCAGATCGACTCGCTCGGACCCGAGACCAGCAAGCGCTACATGCACCACTACAACTTCCCGCCGTACTCCACCGGCGAGACCGGACGCGTCGGATCGCCGAAGCGTCGCGAGATCGGTCACGGAGCCCTCGCGGAGCGCGCGCTGCTCCCCGTGCTCCCCAGCCAGGAGGAGTTCCCCTACGCCATCCGTCAGGTCTCGGAGGCGCTCAGCTCCAACGGCTCCACGTCGATGGGCTCGGTCTGTGCGTCGACGCTGGGCATGCTCAACGCCGGCGTGCCGCTGAAGGCACCGGTCGCCGGCATCGCCATGGGTCTGGTCTCCGACCAGGTCGACGGTGAGACCCGCTACGTCGCCCTCACCGACATTCTCGGTGCGGAGGACGCGTTCGGCGACATGGACTTCAAGGTCGCCGGCACCCGCGAGTTCGTCACCGCCCTGCAGCTGGACACGAAGCTCGACGGCATCCCGTCGCAGGTTCTGGCCGGTGCGCTGTCGCAGGCCAAGGACGCGCGCGTCACGATCCTCGACGTCATGGCCGAGGCCATCGACGCGCCGGACGAGATGAGCCCGTACGCACCGCGTGTCACCGCGATCAAGGTCCCCGTGGACAAGATCGGCGAGGTCATCGGGCCCAAGGGCAAGATGATCAACTCGATCACCGAGCAGACCGGCGCCAACATCTCGATCGAGGATGACGGCACCGTCTACGTCGGTGCTGCGGACGGCCCGTCCGCACAGGCCGCGATCGACATGATCAACGCCATCGCGAACCCGCAGCTGCCCAAGGTCGGCGAGCGGTTCCTCGGAACCGTCGTCAAGACCACGGCATTCGGCGCGTTCGTCTCGCTGCTCCCCGGTCGTGACGGCCTGGTGCACATCTCCAAGCTGGGCAGCGGCAAGCGCATCAACAAGGTCGAGGACGTCGTCAGCGTCGGATCGAAGCTCCGCGTGGAGATCGCCGACATCGACAACCGCGGCAAGATCAGCCTCGTCCCGGTCGAGGACGACGCGGCAGCCGCCGCGCCGGCCGACGATCAGGTCGCCACCTCCGACGAGGTCAGCGCTGAGTAAGAAGTACACGAACGCGGCGGCGCGGTCTGCGGAGCTCTCGGGCTCCCGGCCGCGCCGCCGTGTGCGTACACCCGAACCGTCCGGCGTCCGCCGCACGGTGTTGCCGGGCGGCGTCCGAGTCGTCACTGAGTTCGTTCCCGGCGTGCGGTCCGCCTCGGTCGGCGTCTGGGTCGCCGTCGGTTCGCGCGACGAGGGCCGCACCGTCGCCGGTGCCGCGCACTTCCTCGAGCACCTGCTGTTCAAGGCCACCCCCACCCGTACGGCTCTGGACATCGCGCAGGTGATGGACGGAGTCGGCGGCGAGCTCAACGCGTTCACGTCCAAGGAGCACACGTGCTTCTACGCGCACGTGCTCGACGAGGACCTGCACCTCGGACTCGACCTGGTGGCGGACGTGGTGCTCCGCGGTCGCTGCCGCGCCGAGGACGTCGATGTCGAACGCCAGGTGGTGCTCGAGGAGATCTCGATGCGCGACGACGACCCCGAGGACCTGCTCGGTGACGCCTTCCTCACCGCGCTGTTCGGTGACCACCCCATCGGTCGTCCCGTCATCGGATCGGTGGAGTCCATCGAGTCCATGACGCGGAATCAGCTGCACTCGTTCCACACTCGGCGCTACACCCCGCCGCGCATGGTGGTGGCGGTCGCCGGCAACGTCGACCACGACGACGTGGTGGCGGGGGTCCGTCGCAGTTTCGCCGACCGGATCGCCGGTGCCGCCGAACCGGCACCGCGGCGTGGGGGAGCGGGCCGCATCACCGCGCGCCCGGCCCTGAGCCTGACGACGCGGGACAGTGAACAGGCGCACCTGTGCCTGGGCGTGCGGGCGTTCGGACGCCACGAGGGTCATCGGTGGGCGTTGTCGGTTCTGAACACCGCCATCGGTGGAGGGCTCAGTTCGCGTCTTTTCCAAGAGATCCGGGAGGAGCGCGGTCTCGCGTACTCGGTGTACTCGTCGGTGGACACGTTCTCCGACACGGGTGCGTTCTCGGTGTACGCCGGATGCCAGCCCGAGAATCTCGGCGAGGTCACCTCGGTGATCCGCGACGTGCTCGCGTCGGTGGCCACCGACGGCATCACGGACGCGGAGTGCGCTCGCGCGAAGGGGAGCATGCGCGGGGGACTGGTTCTCGGACTGGAGGATTCCGGATCGAGAATGAATCGGATCGGTCGCAGCGAGCTCAACTACGGCGACCACAGGTCGGTGGAGGAGACGCTCGCGCGCATCGATCAGGTGACCAACGACGAGGTCCGCGACGTCGCCCGGACCCTGCTGGCGCGGCCCATGGCGGCCGCCGTGGTCGGGCCGTTCTCGAAGGTGACGAAGCTCCCGGCCTCGGTACGCGGAGCCGTGGCCGGGAGCTGAGGCGTCTCAGGCCAGGTGAACGGTGGCCATGGCCTTGTGGCCGAGGATGCGCTTGCCCTTGTAGCGCGCGTCGATGGAGACCACCGCAGTCCGGGTCGCCTCGTCCTTCGACTTCACCGTGCCGTCGATGACGATCTCCGACTTGCACACCGGGTCGACCATGACAGGGCTGGTGAAGCGCACGGTGCAGTCCTTCAGGGCACCCGGGTCGCCGAGCCACTCGGACACGAAGCCGGTGCCGAGGCCCATGGTGAGCATGCCGTGGGCGACGACGGTGTCGAGCTCGAGCAGCGACGCGAAGTGGTCGCTCCAGTGCACGGGGTTGTTGTCGCCGACCACGCCCGCGTAGTTCACGAGATCGCCGCGCGAGAGCAGCACTGTCCTGGTGGGCAGTGCGTCGCCGACCGCCACGTCCTCGAAGCGCTGACGGGCATGGCCGGTGTGCGGGACGACGACGGGCGGGGCGTAGACCGTCTCGAGGTCGTCACCGCCGGGATTGACGTCGGCCACCTCGTCGGAGGTGGACAGGGTGAACATGCCGTTCATGACCATGCCGCGCGCGACGTCCGCGATGCTGTCGTCGCCGTCGTCGGCGCGCCCGATGAGCAGGGTGGTGTACGTGATCTGCGCCAGCTCGTTGCGCTGGTTGGTGATGACGGTCTTGGTCACCATCATGTCGCGGCCGACGACCGTGCGGAAGGAGTCGAGCGAGACGTCGCACGTGAGCCGGTCGCCCGCCAGGATCGGCGCGAAGTACTCGGCATGCTGGTCGGTCTGCAGCATCCGGCTGAGGTCGTATCCGGTGGCGATGCGCTCGAGCAGCTTCTGCTGGGCGATGATGCCGACCAGCGAGAAGAACGTGGGCGGCGCCATCAGCGCCGGATAGCCGACCTCGAGTGCGCCCTCCTCGGTCCAGTGGACCGGATGGAAGTCGCGGACGGCTTTCGCGTACTCCCGCACCTTCTCGCGGCCGACCTCGTAGTAGTCGTCGGCGCGGTAGTGGTAGCCCACCATGTCCAGCGCATGCTGCGCCGGGTCGAACGTGGTGTCGCTCGCGACGGCGTCGGTGGCCAGTATCTCGGCAGTCATGACGGCAACCTATCCCCGGCGACGAGCGCTGTGCAGTGCCAACGGAGTTCTCCGGGCTGATCACAGAAAAGCGACTTCGAGATTGTTATACGCACCCAATGCTGATCGGCATGCGGAGAATCAGGCCCCGAGACTCTTCCTCATCCTGGTGAACGATCGGGCGTTGTTCATCGCCAGGACGGCGACGACGTCGTCCGCTCGCTCGTACACGGCGACGAACGAGCCGGCCTCCGGGTCGCCCTCGACCACGCGCACCGAATCGGTCGACTGGCGACGGCCGGCGAACTGGATGCGAGAGCCGTACTGGTCCGACCAGAAATACGGAACACCGGACGGCGCGGGCTGCGCCCCCACGATCGACCGCGCCACTCGCCGAGCCTGGGTGACCGCGTGCGACCAGTGTTCGCTGCGATGGTGGTCCTGCAGCACCTCGTCGAACGCGCGAGCGCAGTCCCCGATCGCGTAGACGCCCGGAACGGTGGTGCGGCACTGCGCGTCGGTGACGAAACCGCCGTCGATGGCGAGACCGGACGCTGCCGCCCACTCCGTGTTGGGGATCGATCCGATTCCGATCACCACGACGTCGGCGGGCAGTACCGTCCCGTCCCCCAGCAGGACGGAGGTGACGGCCCCGTCGCGGCCCTCGAGAGAGTCGACGGCGGCGCCGAGCAGGAGGGTCACGCCGTTCGCACGATGCAGATCGACGCAGACCTCCGCCATCGTCAGGCCGAGCGGGCCGGACAGGGGAGCGGTGGACGCCTCGACGATGGTGACGGAGATGCCGAGGCCGGCGGCCGTGGAGGCCACCTCGGCTCCGATGAATCCCGCGCCGATCACCACCATGGTGGTCGCCGTGGCCAGCGACGAGCGCAGTGCGGCGGCGTCGTCCAACGTGCGCAGCGTGTGGACGCCGCCGAGGTCGTCGG
Source organism: Rhodococcus sp. BP-316 (assembly GCF_019836105.1). Classification (NCBI taxonomy): domain Bacteria; kingdom Bacillati; phylum Actinomycetota; class Actinomycetes; order Mycobacteriales; family Nocardiaceae; genus Rhodococcus; species Rhodococcus sp. BP-316. Next base: position 484,606 of record NZ_JABUEE010000001.1, on the reverse strand, counting down.
CGCCCAGCAGGGTCCGTGCGCGCGCGCCGGTCGCGATGACGACGACGTCGGCACTCACCTCCCGCCCGTCCGCGAGCTCCACGCTCCGACCGGTCATGCCGACAGCCGGTGTCCCGAGCACCCAGTCGACGTCGAGCGCATCGGGTTCGGGAACGAGCCACGGGTCGGGAGCCGATCCCTGCAGGAAGGCCTTGGAGAGGGGCGGGCGATCGTACGGCAGGTGGGGCTCGTCGCCGACGACGGTGACGCGACCCGTGAACCCGTCCTCGCGGAGAGCGGTCGCGACGGTCGAGCCCGCGAGCGACGCCCCGACGACCAGGACGGAGTTCACCGTCTCGACGTCGGGCCTGTCGGGGGTCGTCACGAGCCGGGGAGGTCGAGCACGACCGCGCCGTCGACGACGTGCACCGCATAGGTTCGAACGGGAGTCTTCGCCGGTGTGCCCGAGGGCGCGCCGGTCCGCAGATCGAAGCACGACTCGTGGAGCGGGCACTCGACCGCGCAGTTCTCCACCCATCCGTCGGCGAGCGAGGCGTCCTGGTGTGTGCACGTGTCGTCGATCGCGAAGAGGCCCTCCTCGGTGTGGAAGACGGAGATCGCGGTGTGACCCGGCGGGGTGACGGTGGCGACCTCGCCGACGGGGAGGGCCGATGCGGAGCAGACGGCGACGCGATGAACGGTGTCCGGCATGATGCCTCCCGCAAGTGTGACGGTGTTGCGTCGATCGCAACTGTGATCGATCTGCGCAACAGGATGCACCAGGACGATCCACCACGTCAATCGCTGCACCGGTGTGTCGAACCACAGCGTGCCGGGTTGACAGCCCGGCCCGAGGCGTCGAGTCTGTGTTGCGTAAACCACCCATCGTTGCGCTGATCGCAACAGGTCCCAGGGGGACGCTCGTGACACCTCGTATCGTCGTCATCGGCGCCGGCATCGTCGGGACCTCCCTGGCGGACGAACTGACCGCCCGTGGGTGGACTGACGTCACCGTGCTCGACCAGGGGCCGCTGTTCTCCACCGGCGGATCCACGTCCCACGCCCCCGGGCTGGTGTTCCAGACGAATCCCTCGCGCTCCATGGCCCACTTCGCGGCCTACACGGCCGACAAGTTCCGCGCACTCACGCACGACGACGGGCCGTGCTTCGACACGCTCGGCGGCCTCGAGATCGCGACGACCGAGGCTCGGTGGACTGATCTGCAACGCAAGGCCGGGTGGGCGCGCTCGTGGGGCATCGAGGGACGGCTCGTCGACGCCGCGGCCGCAGCGGCTCTGCACCCGCTCGTGGACCCGGACGTCGTGCTCGGCGCGTTCCACACTCCGAGCGACGGTCTCGCCCGGGCGGTGCGGGCCGCCGAGATGCAGGCGCGTGCGGCGCAGGCCCGCGGGGCGGTGTTCCGGGGGGACAGTCCGGTGACCGAGATCCTCCAGGCGAGTGGACGTGTGACGGGAGTGCGGACCCCGCACGGCGACGTGCCGGCGGATATCGTCGTGTCGGCCGCGGGCTTCTGGGGTGCCGAGCTCGGGCGCACGGTGGGCCTCACGGTTCCCCTGGTCCCGATGGCGCACCAGTACGCCTACACCGGACAGATCGAGGCGCTGGTCGGCCGGAACACCGGTGCGACGGACGCGAGTCTGCCGATCCTTCGTCACCAGGACGGCGACCTCTACTACCGGGAGCACGGGGATCGTCTCGGTATCGGCTACTACGGCCACGACCCGATGCCCGCGGACATGGGCGCGCTGTCGTGGGACGCGGACGGTGACGCGTCGTCCGTGGCGCCCCCACCGATGCCGTCGATGCTGCCGTTCACCGAGGACGATTTCGCGCCGGCCTGGCGTGAGTCCGCGAGAGTGCTTCCGACGCTGCGGGAGTCGAAGGTCGAATCCGGATTCAACGGCATCTTCTCCTTCACTCCCGACGGTCACTCGATCGTCGGGGAGCACCGGGATCTGGCCGGCTTCTGGGTGGCGGAGGCGGTGTGGGTGACGCACTCCGCCGGTATCGCGCGCGCTCTCGCCCAGACCCTGATCGACGGCGCCTCGGAGATCGACCTCCACGAGTCCGATCTGTATCGCTTCGAATCGGTCGAGCGCAGTCCCGCCTTCATCGCCGCGACCAGCGCGCAGGCGTTCGTGGAGGTGTACGACATCGTGCACCCCCGCCAGCAGCGCACGGCGCTGCGAGGACTGCGGCGCAGCCCGTTCCACGCCGCGGAGGTCGCGCTGGACGCCCGCTTCGTCCAGGGCGGAGGCTGGGAGCGCCCCGCCTGGTACGAGAGCAACGCGGGCGAACTCGCGGCGCTCCTCGAGACCGGGTTCCACCTTCCGGTCCGCGACGAGTGGTCCGCGCGTCACTTCTCCGACATCGCCGTGGCCGAGGCCGCGGCGACGCGGAGCCGGGTCGCGATGTACGACATGACACCGCTCACCCGGTACGACGTGGAGGGACCCGGCGCAGCCCACTTCCTGCAGCACCTCACCACCAACGACGTGGACACCGCGATCGGCCGTGTCACCTACACGCTGATGCTCGACGAGAGAGGCGGGATCCGCAGCGACCTCACGGTCGCGCGACTCGGCGCCGATCACTATCGCGTCGGAGCGAACGGTCCACTCGACCTCGATGCGATGCTGCGCCGCGCCAGGGCGGGAACGCCCGACGGTCCGGTGACGGTGCGGGACGTCACCGGAGCGACGTGTTGTGTCGGAGTGTGGGGTCCCCGTGCCCGCGCGATGGTGGCACCGCTGGCCGACGCGGACCTGGGACACAAGGCCTTCGGCTACTTCCGCGCCGTGCGGACGTACGTCGGTGCGATTCCCGTGATCATGATGCGGGTGTCGTACGTCGGCGAACTCGGGTGGGAGATCTACACCGACGCCGAGTACGGCGGCGCCCTGTGGGACCTGTTGTGGGAGGCCGGGTCCGATCACGGGGTGATCGCTGCCGGCCGGCTCGCGTTCGACAGCCTGCGACTCGAGAAGGGGTACCGCGCGTGGGGGCACGACATGACCTCCGAGGACACCCCGGCCGACGCGGGCGTCGAGTTCGCCGTCAAGGACGCCACGGACTTCGTCGGTCGGTCGGCCCTGGCCGCTCGGCCCGCGACGCGACGGCTGCGGACTCTCGTGTTCGACGACCCGGACGCCGTGGTGCTCGGGAAGGAGCCGGTCTCGCTCGACGGCACGGTCGTCGGGTACGTCACGAGCGCGGGATGGTCGGCGACCCTCGGGCGGTGCGTCGCGTACGCCTGGCTTCCGCTGGACACTCCACTCGGCACCGCGGTGTCGGTGACCTACTTCGCCGCCGCACTGGGTGCGACGGTGTCCGACGACGCGGTCGTCGATCCCGCCGGACAGCTGATCAGGAGATGAGCCACGTGAGCTACGACGTCATCGTCATCGGACTCGGCGGCATGGGCAGCGCCGCCGCCTTCCATCTGGCCGACCGCGGACAGCGGGTGCTGGGACTCGAGAAGTTCACCCCCGCCCACGACAAGGGATCGAGCCACGGCGGATCGCGGATCATCCGGCAGTCCTACTTCGAGGACCCGGCCTACGTCCCGCTCCTCCTGCGGTCCTACGAACTGTGGGACGAACTGAGGAGCATGTCCGGGAAGGAGGTGCATCGGATCACCGGAGGACTGTTCCTCGGGCGCGAGAGCTCGGTGACGTTCTCGGGCTCGCTGCTGGCGTCACGGCAATGGTCGCTGCCGCACGAGATCCTGGATGCCGCGCAGGTGCGCGAGGCGTTCCCCACCTTCGATCCCGACCCCGACGAGGTGGCACTGTTCGAGGCCGCCGCGGGTTTCGCGAGGCCTGAACTCACCGTTCAGGCCCATCTGGACCTCGCCGAGAACCGCGGTGCGACATTGCAGTTCGGTGAGACGGTGCTCGGCTGGGAGGAGTCGGGGGACGGCGTCACCGTCACCACCGACAAGGGAACCCACACGGCGGGCCAGGTGGTGATCTGCCCCGGTGCCTGGGCGCCGCAGTTGCTCGAGCAGTTCGCGGTACCGATCGTCGTCGAGCGCCAGGTACTGCACTGGTTCGGCGCGAGCGCCGGTACCGCCGCGTACGAGAGCAATCCGATCTTCATCCACGAGGCCGCGGACGGTATGCAGGACTACGGTTTCCCGGCGATCGACGGTCCCGACGGCGGCGTCAAGGTGGCCTTCTTCCGCAAGGGCATCGAGTGCACGCCGGACACCATCGACCGTACGGTGCACCCGCACGAGATCGAGGCGATGCAGACCCGGGTGCGGCAGACCGTGCCCGGCCTCGACGGGCCGAGCGTGCACTCCGCGACGTGCATGTACTCCAACACTCCGGACGAGCACTTCGTCATCGCGCGGCACCCCGACGCCACCAACGTCACCGTCGCGTGCGGGTTCTCCGGCCACGGTTTCAAGTTCGTGCCCGTCGTCGGTGAGATCCTGGCCGACCTCGCGACCACCGGGACGACCGCGCACCCCATCACCCTCTTCGATCCCCGCCGATTGGTGACCGTATGACAAGCGCCGCGCCCCGCACTCAGTCGTTGATCCCCACTCTCCCCGGATCCTGGTACACCAGCGCGGAGACGTTTCTGGCCGAGCAGGAGCACGTGTTCGAGACGATGTGGTTCTGCGCCGTCCGGAGTGCCGATCTCGCGGCACCCGGCGCCTTCCGCCGCGTCGACGTGGGCCGCGAGAGCGTGCTGGTGGTGCGCGGGCGTGACGGGGCTCTGCGCGCGTTCCTCAACGTGTGCCGTCACCGCGGCGCACAGATCTGCACGGAGGAGTCGGGCCAGGTCAAGCGTAATCTGCAGTGTCCGTACCACGCCTGGACGTACGGGCTGGACGGGAAGCTCGTGGCCGCTCCCAATCTGTCCGCGTTGTCGGACGGGTCCGGTGCCCCGCTCGACCGTACGGAGTGGGGTCTGATCCCCGTCGCGCTCCGGGAGTGGCTCGGCTACGCGTGGCTGTGCCTTGCGGACGAGCCGCCGTCCTTCGAGGACGAGGTGATCGGCGCGGTCACCGAGCGGCTCGGCGACCCGACGGCCATCGACCGGTACGACATGCCGTCTCTCGAACTCGGTCGCCGCGAGGTCTACGACGTGGCGGCCAACTGGAAGCTGATCGTCGAGAACTTCATGGAGTGCTATCACTGCGCCACGATCCACCCGGAGCTGACCGAGGTCCTCCCCGAGTTCGCGGACGGGCTCGCGGCCCAGTACTTCGTCGGCCACGGTGCGGAGTTCGGCGCGGAGATCGACGGATTCACCGTGGACGGGTCCGCGGGGTTCGGCGCCCTGCCGACGCTCTCGGAGGATCAGGACCGGCGGTACTACGCCATCACGATCAAGCCGACCGTCTTCGTCAACCTGGTTCCCGACCACGTGATCCTGCACCGCATGTACCCGGTGTCCGCGGACCGCACCGTCGTCGAGTGCGACTGGCTGTACACGCGGGACGTCGTCGAGTCCGGCCGCGACGTCAGCCGATCGGTCGAGTTGTTCCATCGCGTCAACGTGCAGGATTTCGACGCATGTGAGCGAACCCAACCGGCGATGAGCTCACGGGCATACCGTGACGGTGGCGTTCTGGTGCCGGCCGAGCATCACATCGGGCTCTTCCACGACTGGCTGGCGGAACGCCTGCGGGAGGACGGGCGCCTGCAGGGGTGACCGATCGGTGAAAGGGTGGGGCAGTGAATCAACAGACCGAGCACGACGTCGATCCGACACTGTTCGAGCGCGTTCTCCTCATCGGGGGTGAGTGGGTCCCTGCCACCTCGGGGGAGACCCGAGACTGCATCGACCCCGCGACCGGTCGCGTCCTGGTGTCGGTCGACGAGGCCTCGCCGGACGACGCCCGCGCCGCCGTCGCCGCGGCCCGTGCCACCTTCGATCGCGGCGACTGGCCCGCAACCCCGGTCGCGGAACGCTGTGCGGTGCTCGACCGCGTGGCGGATCTCCTGCAGCGCGACAAGGAGCGACTGTCGGTCATCGAGACCCTCGACACCGGGAAGACGTTGGCGGAGAGCCGCATCGACATCGACGACGTCACCTCGGTGTTCCGGTACTACGCTCAGCTCGCCGCCGTCTCGAGCGATCGTCTCGTCGACGTGGGTGATCCTGCGGTCATCTCGCGCGTGGTGCACGAGCCGATCGGTGTCTGCGTGATGATCGCGCCCTGGAACTACCCTCTGCTGCAGATCTCGTGGAAGATCGCGCCTGCGCTGGCTGCCGGCTGCACGATGGTGCTCAAGCCGAGCGAGGTCACCCCGCTGAGCACCATCGCGTTCACCCATCTGCTGGAGGAAGCGGGGGTGCCGGACGGTGTCGTCAATCTGGTGCAGGGCAGCGGCGCGACCATCGGGCCGGCGCTCACGGACAATCCGGACGTCGACTTCGTGTCGTTCACCGGTGGACTGGCGACCGGCAGCGCGATCCTCGCGAGTGCCGCGCCGCACGTGACCAAGGTGGCGGTGGAACTCGGGGGCAAGAATCCGCACATCGTGTTCGCGGACGCCGCCGACGAGGACACGTTCGACGCCTCCGTCGACCAGGTGCTCACCGGCGTCTTCCTGCACTCCGGCCAGGTGTGTTCGGCCGGAACACGTCTCATCGTCGAGGACTCGGTGGCGGATCGGTTCGTCGACGAGATCGTGCGCCGCGCCGAAGCCATCCGGATGGGACCGGGAACGGACCCGTCCAGCGAGACGGGGCCACTGGTCTCCACGACTCAGCGCGACAAGATGGAGGCGTTCGTCGAGACCGCCCTCGCGGAGGGTGCAGTTCTGCGCACGGGCGGCCGCGCACCGTCCGATCCGGCTCTGGCGGACGGAAGTTACTTCCTGCCCACGGTGTTCGACCACTGCTCTCGTGAGATGGACATCGTGCAGCTCGAGACGTTCGGGCCCATACTGACCGTCGAACGGTTCACCACCGAGGAAGAGGCACTGCGACTGGGCAACGACACGGACTACGGTCTCGCGGCCGGTGTGCGCACCACCGATCCCGAACGCGGCGAACGCATGGTGCGCGGGCTGCGACACGGAACCGTGTGGCTCAACGACTTCGGGTACTACACGGCCGCGGCCGAGTGGGGCGGTTTCAAGAAGTCGGGCAACGGGCGCGAACTCGGGCCCGCGGGACTCCACGAGTACCAGGAGACCAAGCACATCTGGAACAACACCGCAGCACCTCGGGCGGACTGGTTCGGCACCACCAGCTAGTTTCTTCCATTCTCACGTGAGCGAGGCGACATGGTGTCTTCCACTTCCGACGTCGAGGACGGCGGTCTCGGCGATTTCGGATACAAGGAATCTCTCGACCGCAGTCTGGGCAAGTTCGCGAGTTTCGCGGCCGGCGTCAGCTACATCTCGATCCTGACCGGCACGTTCCAGCTGTTCTACTTCGGATTCGGGTCCGCGGGCCCGGCTTATCTGTGGTCCTGGCCCATCGTCTTCGTCGGGCAGATGGCCGTGGCGCTGTGTTTCATGGAACTCGCGGCCAAGTATCCGGTGGCGGGCTCGGTCTACAACTGGGCGAAGCTGCTCGGCAGCCGCATCGTCGGATGGTCGTCGGGGTGGCTCATGCTCACCGCGTCGATCGTCACGTTGTCGGCGGTGGTGCTCGCCCTGCAGGTGAACCTGCCTCGGTTGTGGTCCGGCTTCCAGCTCATCGGGGACGGCACGGGGGAGTACGACTACGCCACCAATGCCGTCGTTCTCGGCACCATCATGATCGCGTTCACGACTCTGGTGAACGCCGCGGGCATCCGGTTGATGGCGCGGATCAACAGTGCCGGCGTCTTCATCGAACTCGTCGCGGCCGTGCTCATCGCCGTGATCCTGGCGTTCAACATTCAGCGCGGCCCGGAGATCTTCTTCTCCACCAACGGATACGGAACCGAGGAGAGTGCCGGGTACCTGGGCGCGTTCCTCGTGGCGTCGCTGGCGTCGGGCTACGTGATGTACGGCTTCGACACGGCGAGCTCGCTCGGTGAGGAGACCGTCGAACCGCGGCGTACCGCCCCCAAGGCGATCCTGCGGGCCATCCTCGCGTCGTTCGTCATCGGCGGCGCCATCCTCGTGTTCGCCGTCATGGCGGCGCCGGATCTGAACGATCCCGAGCTGGGCACGCCGCAGGGTGGACTGCAGTCCATCGTCACCTCGGTGCTGTCCGGACCCCTGGGAACGGTGTTCCTGATCTGCATCCTGGTGGCCGTCACGGTGTGCTCGCTCGCGGTGCACACGGCGGCGATCCGCCTCACCTTCGCGATGGCGCGCGACAACGCGCTGCCGTTCGGCGAGCGGCTGGCCACCGTGCATCCGAAGTACCAGACGCCCGTGGTGCCCGCCGTCGTGATCGGTCTGCTCTCGATCCTGATCCTGGTGATCAACGTGGGGCAGCCCAAGATCTTCACGGTGCTCACGTCGATCGCGATCATCATGATCTACCTGGCGTATCTGATGGTCACGGGACCGCTCTTGAAGAAGCGACTGAAGGGCGAGTGGCCGCCGAAGGACCTGAAGGAGGGTGGCTACTTCACGATGGGTCGCTGGGGTCTGCCCGTCAACATCTTTGCGGTCGTGTGGGGCGCCGGTATGGCGCTGAATCTGGCGTGGCCGCGCGAAGCCGTCTACGGGACACCCTGGTACAACACCTGGGGTGCGTTCGTCTACATCGGTGTCATCCTCGGGCTCGGATATCTGTGGTACTTCACCGTCGGTCGCGGACACATCGGTACGTTGACGTCACACGCAGCGACCACCACAGCGGGTACGGCGGAAGGCGAGAAGGTATGACGGACGCGATCTTCGACTACGTCATCGCGGGCGGTGGAACAGCGGGATGTGTTCTCGCCGCACGCCTCAGCGAGGATCCCACCGTGACCGTGTGTCTGGTCGAGGCGGGACCCACGGACGTCGGGAACGACGACATCCTGGTGCTCGACCGGTGGATGCATCTGCTCGACTCCGGCTACGACTGGGACTATCCCGTCGAGCCGCAGGAACGCGGCAACAGCTTCATGCGCCACGCGCGGGCGAAGGTGTTGGGCGGCTGCTCGTCTCACAACTCGTGCATCGCGTTCCATCCACCGGCCGGGATCCTGGACGACTGGGAGGCCATGGGCGCCACGGGCTGGAACGCCGAGTCGATCCTCCCGTACGTCTCGCGCGTCACCGGACCGGTGACGCTGCGGGACGTTCCGCCACTCGATCCGTGTGGTGCCGCCGTCCTCGAGTCCGCGGCCGGCGTGGGACTGCCGACCGTGCAGTTCAATCGCGGTGAGACGGTGCTCAACGGGGCCGGCTGGTTCCAGATCAACTCGTCCGACGACGGGTTGCGCATGTCCACCTCGCACGCGTACCTGCATCCGATCATGGCGACGCGCCCCAATCTCGAGGTCCGCACGGGTTGCTGGGTCAGCGAGATCGTCATCGACGACTCGCTCACGGCCACCGGAGTGCGGTATCAGCGTCCTGATCTGACGGGGCACGACGTCGTCTCCGCACGCCGTGAGGTCATCGTCACCGCGGGTGCGATCGACACTCCGAAACTGTTGATGCTGTCGGGAATCGGGCCCTCGGTGCACCTGCGCGAGATGGGGATTCCGGTGCGTGTCGACTCGGCGGGCGTCGGCGCGAACCTCGACGACCACGTCGAGGGCCTGGTGTTCTGGGAGGCGTCGAAGCCGATGGTCACCACGTCGTCGCAGTGGTGGGAGATCGGCCTGTTCGCCACGACCGAGGACGATCTGACGTGTCCGGACGTGATGATGCACTACGGCAGCGTGCCGTTCGACATGAACACCCTGCGCTGGGGCTACCCCACCACGGACAACGGCTTCTGCCTGACTCCCAATGTGACACAGGGCCGTTCACGCGGAACCGTCCGACTGCGCTCACGCGATTTCCGTGATCGCGCCAAGGTCGATCCGCGGTACTTCACCGACAGCGAGGGGCACGACGACCGCGTGATGCTCGCGGGTCTCAAGCTCGCTCGACGCATCGCCGACCAGCCGCAGCTGAAGGACTGGATCGCCCGCGAGTTGGCGCCGGGGCCGGACGCCGTCACCGACGACGATCTCCTCGACTACGTGCACCGCACTCACAACACCGTGTATCACCCGGCCGGCACCGCGAAGATGGGTGCCGCGTCGGATCCGATGGCGGTGCTCGATCCCGAATTGCGCGTCAAGGGCGTGCACAATCTGCGGGTGGTCGATGCGTCGGCGATGCCGAAGCTGCCGGCGGTGAACCCGAACATCACGGTGATGACGATGGCGGAACGGTGTGCCGACCTCGTCACCGGCTGACACGCTCGCAGAATTCCTCGCCGGTCACTCGCCGTTCGACTCGCTGACCAGAAGCGATCTCGCCGATCTGGCGGCGACGGCGTCCACCGCCGCGTACGCGGCGGGCGACGTCGTGGTCGGACCGGGCGTCGACGACATCGACGCGGTGTGGGTGGTGTGGTCCGGCAGCGTGGACCTGCTGCACCCCGACGACGTCGACGGCGCCGCGCCGCTCGACACGATCGAGCCGGGTGGGCTGTTCGGCTTCTCGGCCATGCTCGTCGGTCTGCGCACGACCTTCACGGCGACGGCGGCGCGGCCGTCGGTCGTCGTGCGCCTGCCGGGTCCGTCCGTGCGACCGGTGTTCGCGAGCCCCGCGGGCGTGACGTACCTGGCTCGCACGATCGCGCAGTCCTTCGGCGGCCGGTCCATCGCCTCACCGAGTCCCGACGGCGCCGGTCTGTCGGCGGCGCCCGGCGGCACCGCGGCCGCCCTCGTGCGTCGTGCGGCGGCGACCGTGGACGCCGACACCTCGATCCGCGACGCGGTCTGCCTGATGACGGAGCGCGGGTCGTCGTGCGTGGTGATCCCGACGACGCGGGGCCGGTACGGCATCTTCACCGATCGAGACCTGCGGACGCGGGTGGTCGCCGCCGGTGTGCCGGTGGACACACGGATCGGATCCGTCATGACAGTGCCCGCGGCCGTGGTGGACGCGGACCGGACGCCCACCGGCGTCCTGCTCGAGATGCTCGAGCTCGGCGTGCAACACATGCCGGTCGTCGATGTCCGGGGCGGTCTGGTCGGTGTCCTCGAGAGCGCCGATCTGCTGGCCAACTCGACCACCCGCAGCTTCTCGTTGCGTCGGCACGTCGAGGCAGCTGTGTCCACCGACGCGTTGATCGGGGTGAGTGCGGGTCTGCGTCCGCTGATCGTCGACCTGTGGCGCACCGGGACCACCGCGGGGGCCGCGTCCGGGATCCTGTCCGTGGTGGTGGACGCCCTCGTCCGTCGTGCCGTGGAGCTGGCGATCGCGGCATCGCCGACCCCGCTGCGCGGCCGAGATCTCGCGTGGTTGTCGCTGGGAAGCGTCGGACGACGGGAGGCGATGCCGTCGTCCGACGTCGACAGCGCGTTGTCGTGGAGCGACGGCCTCGCCGGCCGAGAGGAGGCGCTCCGCGGCCTTGCCCGCGCCGTGCACCGCACGCTCGACGCCTGTGGACTGCCCGCCGACACCAACAACGCGATCGCGTCCAGCCCCCGCTTCACCCGATCGGCCTCCGCGTGGCGCGCCGCCGCGAGCGGCTGGCTCGACGACCCCCTGGGCGATCGCGGCATCGTCATGTCCTCGCTCCTGGTCGACGGCCGGGTGGTGTGGGGCGATCCCGATCTCCACTCGGTTCCGGACGCGTACCGCGAGATGGCCGTCGAGCATCCCGAGGCGCTGCGGCTCCAGCTCCGCGATGCGCTGGCCACCCGAGCACGGGTGCGGTCGGTGCGGGACGTGCTCGCGCGGCGCGGTACGACGGTGGATCTCAAGTCGCACGCGGTGTCGCCGATCGTGAACCTGGCGCGGTGGGGCGGTATGAGTCTCGGCGTCGCCTGCGCGTCGACACCCGCCCGGCTGACCGCGGCGGCGGGCAACGGATTGCTGTCGGAACCGGACTCACGCGTGCTCGTCGACGTGTTCGAGCGGCTGCAGCACCTGCGTTTCGGCCATCAGGTGAACTGCCTGAGCGACGGGCGCACCCCGACGGACGTCGTGGCCCTCGGTGAGCTGACACCCCTCGAGCGCAGCATGGTGATGGACGCGATCCGGGAGATCGCGTCGGTCCAGCGCAGGGTGGGCCACGTGGCGTCCACCGTCGGTGTCCCCGTGCCCCGCGCGGTGCGCGACCGCTGACACCCGGTGCCGGATAGAATCGGACACCATCATGGCTTCTTCCGAGATCTCCGTGTCCGACACGTCCGGCACCGACGACGGCGACGACGCGGGGAGAGCGGTGACGCGCGGTACCGCGGTGCAGTCGGTCGACCGCGCTCTCGAGGTCCTCGAGATCGTCGCTCGACTCGGGACGGCCGGTGTCACGGCCATCGCCGACGAACTCGGGGTGCACAAGTCCACCGTCTCGCGGCTGCTGGGGGTGTTGGACGCCCGCGGCTTCGTGGAGCAGGTGGGTGAACGGGGCAAGTACCGGCTGGGGTTCACCATCGTCCGCCTCGCCGGGTCCGCGACGGCCGAACGCGACCTCGCGAAGGCAGCGCAGGGCATCTGCGACATGTTGGCCGAGAAGGTGGGGGAGACCACCAACCTCGCGGTGCTCGACGAGGACCGCGCCGTGAACATCGTCAAGGCTCGGTCCGAGTCCGAGGTCGCGCTGCGTACGTGGGTGGGCCAGGGCAGCCCGGTCCACGCCACGTCGAGCGGGAAGATCCTCCTCAGCGGACTGTCGCGGGACGAGGTGCGTCGGCGGCTCCCGTCCCGGTTGGACTCCTTCACGGAGACCACGGTGACCTCGTCGACCGCGCTGGAGCAGGAGCTCGAGGCGGTGCGCTCGCGGGGCTGGGCCTCAGTGCGTGAGGAACTCGAGATCGGTCTGAACGCGGTGTCCGCGCCCGTGCGTGACCACACCGGGGACGTCGTGGCTGCGCTCAGCGTCTCGGGTCCGGCCTACCGGCTCGAACCGGACGACTTCGCGTCCGTCGCGGCGGACGCGATGAGTGCGGCCCTCGAGATCAGCCGCAAGCTGGGATACGGCGGCGACTGACACCATGACTTCTCACAGTCTCGGCGGTGAGTGTTACGAATGGAAACATACTTCAGGTATGGTTACGGAGTCCTTGACCTGATCGCCGATAGTTTCCTCGGCAGTTGGCGGTGTTGCGGTATGACCGGTCTCCACCCGCGCGGCGTGCTCGACGCACCGCCGTCGTCGGCGCTCCAGAGCGGTGTCGTCGCCGCGATCGACGCGGTGGCGCGGCGGAACCCGTCGAGTCTCGCGCTGGTCTCACCCGCCGACTCGATCACCTACGGCGAGCTCGCCGTGGCCGCCAGAAACCGCGGAGCCGCGCTGCGCCGTGCCCACGCCGGCGACCGCGTCCCGCTCGCCGTACTCGCCGACGGCTCGGTCGACGCGGTCACCTCCGTCCTGGCCGTCCTCGCCTCCGGGCATCCCCTGTTCGCCGTCGACGCCGAACTTCCCGACGTGCTCCGCGCGCACGCCTGCGCGGCCGTCGGTGCCGTACCGGCCGCGTCGGTGACGTTCGATGCTCGTCGCGACGCCGTCGTGGATCACGAGGGTGTCTGGTGGGAGTCGCCCGCCTGGGATCAGGGTCTCACCGAAGCCGGCCGGCCCACCGCACTCGACACCTGGCGGCCCGCCCTCGTCGCGCTCGGTCCGGGCACGACCGGACGCGTCACCGTCACGCACGAGGAGTTGGCCGCGTCGGTGTCCGATCTCGCCGTCCGTGCGGGTCTCGCGCCGGGCACTCTCTTCGACCTGTCCCACCCGTCGGCCTCGGTCGCGGGTCTCGTCGGACTTCTGGCCGGTCTGGTCACCGGCTGCACCGTCAGCGCGCCCGGACGGGGATTTCCCGCGGCGGTGTGACACCCGGGCTTCCGGTGCGATGCACGTCCGCGTCCGTCGGGGCACACTGTGGCGGTGACCGACGCCGCAGATCAGCCTGCACACCCGACCGTCGAGCACTCTCGGCTCGCCGAATCGCCCGGAGCACAGAGCGCCTGGCGTACCTGGGGCCCGTATCTCGCGGGCCGTCAGTGGGGCACCGTGCGCGAGGACTACTCCGAGGACGGTAACGCCTGGGAGTCCTTCCCCTTCGACCACGCCCGCTCGCGCGCCTACCGATGGGGCGAGGACGGCCTCGGGGGCATCTGCGACCGCTTCGGCTTCCTCAATTTCTCGGTGGCCCTGTGGAACCGGCGCGATCCGATCCTCAAGGAGCGGCTGTTCGGACTCACCAACGGTGAGGGCAATCACGGCGAGGACGCCAAGGAGTACTGGTGGGCGCTCGACGGAACGCCCACCCACAGCTGGATGACCTGGCTCTACCGCTACCCGCAGGCCGAGTACCCCTACGAGGGGCTGCGTGAGGCGAGCCGCGCGCGCACGCGCATGGACCGCGAGTTCGAACTGGCCGACACCGGGGTGCTGGACGAGAACCGGTTCTTCGACGTGGTCGTCACCTACGCCAAGGCGTCGCCGGACGACGTGTGCATCGTCGTCGACGTCACCAATCACGGGCCCGAGGCAGCATCGGTCGACGTGGTGCCGCATCTGTGGTTGCGCAACACGTGGTCCTGGGGGCGCGACGATCGCACCGCCTCCATCGTCGACGTCACGGCGGACGCGCTTCCCGGTGACATGGCCGTGGTGCGTGCGGAGCACGGTTTTCTCGGCCGGTACCACCTCGCCGCTCAGGGTGATGCGCGAGTGCTGTTCTGCGACAACGAGACCAATGCGGTGGAGCTGTTCGGCGCCGCGGAGAACCTCTCGGCCTGGACGAAGGACGGCATCGGGCGGCGGATCGTCGAGGGCGACGAGTCGGCCGTCAATCCGGACGGCACGGGGACGAAGAGTGCGTTCTGGTACTCGCTCGACGACGTGGCGCCCGGCGAGACCCGCAGCATCCGTCTCCGGTTGAGCACCACGGTGCCGGACTCGTTCACGTTCGGCCCCGGCTTCGACGCGGTCCTCGCCGACCGACGGTACGAGGCGGACCAGTTCTACGACCACGTCATCGGCCCGGATCTGTCCGCGGCCGACCGCCACGTCGCACGGCGCGCCTACGCCGGCCTGCTGTGGTGCAAACAGCTCTACCGCTACGACGTACGCGAGTGGGCGCAGGGTGATCCGGTGGGAGCGTCGGCGCCGCAGTCGCGACTCGACGCGACCGCCCGCAACCACGCCTGGTCGCACTTCTCGCTCGCGGACGTCGTCTCCATGCCGGACGAGTGGGAGTACCCGTGGTTCGCCGCCTGGGATCTCGCCTTCCACACCATCCCGCTGGCGCACGTCGACCCGGACTTCGCCAAGGAACAGCTCGTACTCATGTGTCGCGAGTGGGCGATGCACCCCAACGGTCAACTGCCCGCGTACGAGTGGGAGTTCGGAGACGTCAACCCGCCGGTCCACGCGTGGGCGGTGTGGCAGGTCTACCGCATCGACGGACACCGCGACCGTGAGTTCCTGGTCCGGGTGTTCACCAAGCTGTTGTTGAACTTCTCGTGGTGGGTCAACCGCAAGGACGCGGGCGGCTCCAACATCTTCGAGGGCGGCTTCCTCGGGATGGACAACATCGGGATGTTCAACCGCTCGGAGCCACTGCCTCCCGGTTTCCGACTCGAGCAGTCCGACGCGACCAGTTGGATGGCGTTCTACTGCCAGCAGATGTTCAAGATCGCGATCGAACTGGCACGCCACGACTCCGCCTGGGACGACGTCGCGACGAAGTTCTTCGCGCATTTCCTGTCCATCGCGGAGGCCGTGGGATCCTTCGGGTCGGCGCAGATGTCGCTGTGGCACGAGGAGGACGGATTCTTCTACGACGTCCTCGCCCCACCGCACGGTGACGCGGTGCCGCTGCGGGTGCGCTCGATGGTGGGCCTCCTGCCGATCCTGGGGGCCACCGAGATCCCGTCGTGGGTGCCGAAGGAGTGTCCGGACCTGACGTCTCGCTTGCGGTGGTTGCAGCACCGGAGACCGGATCTGGTGTCCCCGATGATGTCGCGCAACGACAACGGGACCTGGCGCATGCTCCTCGCCCTCGTCGATCCCGATCGGCTGCGGCGCATCCTCGAGCGCATGTTCGACAGCGACGAGTTCCTGTCGTCCTTCGGTATCCGGTCGCTGTCCGCGTCCTACCGCGACGGCGTCACGATGGAGGTCGAGGGCCGATCACTGTCCATCGAGTACGAGCCGGGGGAGTCCCGCACGTCGATGTTCGGCGGGAACTCGAACTGGCGTGGTCCGGTGTGGTTCCCCGTCAACGTGCTGCTCGCCGACAAGCTCCGCGCCTACGGTCGCTACTTCGGCGACACGTTCACCATCGAGATCCCCACCGGGTCCGGCGTGCAGCGCACCCTGGTCGAGGCCGCCGAGATCATCGAGAACGGCCTCGCGGACCTGTTCCGCGTGGGCGGATCCGGTCGGCCGTCGGACGGCGATCGCATCGAGTCCTCGGACGATCCGCTGTGGTCGGAGCATCCGACCTTCAGCGAGTACTTCGACGGGGACACCGGAGAGGGGCTCGGCGCCAGCCATCAGACCGGCTGGACCGCGCTGGTCGCGCATCTTCTCAATCCCAGAGTGCCGCAACCGCCGACGCCGCCGGGTTAACGTGGCGGCATGAAGATTCGCGGAGCTGTCCTGGAAGAGATCGGCCGTTCGCGGCCGTTCGCGGAGTCGCGTCCCCTGACGGTGTCCGAGCTCGAGCTCGATCCTCCCGGCGAGGGGGAGATCCTCGTACGCATCGAGGCGGCGGGGCTGTGCCATTCCGATCTGTCGGTGGTCGACGGCAACCGCGTGCGCCCCGTCCCGATGCTGCTGGGGCACGAGGCCGCGGGCATCGTCGAGGGCGTCGGCCCGGGGGTCGATCTCGCGCTCGGCACGCGCGTGGTGATGACCTTCCTGCCTCGATGCGGTGAGTGCTCGGGGTGCCGGTCGAACGGGCGCACACCGTGCCTTCCCGGCAGCGCGGCCAACAACGCCGGCACTCTGCTCGGCGGAGACGTGCGGCTGCGCCGCGACGGCGTCGAGATCAAGCACCACCTCGGGGTGTCCGGTTTCGCGACGCACACGGTGGTGGACCGCCGGTCGGTGGTGCCCGTGGGCGCCGACGTCCCGCCGGCCGTCGCCGCGGTGCTCGGGTGCGCTGTGCTCACCGGCGGCGGCGCACTGCTGAACGCCGCGTCCCCCACCGAGGGCGACACCATCATGGTGGTGGGGCTCGGCGGAGTGGGCATGGCCGCGGTGCTCACCGCGGCCTCGCTCGGACTGGGTGACGTCATCGGCGTCGATTCGATGCCGGAGAAGCTGGAGACGGCCCGCGAGTTGGGCGCCACGTCCGTGTACACCCCGCAGGAACTGGCCGAGTCCGGCGTGCGTGCCCAGATCGTCGTGGAGGCCGCCGGCAACGCGCGCGCCTTCGAGACCGCTCTCGCTGCCACGGCTCCGGGCGGCACCACCGTGACAGTGGGCCTGCCGTCGCCGGACGCCCGAGCGTCGATCTCGCCCCTCACGCTCGTGGCCGAGGCGCGGACCATCGTCGGGAGCTACCTCGGGTCCGCCGTTCCCGAACGGGACATTCCGACGTACGAGCAGATGTGGCGCGAGGGCCGCTTCCCGGTGGAGAAACTGGTGTCCTCACGCATCACGCTCGACGGGATCAACCGGGCGATGGACGAACTGGCGGACGGCAAGGCGATTCGTCAGGTCATCGAGTTCGACCACTAGGCTGTCCCCGACGGTTCCAGGTGAGGGGTGAACAGGTGACAGAGGCGATACGTGTCGGAGTACTCGGCGCGGCCGGCAAGGTCGGCCAGGCGGTGTGCGAGGCCGTCGAGGCCGCGGCCGACACGGAGCTCGTCGCTCGCGTGGACAAGGACGACCGGCTCGAGACGTTCGCCGAGAACGGCGCGCAGGTCGTGGTCGACTTCACCCATCCCAGTGTCGTCATGGACAACCTGCAGTACCTGATCGGCGCCGGGATCCATGCCGTCGTGGGCACCACCGGGTTCGACGACGAGCGACTCGATCAGGTGCGGTCCTGGCTCGCGGACTCGCCCGCGACCGGAGTGCTCATCGCTCCCAACTTCGCCATCGGCGCCGTGCTGTCGATGGCGTTCGCGCAGCAGGCGGCACGCTTCTTCGACTCGGTCGAGGTGATCGAGCTGCACCACCCGAACAAGGCGGACGCGCCGTCCGGCACCGCGTACCGCACGGCGGCGCTCATCGCGGACGCGCGGCGCGCGGCGGGAGTGGGCCCGAGTCCCGACGCGACCACCACCGAACTCGACGGTGCGCGCGGCGCCGACGTCGACGGAGTGCGTGTGCACTCCGTGCGCCTCGCCGGTCTGGTGGCGCACCAGGAGGTGCTCCTGGGAACGCAGGGCGAGACTCTCACCATCCGGCACGACTCGATCGACCGCACCTCCTTCACTCCCGGTGTGCTGCTGGGTGTCCGGTCCATCGCGGCGCGGCCCGGGTTGACGTTGGGCATCGAACCGCTGATGGATCTGTGATGAGCAGCGGGAAGTCCGGAGGACGGTCGGAGTGAGCAAGTATTCGCGAGTGGTCGCGATCATCGCCGTGATGGTGTTGGTACTCGGCGTCTACTTCGTCATTCTGGGCGGGCGCGGGATCGACTTCATCCAGCTCGGCGGTCCGGTGAACATCGGGCTGGGTATCGGTGTGCTGATCCTTCCGCTGCTGGGCCTGTGGATCGTGGCGGCGACGCTGCGGGCGGGTTTACGGCACCAGCACCTCGCCCGTCGGATCCACGACGAGAATCTCGAGCTGGACGTCGACGACCTTCCGCGCATGCCGTCCGGGCGCATCGAGCGCGGCGCGGCGGATTCGCTCTTCGCGGACGTCAAGGCGGAGTACGAGAAGTCGCCCGACGACTGGCGCACGAACTACCGTCTCGCCCGTGCGTACGACTACGCGGGCGATCGCGGGCGCGCACGCGAGATCATGCGGCGCGCCGTGGAACTCGAGCGCACCGAGAGCGCGTGACCGTCCTGCTGGTGGTGCACCACACGGTGTCGCCGCCCATGGCGGAAATGCTCGAGGCGGTGCTGGCCGGGGCGCGGGATCCCGACATCGAGGGTGTCGACGTCCGGGTGCGACCGGCCCTGGGTGCCACGATCGCCGACGTGGTCGACGCGGACGGCATCCTCCTCGGCACTCCCGCGAACTTCGGATACATGTCGGGTGCTCTCAAGCATTTCCTCGACACGGTGTACTACCCGACGCTCGGGTCGATGAACGGAAAGCCTTGGGGCGCCTGGGTGTACGGCAACAACGACACTGCGGGCGCGGTGCGCGCACTGACGAGCATCGTGAGCGGATGGGGCCTCGAGCCGGCCGCGGTGCCCGTCGAGGTGACCGGGTTCGACGCCGCTGCGCGGGAACGGCTCGTCGAACTCGGTGGCACGGTGGCCGCGACGATCATGCCTGCCTGATCACTCCGGAAGGGTCAGCGGGGATGCGGGATCCGGCGCGCTCTCGACGAACGCCGGCGGGTTCGCCGTGTCGAACGTGGTGGGCAGGGTCGCGCACGTCGCGCCGGGCTCCGGGAAAGTGTTCGGGTTCAGGCGCAGTGCCGAGACGAAACGGTCGATGCGCTCGTCGTCGCTGCTCTCCACTGCCAGGCGATGCCCCCACGACTGCAGCGAGATCCGGCGATCCATGCCCGGATACGGCGACATCATCAGGTACGGCTCGCCCTCCACCCGCGCGGCCAGCGCTGCGATCTCGCCGTCGTCGAGCGCTGCGGGGTCGTATGCGATCCACACGGCACCGTGTTCGAGGGAGTGCACCATGTTCTCGGTGCGCACGGCCTCCGGATAGACCACGCCGGTGCACGTCGCCCACGCGTTGTCGTGTCGACCACCCATCGGCGGTGAGAAGGTGTACGCCACACGGTAGTTCGGCAGTACGTGGTAGGCGGGCGGGTAGTCGACCACCTCGATGCCGTCGAGCGAGAGAGAGGGGTCGGGATTGTCGGCGGTGGGCACCCACGCGTCGGCCGTCGGACGTCCCTCGACGGCCCTGCCGCAGCCCCCGGCGAGGAGGGCGGCCGACAGGATCAGGGGAACGAGCGCCGACCGATGCATGACTCGAGAGTATCCGTCCGGCAGCATCGTCCCCCTCGTCAGGCGTTCCGTACCACCGCGACGACGAAGACGCGTCGGAACGGGAAGAAGGTGGTCCCGTCGGATCGTGCCGGGTAGGCCTCGGCCAACAACGGAGCGAGGTCGTCGCGGAACTCGTCCCGACCCTTCTCGTCGAGGAGGTCGAAGATCGGGGTGAGAGCGGTGCCGGAGACCCAGTCGAGAACGGGCCGGGCACCACGGAGTTGCTGGACGTACGTGGTCTCCCAGGCGTCCACGGCGCAACCCCGGGCGGCCAGCAGGTCGGCGTACTGCTCGGGATCGTCCACGGCGTTCGCGTGCCGCAGCTCGAGAGTGGGAAGTCGCGGTGCCCAGGCGTCCGGTGTCGCGAGGTCCCGGATGATGCGGTGCGACGGTGCATCGAAATTGCCGGGCATCTGGACGGCGATCACGGCACCGTCCGGTAACTGGCCGGGCCAGCGCGCCAGCAGTTCCCGGTGTTCGGGCACCCACTGCAGAGTCGCGTTGGAGACGACGACGTCGGTGTCGGAGGACGGCACCCAGTCCCGCACGTCCAGCGCGGTGGCGTCCAGACCTGCAGCGCGCGCGGCCGCGACCATGTCCGGCGAGTTGTCCGACGCCTCGACGGCGGTGTCCGGCCAGCGGTGCGCGAGCAACGCCGTCGCATTGCCCGGGCCGCAGCCGAGATCGGCGACGCGCCGGGGACTCTCGACAGAGATGCGTGCGAGCAGTTCGCGGAACGGACGGGTGCGCTCGTCGGCGAAGGTGAGGTAGTCGGACGGGCTCCACATGATGGCTCCTTCGACGGGCCGGCAAACAGTACGCTTGTACTGTTACGCACGCTACGCCGGAGTGAGCAGCACTGTCCACCGGCGCTACGGTCGCTGGACACGTGAGGGTGAGGAGGCTGCCGGTGCAGTACCCGCGATCCGGTGTGGCGTTGCTCGTCGCCGCCGCCGTGCTGTGGGGGACCGGCGGTGTTCTCGGAACCGCGCTGGGTCGCTCCGCGGACCTCCCGTCCACCGCGGTCGCCGCGTACCGGCTCGGCCTCGGCGGGCTGATGCTCATCGCGGTCGTGGCCGCGACCGGGGGCGTCCTGCCGCGCGGCCGACCTGTGTGGAGTCGCATCGCCGTCATCGGAACACTCGCCGCGGTCTTCCAGGGTGCCTACTTCGCAGCCACCGTCACGGCGGGCGTGGCGGCCGCGACCCTGGTGACCATCGGGTCGGTTCCGGTGGTGGTCGTCCTCGTGGAGTCGCTGACGGCACGTCGCCGCCCGGCGGGTGCCGTCGTGCGGACCGTCGTCGTCGGTGTCGCGGGGCTCGGGCTGCTCGTCGGTTCCCCGGCCGACGGCGATCTGCGGTCCACCGTCGTGGGCGGCGCTCTGGCGGTGGTGTCGGGCAGTGCGTTCGCGACGATGACCCTCGTCGGTCGTCGACATGCCGCGCAGGGCGACGACACCGTCGTCACCGGATGGTCGTTCGTGCTGGGCGGGGCGCTGCTCGCGGTGGCAGCGACAGCCACGGACCGCACGGCGCTGCTCCCGGTCGTGTCGGTGACGAGCATTCTCCTCGTGCTCAGCTTCGCCCTCGTCCCGACGGCTGTGGCCTACAGCGCGTACTTCCGCGGACTGCGGACCGCGGCGGCGTCGACGGCGGCGGTCGTCGCACTCCTCGAACCTCTCACCGGTACCGTCCTCGCAGTGATCCTGCTGGACGAACGACTCACGGCGGTGGGCGCCGTCGGTGCGGTGCTGCTCCTGGTGTCCGTCGTCGACGCCGGAGTGACCCACGCCCGGACGAACGCAGGCGGTGCCCGTGCGTGAGCTGTCCGCTGCGGCTGCGCGTCGCACGGCCGTCGCGGCCCAGGGCTTCGGTCGAGCGCGGTCCGGTGCGGTCTCCGGCAGGCGCGCGGTGGCGGGTGTGGTGCGCTCGACGAAGTTGCTGCAGATCGATTCGGTGTCCGCGGCGGTGCGGGCGCACTACGCGCCGGTGTTCAGTCGTGTCGGCCCCTACGACCGTCAGGCGCTGGACGATGCGGCGTGGACCGATACGGCGCGATCGCCGCGCCTGCTCGTCGAGTACTGGGCGCACGAGGCGGCATTCCTGCCCGTCGCCGACTGGCCGCTGATGCGGTGGCGGATGGATCAGTACGTGCACGGTCGGTGGGGCGGCGCCGCGAGGGTCGCTGCGCGCAGTCCCGGACTGGTGGAGGACGTGCTCGACGCGATCCGCGACCAGGGGCCCGTCACCGCGCGAGAGCTCGAAGTTCTGTTGGATCGCCGGAGACCCGGCCCCAAGGGGCCGTGGTGGGACCACAGTGACGTCAAGGTGGTGTGCGAACAGCTCTTCGCCGGCGGCGTGTTGTCGGTACCGCGGCGGGAACGGTTCACGAGGCTGTACGACCTCGCCGAGCGCGTGCTGCCCCCGGACGTCGTGTCGCGACGGGTGGACGAGGTGGACGCGGTGCGTCAGCTCGTCGAGAAGTCGGCCGAGGCGATGGGGGTCGCCACGGCGGCCGACCTGCGCGATCACTACCGGCTGTCGGCGGCCCAGACCACTCGGGCCGTGGCCGACCTGGTGGACGCGGGCGTGCTGGTGCCCGTGACCGTGACCGGGTGGCGGGATCAGGCCTTCCTGCATCGAGACACCCGGGTACCGCGGTCGGTCGAGTCGGCCGCACTGCTGTGCCCGTTCGACCCGCTGATCTTCGGGCGTCCGCGCACCGAGCGTCTCTTCGACTTCCACTACCGCATCGAGATCTACACGCCCGAGCCGAAGCGGACGTACGGGTACTACGTCTTCCCGTTCCTGCTGCACGACGAGCTCGTCGCCCGCGTCGACATCCGGGTCGATCGCTCCGCCGGAGTGCTCACGGTGCCCGGTGCGTTCACCGAGCCCTCCGTCGACGCCCGCGGCCGCCGTGGCGAGGTGGCGGCGGCGCTGGCCGCGTCGGTGACGGAGATGGCGCGATGGCTGGACGTGGCCGACGTCGTGGTCGGTGACCGTGGTGATCTCGCGGCCGACCTGGGCTGCGAGGTACGCGCCGTCTCTCGATGACTCCGCCACCCCATAGTCTGTGTCGAATGTCCCAGCGTCCAGTGTCAGAGCATCGAGCCGGTGCCCCGTTGTCCGTTCAGCTCGTGGCCGCGACGTCCTTCACCCCTCCGTCGGAGGTGCCGTGGGAGACCGACGCCGACGGCGGTCAGGCGTTGGTCGAGTTCGCCGGCCGGGCCTGCTACCAGAGCTGGTCGAAGCCCAATCCGCGCACCGCGACCAACGCCGGGTATCTCAACCATCTACTGGCCGTGGGGAACTGGTCGGTGTTCGAGCACGCGTCCGCGAGTTTCTACATCACCGGCATCTCACGATCCTGCAGTCACGAGTTGATCCGGCACCGCCACTTCTCCTTCTCTCAGCTCTCCCAGCGTTCGGTGTCCGAACGCGACGCGCTGATGGTCGTGCCTCCAGCTCTCGAGTCCGACGCGACGTTGCGTGAGTTGTTCCAGAATGCGACCGACTCGTCCCGTGCCGCGTACGACGCGTTGCTGTCCGCACTCGAAGCGGAGACCGGTGCGGACTCGCCTGCGGTCGTCGCCGGGAAGCAGGCGCGGCAGGCCGCGCGCTCAGTGCTCCCGAACGCCGTGGAGACGCGCCTGGTGATGACCGGGAACTACCGGTCGTGGCGGCATTTCGTCACCATGCGGGCCTCCGAGCACGCGGATCTCGAGATCCGACGGCTCGCGGTGGCCTGCCTGCGGCGCCTCGTCGAGGTCGCACCCGACGTCTTCGCCGACTTCGAGATCGAGACACTGGCCGACGGAACGGAAGTCGCCAGGAGTTCGTACGCGGGGGAATAGGCGGCGCGGGTCGTGGGGGTCCGGCGGCCGGACGGGGACCGGGTAACCTTCCTGACCATGACCATCGGTGACACCGCGAGGACTGTCGACGCTGCGGGGACTGTCGACACTGCGGCACGAGTGCAGACGAGCAGCACGCCCTCGCCGTTCGGTGCCGTCTCCGTCGCGATGGTGACACCGTTCACTCCGGACGGTGCTCTCGACATCGACGCCTCCGTCGCACTGGCCGCGCATCTGGTCTCGAGCGGGTGCGACAGCCTCGTGATCTCGGGAACGACGGGCGAGTCGCCGACCACGACGGATCGCGAGAAGGCCGACCTGCTGCGCGCCGTGGTCGCTGCCGTCGGAGATCGCGCTCGCATCGTCGCCGGCGCCGGTACCAACGACACCGCGCACAGCATCGAACTCGCTCGTGCCGCCGCCGACGCCGGGGCACACGGACTGCTCGTCGTCACCCCGTACTACTCGCGCCCGCCGCAGGCCGGCCTGTACGCCCACTTCGTCGCCGTGGCCGACTCGACCGATCTGCCCGTCATGCTGTACGACATCCCGCCCCGCTCGGTGGTGCCGATCGAGACGGAGACGTTGCGTCGCCTCGCCGATCATCCGCGCATCCTCGCCGTCAAGGACGCGAAGGGCGACCTCGCCGCGGGAGCCGAACTCATCGCCTCGACCGGTCTCGAGTACTTCTCGGGCGACGACCCGCTCAACCTGCCCTGGCTGTCCGTCGGGGCCGTCGGCTTCGTCAGCGTCATCGGGCACCTCGTGCCCGGCAAGCTCCGGGATCTCCACTCCGCCTGGGCCGCGGGCGACATCGCCGCAGCGCAAGCCATCAACGTCGGTCTGCTTCCGATCGTGCGGTCGTTCGCCCGACTCGGCGGCGTCACGGGCTCCAAGGCGGGCCTTCGACTTCTCGGCATCGACGTGGGGGAGCCCCGTCTGCCACAAGTTCCACCGTCCACCGATCAGATCGATGCTCTGGCAGCCGATCTTCACCGTGCAGGAGTTCTTTGATGACTCGACCGCCCAGGCGGCGCAGTGCCACCCGTAGTGCCGGACCGCCCGCGGAACTTCCTCCGCAGGGACAGCAGCCCGCTCCTCCCGCACCGAAGGCCGAGGCCGCGCCCGTGCAGGATGCCCCCGCGGCGCAGGCGCCGGCGAAAGCCGCTCCCGTGAAGGAGGCGCCCGTGAAGGACGCGCCGACCGGCCGCGACCGCCAGTCGGGCGGCTCGCGATCGTCGAACGGCAACTCGGGCTCGGGTGGGGGCCGCGGTCCTCGGTCGCGTCCCGCGCGCACCCCGCAGAACTCCGCTGCCATTCAGCGACCCGATGCGCGCACGGTCGTGGACAAGACGCAGCGACTCGGAGCTCCGCCCAAGGCACCGAAGAACGGTCTCCGCGTCGTCGCCCTCGGCGGCATCGGCGAGATCGGCCGCAACATGACGGTCTTCGAGCACAAGGGCAAGCTGCTCATCGTCGACTGCGGTGTGCTCTTCCCCGAGGACGCACAGCCCGGTGTCGACCTGATCCTCCCGGACTTCCGTCACATCGAGAACCGGATGGACGACGTGGTCGCCCTGGTGCTCACCCACGGTCACGAGGACCACATCGGTGCCGTGCCGTTCCTGCTGCGCCTGCGCCCGGACATCCCGGTCATCGGCTCCAAGTTCACGTTGGCGCTGCTGGCGGCGAAGTGCCGTGAGCACCGCCAGAAGCCGAAGCTCGTCGAGGTGCGCGAGGGCGAGAGCACGAACCACGGACCGTTCGAGCTCGAGTACTTCGCGGTCAACCACTCGATCCCCGACGCGCTCGCCGTCGCCATCCGTACCGATGCCGGTGTCGCGCTGCACACCGGCGACATCAAGCTCGACCAGCTGCCGCTCGACGGCCGCCTGACCGATCTCGGCGGGTTCTCGCGACTCGGCGACGAGGGTGTCGACCTCTTCCTGGTGGACTCCACCAATGCCGAGGTGCCCGGATTCGTCACGCCCGAGCGTGAGATCGGCGGTGTCCTGGACACGGTCATCGGCAAGGCCAGGAACCGCGTGATCGTCGCGTCGTTCGCGAGCCACGTGCACCGCATCCAGCAGGTCATCGACGTCGCACACCGCTACAACCGCAAGGTCGCCTTCGTCGGGCGGTCGATGGTGCGCAACATGGCCATCGCCCAGGAGCTCGGGTACCTGACGGTGCCCTCGGGTGTCGAGGTCGACATGGACACCGCGACGAAACTCGCGGACGACAAGCTGGTCCTGGTCTCCACCGGCTCGCAGGGCGAGCCGCTCTCCGCGCTGTCCCGGATGGCGCGGGGTGAGCATCGTCAGATCAACATCCGCGCCGACGACCTGGTCGTCCTCGCGTCGTCGCTGATCCCCGGCAACGAGAACTCCGTGTTCGCCGTCGTCAACGGGCTCGCGAAGCGTGGCGCCAAGGTGGTCACGCAGCAGAGCGCCAAGGTGCACGTCTCCGGCCACGCGTCGGCCGGCGAGCTGCTGTACCTCTACAACGCGGTCCGTCCCACCAACGCGATGCCCGTACACGGCGAGTGGCGGCACCTGCGCGCCAATGCCGCTCTCGCGGTGTCGACGGGTGTGCCGGAGGAGCGCGTGGTGTTGGCCGAGGACGGCGTCGTCGTGGACATGGTCGACGGCCTCGCCGAGATCGTCGGCCAGGTGCCGGTCGGCCACGTGTACGTCGACGGCCTGTCCGTCGGCGACGTGGGCGACTCGACGTTGTCCGACCGCCTCGTCCTCGGTGAGGGCGGCTTCATCGCCATCACCATGGCCGTGGACACCACCACCGGCAAGTCCGTCGGCACTCCCGAGGTCTCGGGTCGCGGCTTCTCCGACGATCCCGCGGCACTGAAGGAAGCGGCGCAGCTGGTCGAGGCGGAGTTGGTGCGTCTCGCCGGCGAGGGTGTGCGGGACACGCACCGCATCGCGCAGTCGGTCCGCCGCATCGTCGGTCGCTGGGTGGCGGACAAGTACCGCCGCAAGCCGATGATCGTGCCGACCGTGCTCGAGGTCACTCCGAGCTGACACGGTCGCACTCGACAGGCCGGCCCCGGGGGACACCCCGGCGCCGGCCCGCCGTGTCTCTCGACCCGTCGTCGGCCCGCTAGGCGAGCAGGTTGTACAGACCGACGAGGCCCAGCAGGACGATGCAGGCACGCAGCACCCGCGGTGACAGACGCCGGCCGTAC
Organism: Rhodococcus sp. BP-316; assembly: GCF_019836105.1. Lineage (NCBI taxonomy): Bacteria > Bacillati > Actinomycetota > Actinomycetes > Mycobacteriales > Nocardiaceae > Rhodococcus > Rhodococcus sp. BP-316. The sequence goes on along the minus strand of NZ_JABUEE010000001.1, from coordinate 457,380 downwards.
CGTGCTCCCACCGCGCCGCCGATCAGGGAGCTGACGGCGATGAGACCGGCTGCCGCCCAACTGATCCGGTCGAAGGCGAAAATGATGAACGATGCCGCCGCCACGACGTTGACCACGAGCGACAGCAGATTCTTGGCCGCGTTCATGCGCTGGATGTTCTCCGGCAGCAACGCGCCCATGACGCCCATCAGCAGAATGCCCTGGGCCGCGGTGAAGTAGCCGCCGTAGACACCCACGGCGAACGTCCCGATCACCAGCAGCACGAAGCGTCCGCGGCCGATCCCGGCGGCGGTGTCCGGCTCGGAGCGCTTCTGGGCCCAGGCCTGGATGCGGGGGCCGGTGACCACCAGGACCAGCGCCAGGATCAGCAGCACCGGAACCACGGCGGTGAAGGTCTTCTCGGGCAGGTGCTGCAGGAGCCATGCACCGAGCACGCCGCCGAGCAGCGATCCGGGGAGCTGCCAGCGCAACCGCGACCACTGGCCGCGTAGTTCGCGTCGGTAGCCCCATGCGCCGGAGGCGCTGCCTGCCACCAGTCCGATCGCATTGCTCATGGTCGCCGTGACGGGTGGGTACCCGAAGGCGATGAGAGTGGGGAACGTGATGAGCGTTCCTGACCCGACGACGGCGTTGATGCCACCGGCGGCGAACCCCGCGAGCAGCACGAGGACTATTTCGGAGACGGGCACACCGGCGACCGTACGACACGGCTAGATTCGTGTGTCATGAGCCTTGCGCACGACGAACGTCTGGAACTGGCCGACACGATGGCGAAGGTCGGTCCGGACGCTCCCACCCTGTGCGGTGACTGGACCGTCCGGGATCTTGCGGCGCATCTGGTGATCCGCGAACGCCGCCTGGATGCGGCTCCGGGCATCTTCCTACCGCCGCTGGCGGGGTACACGCGCCGCGTGCAGGACTCGGTCGCCGCGGGGGAGTGGGTGGGCCTCGTCGACGACGTGCGCACGGGACCTCCGGTGTGGTCGCCGTACAAGCTCCTCGACGCGCAGATCAACCTCGGGGAGATGTTCGTCCACCACGAGGACGTCCGGCGGGCCGACGGATCCGCACCGACTCCGCGAGAACTGAGCGCCGAGATGCAGACCGCCCTGTGGGGTCTGCTGGGTCTGCTCGGCCGTGTCGCCTACAGGGGAGCCCCCGTGGCCGTGGACGTGGAGACCCCGGACGGTCGTCGGCGGACGTTCGGGAAGAAGTCGGCCTCGCGCCGGGTGGCGCTGCGCGGGGAGCCGTCGGAGCTGGTGCTGCACGCGTTCGGCCGCGATGCGGTGGTGCTGGAGTTCGACGGCGACCAAGCGGACGTCGCCGCGGTGAAGGGCCTCGACCGCGGCGTGTGACAGCGGTCGAGCTGTTACTGGTGTTGCGGATGGTCCGGATGGGGTCGACCGACTAGCCTGACGGGTATGGCAGGCAAGACGAGTACGCGCGCGTCCCGATCCGGCGCGGCCGGATCGAGCAAGGCAGGCACCGGCACGAGTGGTGCCTCCACCGGACGCGGGCGGACGGTCACGACGCCGCGCAAGCCCACCGCCCCCCGGTCGTCCACCGGGCGCACCCCGGCGACTCGCTCGTCCGGTACCGCACGGTCGTCGTCCGGAGCCCGACCTCGCAGCGCCCCCAAGCGCACGATCTCGCCCGGTCGCGCGGCCCTGAACTCCGTGGGTCGCGGCATCGGCAAGGGGTGGGGCCTCGCCGCGCGCGGACTCGGTGCCACCACTCGCACCGTCGGCAAGGCCGCCGACATCGAACACGGCCACCGCCGCGACGGCATCGCCCTCGGGTGCCTCGCGGTCAGCGTGGTCGTCGCCGCCGGTCTCTGGTTCTCGGCCGGTGGCCCGGTCGGGGAGTGGATCGAGATCGGGCTGCGCGCCGTCGTCGGCAGCGCGGCCATCCTGCTGCCGCTGCTCGGCATCGGCGTCGCCGTAGCCCTGATGCGGACCGAACCCGCTCCCGACGACCGCCCCCGGCTCGTCCTCGGGTCTCTGCTCGTCGGCCTGCCGATGCTCGGACTCTGGCATCTGGGTTCCGGATCACCGGACGACCTGGCCGGGCGTGCGTCCGGCGGCGGCTTCGTCGGCTTCGTCGTCGGCGGTCCGCTCAGCAGCGGGGTCACCGTCTGGCTCGCCGTGCCGCTGCTCCTGCTCGCCGTCCTGTTCGGCGTCCTTCTCCTCACCGGGACGACCGTGCGCGACATCCCCGCGCGTCTGCGGACCCTGTTCGGTACGGCGAACCGCGGCGACGAGTACAGCGACTACGAGGACTGGGAGGAGGAGTCGCACCTCGGTGACTTCGCACCGGACGGGTACGACTCCGCGGGCTACGGCTCCTCGTACGACGAGTACGACCCCGCCCTGTTCGACGCCGACGGCTACCCGGTCGACGAGAAGCCGGCGAGGTCGCGCCGCCGCCGATCGTCCGCGCCGGCCGACGCGTACCCGGTGGAGGAGTCGGCACCGGTGGACGACGCTCCCACCGAGTACGTGCCGGTGCCGCCGCCCGTCCGCACGCGTGCGAAGGAACCGGCGGTCGAGCCGACGCCGAAGCCGAAGCCCGCTCCGGTCGTCGCGGCGACTCCGCCGAAGCCGAAGGAGGACGACAAACTCGTCGTGGACCGCGTCGTCGACGGCGACTACGTCCTGCCCTCGCTGTCCCTGCTGATCGACGGCGATCCGCCGAAGACGCGCAGCCAGGCGAACGACGCGATGATCGAGGCGATCTCCGAGGTCCTCGAGCAGTTCAAGATCGACGCCGCCGTCACCGGCTTCACCCGCGGACCGACGGTCACGCGCTACGAGGTCGAGCTCGGACCGGGCGTCAAGGTCGAGAAGATCACGGCGCTCGCCCGCAACATCGCGTACGCGGTGGCCACCGACAACGTGCGTCTGCTGGCCCCCATCCCCGGCAAGTCGGCGGTGGGCATCGAGGTGCCCAACTCCGACCGCGAGATGGTCCGCCTGGCCGACGTGCTGACGGCGCCCTCGACCCGCAAGGATCACCATCCTCTGGTCATCGGCCTCGGCAAGGACATCGAGGGCGACTTCGTCAGCGCCAACCTCGCGAAGATGCCGCACCTCCTGGTGGCGGGCTCCACCGGCTCGGGCAAGTCGAGCTTCGTCAACTCCATGCTGGTGTCGTTGCTCGCGCGGGCGACGCCGGAGGAGGTCCGGATGATCCTCATCGACCCCAAGATGGTCGAGCTGACCCCGTACGAGGGGATCCCGCACCTCATCACGCCAATCATCACGCAGCCGAAGAAGGCTGCCGCGGCCCTCGCCTGGCTGGTCGAGGAGATGGAGCAGCGCTACCAGGACATGCAGGCAAACAGGGTGCGCCACGTCGACGACTTCAACAAGAAGGTGAAGTCGGGCGAGATCACCGCACCGCTCGGCAGTGAGCGCGTCTACAAGCCCTACCCGTACATCCTCGCGATCGTCGACGAGCTCGCGGACCTGATGATGACCGCGCCGCGGGACGTGGAGGAGGCGATCGTCCGCATCACGCAGAAGGCGCGCGCGGCCGGCATCCACCTCGTGCTCGCGACCCAGCGCCCGTCCGTCGACGTCGTCACGGGCCTGATCAAGACCAACGTCCCGTCCAGGCTCGCGTTCGCCACGTCGTCGCTGACCGACTCCCGCGTCATCCTGGATCAGCAGGGTGCGGAGAAGCTCATTGGTATGGGCGACGCCCTGTTCCTGCCGATGGGCGCGGGCAAGCCCACCCGTCTACAGGGCGCCTTCATCACCGACGAGGAGATCACCGCGGTCGTTGACTTCGCCAAGAACCAGGCGGAGCCGGAGTACCAGGAGGGCGTCACCGCGCAGAAGGCCGCGGAGAAGAAGGACGTCGACGCCGACATCGGCGACGATCTCGACGTGCTGCTCCAAGCCGTCGAACTCGTCGTGACGAGTCAGTTCGGCTCGACGTCCATGCTGCAGCGCAAGTTGCGCGTCGGCTTCGCCAAGGCCGGCAGGCTCATGGATCTGATGGAGACGCGCGGCGTGGTCGGCCCGAGCGAGGGATCGAAGGCCCGCGACGTCCTGGTCAAGCCCGACGAGTTGGACGGGCTGCTGTGGTCGATCAAGGGCGGGGATCCGGGAGAGTCGGACAATCCGGACGAGTGACGGTGGCCCCGTTGTGAATTGACTCTCACGCTAGCTGAGTTTTACCTGTGCATTACCCTTCGCGTGCCTCCATACGGCCGGGGCTGTGGCATGGTTGTTCTCAGGAGGGGAGTATCCCCAGCTTGCGAAGGACCCGTCAGCACGATCGAGCCCTGCCTCGATCCGGGTCATCGGCAGACACAGTGGTCACACGAGACATCATCACTGGTTCTGTGGGAGAGACCTCCGGAGCCCACCCATGGACTACCGGAGGTAGTTGCTCACATGAATGTCTCGTCCACAGTCTGGATCGTCACCATCGTGGTGATCCTGGGACTCTTCGTCTTCGACTTCTTCGCTCACGTGAAGACCCCCCACGAGCCGACCTTCAAGGAATCGGCGACGTGGTCCGTCGTCTACATCACGATCGCCATCATCTTCGGCGGAATCGTGTTCTGGCAGTACGGCGCGACCTACGGCGGTGAGTACTTCGCCGGGTACGTCACCGAGAAGGCGCTCAGCGTCGACAACCTGTTCGTCTTCCTCATCATCATGACGACGTTCGCCGTACCGCGTCAGTACCAGCAGAAGGTGCTGCTCATCGGCATCGTGATGGCGCTCGTGATGCGCGGTGGCTTCATCGCCCTCGGTGCCGCGGCCATCAACAACTTCAGCTGGGTCTTCTACCTCTTCGGTGCGTTCCTCATCTACACGGCCTACAAGCTCATCAAGGAGGCCGGGGAAGAGGAGGAGAACGAGGTCCAGCAGGACACCAAGATCATGAAGTTCGCCAAGAAGATCCTCCCCACCACGGACGAGTACCACGGTGATCGTCTGACGGTGAAGATCGACGGCAAGCGCGTGGTCACCCCGATGCTGCTGGCCCTGGTCGTCATCGGTTTCACCGACATCCTGTTCGCGTTGGACTCGATCCCGGCGATCTACGGTCTCACCACCGAGCCGTACATCGTCTTCACGGCCAACGCGTTCGCCCTCATGGGTCTGCGCCAGTTGTACTTCCTGATCGGCGGACTGCTCGATCGCCTGGTCTACCTGTCCTACGGCCTGTCCCTGGTACTGGCGTTCATCGGCGTCAAGCTCGTCCTCCACGCGCTCCACGAGAACGAGCTCGGCTTCATCAACGGCGGCGAGAACCTGTCGGTCCCCGAGATCAGCACCGGAGTGTCGCTCAGTGTCATCATGGGCATCCTGATCGTCACCACCGTGGCGAGCCTGCTCAAGACCCGCGGCGACGCGAAGCCCGCGGTGAAGGACGGCGAGACCGGAAGCCCGGTCCTCGGCGACGACACCACGGCCGCCTCGACCGGTACCACGTCGACCGGCGTCACGGACACCGAGCGCGACTCGCGCTGATCCGTCCCGCACGAGAACAGCCCGGCACCGAGAGGTGCCGGGCTGTTCGTGTGTCCGGTGGGTGCCGGAGGGGGGTCACTCCGCGAGGACGCCCATCACCGGCTTCCACTCCTGGATCGCCACGGCGTCGACGAGCTTCTCCACCGCGAACGGGTCCTCGGCGAACAGCGTGCCCACCTGGTCCGCACTCTCACCCTTGACGATGATGGTCGCGCCGCTGTCGTCCGCGTACGGTCCCGCCACCACCACGATGTCGCGGGCGAGCAGATCCCGCAGCCAGTCGCGGTGCTCGGCGCGGACGCGGTCGCGTCCCTCGGCGGTGGCCGACGAGTACGTGTAGTTGACGAGGAAATGGGCCATCGATGTTCTCCTGCGGTGTGAGCGGGTGGTGGGTGATCTAGAGCGTGAGCAGCATGCGGGTGTTGCCGAGAGTGTTCGGCTTGACGTAGCTGAGATCGAGGAACTCGGCGACACCGGTGTCGTACGAGCGACACATCTCTGCGTAGACCTCGGCGGTGACCGGGGTCCCGTCGATCTCGGAGAACCCGTGGCGGGCGAAGAACGGCACCTCGAAGGTGAGCACGAAGATGCGGGAGAGCTGCAGTTCGCGGGCGACGTCGATCAACCGGGACACGATGAGGTGGCCCACGCCGTGGCCCTTGACCGACGGATCGACGGCGACCGTGCGGATCTCGCCGAGATCCGCCCACAGCACGTGCAGCGCGCCGCAGCCGGCGACGACACCGTCGACCTCGGCGACCCAGAACTCCTGGACCGCCTCGTAGAGGGTCACGAGATTCTTCTCGAGCAGGATCCGGCCCGCGTAGATGTCGATGAGTCGCTTGATCTCCGGGATGTCGGAGGTGCGGGCACGGCGCAGGCGCACGCGCTCGGTGGTGGACCCGGACGCGGTCCGGACGTCTGCGCGATCCTGCGCCGCCCGGGAGTCCGTCTCCGGATCGAGGTCGGAAGTCATGGGGTGAACAGTAGTCATCGGGCGTACCGATATTGTGACCGTGTGTCCCGCGCCGGTAACTCACGTCACGTCCCGAGAGCGGGCTCGGCGACGTGAGCGCTCAGTACGACGTCGGTCGTGGCCCCGGTGACGCGTCCGCGCCGACGCCGGACGCCGTCGTCGGCTCGGGCCCGCTCACTCCGGCTCCACTGCTCAACATCGCCAACGTCCTGACCGTCCTGCGGATCGCGCTGGTCCCGGTGTTCCTGTGGGCTCTGTTCGCGGACGGTGGCCAGGAGACCGGGTGGCGGCTCGCGGCCTTCGGGATCTTCGTCGTCGCGGCGATCACCGATCGCATCGACGGCCAACTGGCGCGCAAGCACGGGCTCGTGACGGAGTTCGGCAAGATGGCGGACCCCATCGCCGACAAGGCACTGATCGGGGCGGCCCTGGTCGGACTGTCCATGCTGGGGGACCTGCCCTGGTGGATCACCCTCGTCATCGGTGCCCGCGAGATCGGCATCACGCTCCTGCGGTTCGCCGTCCTGCGGCACGGTGTCATCCCCGCGGGACGCGGCGGCAAGCTCAAGACCCTCGTCCAGAGTGTGGCCATCGGGGTCTACGTTCTGCCGCTTCCCGACGCTGTGATCCCGGCAGCGATGGTGCTGATGATCGTGGCCGTGGCGCTGACCGTGATCACGGGACTCGACTACGTGGTGCAGGCAGTGCGGCCGCGGGTCCGGACACCACACGACGGGCGATGAGCCGTCCGGTGCTCCGCCGCGTGCGGATCGCGGGCGGGGGTTAGGGTTCTCTCACCCGTTCCGACGGGTGTCCACACGCGTCGCGGGAACCGATCGGACCGTTCCGGCGTTGTAGGTGGACGAGGGTCGAGCGACGGTGCACCGACAGGCGTTCCCGCGGTCGACCACGACGTAGTTCGAACACGATGAAGGAGGGGCCACATGGCGCTGCTCTTGCGTGAGGCATTGGGCGACAGTCTTCGCCGCACACGGGTCGCTCAGAGCCGCACGTTGCGCGAGGTCTCCAACACGGCGCGCGTCAGCCTCGGGTATCTCTCGGAGGTCGAGCGTGGCCGCAAGGAGGCGTCGAGCGAACTGCTCAACGCCATCTGCGATGCCCTCGACGTCCCACTGTCGGACGTTCTGTTCGATGTGAGCGAATCGCTCACGGACACGATGGCGAGTGCGGCCGCGTCGACGGGCGTTCCCGCCGAGCGCGGTGCGGCCCACATCTCGGACGAGACGCGCGTGGTCATCCCGGCTCCGACCGCGCGAGCACTCGCCGCTGCCTGATCTTCGCGTCCCGTTTCCGACCATTCGTGGTTCGACATGGGATCATGGCGGGTACCGATCACAGACAGACCGCGTGTCCCGGACACGCGCAGCATCACCGGCGGTGACGGTCGCCAGCCGGGTCGCGTACGCGGCGGATCACATGGAGGCAGGAAGAACCGATGGCCAATCCTTTCGTCAAGGGCTGGAAGTATCTGATGGCTCTGTTCAACTCCAAGATCGACGAGAAGGCGGATCCGCAGGTCCAGATCCAGCAGGCCATCGAGGACGCCCAGCGTCAGCACCAGGCGCTCTCGCAGCAGGCCGCGTCGGTCATCGGTAATCAGCGCCAGCTCGAGATGAAGCTCAGCCGCCAGCTCGACGAGGTGGAGAAGCTGAACGCCAATGCGCGCCAGGCCGTCACCCTCGCCGACCAGGCCAATGCGGCTGCCGACGTCGAGAAGGCCACCCAGTACACCAATGCCGCCGAGGCGTTCGCGGCCCAGCTGGTCACCGCCGAGCAGAGCGTCGAGGACCTCAAGGTTCTGCACGACCAGGCGCTCCAGGCCGCCACCCAGGCCAAGAAGGCCGTCGAGCAGAACGCCATGACGCTGCAGGCCAAGGTCGCCGAGCGCACCAAGCTGCTCAGCCAGCTCGAGCAGGCCAAGATGCAGGAGCGCGTCAGCGAGTCGCTCCGCTCGATGGACTCCACGCTGTCCGCACCGGGCAACACGCCCAGCCTCGACGCCGTCCGGGACAAGATCGAGCGCCGCTACGCCAACGCGCTCGGCTCCGCCGAGCTCGCTCAGAACTCCGTGCAGGGCCGCATGATGGAGGTCCAGCAGGCGAGCGTCCAGATGGCCGGACACAGCCGCCTCGAGCAGATCCGTGCCTCCATGGCGGGCGACTCGCTCACCGCCGGCCCCTCCGCGGACGGCGTGTCCACGCAGAAGAACCTGTCGTCCCCGCAGGCGACCCCCGAGCCTCCTCAGGCCAACTGATCTGCCTGCACGAGACCCTCACGGAGCGTTGATGTCCGGACACGGCGACCCGCACCGACGGCCGTTGTGGCACGAGCGGCCCGCTGCTCCGGCCGAAGTGGGGCGCGCGGCCGACCTGGTGCGCGCCCGGGCTCGTGGCGTCGTGGACGTCACGCGGCCGTTCCTCGACGCCGCCAAGTCGTGGAACGACCCGCGGAAGAAGGCCGAACGGCGGATCCGTCGGACTCGCCGGCGGGCCACGCTCTTCGGTGCGGCGTCCGGGTCGATGGGCGTCGCCACCGTCACGGTGGCGGCCACGTCCGCACCCGACTGGATCGTCGTCGGGGGATCGGGCACCACGGTGTTGTTCGCGGTGCCCGCCGTGGCCGCGGCGGCGGCCTACCGACGGCTGCGGGCCCAGCCACTGCCGGCAGCAGCGCCGGTCCGCCGTGCTCTGCCTCCGGTGGGCTCCGCCGCTCGCGAGCCCATCGAACGTCTCGCGGCCGCCGAACGCAGTTTGCACGAGCTGACGGGCATCCTCGCTCGATCCGGGGCGGTCGCCGCGGACGACGTGCACGACACGACTCGGATCGCCGCGGCCGCGTCGGCAGCCCTCACCGAGGTCGCGCACGACATCGTCGCGATGGAGAGAGCAGCGCTGGGAAGTCCGGCTGCAGCGGTCCATCTGTCCGGGTCCATCGGGTCCACCGCGGCCCGGTTGACGGACGGTGTGCACCAGTTCGACGGGCTCGTCGCCGCGGCTGCGTTGCTCACCGCGCCGGGCTCCTCCGGTTCGCTCACCGCACTCGACGCGCGACGGGACGCCCTCCAGTTCGCGTCCGATCGCCTCGAGGGCTGGGCATTCGGCCTCGAGCACCTGCAGAAGCCCTGACCTCGGCGGCGGTCTCACCCCGACCGCGACCCTGAGATCGACCTACCGTCCTCGGGGTCGACCCCGATCTTCACCCTGAACTCCGCGACGATTCGGTGCTGTGCCAGTTCGGTTCTGGCAGTGTCGAACTCGTCGACGGATCGCCGGTGAACTCCACCGCGGCCGGCGACGGGAATCCCCGACGAGAAGGAGTTCGACATGTTCTGGAAGATTCTCGGTGCGATCGTTCTGGTGTGGATCGGCATCGTCGTTCTCGGCGCCCTGCTGAAGGCGCTGTTCCCCCTGGTGGCGCTGGCCGTGGTGGGAACCGGTCTCTACTTCCTCTTCCGCGCGATGAGCGGCGATCGCGACTCGGCGAAGTCACCCTTCTGACGTCCCCGGTGCCGCGCTGACCTAGGCTTCGCCCATGCTCGTCGCGGTGGTCGCCGGCCCCGATGCGGGGCACGCCTTCCCTGCCATCGCGCTCGCGAAGGCGCTGACGGCCGCAGGAGAGACGGCCGTGGTCTACACCGGCGATCGGTGGCTCGACGCCGCGGGAGCGGACGGGGTGGACACTCGCCTGCTGCCGGGACTGGAACCGCGGCCCGAGGACGACGACGCGGACGCCGGCCGCAGAATTCACGAGCGAGCGGCCCACATGTCCTCGATGCTGCTGCCGGTGCTCTCCGAGTCGGCTCCCGATCTGGTGGTCTCGGACATTCTCACGGCCGGCGGCGGTCTCGCCGCCGAGCGGCTGGGAGTTCCCTGGGTGGAACTGTCTCCGCACCCGCTCTACCGGCCCTCCGTGTCGTTGCCCCCTATCGGGAGTGGCCTCGCACCGGGCACGGGACTGCGAGGTCGGTTGCGGGACACCGTGATGCGAGCTCTGACCGACCGCTCCGTCCGAGCGGGGCTGGCGCAGCGCGCTCGGGCGCGCGAGGGCGTCGGTCTGCCCGCGTCGGACCCCGGCCCCGCGCGGCGCCTCGTCGCGACCATCCCCGCGCTCGAGGTGCCGCGGACGGACTGGCCGGCCGAGGCGCGGGTCGTCGGTCCGTTGTTGTGGGAGCCGACGACCGCTCTCCTCGACCCGCCGCCGGGGACCGAACCGCTGATCCTGCTGGCACCGTCGACGGCCGCGACCGGCGCCGTGTCCATGGTCGAGGCCACTGTCGAGGCGACGGCGGCCTCACGTGCGCGCGGCCGGAGTCGTCGACTGGTGATCACCACGGTGGACGACGTTCCGGCCGGTCTACCGTCCTGGGCGGTGGGCGGACTGGGGCGCCAGGACGCGCTGCTGCCGCTGGCGTCGGTCGTGGTGTGCGGCGGCGGCCACGGGATGTTGGCGAAGTCGCTGTCCGCCGGCGTCCCGGTGGTCGTGATCCCCGGCGGGGGAGATCAGTGGGAACTGGCCAACCGCGCGGCCCGGCAGGGAAGCGCCACGATCGTGCGTCCGGTGTCCGCCGACGCCGTGGCGGAGGCGATCGACCGGGTGCTGAGCGACTCGACGTACGCCGCCGCGGCAGGTCGCGCCGCGGCGACCGCCGCCGCGGTCGAGGATCCCGTCGCGGTGTGCCGCAGCGTGATCGTCGACTCCCGCCCGCGCTGAGGGGGAGCGCGGACGTCCCGGGTTACGGTGACATGGTGCGCCTGACCGACTTCCACGACCGTGTCGCCGAACAGTTCGGAACCGTGACCGGGGACTCGATGCTGGTCGACCACCTGCTGCTGAGCCTCGGGAACCGCACCGCCGCGCAGGCCATCGAGGACGGCGAGGATCCGAAGGACGTGTGGCGTGCACTGTGCGTCGAGTTCGACGTTCCCCGATCGCGGTGGTGAACCTCCGGCGTGTCGCTGGGTATCGAACACCTGTTCGCTTATAGTCGTGTGCAGAGTCGACGGGAATCGCACGGCAGCGGTTCTTGTCGGTACCCCCCTCTACCTTGGCGACAGATCGACGGGGTACAGACGCTTCGGGGACAAGAACTTCGAGAAGGAGACCATGATGGCTGCAGCTGCATACGATCGGGACAAGGCGCTCGATCTCGCGCTCGCGCAGATCGACAAGAACTTCGGCAAGGGGTCGGTCATGCGTCTCGGCGACGAGGCCCGTGTGCCCATCGCCGTCATCCCCACGGGTTCGATCGCGTTGGACGTCGCGCTCGGCATCGGCGGACTCCCGCGCGGCCGCATCGTCGAGGTCTACGGCCCGGAGTCTTCGGGTAAGACGACGGTCGCGCTCCACGCGGTCGCCAACGCACAGGCCGCCGGCGGCATCGCCGCGTTCATCGACGCGGAGCACGCCCTTGATCCGGACTACGCCGCCAAGCTCGGTGTCGACACCGACGCGCTGCTGGTCTCCCAGCCGGACACCGGTGAGCAGGCGCTCGAGATCGCGGACATGCTGATCCGGTCCGGTGCCATCGACATCCTGGTCGTCGACTCCGTGGCAGCCCTGGTTCCCCGTGCCGAGATCGAGGGCGAGATGGGTGACAGTCACGTCGGTCTGCAGGCCCGCCTGATGAGCCAGGCCCTGCGCAAGATCACCGGCGCCATCAGTTCGTCCGGCACCACGGTCATCTTCATCAACCAGCTGCGCGAGAAGATCGGCGTCATGTTCGGCTCGCCCGAGACCACGACGGGCGGTAAGGCGCTGAAGTTCTACGCATCGGTGCGCCTGGACATCCGTCGTATCGAGACGCTCAAGGACGGAACCGACGCAGTCGGTAACCGCACCCGCGTCAAGGTGGTCAAGAACAAGGTGTCGCCGCCGTTCAAGCAGGCCGAGTTCGACATCCTGTACGGCAAGGGCATCAGCAAGGAAGGCTCGCTCATCGACATGGGTGTCGAGCACGGCTTCGTGCGCAAGTCCGGCTCCTGGTTCACCTACGAGGGTGATCAGCTGGGCCAGGGCAAGGAGAACGCACGCAAGTTCCTGCTCGAGAACACCGACATCCGTGACGAGATCGAGAAGAAGATCAAGGAGAAGCTCGGCATCGGTGCAGACGTGCGTACGCCCGACGAGGCCGTCGCTGCTCCGGTCGACTTCTGACAGCAGGTCTCTCGACTGTGAACGACGACGAGTTTCCGGACTCGCGTGCACCGGGCGCCCGACGTACGTCGGGCGCCCGGTCCCGTTCCGGCCGCCGATCGGGCGAGACGCCGCTCCCGGGCGGGGGCACGGCGGTGCAGGCCAAGGATGCCGCGTTGCGGTTGCTCACCGATCGCGCCCGGAGCCGCGCCGAGCTCGAACAGCGGTTGGCCGCCAAAGGATTCACGGACGAGATCATCACGTCCGTGCTCGACAGGCTGACCGAGATCAAGCTGGTCGACGATCGCGACTTCGCCCATCAGTGGGTCCGCTCGCGACATACGTACTCGGGCCGAGGCAAGCAGGCGCTGCGCACAGAACTACGCACCAAGGGCATCGATCCGGTGCTGGCCACCGAGGCACTCGACACGATCGAGCCCGAGGACGAGCGGGAGCGTGCGCGCGAACTGGTCGTCAAGAAGCTCCGGGCCCCGGCTCTGCTGTCCGCTCTGAACGAGGATATCGAGGATCCGCGGGAGCGGCGTGCGCAACGCGACAAGGTGGTGCGCAAGCTCGTGTCGATGCTCGCGCGTCGCGGGTTCGCCCAGGGCATGGCCTTCGACGTGGTTCGGACAGAACTCGAGGCCCTCGGAAACGATTCCGAAGGCCTCGAGTACTAGAACGTCAGACTGTCGCGCCACCCATGGCGGCACCCTGATCGACAGGAACCGGACTCTTCTTCGCTCGTCGCAGTCGCTTCTCCACCTTCGTGGCGAGGTACGTCAGCAGCGAGTTCAGGATGATCATGATGATGGCCACGATGATCAGCGCCGGCAGGAAGTTGCCGTAGAAGGCACCGACCTGCTGGCCCGACCGGACCACCTCGACATAGCCGATGATGTAGCCCAACGCGGAGTCCTTCAGCGCCACCACCATCTGCGAGATGATGGCCGGCAACATCGCGGTCACGGCCTGGGGAAGCAGGATCATGCGCATGATCTGGCCCTTGCGCAGGCCGATGGCCATGGCCGCCTCGGTCTGACCCTTCGGCAGGGACTGGATGCCCGACCGCACGATCTCGGCGATGACCGAGCCGTTGTAGAGCGTCAGGCCCGTCACCACCGCGGCCAGGGCCAGGTAGCGGGACTTGAACACCTGGTACTCGGCGAAGAACTGGTACAGGAAGATCATCAGGATCAGCACCGGGATGGCGCGGAACAGTTCGACGAAGAATCCGGCGACCAGCCGCACCGGCCGGTGGTCGGACAGGCGAGCGATCCCCAGAACCGCGCCGAGGATCAGCGCGAACACGATGGACAGCCCCGCGGCGATCAGCGTCCCCTGGATGCCGGGGACCAGGTACGTCGTCCAGGTCGAGGACTCGGTGAAGGGGCTCCACTTCTCCGACGTCAACTGGCCTTTCTCGTCCAGCTTCGCGTAGATCACGTACGCCGCCAGCAGTACCAGGACGAGCACGACGGCCGAGATGATGTGATTGCGCACCTTGGCGCGGGGCCCCGGAGCGTCGTAGAGAACGGTGGCGCGTTCGGCGGAGGCGACCTTCTTGGGCGGTGCCTCGGTGCTCAGAGGTGCGTTCGCTGTGGTCATCGGGCAACCGCCAATCGCTTGCCGAGGTAGCCGAAGAAGAGGCCGGTGGGGAAGGTCAGGATGACGAAGCCGAGCGCGAAGATACCGCCGACGACGAAGATCGCCGCCTCGTTCTCGATCATCTCCTTCATCAGGATGGCCGCTTCGAGGACGCCGATCGCCGCGGCGACGGTCGTGTTCTTCGTCAGGGCGATGAGCACGCTGCCCAGCGGGCCGATGACCGCACGGAACGCCTGGGGGAGCACGATGAAGCGCAGGTTCTGCGAGAACGTCAGACCGAGCGAACGCCCGGCCTCCGCCTGACCGACGTTCACGGTGTTGATTCCGGACCGCAGCGACTCGCACACGAACGAGGCCGTGTAGATGCTGAGACCGAGAACGGCGAGCCGGAAGTTGTTGTCCGCCTGGCCGGTCGGGGACGCCTGATCGGCGAGCGTGACGCCCAGGGTCTGGTAGAGGCCGAAGGCGCAGAACAGCAGGATCAGCGTGAGCGGGGTGTTGCGGAAGATGGTGACGTAGGTGGCACCGATCCACCGCGCGACGGGAACGGGGGAGACCCGCATCGCCGCGAGCAGGGTGCCGAGGACGAGAGCGCCGATGGCGGAGAGCACCGTCAGCTTGATCGTCATCCAGAACGCGTCGAGGAGTTCGGGCGCGTAGTCACTCAGTATGTCCACCGGCGACTCCTTCCGAGAGCGGTGACGAGTCGAACGGGCGGTTCACCGGTGTGAACCGCCCGTTCGGGTCTCGCGAAGAGTGGTGATCAGTAGCGATCGACGGTCGGCTGTGCGGGCAGCGGGTACCCGGACGGTCCGACGGTGTCCTCGAATGCCTTCTGCCACGACCCGTCCTCGATCATGGCGTCGATCGCGTCGTTGATCTTGGTGCGGGTCTCGTCGTCGCCCTTGGCCAGGCCGATACCGTAGCGCTCCTCGGTGAACGGCTCGCCGACCACCTTGAGCTCACCCGGGTACTGAGCCGCGTAGCCGGCCAGGATGATGTCGTCGGTCGTGACCGCGTCGACGGCGCCGTTGCGCAGTGCCTCGACACAGGCGGAGTAGGTGTCGAACTCCTGCAGCTGCACGTCCTGCGCGTACTGGTCCTTGACCTTCTGCGCGGGGGTGGAGCCGGAGACGGAGCAGAGGCGCTTGCCACCGCTGAGCGACTCGGGGCCCGTGATGTCGGTGTTGCCGTCGGCAACGAGGAGCGACTGTCCGGCGACGAAGTACGGTCCGGCGAAGTCGACCTTCTCCTTGCGGGCGTCGGTGATCGAGTAGGTGGCGACGATGTAGTCAACCTCACCGTTCTCGATCAGCGTCTCGCGCTGCGCCGACGGCGACTCCTTGAACGTGATGTTCTCCGGCGTGACACCGAGCTTGCCGGCGACGTACTTCGCGACCTCGACGTCGAAGCCGCTGAACGAGCCGTCGGGGGTGCGCAGGCCCAGGCCCGGCTGGTCGAACTTGATGCCGACGGTCAGCTTGCCGCTCTCGGCGCTGGACGACGCGCTGGTGGCCTCGTCGCCACCACACGCGGTGGCGGCGAAGGCGAGCGCGAGTGCGGCGACGCCGACACGGGCGGTACGGGTGATTCTCATCGAGATCCTCCAGAAGTTGGGACGAGCGGGTGGGAGATCAGTGACTCAGGATCTTGCCGAGGAAGTCCTTGGCGCGATCGGACTTCGGTGTGGTGAAGAAGGTCTCGGGATCGGTGTCCTCGACGATCTGGCCGTCGGCCATGAAGATGACGCGATCGCCGGCGCGGCGGGCGAAGCCCATCTCGTGGGTCACGACCACCATGGTCATGCCCTCCTTGGCCAGCGACGTCATGACGTCGAGCACCTCGTTGACCATCTCGGGATCGAGCGCCGAGGTCGGCTCGTCGAAGAGCATCACCTTGGGGTTCATGGCGAGTGCACGCGCGATGGCGACGCGCTGCTGCTGGCCGCCGGAGAGCTGCGCCGGGTACTTGTCGGCCTGGTTGGCGATGCCGACGCGTTCGAGCAGACGCTGCGCGGTCTTCTCGGCCTCGTCCTTCTTCATCTTGCGGACCTTCGTCGGCCCGAGCATGACGTTCTCACGAATCGTCTTGTGCGCGAAAAGATTGAAGGACTGGAAGACCATGCCGACGTCCGCGCGGAGCGCGGCGAGCGACTTGCCCTCGGAGGGAAGTGCCTTGCCGTCGACCTCGATGGTGCCCTCGTCGACGGGCTCGAGCCGGTTGATGGTGCGGCACAACGTCGATTTACCCGACCCGGAGGGGCCGAGGACGATGACGACCTGGCCGCTGGGAACGTCGAGTTCGATGTCCTTGAGGACGTGCAGATCACCGAAGTGCTTCTGCACGCCGTGCATCGCGATCATGGGGGCAGACGATGCTGTGGACGAGCGATGTTCGCGCTCGCCGTCAGGGTGGGTCATGGCGATGACCCTAGAGGTAGTTTCCTCCGCCACTGCTCGTTTTGGTGCGGGGACCGCGGATATGTAATGGAAACTTTACTCGGACCGCTCGGTGGGTCGGGTTCGAGCGCCGCCGTACCCTGGAGGGGTGGACACGATCGACACCCAGACCCTGCCTGCGCGGTCCGGGACTGCGCGCACCTACGAGGTGCGCACGTACGGCTGCCAGATGAACGTGCACGATTCCGAACGACTGTCCGGCCTTCTCGAGGAGGCCGGTTACGAGAAGGCCGACTCCGGGTCGTCCCCCGATCTCGTCGTCTTCAACACGTGTGCGGTACGCGAGAACGCCGACAACAAGTTGTACGGCAACCTCGGCCAACTCCGGCCGGCCAAGGACGAGAACCCCGACATGCAGATCGCCGTCGGTGGGTGCCTCGCACAGAAGGACCGCGACGTCGTGGTCACGAAGGCGCCGTGGGTGGACGTCGTGTTCGGCACCCACAACATCGGATCCCTGCCGGCGCTGCTCGATCGGGCGCGCCACAACCAGCGCGCCGAGGTCGAGATTCTCGAGTCGTTGGACGCGTTCCCCTCGACTCTCCCGGCCAAGCGCGACTCCGCCTACTCCGGGTGGGTGTCCATCTCGGTGGGGTGCAACAACACCTGCACCTTCTGCATCGTGCCCGCACTGCGCGGCAAGGAGGTCGACCGCAGGCCGGGCGACATCCTCGCCGAGGTGCAGGCCCTCGTCGACGAGGGCGTGCTCGAGGTGACGCTGCTCGGACAGAACGTCAACGCGTACGGCGCCTCGTTCGCGGATCCCGAGCAGCCGCGTGACCGGGGTGCGTTCGCATCGCTCCTGCGCGCGTGCGGGGAGATCCACGGTCTCGAGCGCGTCCGGTTCACCTCGCCGCATCCCGCCGAGTTCACCGACGACGTCATCGAGGCGATGGCGTCGACGCCCAACGTGTGCCCGACGCTGCACATGCCTCTGCAGTCCGGATCGGACCGCGTGCTGCGTGCCATGCGCCGCTCGTACCGCAAGGAGAAGTTCCTCGGCATCATCGACCGGGTGCGCGAAGCCATCCCGCACGCGTCACTGACGACGGACATCATCGTGGGCTTCCCCGGGGAGACCGAGGAGGACTTCCAGGAGACCCTCGACGTCGTCCGTCGCGCTCGCTTCAGCAGCGCCTACACGTTCCAGTACTCCAAGCGACCGGGAACGCCGGCCGCCGACATGCCGGATCAGGTGCCGAAGGCCGTCGTGCAGGAACGCTACGAACGGCTCGCCGCTCTGCAGGAGGAGATCTCCCACGAGGAGAACCGTCGCGTCGTCGGAACCGAGGTGGAGTTGCTCGTCGCCGACGGGGCCGGACGCAAGAACGCCGTCACCGAGCGGATGAGTGGACGCACCCGCGACGGGCGACTCGTGCACTTCACCCCGACGGGCGCCATCGACCGCGCCGTCCGGCCCGGCGACGTCGTCGTCACCACGGTGACCGACGCGAAGCCTTATCACCTGGTCGCCGACGTCCCGGTGCGCTCGCACCGGCGCACCACGGCCGGCGACCGACACGAGCGGGGCACGATGCCCCGGACCGCACCGGTCGGTGTCGGGTTGGGGTTGCCGTCCGTCGGCGCCCCGGCGCCCGAGCCGGTCACGACGATGGGATGTCCACTGTGAGTACCGAGCCGACGACCGGGTCCGATCCGGCGGCCGCCGAGAAGCGGATCTCGGGGCGTATCGACCCGGGGGTCCGCGCCGTCGTCGTGGCAGTGGTGGTGTTGTTGCTGCTACTGAGCTTCGCACTGCCGCACACAGGTTCGGCCAACGCGTGGGACGTGCTGGTGCACGACGAGGACGCCGTGGCGGAGTCGGTGGCACTGCCGTCACGCATCTTCGTGTGGCTGACCCTGGTGTTCGCGGTCGGCTTCTCGGCCCTCGCCCTGGTCACTCAACGCTGGGCGCTGGCCTGGGTCGCGCTCTACGGGTCCGGGGTGGCGACGGTGCTGGGCATCCTGGCCATCTGGTCGCGTCAGACCGTTCCCGTCGGCCTCACCGGGGCCGGCCCCGGGCTGGGCCTCGTCCTCGGCTGGTTGCTCGTGGTCGTGCTGGCGTTCCACTGGTTCAAGGTGGTGTGGAACCGCTCCAACGCTCAGTGGGCGGCTGCCGCCGCCCGGCGGGACGCGGCCGTGATGGACGAGGCGCGGCGCGAGAACGTGCTGGACACGTCCCGGCGCCGCGACAACTGATCCTCCGGAGTCACAGACCGCCGAGGGCGCTGTCGGCGGCGTCGGCCCACTCGCGCCACTGCTGTGCCTGCGCACGGGCCTTCTCGGCGTCCTTGGCCTTGCCCGCGGCCTCGGCCTTCTGGGCCTGCTCCTCGAACTGCGCGACCCGCTCGCGGAACTGAGCCGCGCGCGCCATCGCCTCGGGGTCGGTGCGTCGCCACTCGGAGTCGGCGGCGTCGCGGACGCGCTTCTCGATCGCGCGGAGCTTGCCCTCGAGATCGTGCATCTTCTCGCGCGGGACCTTGCCGATGGCGTCCCACTTGTCCTGCAATGTCCGCAGTGCTGCGCGGGCCGCCTCGATGTCCTTGGACGGGTCGATGTGACCGGACTCGGCCAGCAGCCGTTCCTTCGCCTCGGCGTTCTGCTCGAACTCCGCGTTCTGCTCGGACTGAGCCGCGTTGCGTGCCTCGAAGAACACGTCCTGGGCGCCCTTGAATTTCTGCCACAGCGAGTCGTCGGCGTCGCGGGGAGCCCGGCCGGCGGCCTTCCACTCGGTCAGGAGATCGCGGAACACCTGCGCGGTGCCCACCCAGTCGGTGGACGACGACAGTTCCTCGGCCTTGGCGACCAGTTCTTCCTTGCGCACCTTGGCGGCACCGCGTTCGCGGTCGAGATCGGCGAAGTGCGCGCCGCGGCGGCGGTTGAACGCCTCCCGTGCCTTGGAGTAGCGCTTCCACAGGGCGTCGTCGACCTTGCGGTCGACGCCGCGGAGGGTCTTCCACTCCTCGAGGATCACGCGAAGACGGTCACCCGCGGCCTTCCACTGCGTGGATTCGCTTCCGATGGTCTCGGCCTCGACGGCCAGCGCCTCTTTGCGTGCCGTCGATTCGGTCCGCTCGGAGTCCTTGCGCTTGCGATGCTCGGCGGCGACCTCGTCGGAGTGTTCGATCACGGCCTGCAGGCGGGTCGCCAGCGCGTCGATGTCGCCGATCACCGCAGCGGTGGGCAGGGTCTCGGCGAGCGCGACGGCGGCGGTCTTCGTCTTCTTGGCGTCGCCGGCGCCGGAGGCGAGTCGCGCCTCGAGGAGTGCGACCTCGGTGGCGAGATCGTCGTAGCGGCGCCCGAAGTGTGCGAGGCCCTCGGCCGCGTCACCGGCCTGCCAGGAACCGACCTGCCGCTCTCCGTCGGTGGTACGTACCCACGCGGAACCGTCCTCGTCGACCCGGCCCCAGCGGGACGGATCGGTGACGACCGGGACGACAGCGGGCGTCGTCGGCACGTGGTGTGCAGCCGGATGCGGCGTCGGGTGCGACTCCCCGTCGCCTGTGGACGACGACGGTGCGGACGGATCGGCCGGGGCACTGGGCCGGGTGGGCGCCGGGCGCGGTGCGCCGCCGGGTCGAGGACCCGGTCGGGGCCCGGGCCGGGGAGGTGTGGGGCTCGCCTGCGCCTCGCCGGGGGCGTTCTCGGTCGTCTCGTGCTCGGTCATGGTTCTCTCCGTCTCTGCCGCGCGTCACGGCTGCCTGGCGCTACGTGGTTCTCTGCTCGGTCGTTCTCGGCCCATTCAACCCCCTCCGCGCGTCGGCGACCATGCAAACCCCGAGGGACGCGCGGAAAAGGGACGCCCTCGGACGGTCGACTACCGTGGCGTCCGTGCTGTCCGCCCTCGCCTTCGTCCCGTCGCCTCCGTTGCTGCTCGCGGAGCTCGCCGGTTCCGCCACAGGCGAACTGGACGATCTGCGTGCAGCCGTGCGCGAGGTGTGCGACGACCTGGGGCAGTCCTGTCACGGCTGGATCGGGGTCGGGGTCGGTGCGACCACGACCTGGATCGACGGCGATGCCGCGGGTACGTACGCCGGTTTCGGGGCCGATGTCGTGGTCGGTCTCGCCCCGGATCGCGGGCCTGTCGATCGCGCGATGGAGTTGGCCGCGCTGACCGTCGGGCTGCTTCGCGAGCAGGCTGTTCCGCAGTGGTCGGTCCCCGTACAGCTCGTCGCTCGGAACGCGAGTGTCCAGGACGTGGCGGCAGTGGCGCTCGACCTGCGCGGCCGCGTCGACGCCGCGCCCGGCCCGGTGGGGCTGCTCGTCGTCGGTGACGGGGCGACGACCCTGACCGACAAGGCGCCCGGCGCGTTCGACGACCGGGCCGAGGCGGTGCAGCACGCGATCGACGATGCGCTCGGCAGAGCCGACGTCGATGCGCTGGCGTCCCTGGACCCTGCTCTGTGTGATGCCCTCGGCGTGGACGGGCGGGTGGCATGGCAGGTGGCGGCCACGCTGGTCGGACCCGCACGAGTGGTGCCGCACAGTCTCTTTCGCGGTGCCCCCTACGGAGTCGGGTATCACGTCGCCTCGTGGTCGCTGTGACGCGACCGACACCGGTCGCGGTGATCGGACCCACGGCCACGGGCAAGTCGGCCCTCGCGCTCGATCTCGCCGAGCGCCTCGGCGGGCACATCGTGAACATCGACGCGATGCAGCAGTACCGAGGCATGGACATCGGTACCGCGAAGACGCCGGTGGCGGAGCGTCGCGGCATCCCGCACCACCGACTCGACGTCCTGGACGTCACGGAGACGGCAACGGTGGCGGCGTACCAGGACGCCGCGGTGCGGGAGATCGAGGAGCTGCTCGAGCAGTCCGTCGTGCCCGTCGTCGTCGGCGGATCGATGATGTACGTCCAGGCTCTGCTGGACCGATGGCAGTTCCCGGCCACGGATGCCGCGGTGCGTGCCGAACTCGAGGCCAGGCTCGCCGCCGAGGGGGTCGCGGCGCTGCATCGCGCACTCGCCGAGTCCGATCCGGCGGCCGCGGCATCGATCCTGCCGACCGACGGCCGACGCATCGTCCGCGCGCTCGAGGTGGGACGCCTCACCGGGAAGCCGTTCGCCGCGTCGGCGCCCACCATCGGCGAGCCGCGCTGGGACACCGTCGTCCTCGGCATCGACCGTGACACCGACGAGCTGGACGCGCGCATCGCGGCACGCACCGACGCGATGTTCGCCGAGGGGCTCGTCGCCGAGGTCGAGACCCTCGTGGGGCAGGGACTGCGCGAGGGAGTCACCGCCCCGAGGGCGATCGGCTACGCGCAGGTGCTGCAGCTGATGGACGGCGAGATCGACGAGGCGGCCGCGCGCGAGGCGACCTTCGTCGGTACCCGTCGCTATGTTCGCCGCCAACGTTCCTGGTTCGGTCGTGATCCCCGCGTGCACTGGCTGCGCGGGGGCGCATCGGACCTGCTGGACGCCGCACTGCGCACGAGGGGAGAACACCGATGAGCGATGCGCTCGTCCTGTCGAGGAACGCGCGGTTCCAGCAGTGGCAGTCCTACCTCGTCACCCGCGGCAAGCGCACCAAGGCGGGAGTCTTCCTCGTGCAGGGAGTGCGGCCGGTGACGCTGGCCGTCGAGCACGAGTGGCCTCTCGAGTCCGTGCTCTATCGAACCGGCGACCCCTTGTCGTCCTGGGCCACGTCGACTGTGGACCGCTGCCGGGCCGCAGGCGTGTCCGCGGTGGGTGTCGCGCCGGAGTTGATGGCGGAGCTCGGCGAACGCGTCGATCAACCACCGGAGGTCCTGCTCCTCGCACGGTCCCGGCTCCTCGATCCCGGCCACTGGACTCCGACGGGCGACGCGCCGGTGGTGGTCGCGTTCGATCGGCCGACGTCGCCGGGCAATCTCGGCACCCTGATCCGGTCCTCGGACGCCTTCGGAGCGTCCGGGCTGCTGGTCAGCGGGCATGCCGCGGACCCGTTCGATCCCGCGTGCGTCCGCGCGACCACCGGGTCCCTGTTCGCACTCCCCGTGGGACAGGTCGGAGGTCCGGAGCAGGTTCGCGCGATGGTGGACAGGCTGCGGCAGCAGGGCACCGACATGACGATCGTGGGCACCGACGAGACCGGCACGGTGGCAGCGCACGAGCACGACTTCACAGGAGGAACGGTGCTGGTGGTGGGCAACGAGACCCGCGGCATGAGTGCCGCGTGGCGGGATGCCTGCGACGTCGTCGTGTCCATCCCGATAGGCGGCGCGGCGAGCTCCCTCGGAGCACCGTCCGCCGGCGCCGTCGGGCTGTACGAGATCACCCGCCAACGGCTGATCGCGCGGACGTCCGCGCCGGTGGGAGACTGATCCCATGCAGTTCACCAAGGGACACGGAACGCAGAACGATTTCGTCGTGCTGCCGGACCCGGACGCACTCCTCGATCTGAGCGCACACCGCGTGGCGACGCTGTGCGATCGCCGAGCCGGGCTCGGCGCGGACGGGGTACTGCGAGTCGCCCGCAGCGGTGCTCTCGTCGACCGCGGCGTGCTCGACGCGCTGCCCGAGGGCGTGTCCGCCGGCGACTGGTTCATGGACTACCGCAACGCGGACGGGTCCATCGCGGAGATGTGCGGCAACGGTGTCCGGGTGTTCTCCCATTACGTTCGTGCGGCCGGTCTCGTGGACTCGGACGAGTTCGTCGTCGGATCGCGCGCCGGCGGAAAACCGGTCACGGTGCACTCGCACGACGCCACCGACGCCGTGGTCACCGTCGAGATGGGCACCCCGCAGGTCTTCGAGACCTCCGACACCGAGGTCGACGGCAGGTCCTTCACGGGCATCGGCGTCGACGTCGGCAATCCGCACCTGGCCTGCGTGTCCGCCGATCTCGATGCGGAGACCCTCGGCGACCTCGACCTCACGGCGCAACCCACCTTCGACGGTGCGGTGTACCCGCACGGGGTCAACATCGAGTTCGTCACCGTGCCGAAGGACGGTGCGGTGAGCATGCGTGTCCACGAGCGCGGCGTGGGGGAGACCAGATCGTGTGGCACGGGCATCGTCGCCGCCGCGGTCGCGGCCCTGCGCTTCGACGGGTCCGGCGACGGCGAGCTGGCCGTCCACGTTCCCGGTGGTGTCGTGTCGGTGCGCGTGTCGAACGGTTCCGCGTCGATGCGGGGGCCGTCGGTGCTGGTGGCGTCGGGGGAGCTGTCGGACGCCTGGTGGGCGGGGCTGGAAGCGTGACGGCCGGGGTGCGGGTATTCCCCGCGACACGGTTGCGTAAATGACAGTGCACGTCAGGACGTTCTCGTGGATCATGGGTCTCGTATGACGACAACGAATGCAGCGGCCGACAGGGCCGACACGACAGGTTCCTCCCACAGCGACGGGTTCGAGCAGGACGCCGAGTGGTCCACCGGCGACATGCAGCTCGACGATCGCAGCGCACTGCGCCGTGTGGCCGGACTCTCCACCGAGCTCACCGATGTCACCGAGGTCGAGTACCGCCAGTTGCGGCTCGAGCGCGTGGTGCTCGTCGGTGTCTGGACCAGCGGTTCCGCCGAGGAGGCGGAGTCCAGCATGACCGAACTCGCGGCTCTGGCCGAGACGGCGGGTTCCGAGGTGCTCGAAGGGCTGGTGCAGCGTCGCGACCGACCCGACGCCTCCACCTACATCGGCTCCGGCAAGGCGAAGGAACTGCGCGAGGTGGTCATCGCGACCGGCGCGGACACCGTCGTGTGCGACGGTGAACTCACGCCTGCGCAGCTGACGGCACTGGAGAAGATCGTGAAGGTGAAGGTCATCGACCGCACCGCGCTGATCCTCGACATCTTCGCTCAGCATGCCTCCTCCCGCGAGGGCAAGGCGCAGGTCGCCCTGGCGCAGATGGAGTACATGCTTCCGCGTCTGCGCGGCTGGGGTGAGTCCATGTCGCGTCAGGCGGGTGGCCGCGCCGGCAGCAACGGCGGTGTGGGCCTGCGTGGTCCCGGTGAGACGAAGATCGAGACCGATCGTCGTCGCATTCGCGAGCGCATGGCGAAGCTACGTCGCGAGATCCGGGGCATGAAGCAGGCCCGCGACACCAAACGTGAGCGCCGGCTGCAGGGCAACGTGCCGTCCATCGCCATCGTCGGCTACACCAACGCGGGGAAGTCGTCGCTGCTCAACGCGTTGACCGGATCCGGTGTGCTGGTGCAGAACGCACTGTTCGCGACCCTGGATCCGACCACGCGCAAGGCGACGCTCGAGGACGGCCGCGAGTGCGTGCTCACCGACACCGTCGGCTTCGTCCGCCACCTGCCGACCCAGCTGGTCGAGGCGTTCCGCTCCACGCTCGAGGAGGTGACGGACGCCGATCTGCTGCTGCACGTGGTGGACGGGTCCGACCCGCTCCCCATCGGGCAGATCGAGGCGGTCCGCGAGGTCATCGTCTCGGTGGTGCGCGAGCAGAACGCCGCGGCGCCCGAGGAACTGATCGTGGTCAACAAGATCGACGCCGCGGATCCCGTCACGCTGACGCAGCTGCGGGGCCTGCTGCCGGGTGCGGTCTTCGTGTCCGCGAAGACCGGTGAGGGCATCGAGGAGCTGCGGACACGACTCGGCGAGCTGGTCCGCCCGCCCGAGGTGTCGGTCAGCGTCCTGCTGCCCTACGACCGCGGCGACCTGGTGTCGCGCATCCATGCGGACGGACGGATCTCGAGCACGAGTCACGAGAGCGGCGGTACGCGCATCGACGCGACCGTGCCGACGGCGCTGGCCTCGATACTCACGCGATACGCCCACAGCGCGTGAGCCGTCGGTTCGCGCCGGTGCTCGGCGCTGCCGTGGTGGCGCTCGTGGCAGCGTCTCCCGCGGCGGCGCAGACCGAGGCACCGGATGCGGAGCCGTACTGTGTGCCGACCGATCCGGGACTGTCCGAACTCTCGGGCATGACGGTGCTCGACGGGACGGTGTACGCGATCGGGGACAGCGGCGCCGACGACCGTGTCGCGCGCCTCGACTCCGAGTGTGCAGTCGCGGAGTGGCTTCCGAATCCGGTGGATCCGTACGACGTCGAGGATCTCTCGTCGTTCGAGGGGTCGTTGTGGCTCGCGGACATCGGCGACAACGACCGTCGACGCGACGCCGTGGCCCTCACCCGGATGGATCCTGCGGCCGGTGGTGCCGGTGAACTGCACCGGCTCACCTATCCCGACGGTGCGCACGATGCCGAAGCACTCCTCATCGGGCCCGACGGCCGTCCCGTCGTGGTCACGAAGGACGGTCTCGGAACCGGTGCCGTGTACACCGCGGACACGTCGGTGTCCGATCTCCCGAGTCCCGGTCCCACCCCGCTGCGCCGCGTGGCCGACTTCGCGCCGTCCGCGACGACCACACCCGGGGGTCCGCCGCTGCTCGACGGCAGTCGCCTGGTCACCGGCGGCGCCGTGAGCGCCGACGGGTCCATCGCTGCTGTGCGCACCTACACCGATCTGTACCTGTGGTCCGTGCGGGACGGTGACGTGGCCGCGGCCTTCGCGTCGGCCCCCGCCCGCGTCGTCGCGCTCCCGCCGGAGCCGCAGGGCGAGTCGATCGCCTTCACCTCGGACGACGAGGTGCTGCTCGGGTCCGAGCAGGGTGTGGACACGGCCGCAGCTCTTCCCGCCGTCCTCGTCCTGCGCGATGTGGCAGCCTCAACCCCGGCCGACCCGGAGGCCACCGAGACCGCGGACTCCGAAGTACCCGCCGAGCCCACCGGGTCCATCCTCGTTCCGTTGATCGCCGCCGCGGCGTCGGTCGGTGTGGTCGTGGTGCTGACCCTGTTCTTCGTGCGTCGACTGTTCCGGTCGCGGTAGACACAGAAGCACACATGACGACGGCCCCCACGGTGTGTGGGGGCCGTCGTCGTCTGTGCGGAAGATCAGGCGTCGAGGTCCGACGCGACCAGTGCGGCGACCTTGTCGAGCGTGGCCTGATCATCACTGGTGATCGTGACCTCGGTGCCCTTGGTGGCCCCCAGCGTCATGATCATGAGCGCGGAGCCGCCGTCGACGGCCTCTTCGCCCTCCACCTCGAGGGTGACGTCGACGCCGGAGTCGGCGACCGCCTCGGCGATGACGGCGGCGGGACGGGCGTGCAGGCCGATGGCGGATCCGACCGTGACCGTGGTGCTGGGCATCGTGGTGATCTCCTTCTTCGTCAGGTGAGTGCTGGTGTCGATACTGCCAGCTGTGGGGGTGGTGACGTGGGTGTCAGGCTGCGACGGCGACGGGTTCGTCGACGATCTCCGCAGGCTTCTTGCCGGCGAACTGCTTGGCCGCGGTGATGAGCGCCGCGGAGACCACGGTGCCGATCGCCAGAGCCAGCAGGAACAGGAAGAAGTTGTTCATCGCGAAGAACACCAGCAGTCCGCCGTGGGGCGCGCTGAGCGTCGTCCCGAAGGACATGATCAGGGCGCCGGTCACAGCGCCGCCGGCCATCATCGAGGGGATGACGCGCAGAGGGTCGGTCGCGGCGAACGGGATCGCACCTTCGGAGATGAACGCAGCCCCGAGAAGCCATGCAGCCTTGCCGTTCTCGCGTTCTGCCTCGCTGTAGAGCTTCGGACGCAGAGTCGACGAGAGTGCCATGGCGAGCGGGGGAACCATACCGGCAGCCATGACGGCGGCCATGATGCGCAGCGATGCCTCGTTGTCGACGCTGAGCCCGGCGGTGGCGAAGGCGTAGGCGGCCTTGTTCACCGGTCCACCGAGGTCGAAGCACATCATGAGGCCCAGGATGATGCCGAGGATGATGACCGACGAGCCCGAGAGGCCGTTGAGGAAGTTGGTCAGGCCGGTGGTGATGGCAGCGAGCGGGCGACCCAGCACGAGGAACATCAGACCGCCGACGACGAGGGTCGCACCCAGCGGGATGATGACGACGGGCATCAGGCCACGGAGCCACGGCGGCACCGCGATCCGGCTGATCCACAGCGCCACGAAGCCGGCGATGAGGCCACCGACGAGGCCACCGATGAAGCCGGCACCGACGAACAGGGCCACCGCACCGGCGGTGAAGCCGGGAGCCAGACCGGGACGGTCCGCGATGGCGAAGGCGATGTAACCGGACAGGGCCGGGACGAGGAAGCCGAAGGCCAGGCCGCCGAGCTGGAACAGCACCGCACCGATGAAGATGCGGAGCCCGCCGTCGGGCAGGTTGGTGAGGCTGTTGTTGGTCATGATGTCCTCGGCGACACCCTTGATCTCGTATCCACCGAGAAGGAAGCCGAGGGCGATGAGGAGTCCACCGGCCGCGACGAACGGGATCATGTAACTGACACCGGTCAGGAGGATCTGGCGCAACCGGGTGCCCCAGCCGAGTCCACCGGCAGCGGCAGCAGCGGACGCTCCCGGTGCGGTGCCGGAGACGCGTGCGGCATTAGGGTCACCGCCGGCGTGCAGAGCCTCGGCGACCATCTTGTCGGGCTCGTTGATAGCGCGCTTGACGCCGGACTCGATGACGGGCTTGCCCGCGAAGCGCTCGCGGCCCTTGACGCCCACGTCGGTCGCGAAGATGACGGCCTCGGCTGACGCGATGAGAGCTGGGTCCAGTGCCGTGGAGCCGCTCGAGCCCTGCGTCTCGACGTGCACGGTGACGCCCGCACGGTCGCCGGCGTCCTTGAGTGAGTCGGCAGCCATGTAGGTGTGGGCGATGCCGGTGGGGCACGCGGTGATGGCGACGATGTGCTTGGCAGCGTCCGCCGTGGCGGTCGGAGCGGGAGGAGCGGTCTTCGTGGTGGTGACGGGGGCAGCGGCCTTCGGAGCTTTCGGGGCCAGAACGCCCTCGACCAGTGCGACGACGTCGGCGGGGGTGGCCGCCTCGCGCAGCGATGTCACGAATGCGGGCTTGACCAGCGCGCGTGCGAGCGAGGACAGCAGCTTCATGTGCTCCGCGCCTGCGCCCTCCGGTGCGGCGATGAGGAAGACCAGGTCCGCGTCGCCGTCGGGTGCGCCGAACTCGACCTTCGGGTTCAGGCGAGCGAATCCGAGCGATGCCGTCGTGACCGCGGCGGAGCGGCAGTGTGGAATCGCGATGCCGCCGGGCAGGCCGGTGGCCGACTGCGCCTCACGAGCCATCGCGGCGTCGCGCAGGGCGTCGGCATCCGATGCACGGCCCGCGTCGGTGAGGACGCGAGCGAGGCGGGCGATGACATCGTCCTTCGTCGAGCCGAGATCGGCGTCGAGCAGGATGAGGTCCTCGGCGATGATGCCGGGCTTGGCATCGTGAGCCGTGGTGGGACTGGACATGTCGTTTCCTCTGGGAGTGGAGTGGAGCTGGGGGATCAGGACTGGGGATCAGGACTGGGGTACGGCGGGTGACGAGTCGAGGGTGTGGACGGGGACGGCAGTGACGTCGACGTCGGACGGCGTCGGCAACCGGGTGCCCGGTAGGGCGGCGGCTGCGGATCCGTAGGCGACGGCCCGGGCGAGTCGACCGGCACCGTCCTCGCCGTCGAGATCGGCCAGGATGTATCCGGCCAACGACGAGTCGCCCGCGCCGACGGTGCTTCGCGGGGTGATCGGGGGAGGGGTGGCGAACCACGACCCTGTCGCGGTGACCAGGACGGCCCCGGACCCACCGAGTGTCGCCAGGACGGCAGCCACTCCGCGGTCGACGAGAACGCGCGCGGCCTCGACCGTGGGATACGGGTCACCCTGTGCGGCACTGGCTTCGAGAGCCGCGCCGTCGTGTCCGGTGAGGTGTGCGAGTTCTTCCGCGTTCGGCTTGATCAGGTCCGGTGCCGTGGCGGGGAAGCCCGCGGCGAGCGCCGAGAGGGGATCGTCGGAGGTGTCCACGGCAACCTTGGCCGACACCTCGTGCAGCGCGGTGACGAGGCGGCCGTACCAGGTGGCGTCGATTCCGGGCGGGATCGATCCGGACAGGACGACCCAGTCGGCACGCTGCGCGAGTTCCAGGACCGACGCCATCAGGGCGTCGACCGTCTCGGGTGCCAGTCCGGCCCCGGGCTCGTTGATCTTGGTCGTCGTGCCGTCGGACTCGCTGATGGTCAGGTTCGTGCGCGCGACACCCGACGTGGGTACGGCGTGGTACCGGACTCCGAGGGTGCCGAGCGCGCTGAGCAGCGGATCGGATCCGCTGCACGGGAGTACCGCGGTGGCGGTCCGACCGGCGGAGGTGACGACGCGTGCGACGTTGACCCCCTTGCCGCCGGGTTCCGTCGTGGTCATCGCGCTGCGATGCACCGAGCCGCGCACCAACGGCACGTCGAGGGTGACGGTGCGATCCATGCTGGGGTTGGCCGTCAGGGTGAGGATCATGCGACCACCACCTCCAATCCGTGTTGCTGCAGACGGGTGCAGTCGGTGTCGGTGATGCCGTCGTCGGTGACGAGGACGTCCACACAGTCGAGTGCGGCGAAGGACATGAAGAACTGCAGGCCGATCTTGGCCGAGTCCGCGACGACGATCACGCGGTCCGCCGCGCTCACCATCGCGCGCTTGACGGCGGCCTCGTCGGTGTCGGGCGTCGAGAGACCGTGGCCGACGCTGATCGCGTTGGTGCCCATGAACGTCACGTCGACACGCACGGTCCCGAGCACTCGCAGGGTGTCCTCGCCGACGGTCGCCTGCGTGACACCGCGGACGCGGCCACCGAGCAGGTGGAGATCCAGGGACGGAACCGCGGCGAGACGCGTCGCGATGGGAAGCGAGTTGGTCACCACCGTCAGATCCGACTCGACGGGGATCAGCGCGGCGAGGCGACCGGTGGTGGTGCCGGCATCGAGCGCGATGGATCCGCCGGGTGCAGGCAGGTAGGCGAGGGCGGCAGCGGCGATGCGGTCCTTCTCCTTCGCGCGGGTGTGTTCGCGCTCGGCCATCCCTGGCTCCACCGCGGTGACCGACGTGGCGGGCACTGCGCCACCGTGGACTCGGCGCACGACGCCCATACGGTCGAGCGAGGCCAGGTCACGGCGCACGGTCTCGGTGGTGACACCGAACGTGTCGGCCAGGTCGGCGACGGAGACGCGACCGCGCTGTCCGATGAGGCCGGCGATGGCGTTCTGCCGCTCTTCCGCGTACATCGTGTTCACCGCCCCTCCGTCCGATCCGTTGTTTCACTGTTGGTTTATGTTGTTTTACGCCCGTCTCTGTTGACATGTCAAGAGGTTCGAGTAATCTGAGTCACAAGAGCCATCGCGGGAGACGCGATGCACAGCGGGTAGGCGAGATGCCCCCGCACCACCGCGCAGCAGGAGGAAGCAGATGACGGGATCGCTCACCGCGAACGAGGCACAGCCGACGGCCCACGCGGTGCAGGGCACGCCGGTGGTGCCCGGCGTCGGCTACGGCCCCGCGATCCGCCCGGCGCCGCGCCCCTCACGTCCCGACACGGCCGTCGAGATCGCCGAGGACGCGCGCGATGCAGAGAAGGAGCGCTTCCGCGCCGCGGCGGCCGAGGTCGGTCGACGTCTGCAGGCCCGTGCCGCACTGGCAACCGGCTCCGCGTCCGAGGTGCTCGCCGCCAACGCCGCGATGGCCGAGGACCGCGGGTGGATCGGCGCCGGCGTCAAGGCCATCGGCAAGGGTTCCGACGCCGCGTACGCCGCCGTCACCGCGACGGACCAGTTCGTCGCCATGTTCGCCAAGCTCGGCGGACGCATGGCCGAGCGCATCACCGACCTCATGGACATCTGCGACCGCGTGATCGCCGAGCTGTCCGATCTCCCGGAGCCCGGCGTGCCCACCCCGTCGGAGCCCTCGGTTCTCCTGGCGGAGGACCTCGCACCCGCCGACACCGCGGGACTCGACGCCACGCTGGTCGTCGGCCTCGCGACCTCGCTCGGTGGACCCACCAGCCACACCGCGATCATCGCCCGTCAGCTCGGCATCCCGTGCATCGTCGCGGCGACGGGCCTCGACGACGTCCCCGCCGGGACGCTCGTCATGGTGGACGGCACCACCGGCCGCATCGAGATCGAGCCCGATCCGTCCACGGCACGCTCCGCGGTCGAGGAATCGGCCACCCACCTCGCCGAGGTCGCCGACTGGAGCGGGCCCGGCCGGACGTCCGACGGTCACCGTGTCGACATCCTCGCGAACGTGCAGGACGGCGCCGGCGCTCGCGCAGCCCGGTCGACCGCGGCCGACGGCGTCGGACTCTTCCGCACCGAACTCAGCTTCCTCGACCGCGACGTCGAGCCCACCGTCGACGAGCAGGCCTCGATCTACGCCGAGGTGCTCACCGCGTTCGAGGGCACCAAGGTGGTCGTCCGCACGCTCGACGCCGGCTCGGACAAGCCGCTGCGCTTCGCGAACCACGCCGACGAGGCCAACCCGGCCCTCGGAGTGCGTGGCATCCGTATCGCCGAGGGCAATCGCGGCATCCTGCACCGCCAGCTCGACGCCATCGCGGCCGCAGCGGCCTCGACCGAGTCGTCTCCGTGGGTGATGGCCCCGATGATCGCCACGTCCGCCGAGGCGCAGGCCTTCGCCGCCGACGTGCGGGAACGCGGGCTCACCCCCGGCGTCATGATCGAGGTGCCCGCCGCGGCGCTGCTCGCGGACCGGATCCTCGATCACGTCGACTTCCTGTCCATCGGAACCAACGACCTCGCGCAGTACACGATGGCGGCCGACCGCATGTCCGCCGACCTGGCCGCACTGACCGATCCGTGGCAGCCCGCAGTCCTGACGCTCGTCGCCCACGCGGCGAAGGCCGGCGCAGCGGTGAACAAGCCTGTCGGAGTCTGCGGAGAGGCCGCCGCGGACCCGTTGTTGGCCTGTGTCCTCGTCGGCTTCGGCGTCACGTCCCTCTCGGCCGCGTCGGCCGCCGTGGCCGGTGTCGGCGCGAAGCTCGGCACCGTGACGCTCGAGCAGTGCAAGGCCGCGGCCGAGGCCGTGCTGTCCACCTCCAGCCCGGCCGAAGCACGCGAGGTTGCCGCCGGCCTGCTCGGGTGATGCGCTCCCGCCCTCCGACCGCCCTCCGGCCTTCCCGGTGACCTGCCGACCGGCCTCCGGCCTTCCCGGTGACCTGCCGACCGGCCTCCGGCCTTCCCGCATGACATCATTTCCGCCGTGACGACAACTCGATCCAGGCAGTTCTTCCCTCGCTGGTCCGTCCACGGTGACGGTCGCACCGTGGCGCCCGACGCGGTCGTCGCCCCCGACGAACGGCTCTCGTGGCCGCGCACGATCGGGATCGGGATGCAGCATGTCGTCGCGATGTTCGGCGCCACTCTGCTGGTGCCGACCATCACCGGGTTCCCGGTCACGACGACGCTGTTCTTCTCCGGTCTGGGTACCGCGATCTTCCTGTTGGCCACGCGCGGCCGGATCCCGAGCTACCTGGGCTCGTCCTTCGCCTTCATCGCACCCTTGGCGGCGACGGCGGGCGACGGTCCCGCTGCGCAGCTCGGCGCGGTGCTCGTGGTGGGCGTGGTGTTGTTCCTGGTCGGCCTGCTCGTCCGGCTGGCAGGGAGCCGCGTCCTCGACGCCGTCATGCCGCCGCTCGTGACCGGCGCGATCGTGGCGCTCATCGGCCTGAACCTCGCGTCCACCGCCGCGACCTCGTACGAAGCTCAGCCGCTCGTCGCGACCGTGACTCTCGTGGCGGTCCTGCTGGTCACCGTCGCGGTGCCGGGGCTGATCGGTCGCCTCGGCATCCTCGTCGGCGTCGCCGTGGGATGGGTGTTCGCTGCCGTCACCGGTGCTCTCGATCCCGCACGCGTCGACGCACTCGGTAGCGCGTCGTGGATCGGACTGCCCGAGTTCACTGGCCCCTCGTTCCAGCTGTCCGTCGTGCTCGTCGCCCTGCCCGTCGTCGTGGTGCTCGTCGCCGAGAACGTCGGTCACGTGAAGGCGGTCGCGGCGATGACGGGTCGGTCCCTCGACGACGTCGCCGGTGACGCCCTCATGGCGGACGGCGCGGCGACCGTCCTCGCCGGTGCCGGTGGTGGTTCGGGCACCACGACCTACGCGGAGAACATCGGCGTCATGGCCGCCACCCGCGTGTACTCCACCGCTGCCTACTGGGTCGCCGCCGCCACGGCGCTGGTGCTCTCGTTCTCCCCGAAGTTCGGCGCTCTGATCTTCACGGTCCCGAGCGGTGTCATCGGCGGCGCGACGCTCGTGCTCTACGGTCTCATCGGCCTTCTCGGCGTGCGGATCTGGCAGGAAGCGGGGATCGACTTCACCAAGCCGCTCAACCTGATGGTCGCGGCGGCCGCCCTCGTCGCCGGTGTCGGTGACTTGACGCTGACCATCGGATCCGTCGAACTCGGCGGCATCGTGTGGGGCTCGGTCGGCATCCTGGTCGCGTACCCGGTGCTGCGCGCGCTGTCGGAGCGGCGACGAGACTGAGCGGTCTGTGCCACGCTGAAGCGGTGAGCCACCCACACCTCGACCCGATGCGACCCGTGCGCCTCGCGCCGGACGAGTGGCCGTCGACGCCGGCGTGGAAGGTTCCGCTGATCGGCGTCGTCTGGGTTGCAATCGTCGTGGCGACCTTCGCGCTGCCGAACTCTGTTGCTCGTGCGGCCGTTGCGGCTGTTGCCCTGATCGTTGCTGTGGTTCTCGCCGTTGCGTCGACGAGGCGGACCGTGCGCGAGAGCGGCGACCAGCGCATCTCCTGGTTGCGCGGCCCCGCGGTGCGTCGCCGTGACGTCGACCTGCTGCGGAGTGCCAGTGGTTCGGCGGTGGTCGTCGTCGGCTTCGCTCTGAACGGCGTGCCGGGTCAGTACTGGTGGGTGACTCTGGCAATCGTCGCCTGGGTTCTGCCGCCACTCGTCCTGCAGGCTCGGCACAATCGCCGCGTCTAGGCTGGCTCCGTGCCGCATGCCCTCGTCGCGACCCGACACATCGATGCGGAAACGGTGATCGAGCGGAGCCGGTTCCTCGCCCGCGTGGTCACCGTCCACACCGAGTCCGAGGCGCTCGACGTGGTCGCTGCGGTGTCGGCAGAGTTTCCCGATGCGGGCCACCACTGTTGGGCTTTCGTCGTCGGCGCAGATCAGGAGCACCGCCGTCAGCGCGCATCGGACGACGGCGAACCTGGCGGTACGGCAGGTGTTCCGATGCTCGGCGTGCTGACCGGCCGCGACCTGGTCGATGTGGTGGCCGTCGTCAGTCGGTGGTTCGGGGGCGTCAAGCTCGGCGCCGGTGGCTTGGTGCGCGCCTACTCGGGCGCGGTGAGTGCGGCGCTCGACCGCGCGGAGGTCGGCGAGCTCGCGCGAGTCGACGTCCTCGAGATGGACTTGTCCCATGCTGATGCCGGTCGGGTGGAGGGCGTCCTGCGAGTGCACGGATTCGCCGTCGACGACGTCGCCTACGGATCCGACGTGCGGCTCCGGGTGATCGGTGACGGCGACCGGCTCGACGGTGTCCTCGCGTCCGCGACCGGCGGCGGTGTGGTGGCCGAGCGCGTCGGGCACCGATGGGTGCTCGAGCTCTAGGGCGGCTGGGTGCGCTGAGCCGCGGATACCGCGGCTCAGCACACCGGATCCGCCCAGCGACGCCGAGGTCACCGAACGTGCTCGCACTGGTCATCGACCCCGCTCGTACCTGGTTCTAGGCTCGAGACAGATCCGCCGTACGCACGACGAGGAGAATCATGAAGCGCACGTTGTTCGAGCCCGAGCACGACCTGTTCCGCAGCTCGTACAAGAAGTTTCTCGAGCAGCACGTCGCGCCGCATCACGCGGAGTGGGAGACGCAGAACATCGTCGACAGAGGTGTCTGGGTCGAGGCCGGTAAGCAGGGCTTCCTGGGCATGGCAGTGCCGGAGGAGTTCGGCGGCGGCGGAGTCAAGGACTTCCGCTACAACGCCATCGTCACCGAGGAGACCACGGCCGGTGGGTACAGCGGCATCGGTTTCACGCTGCACAACGACGTCGTCGCTCCGTACCTCATCGAGCTGACGAACGACGAGCAGAAGCAGCGCTGGTTGCCCGGGTTCTGCTCCGGTGAGCTGATCACCGCGATCGCGATGACCGAGCCGGGCACGGGCAGTGACCTGCAGGGCATCAAGACCAAGGCCGTCCGTGACGGTGACGACTGGGTGCTCAACGGCTCCAAGACGTTCATCACCAACGGCATCAACGCCGACATCGTCATCGTGGTGGCGTGCACCGATCCGGAGAAGGGCGCGCAGGGCTTCAGCCTGTTCGTCGTCGAGCGCGACATGCCGGGCTTCGAGCGCGGCCGCAACCTCGACAAGATCGGTATGAAGGCGCAGGACACCGCGGAGCTCAGCTTCACCGACGTCCGCATCCCTGCCGCCAACATGCTCGGTCAGGAGGGTATGGGCTTCATCTACCTGATGCAGAACCTGCCGCAGGAGCGCCTGTCGATCGCCGTCGTCGCGGCTGCCGCGATGGAGTCCGCGCTCGCGATGACGATCCAGTACTGCAAGGACCGCAAGGCGTTCGGCAAGCCGATCGGCAAGTTCCAGAACACGCGATTCGTGCTGGCGGAGTGCGCGACCGAGACGACTGCCGTCCGCATCATGGTGGACAAGTACATCGAGCAGCTCAACGCGAACGAGCTGTCGGTCCAGGAAGCCGCCATGGCGAAGTGGTGGACCACCGAGAACCAGGTCAAGCTCATCGACCGGTGCCTGCAGCTGCACGGTGGCTACGGCTACATGAAGGAGTACCCGATCGCCAAGGCGTACATGGACTCCCGCGTGCAGACCATCTACGGCGGCACGACGGAGATCATGAAGGAGATCATCGGTCGCGGTCTGGACCTGTAGGAACCTCGAACACGACGACGCCGGCGCTGGACATCCAGCGCCGGCGTTCGTGTGTCCGGAATCAGAGCTTGCGCATCACGGTGACGACCTTGCCCAGCACCACGGCGTCGTTCCCGGGAATGGGCTCGAACAGGTCGTTGTGGGGGAGCAGCCAGACGTCCCCACCAGTCCGCTTGAACGTCTTGACGGTGGCCTCTCCGTCGATCATGGCGGCGACGATGTCCCCGTTGTCGGCCACGTTCTGCTGACGCACGACCACCCAGTCACCGTCGCAGATGGCGGCGTCGATCATCGACTCACCGACGACGCGGAGAAGGAACAGCGAGCCGGACCCGACGAGCTCGCGCGGAAGCGGGAACACGTCCTCGACGGCCTGCTCCGCGAGAATCGGACCACCCGCGGCGATACGTCCCAGGACGGGGACGAAGGTCGGTGCGGGCAGGCGATCGTCGTCCGACGACGGTGTGTCCGCGCTGTCGAGGTGATTCGTGGTGTCCGCGGCGACGAGATCGTCCTGCGCGACGGCAGAGACCTCTTCGGGGCGCCCGTTCTCGCCCGGCAGACGCACGTCGACGGCGCGGGGACGGTTGGGGTCGCGGCGCAGGAACCCCTTGCGTTCGAGGGTGCGCAGTTGATGCGCGACCGACGAGGTGGACGTCAATCCGACGGCGTCACCGATCTCCCGGATGCTCGGCGGATAGCCGCGTTCGACGACCGACGCACGGATCACCTCGAGCACTCGCCGCTGACGTTCGGTGAGACCGGACTCGGTGTCGGCGGTCGTGGCCGAGCCGGTCGCTGACGCGCGCCCGCCGACCGTGCCGGATGAGCTGTCGTCCTTCATCGAGATACCTCCATCGGTAGCAGTGGACGTGGGGCAGGTGGTGCTGGTGTCACGTCCGTTGTGCGTGTGTCGAACCTAAACCGAAACGGGACTCGGATCAAACACCTGTTCGAAGCGTGTCGCGTGTTCGATGCACTTTGTCGGACCGGACTGCTATACATCGAACATGCGTTCATTCGAACGCGTGGGCGAATGTGTTGTTCGAACACCTCGGTGCATCGGCGACGCGGACGGCCACCGGCTATCCACGAGGAGTGGTTGCAATGACTCGAAGTGACCTGCTGACTGTCGGCACCGCACGTTCCATCGACATGCATGCACCCGTCCGCACGCGCTGGACCTGCGACGACGATTCCTACTGGGGTGTGGCCGACCGCGCGGCCGGGTCCACGACGACCGACGTGCGCGAGCGCACCACGGTCCGCCGCAGCCCCGCTCCGCGCGACTCCCGCCGCCCCGACGGCGGCACTGTCGACTACCGTCGCCGCTCGAACGGTGTCTCGCAGGTCGAACACCGCACTCGTCGGGGACACGGATTCGCGACGCCCATCGCTGTGGCGCTGATCACAGCAGTGTCCGTTTTGGGGCTGGTGGGGTTGGCGAACATGCGCTCCGCCGACGTTCCGGCACAGCCGTCCATCTCGGAGCAGGTGGAGATGGGCGTCGTCTCCGGACGCTGACACCGGCCGGACACGCCCCCGGGGCCGCGGAAGGCCGTCCCGGTACGCTGGACACACCGAGAGCCGCCGTGGCGCTCGAAAAATGCCCGAGCCATCGAGGGGTCTCTGTCCGATGCACTGCCCGTTCTGCCGTCACCCCGACTCGCGCGTCGTCGATTCGCGTGAAGCGGAAGAGGGCCAGGCGATCCGGCGGCGTCGTTCCTGCCCCGAATGCGGTCGACGCTTCACCACGGTGGAGACAGCAGTGCTCTCCGTCGTGAAACGCAGTGGCGTGAGTGAGCCGTTCAGTCGCGAGAAGGTGGTCAAGGGAGTCCGTCGGGCCTGCCAGGGCCGCCAGGTCGACAACGACGCGCTCGTCCTCCTCGCCCAGCAGGTCGAGGACACGGTGCGGGCTTCCGGGTCGGCCGAGATCCCCAGCAACGAGGTAGGGCTCGCCATCCTCGGGCCACTGCGCGATCTCGACGAGGTGGCCTACCTCCGATTCGCCTCCGTCTACCGCTCGTTCAGCAGTGCGGACGACTTCGAGCGCGAGATCGAGGACCTTCGTCGCCACCGCGCCGAGCACGATGCCGCCCCCGCCCAGGACGCGGAGCCCGCCGCTCAGCGGTGAGTCAGCGCCGCACCGCACGTCGGACGTCGTCGATGGCCTTGCGCACCCGCTTCTCGCTCACCGGGTACAGCGTTCCCAGGGTCTGAGCGAACAGGTTGACCCTCAGCTCCTCGATCATCCAGGCGATCTCCCGCACGGCATCGCTGCGGCCCACCGAGTCCGGTACCGACCCGAGCAGGGCGTCGTAGTCCGCATAGACGCGGTCCAGCACGTCCATCCCCGCCGCGTCGCGGCGAGCGCTGGACGGGAATGCGCGAAGTCGGCGCTCGGCCGCCTCGAGGTAGCGCGGAAGATGTGGCAGGTGCGCTTCGCCGGTCTCGAAGACGTAACCGGGGAAGATCAGCCCGTCGAGCTGCTGGCGCACGTCGTCCGCGGCATCACCCGTCGCGTCGTCGAGTGCGAGGCGGACCCTCGTCGCGGCACCGAGAGATGGTTCCGCCACCCGGAGCACCGCGGCCGTCCGGCCGGCGAGCTCGCCCCGGACCGCCTTCTCCAGCACCGCATACGCCTCGGGCGTGGACACCGGGCCGCCGTGCTTCATCATGAGCTCGTCGGCCGCGAGGGTGCGGCAGTCCTCGACGAACGCCTCGATGCTTCCGTGCGGATTCTGCCCCAGCGCGAGCCGCTGAGCCGGGGAGCGTCCGGTGAGCAGATTCTTGGTCGACAATGGGATGGCGTCGAGCAGGAGGCGTCGGGTGCCCTCGCGCATCGCTGCTCGCTGCTCGGCGGCGGTGCCCAGGACACGAACGGCGACCCCGCCCTTCTCGGGAACCAGGGCGGGATACCCGGTCACCTTCTGCGAGTTGACCGTTCGGGTGACGGTGGGCTCGAGTGTGCCGATGGTCTCGGACGTCCACCGTGTCACCGGGGCCTTCTCCGAGTCCTTGGCGGCGACGCCGACCGCAGCGGCCGCGGCAGCACCGAGTCGGGTGCGCAAGGCGGAGAGGGACGTGTCCTTGTCCAGTCGACGGCCGCGATCGTCGACCACCACGAACGTCATCTTCAGGTGGCGGGGCAGCGCGGACGGGTCGAAATCCGACGGTGCGATCGGCACGGCGCCCATGCGGGTGAGTTCACGCGACAGTGCGACCAGTAGTGGTTCCGTCCTCGGTCGCATCGCCGCGACGGCGGCCACCGCGTGGTCGGGCGCTGGGACGACGTTGCGGCGCAACTCCTTCGGAAGAGTCTTGATCAGGGCCGTCACCAACTCGACGCGCATGCCGGGGACGAGCCAATCGAATCCGACGTCGGCGACGCGGGGGAGGAGGGCGATGGGAATGGTGATGGTGACGCCGTCGTCCTCCTTGCCCGGCTCGAACTGGTAGGTCAGGGGGAACTGCGCCTCGCCCTGACGCCAGGCGTCGGGGTAGTCGCCCTCGACGACCGCGGCGGCGTCCGGGTTGACGACGGTGGCGCGGTCGAAGTCGAGCAGGTCCGGCGTCGTGCGGGACGCCTTCTTCCACCACCGGTCGAAGTGACGGGCCGACACCACGGTCGCAGGTACACGCTCGTCGTAGAAAGCGAAGAGGGTGTCGTCGTCGACGACGATGTCGCGTCGGCGGGCGCGCGACTCCAGTTCCTCGGCGTCGCTGCGCATCTCCTGGTTCGCGTGGAAGAAGCGGTGGTGCGTCCGCCACTCGCCCTGTACGAGAGCGTGGCGGATGAACAAGTCGCGAGACACCTCGGCATCGATACCGCTGAAGGTGACGGGCCGACGGGCGGCGAGAGGAATGCCGTACAGCGTGACGCGTTCGTAGGCCATCGCCACTTCGCGCTTCGTCGACCAGTGCGGCTCCGAGTACTGGCGTTTGATCAGGTGCGGGGCCAGCTTCTCGGCCCATTCGGGTTCGATGCGCGCACCCATCCGGGCCCAGAGTCTGCTGGTCTCCACGAGTTCGGCCGCCATGATCCAGCGCGGCGGCTTGCGGAACAGGCTCGAACCGGGGAAGACGGCGAAGGTCGACCCACGTGCTCCGAGGAAATCCTTCTTGTCGCCCTCACGAAGACCGATGTGCGACAACAGGCCCGGCAGCAGTGCCTGGTGGATCACGGCATGGTTCGGCTCCGAGGAGTCGCCCGCGTCAGGCATGGTCCAGCCCAGGCTGCGCGTGATCTGGCGCAGCTGACCGTGCAGGTCCTGCCATTCGCGGATCCGCAGGTAATGCAGGAATTCCGATCGGCACATGCGTCGGAACTGGTTGGAGGACAGCTCTCGGCGCTGGTCTCCCAGATACGTCCACAGTTGCCACAGTGCGAGAAAGTCCGAACCTTCCACCACGAAACGCTTGTGCATCTCGTCGGCGGCCTGCTGATGCTCCGCGGGCCGCTCGCGCACGTCCTGGATCGAGAGCGCCGAGACGATGACGAGAACTTCCCGCAGGCATCCGTTGCGGTTGGCCTCGACCAGCATGCGCGCCATGCGCGGGTCGACCGGGAGGCCGGCGAGCTCCTTGCCGAGCGAGGTGAGCACGGGCCCGTCCTCGCCCTGCGACTCGAGCGCCCCGAGTTCGTCGAGCAGGCCCAGGCCGTCACGGATGCTGCGCGGGTCCGGTGCCTCGACGAACGGGAACGCGTCGACGCGGCCCAGTCCCAGCGAGGCCATCTGCAGGATCACCGATGCGAGGTTCGTGCGCAGGATCTCGGGATCCGTGTACTCGGGGCGGGCCTCGAAGTCCTCCTCCGAGTACAGCCGGATGCAGATGCCGTCCGCGACGCGACCGCACCGGCCGGCACGCTGGCGGGCCGACGCCTGCGAGATGGGTTCGATCGGCAGACGCTGCACCTTGGTGCGCAGCGAGTACCGCGAGATGCGCGCGGTTCCGGGGTCGACGACGTACCGGATGCCGGGCACGGTGAGCGACGTCTCGGCGACGTTGGTGGACAACACGACTCGTCGACCGGTGTGGCCGGTGAAGACGCGGTGCTGCTCGGCTGCCGACAGCCGGGCGTAGAGCGGAAGAATCTCGACGTTGCGCAGTCGGCGATCCTTCAGAGCATCGGCGGTGTCGCGGATCTCGCGCTCGCCCGACAGGAACACGAGGACATCGCCCTCCGGTTCGGTGAGCAGTTCCTCGACGGCGTCGCACGTGGCGTCGACCGGGTCGAGTTCGATGGTCTGCTCGCCGTTCTCGACCGTGAGCGGCCGATACCGGACCTCGACGGGGAACGTCCGGCCCGACACCTCGACGATCGGCGCGTCGACCCCGTTCACCGCGAAGTGGTGCGCGAAGCGGCCAGGGTCGATGGTGGCCGAGGTGACGATGACCTTCAGATCGGGACGCTGGGGGAGCAACCGGGCGAGATAGCCCAGGATGAAGTCGATGTTGAGGCTGCGCTCGTGCGCCTCGTCGATGATGATCGTGTCGTACCGACGCAGCAGCCGATCCCGTTGGATCTCGGCGAGCAGGATGCCGTCCGTCATCAGCTTGACGAGGGTGTTGTCGCTGGAGTGGTCGGTGAAGCGCACCGTGTAACCGACGGCGTCGCCGATCTCCTGCCCGAGTTCGTCGGCGATACGTTCCGCGACCGTCCTGGCGGCCAGTCGCCGGGGCTGTGTGTGTCCGATGACGCCCTGGACGCCGCGACCGAGCTCGAGGCAGATCTTCGGAATCTGTGTCGTCTTGCCCGAGCCGGTCTCGCCCGCGACGATGACGACCTGGTTCTCCGCGATGGCGGCTGCGATGTCGTCCTTGCGGGCGGACACCGGCAGTGCCTCGGGGTACGTGATCGTGGGAACGGAGGCTCGACGAGCCGCGATCGTGGCTTCGGCGCGGCCGATGTCGGCAGCGATCGATTCGAGTTCGGCGGGCTTGCGGCTGCGGTCGAGCCGACGGCGCAGCCTGTGCGCGTCACGGAAGGTGAGGTCGGACAGGCGTGCCGTGAGGTCGCGGCGGGTGGGTCCGGAGGACGGGGGAGCAGATGTCGACATGGCTCACGCCAGTTTATCCGTCACCGCGGTGTCAGGATGCGTGGCCCGTCGTCCGTGATCGCGATGGTGTGCTCGGAATGGGCGGTCATGGATCCGTCGGCCGACCGGAGGGTCCATCCGTCCGGGTCCATGACGAGCTTCGCCGTCCCGCGGGACCACCAGGGTTCCAACGCGAGTGTCATGCCGGCCCGTAGTGTCAATCCCGATCCCGCACGGCCGGCGTTGGCCACGTGCGGGTCCTCGTGCATCGTCCGGCCCAGGCCGTGACCACCGAAATCGGTGTTGACCTGCTTTCCGGTCTCCCGGGCGACGTTCTCGATCGCCGCCGAGATGTCCCCGAGTCGCCCACCGACGACGGCCGCGGCGATGCCGGCATCCAGTGCGCGCCGGGTGCTCTCGATCAGTTCGACGTCCGCGGGATCAGGGTTGTCGCCGACGACGACGGTCAGCGCCGAGTCGGCGACCCATCCGTCGATGGAGACAGCGAAGTCCAGGCTCAGGACGTCCCCAGCGGCGAGCGTGTGGTCGAACGGGAGGCCGTGCAGTACACGGTCGTTGACCGACAGGCAGATGACGTTGCGGAACGGCCCGCTGCCGAACTCGGGGGCGTAGTCCCAGTAGCAGGACACCGCGCCGCGGGTGGCGACGAGGTCGCGGCAGTGATGCTCGAGATCCATCAGGTTCACGCCGGGCTGCGCCTGCTCCGACAGCGTCGTCAGTGTCTCGGCCACGAACGCGCCGGTCACCGCCATCTTGTCGATCTCGGCAGGGCCCTTGAGCTCGATCATCCGTCCATCGCTTCCTGTCGGTATTTCAATACCAACGAACGGTAGCAGACCGGTACAGGAATACCGCTATGCTGACCTCGTGGTCCGCATTCCCCTGAGTCCCGAGCAGGTCGAGGCCGGTCGTCGCCTCGGCGCCGTCCTGCGCGCCGCACGAGCGGGACGAGACCCCGAGATCGTCGCCCGTGACGCCCGGATCTCACCCGAGACGCTCCGCAAGATCGAGGTGGGTCGGATCGCGAGCCCCAGCTTCGGGACCGTGCTGCAGATCTGTGCGGCACTGGGACTGCCGGTCTCCGACGCGGTGGACGCATGGCAGGGCGACAGGGAGCATCGCGTCGCGATCTAGTGCTTCGTTGCTCGGCGCCGAGGACCGCGCTCGTGTGAGGATCGCTCCATGACTCCGCCGGACGATCGCGTCGCCACCCCTGTCGCGCTGCGCGTTCTCCGAGTCGTCGCCGCGCTGCTCGGGCTGGCCGCCCTGATCTGGATCCCCGTCCGGTCCGCGGACGTCCCCGGATTCTCGCTAGCCAACTTCTTCAGCTACTTCACCGTGCTGAGCAACGTGCTGGCCGTCGTGGTCTTCGTGATCGGCGGGGTCGTCGATCCCCGCTCCGAGACCTTCGACAGGCTTCGCGGGGCGGCCACGACCTACATGGTGATCACCGGGATCGTGTACG
Source organism: Rhodococcus sp. BP-316 (assembly GCF_019836105.1). NCBI lineage: Bacteria > Bacillati > Actinomycetota > Actinomycetes > Mycobacteriales > Nocardiaceae > Rhodococcus > Rhodococcus sp. BP-316. Next base: position 413,492 of record NZ_JABUEE010000001.1, on the reverse strand, counting down.
CGGTGTTGCTGTCGAACGTCGACGTGCAGATCCAGGACGCGTGGACCAACTCGGTGCTGCACCGCATCGTGCCCGTCCTCATCGTTCTCGACTGGATCCTGGCGCCACCACGTCGTCGCAGCGCGGAGAGCGGGCCGGTGCTGTGGTTGGTCTTTCCCGTGGTCTACGGGGTCTACAGCCTGATCCGCGGGCCCATCGTCGAGTGGTACCCGTATCCGTTCCTGGACCCGCGGGAGCGGGGGTACGGCCCCCTCGCGATCGGGCTCGCCGTCCTGGTCGTGGCGTTCCTGCTCATCGCCCTGGCGGTCGACAGAGTGGGCGAACTAGCGGCGTCCCGCCGGTCGCGGAAGCACGCCACGAGTGGCCTAGGCTGACCTCTCGTGACCACTCCCCAGCACACGTCCTCCGCGTTCTGGCACGGCTTCGCCGACATGCACACCGTCGAGTCCGGCGGCCGATTCGTCGTCGCCCGAGGTGAGGGCGCGCGCATCTGGGACACGGCCGGCACCGAGTATCTCGACGGCACCGCGGGTCTGTGGTTCACGAACGTGGGTCACGGCCGCACCGCCATCGCGGACGCCGTGGCGCGGCAGCTGTCCACGCTCGCGCACTACTCGACGTTCGGCGACGTCGTTCCCGACGTGACGCTGGAACTCGCCGACCGCCTCGCAGCGATCGCGCCCGTCGCGGGCAGCAAGATCTTCTTCACCTCGGGCGGCTCCGACTCGATCGACACCGCTGCCAAGCTGGCCCGGCGTTACTGGCACCAGATGGGCAAGCCCGGCAAGACCGTCGTCGTCGGCCGCCAGAAGGCGTACCACGGCATGCACGTCGCCGGCACCGCACTGTCCGGACTCCCGCTGAACCGGGAGAACTACGGCGAGCTGATGACGGACGCGCGGACGGTCGCGTGGGACGAGGGCAAGGCGCTGCTCGAACTGATCGAGAAGGAGGGCGCGGACACCATCGCCGCGTTCTTCGCCGAGCCGATCATCGGTGCCGGCGGGGTCTACCTGCCGCCCGAGGGCTACCTGCACGAGGTGCGTCAGATCTGCCGCGACCACGACATCCTGTTCGTGGCCGACGAGGTGGTGACCGGATTCGGTCGTATCGGCGGAGCGTGGTTCGCGTCGTCGAAGCTGGGCCTCGAGCCCGACATGATGTGCACCGCGAAGGGTCTGACGTCGGGCTACGTGCCGATGGGTGCGGTCTTCGTCGCCCCGCGCGTCGCCGAGCCGTTCTACGAGGGCGGCGCCTGGTGGCGCCACGGCTACACGTACGGCGGGCACGCCGGCGCCGCTGCCGCGGCCATGGCTAACCTCGACATCATCGAGAAGGAGGACCTGCTGACGCACGCGTCGCGCCTCGAAGCCACGCTGCACCGGCATCTCTCACCCCTGGCCTCGCACGACCTGGTCAGCGAGGTCCGCAGTGGGATGGGTGTCGTCGCCGCGGTGCAGTTCGCCGATCCGTCCTACGCGATGCCGTTCGTCAAGACTCTGCGCCGCGAAGGTGTCTCCGCGCGAGCGGCCGGCAACGGCGCGATCCAGTTCTCGCCGGCGTTCGTCATGACCGACGAGCAGGTCGAACAGATGGCGTCCGCCACCGCGCGGGCGCTGGACGCCACGGTGAGCTGAGCGTCGTGGCAGTGCCCGATCACTGGATCCCGCACGCCCGCGAGGACGGCGAGGTGGTCGGGTGGATCGACATGCAGACGGCGACTCCGAATCTGATCCCCATCGATCGACTGGGTCGACCCCTGTCGGCGGTGTCGGAGTGGCCCGATGCGGAAGAAGCGTTGGAGCGCCGCGGCCTCCGGTTCCTCATGAACAGATTCCGGTTCGAGGGGCGCACAGTGCGCATCCGATCTCTGGACGACCACCGCATCGTCCTGACGACCGCCGCGTCCGATGCTGTGGGGGACGTGGGCGAGGAATACGTGCTCGACTTCCCCGCGGGGCCGGAGTTGGTGGAGTCGCCGTAGTTCCCGCGGACGTCATCGGGAGTGGTGGATGCTGCAGCATCAGCGGGAACCGATTCGATCCGCGGGACGGCTGCTCACGGGGTCGTCTGCAACTGGCTCAGGCGGCTCGCCATACGTTCGGCATCGACCGGAAGATGCCGGCTCAGGAGGAACTGTCCGAGTGGAACCTCCGCGAGAAAATCGGTGCGTATCGACGCGTCGTAGAGCACGTCGACGAGGCTGCCGAACCGATGGGCGGCGTCTCGTCCGAGGCGGTCGGGTCCCGGTACCTCGCTGATGACCCACCGAGGAAATCGGTCCGCGAGCTCGAGGAAGTCGGACGGTGCGGTGGGTCGCGCGCACAGAGCGTCGAACGTGAACCACACCAGGTCCGGACGCACAGCTCGAGCGACGACCGTACGTATTCCGATCGAGAGTGAGGCCGCGTCTCCGTCACCTGGTTCTCGCCGATCGGAGAATCGGTCCCCGGTCATCCACCGTCCCGCGGCGAACCCGCTGCGCGGTGTGTCGAGGTCCAGGGTGCGATAGTCGATCGGGCCGTCGACGTGCACGATCGCCAGTGCCTGCTCGATGCGGTGGATGGTGGGCTCGAACATGCTGTGGAACAGAGGGTTCGGAAGCAGCCGTCGCGGAGGGTAGTTCGACGTCAGGATCACTCTGACGGGCCGCCGGAACAACGCGTCGAGCAGTCGGTCGACGAAGATGCCGTCCGCCGGGTCATGGACGTGGAACTCGTCGAAGCACACCAGTTCCGCATCACCTAGCATGTGATCGAGCGCGGCGTCGAGGTCGTGAGCGCGCAGGTTCAGCTCGGCGTGCAGGTCGGTGAAGAAGCGGTGACAGTGTGTCCTCGTCGTCCGGCTGGTGCGTGCCTCCGCGAGGAAGGTGTCCATCAGCCAGCTCTTGCCCCGACCGGGCGGACCCCAGAGGTAGATCCCCTGGCCGGCCATGGTTTCGAGACGGGTTGCGGCCTCGAGCTGAGACGTGTCGAGAACAAGCCCTTGCGTCGCCGCTGCTGCGGCCAGCGTTCCCTCGGGTACGAGAGGCCCGCGCACGCGTCGTCGCCACATCGTTCGACGGTACGAAACCCGGGCCGCGCGCGGTACGTGTCCTCTGCCACGCGGTCACCGCCGTGTCATGACAGCCATCCGGGCATCGAACCTCGGCATCGGCGGCTATCACCCCTGCGTGCGTTTTCTGCCACACGATCGTCACGATGTCCACCGATCCGCAGAATGTGTCGCAATCATGTGGTGTCAGGCGCGCCCCGATTGCACCCACCACGAAAATGGGGTCGCGCGGTCGCTGGTCGAGCACCTACCGTGCAAGGGCCGACCGAGAGGGGTTCGCCCATGCGAGAACTGACCTACTACGTCGCCACGAGCCTCGACGGATTCATCGCGGCTCCCGACGGCACCTGGAGCGCGTTCCTCGACGAGGGCGACCATATGGACGTGCTCCTGGACGAGTTCGCGGACACTCTTCCCGGACACGTGCAGGACGCGCTCGGGATCCATTCGGACGCAACGATGTTCGACACGGTGATCATGGGGTGGACGACATACTCCGCGGCCCTGGACGTCGGCATCGTCAGCCCCTATCCGCACCTGCGGCAGTTCGTGGCATCCCGGCACCGCCGATCCGAGTCCGATGACGTGACCGTCACGAACGATCCGGCAGCCACCCTCGACCGACTTCGTGGGGAGGACGGCGCCGGGATCTGGCTGGCGGGTGGGGGAGCGCTGGCGGGTGACCTCGTCGACCAGATCGACCGACTCGTCCTGAAGATCAACCCGGTTGTTCTCGGAGACGGTGTGCGCCTGTTCGCCGGTGCCCGATACGCTGACCGGCCGTTCGAGCGCACCCGACTGCGGGCGTTCGACTCCGGAGTCGTCATCGCCGAGTACACCCGTCGAGCGGGGGTCGGATCATGAGCGGCCGGGTGTGGCTGATCACCGGTGCGAGTCGAGGGCTCGGTCGCGCGCTCGTGGACCGTGTGCTCGACGTGGGGGACAGCGTGATCGCGACCGTGAGGGGCGAGGCAGACCTTCCCGCTCACGAGCGACTCGTCGTCGATCACCTGGACGTGCGCGATCGCGGCGCGGCGCGGGCGGTCGTCTCGTCCGTCGTCGAGAAGTTCGGCCGCCTCGACGTACTGGTCGACAACGCGGGTCACGGGGCGGTGGGTGCCATCGAGGAGACGACGGAGCAGGAGGCCCGCGACATCGTCGACACGAACTTCTTCGGTGCGCTCTGGCTCAGTCAAGCGGCTGTCGAGGTCATGCGGCCTCGGCGGTCCGGCCACATCGTGCAGATATCGACCGTCGGAGCCGTCGGCACGATGCCCACCCTGGGTCTGTACGCCGCGTCGAAGTGGGCGCTCGAAGCCTTCAGTGAGGCGATGGCAGCTGAGGTGAAGGATTTCGGGATTCGCGTGAGCATCGCGGAGCTCGGCGCGGTCGACACCCAGTGGGGCACAGGAAGCATGCGATTCAGCGCTCCGTCTCCCGACTACGACGATCTGCGGACCGCGGTGTTCGGCACTCCCGCCGTGCCGTGGCCGCGAGAGGGGACGGGCGGTGGGACGGCGCCCGCGGATGCTGCGGCGGCGATCGTCGACCATGTCCGCAGCCCGGGCGACGACAGGCTGCGACTGCTGGTGGGCGATGACGCGCCCGGACAGGTTGCCGAGGCGCTCGCGCGCCGACTGGGGGACTATCGGCGCGACGAGCGTTTTCCCGCGACTGCGCTCGCTCGCTCGATCACCACTCCGATCGGCTACGAGGTGACGATCGAACGCTAGCGCTTCGTGGACGTGGCCACGGCCAGCCGCTGGTGCAACCGCTCGCGCACTTCGTCCGGTTCGTACTGACGACGCTGACGCTCGTTGCGGGCGACGAGGACGCCGGACGCTGCCACGCCGACGGCGCCGGCGAGACCTGCGACCTTCAGCAGACCGCGCACGGAGATCTTTCGGGATCGTGCAGCCATTCATGAAGGCTAGCGCCACGAACTAGGCTCGTCGTCGATGAGCGTCGACGGAGTGTCCTCAGTCAACCTCGCCACCGCCGTGGAGACCACGCGGACAGGCGATCTCTGGATCTTCCGCGGCCGGTCGGCGGCGGATCGAGCGATCCAGACGCTGACGAACAGCCCGGTGAATCACGTGGGCATGGCCGTGGTCCTCGACGACCTGCCGCCCTTGATGTGGCATGCCGAGTTGGGCCAGTCACTGCCCGACATGTGGACCGGGCGCCATCAGCGCGGCGTGCAGCTGCACGACCTACGCGACGCCGTCACTCACTGGGGCGAGCGCTACGACCAGAAATGCTGGTTCCGGCAACTGCAGTCGCCGATCACGCGTGAACAAGAAGACGAGCTGATGCGGACCATCGCGCGACTCGACGGCACCGCATTCCCGACCACCGTGAAGCTGGCGGGTAGATGGTTCGCGGGGCGGCTCCCAGCGGTGTCGGCCAAGGACGACCGTCGACTCGAGACCGCCTACTGCGCGGAGGTGGTGGCCCTGACGTACGAGGCGATGGGTCTGCTCGATCCACGAGAGTCACCGACGCCGCTGAAGCCTTTCGACAAGGTGGGCCTGAAGCCACCGCGGCGCCGCGCGAACTGGTACGACCCCGGCCGCTTCTGGAGCGGTGATCACCTTCCTTTGGCGGAGGGTGTCGAGCTGGGGCGTGAGATCGCGGTCGTGCTGGACTAGTGGTTTCGGTCTGTCACGCGATCGGTGCAGGACAGACGCCGTTCGTTTCTCCGAGCGAGTTGATCTCCGCGTTCGATCTCGGGTCGCCGGCGTAGTCGATCTGGTTCGTGCACCTGTCATCAGGCGCCGCATTCGGATCCGGGTACGAGGCGCCGTTCGGATATGTGCAGACGGAACCATCGCAGGTCGGCGTGTTCGCGGCAATCTCGCTTTGTAGGACCTGATCGTGAACGGACTGGCAGTAGTCGCTGTACCCCGTGACCGTTCCGTCCGACCAGTACGTGACGACCGGTCCCAGGCCCATCTGGCAGTCGACAATCACCGGCTCCGCCTGGACGGGTTCGGTGTAGATCGGTTCGACGTCGACTGTCTCGGTGACCGTCTGCGCGCCGGCGGGGGGTGGTGCGGCGGCAGTCGTCGTGGTCTGCGTGGAGATCGTTGTCGACGGCGCCACGCTCGGCTCCGTCGGCGCACTGTTCTCGGCACCGCAGGACGACAGAACGATGACGGTGCAGGCGAGGAGCGCGGCCCGGAATGTTCTCATGCAGTGTCATCGTCGGCGTCGACCCGTTCCGTTACGGTCGGTCTGTTTCAGTGGCTCGCAACGGTGCGCGAGGTGTCCGCCACCACGCGCCCACCGAGCTCCACCCATCCGTCGTCGGAGAGCGTGGTCGACAGGACCGAGCCTCGGCCCTGCACGATGCTCAGATCGCGCCCGAGCAGTTCGGTGACCCGGACGGCGGCCGCGCCCGTTGCTTCGTCCTCCGGGACGCCCATGTCGGGGGCGAACATGCGTGACCGGATCGCCCCGCGCTCCTCGTCCACCCATGCCCAGACGTAGTGGTGGCCCGTGGTGAACTCGGCGGGGTCCACGGCCAGAACCTCGTCGGCGCCCCGGACCTGACGGAACTCGAAGTGTGGTGCCCATTCGGGCCGTGCACGGACGTAGGTGGTGTCGCCGGCGACTCGGACGGCAACCTCGCCCGCGGGGACGAGCAACGTCTCCACCGGAGTTCCGCGGCCGGCCAGCCATGCTGCTGTGCCCACGGTGGGGTGCCCGGCGAACGGCAACTCGACGGCGGGCGTGTGAATGCGGAGGGCGGCGGAGTCGACAGGGCTCTCGGGAACATCGACGAACACCGTCTCGCTGTACTGCAGGTCGTGCGCCACGGACTGGCGATCCGACGGGGCAACGGACGCAGCGTCGACGATGCCGAGAGGGTTGCCCCACCGACCCTGGTCGTCGGTGAACACCCGCACGACATGGACGTCGAATGACATGGTCTTCCTCTCAGCCTGCGGTGACGGTGATGTCGTCGAACACGATCTCGGCGAGGGCGTCGGACTCCTCGACGTCCACCGTCGCGTCCAGCGACCAGCCGTGGTCGCCGTCCGGATCGTCGAGAACCTGACGCGCAGTGGTCTCCTCACGCGTCTGGACGAACGAGAACAGGTGCGGTCCGCGGGCGGCGGGCGTCATGCCGATCTCGCCGTACTCCTCGAAGTAGGGCTCGAGCTCGTCCTGCCAGTCGACCTCGTCGCCCAGCTCCTCGAGGAGGTCCCAGCGCCCACGGGACGCCAGCTCGACGCGTCGGAACAGGGCGTTGCGCACCATGATCCGGAACGCTCGGGGGTTCGCGGAGATGGGTTTCGGTGTGTCGGCTCCGTACGCGACGACGGGTGTGCCGTCCTCCTCGAACGTCGGATCGGTGAGGTTCTCCCACTCGTCGAGAAGGCTGGAGTCGACCTGGCGCACGGTCTCGCCGAGCCATTCGGTGATGTCCTGGACGTCCTCGGTGCGCGCCTCCGGTGGAACCGTCTGTCGCAGAGCGCGATACGCGTCGGCGAGGTACCGCAGGACGGACCCCTCCGAGCGGGAGAGACCGTAGTGCGAGATCAGCTCCGTGAACGTCATCGACTTCTCGATCATGTCGCGCACCACGGACTTGGGGGAGAGACCGAACTCGGACAGCCAGGGGTGCCCACCGCGGTAGATCTCGAAGGCGGGGCCCAGAAGATCGGCCAGCGGCTTGGGCCACGTGACCTCCTCGAGCAGCTCCATACGCTCCTCGTACTCGAGACCGTCCGCCTTCATCTGCGCCACTGCCTCGCCGCGCGCCGCGTGTTGTTGGGCCATCAGGATCTGGCGGGGGTCGTCCAGGGTGGCCTCGATGACGGACACCACGTCGAGCGCGTAGGACGGCGACTCCTGGTCGAGCAGCTCGAACGACGCGAGGGCGAACGGCGACAGCGGCTGATTGAGAGCGAAATCGCGCTGCAGGTCGACGGTGAGCCGTGCGGTGCGCCCGTCCTCGTCCGGCTCGGGAAGCTGTTCGACGATGCCGGCGTCGCGTAGACCCCGGTACAACCGCACCGCCTGGAGAATGTGTCGCCGTTGGTTCGCCCTGGTCTCGTGGTTGTCCTCGAGCAGATGCCGCATCGCGTCGAAGCAACTGCCCGGCCGGGCAATGACGTTGAGCAACATCGAGTTGTTGACGGTGAACTTCGACGTCAGCGGCTCGGGGCTCGCCGCCACGAGTCGCTCGAAACTGGGCTTGCCCCAGGAGACGAAACCGTCGGGTGCTTTCTTGCGCTGAATACGCTTCAGCTTCTTGGGATCGTCGCCCGCCTTTGCGACGAGTCGGGCGTTCTCGACCTCGTGTTCGGGTGCCTGCACCATGACGGTGCCGAGCGTGTCGTAGCCGGCTCTGCCTGCGCGACCGGCGATCTGATGGAACTCGCGGGCGCGCAACTGGCGCGTGCGAACACCGTCGTACTTCGTCAGTCCGGTGAGCAGCACGGTGCGGATGGGCACGTTGATCCCGACGCCGAGAGTGTCCGTTCCGCAGATCACGGCGAGCAGACCCTCCTGCGCCAGCTTCTCGACGAGCCGCCGGTAGCGCGGCAGCATGCCCGCGTGGTGCACGCCGATGCCGTGACGGACCAAGCGGGACAACGTCTTACCGAATCCGGTGGTGAACCGGAAGCCACCGATGGCCTCGGCGATGGCCGCACGGGTCTCCTTGGAGGCGACGGTGATCGAGGTGAGCGCCTGAGCCCGTTCGAGTGCGGAGGCCTGCGTGAAGTGCACGACGTAGACGGGTGCGAGGTGCGTGGAGACGAGTTCCTCGATGGTCTCGACGACGGGTGTGAGTCGGTAGGAGAACATCAGGGGCACAGGGCGTTCGGAGCCTTCGACGACGGTGGTGACCCGTCCGGTCCGGCGGGTCAGGTCGTCGCGGAAGAAGGAGACGTCGCCGAGAGTGGCGGACATCAGCAGAAACTGGGCGTGGGGAAGCTCGATGAGCGGCACCTGCCACGCCCAGCCGCGATCGGGCTCGGAATAGTAGTGGAACTCGTCCATGATCACCTGGCCGATGGACGAGTCCGGCCCCTCCCGCAGTGCCATGTTGGCGACGATCTCCGCTGTCGCACAGATGATGGGTGCCGACGCATTGACCGAGGCGTCGCCCGTGACCATGCCGACCTTGTCCGCACCGAAGATCTCGCACAGTGCGAAGAACTTCTCGCTGACGAGCGCCTTGATCGGCGCCGTGTAGAACGATCGGATGCCGGCCGCGTACGCGGCGAAGTGAGCGGCGATGGCCACCATCGACTTTCCCGACCCCGTGGGGGTGGCGAGCACGACGTTGTTGCCGGAGACCAACTCGATGACGGCCTCGTCCTGCAGCGGATACAGCTCGAGTCCACGGTCGGAGACCCAGGTGGTGAACGCGTCGTACAGATCGTCGGCCGACGCGGAGTCAGGAACCATCTCGGTCAGCAGCATCACTACAGGTTACGTAGCCGACCTCTCGTCCGACCCCATGGCACCCAGGACCGCCTGCCTCGTCGTCGCACTGCCGGTGATGGCGTCCTCGCCGACACCGGAGACGAGCATCTGCCGCCATCGCTGTTCGTCGAACTTCAGCGGCATCGTCGTCCCGAGGAAGTTCTCCAGGACCTCGAGGAAGCGCATCGGATCGTCGCGGTACGGGAAGTGGCCGGCGCCGGCGAAGACGTCGAGGCGGGAGCCGGGCATCGCGGCGTGCGCGAGCGTCGCGTGGGCGATGGGGATGACCGTGTCCTGATCACCCCAGATGAGTTGCACGGGCAGGTTCTCGGTCAGGTAACACCGGTCGAGCATGGTGACCACCTGCCCGCGCCAGTCGACGACGGCCCGCAGCGTGCGCAGGTAGGCGTCGTAGGCGGTGGAGTCGAGGAGGTTGCCGAGAACGCGGACCAGATCGGGTGTGTCGTGCAGGACGGCCCCGGGGTGCAGAGGAGTGCCGTCCAACTGGTCGATCGCAGCGCCCGCCATGCGCAGCATGCGCATGGCGCCGGGCAGGCGCAGCAACTTGAACGCCTCGTTGACGATGGGTGTGGACATGAGTCGCAGCGCCGGGTGGACGTCTTTGGTGACACCGCCCGCCGAGACGAGGACGAGGCGCTCGACCATGTCCGGATACTGGTAGGCGAACTGCATGGCCACACCGCCGCCGAGCGAGTGGCCCACCACGGACACCGCGTCGATGTTGAGGGTGACGAGCAGATCGCGGATGCCGTTCGCGTATGCGGCCACCGAGTAGTCGGCACGAGGCTTGTCGCTCAGTCCGTGGCCGAGCAGGTCCGGCGCGATGACGGTGTACTTCGACGCGAGATGGGGGAGCACGTCGAGCCAGGTCTCGGAGCTGTCACCGATGCCGTGGATCAGCAGCAGTACCGGTCCGTCTCCCGCCATCCGGAAGGCACGTCGATAACCGTGCACCGTGCGGAAGTGCAGCCGCGGTTCCGCGTCGGGAACCGGACGCAGGGCGCGGCGGCGTGTGTCGGACATCCCGGCCCCTCTCGATCGGCGGCACCGTGTGTGTCGCCGACCGAGCGTAAACCGGGATCGTCACCGTTCACACAGCCGTCGGGTTACGGCTGGGTAAGAACTCGTGACGTCAGGAGCGGTCTGTTCCGTCCTCGGGACCCTCGTGCGTCTCGGGCGACGGCTCGTCCTCGACGAACTCGGTCTGCTCCGCGAGGAACTTCTCGAACTCGGCACCCAGTTCGTCGCCGCTGGGCAGTTCCTCGTCCGCGGCGAGGAGCGTCGACTGCTGCTCCTGCGCCGTGACGAAGGTGTCGTACTGACGCTCGAGTGCCTGGACCACGGACTGGACCTCCGGGTTGCCCTCGACGTGCTGGTCGACCTGCTCGCGCACCCGTGCCGCGGATTCCGTCAGTGCGTTCAACGGGATGGTCAGCTTCGACGATTCGGCGACCAGTTCGAGCAGCGTCTCCGCCGCGCTCGGGTACGCCGTCTGTGCCAGGTAGTGCGGCACGTGCACCGAGAAGCCCATCGATTCGTGGCCGTGCTGAGCCATGCGGTACTCGAGCAGGGACGAGGCGCTGGCCGGCACCTGCAGCTCACCCGACCACTTGTGGTGCTCGCCCACCAGGTCGGTGTCGCTGGAGTGGGCGGTGACGCCCAGCGGCCGGGTGTGCGGCACCGCCATGGGAATGGAGTTGAGGCCGATGGTGCGGCGTACTCCGAGCTGCTCCGACAGCAGACGCACCGCGGTGGTGAACTTCTCCCACTTCAGGTCGGGTTCGAGACCCGCCAACAGCAGGAACGGGGTGCCCACGGCGTCCTGCACCGCGTAGAGATTGAGGTGCGGCTCGTCGTAATCGGAGAAGTGGTCGGCGGAGAACGTCATCATGGGGCGACGTGAGCGGTAGTCGAGCAGCTCGTCGACGTCGAAGGACGCCACCAGTTCGGTCTCCAGGGTCTCGCGCAGATGCGTGGTGGCCAGCTTGACCGCGTGACCTGCGTCGGAGAAACCCTCGAGGCCGTGAACCAGCACCGGACCCACGCCGTCCTCGGACGACACTCGGGGCGCTGGAAACTCCAGCTCGTACATTCTCGACTTCTCGTCCATGCCGGTGTCCTTCCTCGTCGCCGTGCGTGTCCTGCCGGGGCACCACTGTGCGGTTACCCCATTTTCCCACAGCGACCCTGCGCGACCGGGCTTCACCCGTTTCTCCTCCCAACGACGGCGGGGACCCCGACATTCCCCGCCGTCGCCGGTCAGCGCGTGAAAGCCTCCAGAGCCCGGATCTTGTTGGCGACGTCCAGCGCCGCGACCTTGTACGCCTCGGACATGGTCGGATAGTTGAAGACGGCGTCGACCAGATAGTCGACCGTGCCCCCGCACCCCATGACCGCCTGGCCGATGTGCACGAGGTCGGTCGCGCCGGAACCGAAGATGTGCACGCCGAGAACCCGACGGTCGACGGTGGACACGATCAGTTTCAGCATCCCGTGGGAGTCTCCCGCGATCTGTCCGCGCGCGAGTTCGCGGTAGCGGGACACGCCCACCTCGTAGGGAACGGAGTTCTTCGTCAGTTCCACCTCGGTCGCGCCGACGTAGGACACCTCCGGGATGGAGTAGATGCCGATGGGCTGAAGGTCGGTGAGCTTGTTCCCTGGCTCGCCGAAGGCGTGATACGCGGCCAGTCGGCCCTGATCCATCGACGTCGCGGCCAACGCGGGGAATCCGATGACATCACCGACCGCGTAGATCGTGTCCACCTTGGTCTGAAAGTCGTCGTCGACGTCGATCCGTCCTCGGGCGTCCGCCTCGAGTCCGGCCTTCTCCAGATCCAGCCCGTCGGTCATGCCCTGACGTCCGGCCGAGTACATCACCGTCTCGGCCGGGATCTTCTTCCCGCTCGCCAGCGTGGTGACCGTTCCCGACGGACCCACGTCGACGGCCGTGACCGCCTCGCCGAAGCGGAACGTGACCGCGAGGTCGCGCAGGTGGAACTGCAGCGACTCGACGATCTCACGGTCACAGAAGTCGAGCATGGTGTCGCGCTTCTCGACCACGGTCACCTTGCATCCGAGCGCCGCGAACATGGAGGCGTACTCGATCCCGATGACGCCGGCTCCGACCACCACCATCGACGACGGGATGAACTGCAGATCCAGAATGCCGTCGGAGTCCAGCACGCGGTAGTTGTCGAACTCGACGTCGTCGGGACGGGCGGGCGCCGTCCCGGTGGCGATCACGACGTTCCGCGCGCCGACCGTGATGCGCTCGCCGCGACTGCGGTCGTCCACCGCGATGGTGTGCGCGTCGAGGAACCGGCCCTCGCCGGTGATCAACTCTATTCGGTTGCGCAGTAATTGCGATCGGACGACCTCGACCTCCTTGCCGATCACGTGGGACGTCCGGGCCAGCAGATCCGACGGCGTGATGTTCGCCTTGACGCGATAGCTCGCTCCGTAGAGCTCGCGTTGATTGAGGCCTGTCAGATAGAGAACCGCCTCGCGCAGCGTCTTCGACGGGATGGTGCCCGTGTTGACGCACACGCCGCCGAGCATGCTGCCCTTCTCGATGATGGCGACGCGCTTGCCCAGTTTCGCCGCCGCGATCGCGGCCTTCTGCCCTCCCGGTCCGGAACCGATGACTACCAGGTCGTATTCGAGTTGGTCCGACATGCCCCAACAAGTAGTCCCGTCAGGAGAATCCGGTGTGCCGCGCGTGTCACGACTGGGTGAACACCTCTCCGATGCAGCAGTTCGCACCTGTGCATCGTTAGGGTGACGGTCAGGTTCGCAGCACCCGGCAGTACCGACAGATGGAGGCAAGAAATGCCACAGCAGGTCCGCGGCGTCGTCGCTCGGAGCAAGGGTGCTCCGGTGTCCCTCGAGACGATCGTCATTCCCGATCCGGGCTCCAACGACGTGGTCGTGCGGGTGCAGGCCTGCGGCGTCTGCCACACCGACCTGCACTACCGCGAGGGTGGCATCAACGACGAGTTCCCGTTCCTGCTCGGCCACGAGGCGGCCGGCATCGTGGAGACGGTCGGCGACGCGGTCACCCACGTCGAGGTCGGCGACTTCGTGGTGCTCAACTGGCGCGCGGTGTGCGGTCAGTGTCGTGCCTGCAAGCGCGGTGAGCCCTGGTACTGCTTCGACACGCACAACGCCTCGCAGAAGATGACACTCGAGGACGGCACGGAACTCTCGCCCGCACTGGGCATCGGCGCCTTCGCCGACAAGACCCTCGTGCACGAGGGCCAGTGCACCAAGGTCGATCCCTCCGCCGACCCCGCCGTCGTCGGACTGCTCGGCTGCGGCGTCATGGCAGGCCTCGGTGCGGCGATGAACACCGGCAACGTCGGTCGCGGCGACTCGGTCGCGGTGATCGGCTGCGGTGGTGTCGGCGACGCCGCCATCGCCGGTGCCCGGCTGGCAGGAGCGGGCACGATTATCGCGGTGGACCGCGACAAGGGCAAGCTCGAGTGGGCGACGGGCCTGGGTGCCACGCACACCGTCGACGCCTCCGACGTGGACGCTGTCGAGGCCATCCAGGAGTTGACGGGCGGCTTCGGTGCCGACGTGGTCATCGACGCCGTCGGACGTCCCGAGACGTGGAAGCAGGCCTTCTACGCCCGCGACCTGGCCGGCACCGTCGTCCTGGTCGGTGTCCCGACGCCGGACATGACGCTCGAGATGCCGTTGATCGACTTCTTCAGTCGCGGCGGTTCACTCAAGTCCTCCTGGTACGGCGACTGCCTTCCCGAGCGCGACTTCCCGATGCTGGTCGACCTGTACCAGCAGGGTCGTCTGCCGCTGGAGAAGTTCGTGACCGAGCGCATCGCGCTGGACGACGTCGAGGCGGCGTTCGACACCATGGCCAAGGGGCAGGTCCTGCGTTCGGTGGTGGTCCTGTGACCGCGCCGTCCGGCTTCCGGGTCGAGAAGGTCGTCACCACGGGCACGTTCGAGCTCGACGGCGGATCCTGGGCCGTCGACAACAACATCTGGATCGTCGGCGACGACTCCGAGGTGGTGATCGTCGACGCGGCGCACGACGCGGCCCCGATCATCGACGCGGTCGGTGGCCGGAAGGTCGTCGCCGTGGTGTGCACCCACGGACACAACGACCACGTGACGGTCGCGCCCGAGCTCGCGGAGCGGCTCGACGCACCGATCCTGCTGCACCCGGCAGACGACGTGCTCTGGGAACAGACGCACCCGGGACTGGCTCACCGTGATCTGGCGGACGGGGACCGGATCTCGGTCGCCGGCACCGAGATCGAGGTCCTGCACACGCCGGGTCACTCACCGGGATCGAGTTGCCTGTATCTCCCCGAGGCCGGTCAGCTCTTCAGCGGCGACACGTTGTTCTCCGGCGGGCCCGGTGCCACCGGGCGGTCCTACTCGGACTTCCCGACGATCATCGGCAGCATCCGGGAACGACTGTTCGCCCTGTCACCGGAGACGGTGGTCAACACCGGACACGGGGACGGGACGTCCATCGGCGACGAATCGCCCCATCTCGAGGAATGGATCGCACGCGGATCCTGAGCCGAGTGCCGGGTAACGAACCGGACACCCCTCGGTGTGGCCCGCGGGCGGGCGGGCGCCGGTGTGGCAGCGTCGAGGCCACGCACGGTCACCGGACGCCCGGGGACCTCACCGACAGGGGAGACATGCAGACGCGAGCGACGAGTACCGGTGCCACCAGCAGAGTGTCCGCGGTGCGTGCCGGTGCGCTCGTCGCCCTCGCTTCCGCCGTGCTGGCGGGATGCGGTGGCTCCACGGTGAGCGGGACGCCGGAGGCCGGCGGTCCGCCGCCCTCCGCCGCGCCGTCCAGTGCACCCGGATCGTCGTCGTCGACCACCACCACACCGTCGAGCTCTTCGTCCAGCACCTCGGCGAGTCCCGACGCGGCGGGATCGCTGTCGGCCCTGCTCCTCGATCCCAGCACCTTCACGGCGCCGTACCAGGCCGTGGTGTTGCCCCCGCAGGCCGTGGCGCAGGCGGCTCAGGACCTCGACGGCATCGCGGCCGACGCGTCCGTCGAACCGACGGGATGCAAGCCCGAGGCACGATCGTCCGATCCCGACTCGACGGCACTGCTCGTCGCGACCGATCCCGACGACCGGGCCACCATCTCCATCGAGTTGTCGCGGGTGGACACGACGCTGGAGGATCGGAAGGCACTCTGGGAGCAGTGCTCCGAGGTCGAGGCCACCTCAGCCGGTGTGACGAGCCTGGTGACCACCGACATCGTCCCGCCGCCGCCCATCGGTGCCGACGACACCCTCGCGCTACGTCGTACCGTCACCTCCGGTGGCCAGGCGGGCGAGGTCACGCAGTCCATGCTGTCGCTGCTCGCCCAGGTCGACGACGTCCGCGTCACGGCGACGTACATGTCCTTCGGGGAACTGACGCCCGACTCCGCCACGCTCGACCGGACGTTCACCGCCGCGGTGCAGAAGGTCAAGGCCGGGGGATAGCCCATGTCATGGGCAGTGCCCGAGCTGTTCCGGGTCCTCGACCTCACGGGTGTCTTCGCCAATGCCCTTCTCGGCGGCGCCGTCGCTCGGGCCTTCCGCTTCGACCTGGTCGGCTTCTCGGTTCTCGCCATCGTGTCGGGGCTCGGCGGCGGCATCATCCGCGACACCCTGCTCCAGGCCGGGCCGCCCGTCGCACTCACCGACTACCGCTATCTGACGGTGGCGCTGATCGGTGCCGTCGTCGCGTTCGCCGTGCGCTTCGAAGGGCGTGGGTGGGACCGCGTCTTCCCCTACGTCGACGCGCTGGCACTCGGCTGTTGGGCCGCGGCGGGAGCGCAGAAGACCTTGGGCGTCGGGCTCGGGTGGCTTCCGGCCATCGGGCTCGGCGCCGTCACCGCGGTGGGCGGCGGTGCGATCCGCGACGTCGCGGTGGGGCGCATCCCCACCATCTTCGGTGGCAACACGCTCTACGCGTCGTGCGCCCTGATCGCGAGCGCCACCCTCGTGGTGGTGCAGGCTGCGGGGCAACCGACGATCGCTCTGATCGCCGCGACCGTGGTCGGCGCGGCCCTGTGTCTCCTCGCGCGCCGTCGCGGCTGGATGTTGCCTGAGGAAGTGGTGTGGCGCCGTCCGCGGCGCCGACGAGGCCGCTGATTCAGGGGCTGTCGACGAGGACGGTCATGGGCCCGTCGTTCACCGACTGCACCGCCATGTGCGCGCCGAACACACCCGTCGCGACCGTGATGCCGCGCACCCGGAGCGACGCCACCACCGCATCGACCAGCGGTTCTGCGACGTCGCCTGCCGCCGCACCGTTCCACGACGGCCGACGGCCCTTGCGCGTGTCCCCGTACAGCGTGAACTGGGACACGACGAGGACCTCGGCTGCGTCGGGATCGTCCGAGACGGATCGTTCGTCCGGCAGGATGCGGAGATCCGCGATCGTGCGGGCGACGTGCTCGACGTCCGCGGCGCCGTCCGACGGTGACACCCCGACGAGGGCCAGGAGTCCGGCGCCGATACGTCCGACCTCCACGCCGTCGACTCGAACGGTCGCTTCGCTCACTCGCTGGATCACTGCGCGCACGGTTGCCTCTCGTCGTCTCCTGACGAGTGTGGCAGCCGCGCGAGCGTCCATCCCCGGGCGCGGGCCGATCCACAGGCCGTTTCATCGGCCCAGGTCGACCCCGGAGGACCTGTGGGCCGCACGCGGACAGTCCTCCTCATGACTCGACGCCCTTACCCCGTTCCCCGCCATCGATCCCCGTCGTCCACGACGGCGGACCACCCCGTCGTGACGTCGGTGGGCGACCTCATCGCCGCCGTTCCGGCTCTGCTCGGCTTCGTGCCGGCGCGGTCCATCGTGCTCATCTGCCTCAGCACCGGCAGCCCCACCGTCGTGGAGATGTGCATGCGGCAGGACCTCTCCGACCGGCTCGACTCACCCGAGCTCGCCGACGTGATCGAGCGGTGCGGCGAGGTCTGCACGAGAGAGGGTCTGGACGCGGTCGTCGCGGTGCTGATCACCGGGTCGAAGTTCACGATGCCGTACGAGGTGGTGGCCGATGCGCTGCGGGACACACTCGACCCGCGCGGGATCGACCTGTTCGGTGTGCACCACGTGTCCCACCTGGCGGTCGGTCAGCGGTGGCGCAGCCTGGGTGGTGATCCGCGGTGCGGCACGCTGCCCGATCCCGGATCGTCGCAGGTCGCGGCGTCCCGCGTGATGGCGGGACGGCAGATCCGCACGTCCCGGTCGGAGATCGCGCTGCTGCTGCAACCCGTTCCGGAGTCGGAGTGCGAACGGTTCCGCAACAGCCGACTGCGGGTCGAGCTGGAGGACGGGCCGGTCGGCCACTCGGACCTGCTGGCGGACACGGTCGTCTTCCTCGAGGCACTGCACGCCTCCGACGAGCTCGACCACCTGACGGCGGCACGCATCATGGTGGCGATCAGCACGATCGCGGTGCGGGACGCCGTTCTCGGCCTCGCGACGACCGCGCTGGGACCCACGGCCGAGGCGGTGTGGGTCGAGCTGACGCGGCGGGTCAGCGGACCGGACCGAGCGCACCCCGCGACGATGCTGGGGGCGTGGGCGTACCTGCGCGGAGACGGACCGCTCGCCGGGGTGGCGCTGCAGACGGCGTTGACCGCGGATCCGGAGTACCGCTTCGCGCAACTGCTGGACACGGCTCTGCAGAACGGTGTGCGACCCACCGTGGTGCGTGAGCTCGTGCTGTCCGCGCGGTCACTGGCGGAGGATCTGGGGGTCGAGCTGCCGCCGGACGCGGTGTGAGGCCCGGGGTCAGCGACGGGCGGAATGCGCCCTGTCGCCGAGAGACTGCAGGAACGCCCAGGCGTCCGCGACGATCACGTCGAGATCGGTGAGCTCGGGCTTCCAGCCGAGCTCGGCCATGGCCTTCTCGCTCGACGCGACGAGCACTGCCGGATCGCCGGCTCGCCGGGGTGCGTCCGTGACGGCGATGTCGACGCCGGTGACGCGGCGGCACGCGTCGATGACCTCGCGCACCGAGAACCCTTCGCCACTACCCAGATTGAAGATCCGGTGACTCCCGGGGACGCTCTGGGACAGGGCGCGCAGGTGCGCGTCGGCTAGATCGCGGACGTGAATGTAGTCACGGACGGCCGTACCGTCCGGTGTCGGCCAATCGGTGCCGAACACCGAGATGGACTCACGGTGTCCGAGAGCGACCTGCAGGACGAGAGGAATGAGGTGGGTCTCGACGACACGGTTCTCGCCGAGGCCGGCGTGTGCTCCGGCCACGTTGAAGTACCGAAGGCTGGTCGCCCCGAACCCGTGCGCCGCGGTGTATCCCGTGATCGCGTGGTCGATCGCGAGCTTGCTGGCTCCGTACGGGTTGGTGGGCCGAGTGGGAAAGTCCTCCGTGATGGGCGTGCGCTCGGGCTCCCCGTACGTCGCGGCGGTCGAGGAGAACACGAGCCGCGGAACCTGGTGCTCGACGATGGCATCGAGCAGTTCCAGCGCCGCACCGAGGTTGCCGCGCCAGTACTTCTCCGGCTTCTCCACCGACTCGCCGACCAACGACTGAGCCGCGAAGTGGAGGACCCCGTCGACCTTCTCGCGTCCGAGCACGGACGAGACGACCTCGGCGACGGGGCCCTCGACGAACTCCGCACCCGCGGGCACCCCGTCGGCGTTGCCGGTGGACAGATCATCGACCACGACGACGTCGTGATCGTTCTCCATCAGGACGGCCGCACACACACTGCCGACGTAGCCGGCGCCGCCGGTCACCACGAACTTCACTCGAACTCCGATTCCTGTGTCTGGGAACTCCGCGAGAGACCCGAGCAGCTAGATGGTGCGGACCTGAACGGCGTGCGCCATCTCCTCGGACAAGTCGACGTCGTCGTGGCCCGGCACGGTGATGGTGACCGCGCCCGGCGTGACGGACACGGTGACGCGCGCGTCCGGGACGACTCCGGCCTCGCGCAGGCGCGCGATCGTGTCGGGGTCGGACTGCACGTACTCCGCGAGGCGGCGCACCACCACGGCGGTGGGCGTTCCGGGCGCGATGTCGCTGAGGCGCACCAGATCCTCCGGCTGCTCGGTCGGCCGGGACGAACCCAGCAGTGCGAGACCGGGAATCGGGTTCCCGTACGGCGAGGTGGTCGGGTTGTCCAGCACCTCGACGAGGCGACGTTCGACCTCCTCGCTCATGACGTGCTCCCAGCGGCAGGCCTCGGCGTGCACGTCCTCCCAGCGCAGGCCGATCACGTCCACGAGCAGCCGCTCGGCGAGCCGGTGCTTGCGCATCACGGCGACCGCGAGCTCGCGGCCCTTCTCCGTCAGCTGCAGATGCCGGTCGCCCGCGACCAGGAGCAGCCCGTCGCGCTCCATCCGAGCCACGGTCTGGCTCACGGTCGGTCCGCTCTGCTCGAGGCGCTCGGCGATGCGGGCGCGCAGGGGAACGACCCCTTCTTCTTCCAAGTCGTAGATGGTCCGGAGATACATCTCGGTGGTGTCCACCAGATCCTTCACAATCACACCCTTCGTCGTCGTGGATTCTACCGGTACGGACGGTTCACCGGTGGGTCCAGGTGCGGCGTGGTGAGCCGCGGTGTGTCCGCCCTGCCACGACCCGTCGAGCACGTGTGCGCGAGTCGATCACGAACGCCGAATCGGACACGTAGGTTGAGGGCCATGACTCTGCAGTCGTCCTCGACATCGCAGTCGCCTCCGGGGCAGCCCGCTCTGGTCTGGAGCGCGGACTACCTGAACTACCGGTGGAGCGACGACCACCCGATGAATCCCACCCGCCTCGCACTCACCATGGATCTGGCACGGGGGATCGGTCTGCTCGAGGGGACCGAACTGCTGCCGCCGGAGGTCGCGTCGGACAGTGAACTGTTGCGGGTGCACACACCGGGGTACGTCGAGGCGGTCAAGCGCGCGCCGCGTGACCTGCCGCTGGGTTCGCGGGCGTCCGAGGTGCTGCACGGTCTCGGATCCGAGGACAATCCGGTGTTCCCCGACATGCACGAGGCCAGTGCGGTGATCGCGGGTGGCACCCTGACGGCCGCGCGGGCCATCGCCTCGGGACGCTCGCGCCGCGCGGTGAGCATCGGCGGGGGCATGCACCACGCCATGGCGGACTGGGCGTCGGGCTTCTGCGTCTACAACGACGCGGCCATCGCCATCTCGTGGCTGCTCGACAACGGGTACGACCGCATCGCCTACATCGACGTGGACGCTCATCACGGTGACGGTGTCCAGGCGGCGTTCCTCGCCGATCCCCGCGTCATGACGGTCTCGGTGCACCAGCACCCGGCCACGCTGTGGCCCAACACCGGATGGTCCACCGAGGTGGGTGCCGACGCCGCGGAGGGCACCTCCGTCAACGTGCCGGTCCTGCCCGGCACGGGAGACCGGTTGTGGCTGAGGGCGTTTCACGCGGTGGTGCCCGGAGCGGTGGCGGCGTTCAAGCCGCAGATCATCATCAGCCAGTGCGGCGTGGACAGTCATCGGGAGGATCCGCTCGCCGATCTGGGACTCACCGTGGACGGGCAGCGCGCCGCGTTCCGTGCGATGCGCGACCTCGCCGACCAGGTCTGTGAGGGCCGGTGGCTCGCGGTGGGGGGTGGCGGATACGGGTTGGTGCGGGTGGTGCCCCGTGCCTGGACCCATCTCATCGCCGCGGTGCTCGACCGCGATCTCGATCCGACGACGTCCATTCCGGACGAGTGGCACGAGAAGGTGCGGCTCGCCGCGCCGAGCATCGACCTGCCGTCCACGATGAGCGACGACGGCGACGTGGACTACCCGCCGTGGGACGGGCCGGGTGGTTCCCCGGAGTCGGGTGTCGAGCACGTCGATCGCGCCATCCAACGCATCGACACCGCCATCGTGGCCACCCGCCGCGCCGTCTACCCGCTGTGGGGACTCGACCCGGAGGATCCGCGTGACTGACGAGACACCCGCACCCGAGACACCGACAGCGCAGACGGCACCGGACGCGCCGACGCCGCCGGATCCCAAGGAGCTCGAGCGGCAGCGGGCCGAGAACTACCCGCGGCACTGGGCCGCCGACGTGCTCGCGTCCGACGGCCGCGTGGTGCATCTGCGGCCGATCGTGCCCGGTGACGCCGACGCCCTGGTCGAGTTCCACGGCAAGCTGTCCGAGCGGACGCGGTACCTGCGCTACTTCGGTCCGTACCCCACCATGCCCAAGCGCGACATCCTCAACTTCACGACGGTCGATCACACGTCGCGGGTGGCCCTCGTCGCGACGCTCGGCGACGAGATCATCGCCGTCGGCCGGTACGAGCGCCTGCCGCAGGGCGACGGCAACTCCGCCGAGGTGGCCTTCGTCGTCGCCGACGCGCACCAGGGTCGTGGGCTCGGTCCGATCCTGCTCGAGCATCTGGCGGGGGCGGCCGCGGAGAACGGGGTGCGCCGCTTCGTCGCCGAGGTGCTCGCGGAGAACCGCAACATGGTCACCGTGTTCCGGCAGGCCGGCTACCAGGTCAGTCGCAGCTTCGACGGCGGCGTGCTCAACCTGGACTTCGACATCGATCCCAGCGACGCGCTCGTCCAGGTGCGCAACTCCCGCGAGCGCGCGGCCGAGGCCCGCAGCGTCCGCAACGTGCTCGGCCCACGCTCCGTCGCCGTCATCGGTGCCTCGACGGACCCCGAGAAGGTGGGCAACGCGGTGCTGACCAACCTGCTGCGCGGGTCGTTCACCGGACCCGTCTATCCCGTGAACGCGGAACACACGTCGGTGCGCGGAGTGCGCGCGTACCCGACGGTGCGGGACATTCCCGACGAGGTGGATCTCGCGGTGGCCGCCGTGCCGGCCGACCAGATCGACGCGGTGCTCGACGACTGTCTCGCCAAGGGTGTGAAGGCGCTGGTGGTGGTCTCGTCCGGGTTCGGTGAGACGGGAGAGGACGGGCGCGCGAACGAACGGCGCCTGGTGCACTCCGCTCGTGCACACGGCATGCGCCTGGTCGGCCCCAATGCTCTCGGCGTCGCGAACCTCGATCCCGCGGTGTCGCTCAACGCCACGCTGGCGACGGACCTCCCGGGTCGCGGACGTGTGGGCTTCTTCTGCCAGTCGGGTGCCCTGGGTATCGCCATCCTGGCGCAGGCGTCGAAACGGCTCCTGGGACTGTCGACGTTCGTCTCCGCCGGCAACCGCGCCGACCTGTCCGGCAACGACCTGCTGCAGTACTGGGACCAGGACGAGGCCACCGAGGTGGTCCTGCTCTACCTCGAGAGCTTCGGCAACGCCCGCAAGTTCTGGCGCATCGCGCGCCGGGTCGCGCGGTCCAAGCCGATCGTCGCGGTCAAGAGCGGACGCGGAGCCGTGCCGCCCGCGCTGGCGACCGGCACGGACATCGACGACACGATCGTGCGTGCCCTCTTCGAGCAGGCGGGGGTGATCCAGGTCGACTCGATCGCGGAACTGTTCGACTGCGCCATCCTTCTGGGTTATCAGCCGCTGCCGGCAGGTCCGCGGGTCGCGGTGGTCGGCAACTCGACGGCGCTCGGCGTCCTCGCCGTCGACGCCGCACGCGACAGCGGCATGACCGCACCGGACCCGGTCGACGTGGGCGCGCAGGCCACGCCCGAGGAGTTCGCGGCCGCGGTCACCACGGCGCTGCGGTCGGACGACGTGGACACCGTTCTCGCGGTCTTCGTGCCTCCGGTCGCCGTCCGTGTCGCCTCCTACGCCGAGGCACTCGGCGCGGCGGTCCGCGGCGCCGACAAGCCGGTGCTGACGACCTTCCTCGCCGCCGAGGGCATTCCGGACGTGCTGGCGGTCCGCGGCGACGACGGAACGCCGATCCGCGGATCAGTGCCGTCCTATCCCGACCCGGCGCGGGCGGTCTATGCGTTGCAGAAGGCGTGGCGGTACGCCTCGTGGCTGAATCGACCGGCCGACAGCGTGGTGCGGCCCGGCGGCGTCGACGCCGACGCGGCGCGCGCACTGGTGGCCGGCTGGATGGCGGCCAGTCCCTCGGGGCGGTGGCTCTCGGACGTCGAGACCGAGCAGTTGCTGCGGTGCTACGGCGTGGAGATCGCCGCCTTCCGCACGGTGACGGACGAGGCCGAGGCGGTGGAGGCGGCCCGCGAGCTGGGAGGACCCGTCGCGGTGAAGGCCACCGGCGATCAGTGGCGACACCGCCCCGACCTGAGCGGAGTCCGCCTCGACGTCGTGGGGCCGGACGCCGTCGCCCGCGCGTACCGGGATCTGTTCGAGGCATCGGGCACCCCGGTGATGCAGGTGCAGCGGATGGCGACCAAGGGGATCGGGTGCCTGGTGCGGGTCCAGGACGATCCGTCGTTCGGCTCACTGGTGTCGTTCGGGCTGTCCGGCATCATGTCGGATCTGCTGGGAGACAGGGCGTACCGTGTGCTCCCACTCACCGAGAGGGAAGCCGCGGAGCTCATCGACGCGCCGCGGGCCGCGCCGATGCTGTCGGGGTACCGCACCGCGTCCCCGGTGAACAAGGGCGCGCTGGTGGACGTCGTGCTCCGGGTCTCCACACTGGCGGACGATCTGTCCGAGGTGCGCGAGCTGGTGTGCGACCCGGTCCTCGCGTCACCGAGTGGCGCGGAGACCACCGACGCACGGATCCGCATCGGGCCCGAGCCCAGCCGTATCGATCTGGGCCCCCGTCGCCTGCGCTGAGCCCGTCAACGACGACAGGCCCCCGGCGAGAGCCGGGGGCCTGTCTCGTGATGCGGGGGACGATCAGCTGGCGTAGGACCGCAGTCGCTCGGCGCGGTCGCCCTGACGCAGCTTGCCCATGACCTCACGCTCGATCTGGCGTACGCGCTCACGCGAGAGGCCGAACAGCTTGCCGATCTGGTCGAGGGTGCGCGGCTGACCGTCGTCGAGGCCGTAGCGCAACCGGATGACCTGTTGCTCACGCTCGTCCAGCGTGGCGAGCACGCTGCGCACGTCGGTGTGCAGCAGCCCGGCGATCACGGCGTTCTCGGCGGACGTGGCCTCCGAGTCCTCGATGAAGTCGCCCAGCGGCGCCTCCTCGTCGCTGCCGACGGGCATGTCGAGCGACACCGGGTCTCGGCTGTGGTCGAGCAGATCCGCGATCTTCTCGACCGGGATGCCGGACTCCTCGGCGAGCTCGTCGTCGGTGGCCTCGCGGCCGAGCTGCTGGTGCAGCTCACGCTTGATCCGCGCGAGCTTGTTCACCTGCTCCACCAGGTGCACGGGGAGACGGATGGTGCGGCTCTGGTCCGCCATGCCGCGCGTGATGGCCTGACGGATCCACCAGGTGGCGTACGTCGAGAACTTGAAGCCCTTGGCGTAGTCGAACTTCTCCATCGCACGGATCAGACCCAGGTTGCCCTCCTGGATGAGGTCCAGCAGCGGCATCCCGCGGCCCGTGTAGCGCTTGGCGAGTGAGACGACGAGACGGAGGTTGGCCTCGAGGAGGTGTGCCCGAGCGGACTGACCCTCGCGGACGATGAGCGCGAGGTCACGCTTCTTGGCGGGGGAGAGGCGCTTGCCGGTCGCGAGCACATGGGTCGCGTACAAACCCACCTCGATCTTCTTCGCCAGATCGACTTCCTCCGCGGCCGTCAGCAGAGCCGTGCGGCCGATGCCGTTGAGGTAGACGCGAACGAGGTCCGCTGCCGGGCTTTGTGCATCCAGGTCGGCATCACTCGGTCGAGGGCGAATGGTGGTGGGGCTGGTCATGACGTGCCTCCTGATCGGTGGTGTCTCACTGGCTACAACGCCGGGACACGTCAGAAAAGTTCCCGAAGCCCACCTCCGTCAAACACTCTGAGCTGCGGTTTCACCACCTCAGCCCTGAGAAGTTGCTGAGAGAAACGACTGCTCGGCTCAGGTGGGGATCACCAACCCGTGCACGACGAGCCCCGCGACCAACGCGACGACCGAGTCCGTCAGCTCCGCGGCGTCCACACCGCGTGCGGCCGCCAGAAGCTCGGTGAGGTCGCCGACCGTCAGTCCGCCCGCGCGCATCCCGGCCAGGAGTGCCGCCCCGTCCGCGTCGATCTCGTGGGACCACGCGGGCCCGTCGCCGCGGTGGACCCGGCGTACGACGGTGGTCCACCCACCGTCCGGATCGGGGGTGGAGACCTCCTCGAGTGCCGTGGTCGGGGCGACGGCCACACACTCGTCGAGCAGATCGTGTG
Organism: Rhodococcus sp. BP-316; assembly: GCF_019836105.1. Classification (NCBI taxonomy): domain Bacteria; kingdom Bacillati; phylum Actinomycetota; class Actinomycetes; order Mycobacteriales; family Nocardiaceae; genus Rhodococcus; species Rhodococcus sp. BP-316. The sequence continues at coordinate 387,816 of NZ_JABUEE010000001.1, read as the reverse complement.
TGCGGAGCCAGTCCACCCGGTCCAGGACGTCGAGTGCCTCGTCGCCGAGGGGATCCTCGTACCCGTGCATCAGGTCCTCCGCGAGGACGCTGGTGGGCCGGTCGGTCCGGCGGAGGTACACGAAGCCGAAGCCGACACCCGTGACGCCGGCGGCGTCGAGGTGATCGAGCCAGGCGGTCGCCGTCTCGTCGACGGCCGGGTCTCGCAGATCGAGTCCACCGTCCCGCAGCCACGTGCCCACGTAGAGAGCGGGGTCCGCGATGTCGCGCTGCACTATCCACGCGTCGACACCGTGGTCCGGCAGCCAGGAGGCGACCCGTGACCGCCAGTCCTCACCGTCCACGTGAACCCAGGAGGCGAGCAACGAGGCGGTCCCGCCGGGAGCGAGATGCTCCGGTGCCGCTCCCACGACGAGGCTGCTGGCACCGTCGAGGTCCAGGCCGGAATCGCGGTAGGAGTGGGAGACTCGGCCCGATCCGACGACGAAGGGCGGGTTGGCGACGATGCGATCGAAGGTCCGCCCCGCGACGGGTGCGAACCACGAGCCCGGGATCGTCTCGAAGTCCAGACCGTTGAGGGCAGCCGTCATGCGGGTGAGGGCGATGGCCCGATCACTGACGTCGGTGGCGGTGATCGACCGGGCGTACGGCGCCGCGTGGAGCGCCTGGATGCCGCAGCCGGTACCGAGATCCAGGACGGTGGGCGGACTCCCGTCGACACGGGTGGGTGTCCCGCGGACCAGCGACAGCGACGCGTGACCGACGCCGAGCACGTGATCGGATCCGATACGGACGTCGCGCATGCTGCCGTCGATGTCGGACACCACCCACCGCGTGCCCGTGCCGAGATCGAGGGGGCGGATGTCGAGCAGACTGCGCACGGTGTCGCTGCCGGTCTCGAGGAGGCCGGCAGCAACCGCTCCGTCGAGTGTCGTCGGCGCGAGGGCGGTGGTCGCGGCGTCGATCGCCACATCGTCGGAGAGCAGGAACAGCCGGACGAGCGTGCCGAGGGGACCGAGTTCTCCGCACCGGCGTCGCACCGGTGCGGGTTCGCCACGTCCCAACGCGGCATGAACCGAGTCGCCCAGTGCCTCCAGGATCCCGTCCGCGGTGAAGTCCGCTCGGTCGAACGCGACCCGCAACGTGGACGCGAGGTCGACGAGGCGGTCCGCGTCCACCGGGACGGACGGGGGAGGCGAGGTGCGGTGGTTCGAGTCGGTCACCGCGTCAGTGTGTCAGCAGACCGATCTCGGGACTGACCCGTCTCAGGACGTGGCGCGCGGATTCGAGATCGCGCGGCGGTCGAGATCGGGTTCCTCGTCGAGGTTCACCACCGGGTGGCTGCGGGCCTCCAGCGCGGTGGAGTCGGTCGCCCGCCAGCCGTAGCGGCTGGGCTCGTCCGCGGTCCGCGGCGGTCGGTCGTTGGCGATCAGGACTGCCATCCACGGGAGAGGAATGGACACGCCGACGATGGCCATGGCGATCCACGGGTTCTGCCACGCGCCGTACGACAGCGCCGCGAGGACCAGCGCCGGGATACGGAAAGACATGATGAAGAGGTATTTGCGCACGCGCGCTCGGTGCTGTTCCTCGACCGACGTTCGTGCCTCGGTGATCAGTACGGCCTCGCGAACGCTGTCGCGGGGTGAGATGCCGTCGTGTGCCATGACTCCACTGTGTCACTACTGAACGAAGTGTGCAGTAATCGGAGGTGGTGAGATGTGCGACGCGCGTGTCGGGAACAACCGTCATAATCGATGCATGAGCACGCAGACCAAGGAACGCCCCGACGTCAGCACCGACGAGACCACCGACGACGACACTCCGAAGTTCTTCCACTACGTGAAGAAGAACCGCATCGCCGAGAGCGCGGTGATGGGCACCCACGTCGTCGCACTGTGCGGCGAGGTCTTTCCCGTCACGAAGTCGGCCAAGCCCGGGTCACCCGTGTGCCCCGACTGCAAGAAGGTCTACGACGGCTTGCGCAAGGGCGAGTGATCCTGCCGATCACGCGTCACCTGACGCTTCTCCGGTGACTCGCCGCCGTCCCGATCCGACCGTGCGATGCGGATCGGGCCGGTGGCCAGCCGGCCGAGAGCGCCGACGGTGCCCGCACCCGGATCGGCTGCTTTCTCGGCGATCCATCCCTTGACCTGGTCCATGCGTGTGGCGCGCGCCGGCCAGAACTCCTGGACCGTGGCGTTGAACTCCGCCCCCAGCACCACCGCGAATCCCAGGAAGAACGTGAAGAGCAGGAAGGCGATCGGAGCCGCGAGCGCGCCGTAGGTGTAGCCCGTTCCGGTCACCCAGGACAGGTAGGTGCGCAGCACCGCACTCGCCAGCATGAAGAACACTCCGGCCAGCAGCGATCCGCCGAGCAGGCGGTGCCACGGCAGCGAGGTGTGCAGAGCCACCTTGTAGAGCGTCGTCAGGCCGACGATGAGCAGCAGTCCGACGCCCGGGTAGTACGCGATGTCGATCACCTGCGAGCCGATCTCGAACCACGACGACGGCAGCACCCGACCGATGATGGTGGGCCCCAGCGCGACGAGGGGCAGGACGAACACCGCGACGATCAGGAACGCGACGTACAGCAGCAGGGCGAAGATGCGCTGCCACACGGGGTTGCGCGCGTCCTGCTGACCGTGTGCCTCGACGATGGAGTCGACGAAGGTGGAGATCGCCGACGAGCCGGCCCACAACGACAGCAGGAAGCCCACGGACACGACGGGACCGTGTCCGCTGTTGAGGATGTCCGTCAGCGTGGGGGCGATGATCTCGTCCACGACGTTGTCGCTGAACAGCGTGGAGCTGAACGTCACGATCTTCGACTCGATGATGTCGAGAGTGTTCGGTCCGAACCACCCCGCGATGTAGGTGAGGCTGCCGAGGAGTGCGAGCACCAGCGGCGGCAGCGACAGGGTCTGCCAGAAGGCGGCGGTGGCGGACTTGCCGAAGATGGAGTCGTCCCACGCCTTGCCCGCCGTCCTCGCGACGACGCGCCAGGCCGTGCGCAGCGGCCGTCCCGGGACGGGACCGGGCCCCGGCTCTCCGTCGGGCGTCGACGCTGCCGCGGTGTCCCGATCGGACGTGTTGTCGGCGGGTGCGCTCATGATGACTCCAGCATGGCCCACCGGCGTCGCTCGGGCACGTCCCGGCCCGGTGTGTCGCCGTCGCGGGCACCGGCGGCGACGTGCGCATTGGTGGGCGCGCCGACGTCCGCGATAGTCTGATCGACGGATGTGCACACGAGACGACGAGCCGAACGGGAGTTCCATGCCACGGGTGGTTCGCATCCTTTCAGGTGGACGTACGGCGCCGGACGAGGCCCGTTCATGACGGCCGAGATCGGCGAGAAGGTCGACAGCGCAGGAGGTCTCCCTGTGACAGGGCCGGCCGGAGTCACCCTGCCGCCACTGCGCGCCTGGCAGCGGCGAGCGCTCACGAAGTACCTGTCGGCGGGTCCGACCGACTTCCTGGCCGTCGCCACTCCGGGAGCCGGCAAGACCACGTTCGCGCTCCGCGTGGCGCTCGAGCTGCTGAGCGACCGCACCGTGGACCAGGTCACGGTCGTCGCTCCCACCGAGCACCTCAAGCACCAGTGGGCGGAGGCGGCGGCGCGCGTCGGACTCGCCCTCGACTCCCGCTTCTCCAACAGCACCGGGCAGACGTCCAGCGACTTCCACGGCATCGTCGTCACGTACGCACAGGTGGCGTCGCACCCTTCCCGCCACCGGGTGCGGACCGAGAACCGCAAGACGCTCGTGATCCTCGACGAGATCCACCACGGCGGTGACGCCAAGAGCTGGGGCGAGGGCATCCGCGAGGCCTACGGCGACGCGACGCGCCGCCTGGCACTGACGGGAACGCCCTTCCGCAGCGACGACAGCCCCATTCCTTTCGTGAACTACGAGCCGGACGACGAGGGCCTGCCCCGGTCGCGCCCGGACCACAGCTACGGCTACGCCGACGCGCTGGCGGACGGTGTCGTGCGGCCGGTCGTCTTCCTCGCGTACTCGGGCGAGGCACGCTGGCGCAACAGTGCGGGCGAGGAGTTCGCCGCCCGTCTCGGGGAGCCGCTCAGCGCCGAGCAGACGGCGCGGGCCTGGCGTACCGCTCTCGACCCGTCCGGTGAGTGGGTGCCGTCGGTGCTCGCCGCGGCCAACACCCGGCTGCACCAACTCCGGCAGGGCGGCATTCCCGACGCGGGTGGCCTCGTCATCGCGTCGGACCAGACCACCGCGCGCGCCTACGCGGGAATCCTCGAGGCGGCGACGGGGGAGACCCCGACGCTCGTGCTGTCCGACGATCCCGGGTCCTCGGCCCGCATCGCCGAGTTCGGCGCGGGAACGTCGACCTGGATGGTGGCCGTGCGCATGGTGTCGGAGGGCGTGGACGTCCCGCGCCTCGCGGTCGGCGTCTACGCGACCAGCGCCTCCACACCGCTGTACTTCGCCCAGGCCGTCGGGCGCTTCGTGCGTTCTCGCCGCAAGGGTGAGACTGCGAGCGTGTTCCTGCCCTCGGTGCCGGTGCTCCTGGACCTGGCCAGCCAGCTCGAGGCGCAGCGCGACCACGTCATCGGAAAGCCGCACCGGGAGAAGGACGGTCTCGACGACGACCTGCTCATCGAGGCGAACCAGCAGAAGGACGAGCCCGGCGAGGAGGAGAAGGCGTTCACCTCGCTCGGTGCCGACGCAGAGCTCGACCAGGTGATCTTCGACGGCTCCTCCTTCGGCACCGCGACGTTCTCGGGCAGCGACGACGAGGCGGACTATCTCGGCCTGCCGGGCCTGTTGGACGGCGACCAGATGCGCGCGCTGTTGCGGAAACGGCAGGAGACGCAGCTGGCACGCCCGGCGACGCCCACGGAGACTCCGGCTCCGGTCACCCTCCCGCCCGCCGGGCGGTCCGCGGACGCCGCGAAGCTGGCCGATCTGCGCAAGGAGCTCAACGGCCTGGTGGCGATGCATCACCACCGCACCGGCAAGGCCCACGGCATCATCCACGGCGAACTCCGACGGAGCTGTGGTGGGCCGCCCACCGCGATCGCGACGGCGGAGCAGCTCACCGAGAGGATCTCGGCCCTGCGTTCGTGGTGATCGCAGCACTGCACGAGCCCCGCGCACGACGAAGGGCGACCACCGGATCGGTGGTCGCCCTTCGTGGTGTCAGGAGTCGAGTGCTGATGCTGTGGGACCGAGTGCCCCGGTCATCACGCCATGGCGTCGGAATCCGCGTCCGCGACGATGGTGGCGTTCATCTCGAGGAGACGCGCTTCGTGCTCATTGGCGTGGTGACGGCAGAACAGCAGTTCTCCGCCGGTGGGGAGGACGGCACGCACGCGCGCTCCCGCTCCGCAACGATCACACCTGTCGGCAGCGGTGAGGGTGGTGTCGGTCAACAATTCGGGCATGACTCCTCCGTACTGACCGTGACTACCACGGTCCTGGGGTCGGTCCGCCACGTCGGTTCGACGCGGTTCGTTCACTCTTACAGACGTATGGGGTTCGTGCGTTGTTCCCACGCGGATGGCCGTGTGTTGTCACAGACACGAAACATGCTGGTGAACCACGTCCCTCCCGAGCATCGTTCGCTGTCGGCAGAACTCACCCGCCCCTGTGCGCCCGTGTCGCGACCGGTGGATACGGTTCGACCATGACGGATGTGGACGCGCGCGGCCTCGCGTCGGTGGGGCGTTCGTTCCCGCCGTGGTCGGTGCCGTTCGTCTTCGTGGTCGGAGCGCTCGCGCAGTATCTCGGTGCCGCCATCGGCGTCCATCTGTTCGACACCATCTCGCCGGCGGCCGTGGCGTGGCTGCGCGCGGCAGGCGCAGCGGCCGTTCTGCTGGCCTGGCGTCGTCCCTGGCGCACGCGATGGACGGCCCGCACCATCGCGGTGGCCGGTGGGTTCGGTGTCGTCACGGTGGGAATGAACCTGGCGTTCTACGAGGCGATCGCCCGCATCCCGTTGGGCACCGCCGTGGCGATCGAGTTCCTCGGTCCTGTCCTCGTCGCCGCACTCGGATCGCGGCGCGCTCGCGACGTGCTCGCACTCGTCCTGGTGGTCGCGGGAGTCGCGCTGGTGGCCGGAGCGCGATTCGACGTGGGCCTGGTCGGGGTGGGTTTCGCACTCCTCGCCGCCGGACTGTGGGCCGGCTACGTGGTGCTCGGGAAGTCGGTCGCGACGGCGGGCGACGGGCTGGACTCCCTCGCCGTCGGCATGGCGGTGGCGTCGGTGATCCTCGCCCCGCTCGCGTTGACGCCCCAGGTCATCGAGGATCCGTCGGTGTTCACCGCGCCGTCCACGTGGCTGCTGGGTGTCGGGGTGGGTGTGTTGTCGAGCGTGATCCCCTACGCGCTCGACCAGGTGGTCCTGCGCACGGTCGGACGGGCACGGTTCGCGTTGTTGCTCGCGTTGCTGCCCACCACTGCGACGGTGGTCGGCGTCGTGGTGCTGAGGCAGGTGCCCTCGATCGCCGAACTCGCGGGCATCCTGTGTGTGATCGTCGCCGTCGCGCTGGGCGGTGTGGAACGACGCGCACGACCGGCGCCGCCGGCCGAGACGACGCGACCGCAGGACCCGACACGAGAGGACGGCCGATGACCGAGATCCTGGTGCACATGTGCCCGGCGGCGGACTGGGAGGCGAGTGTGGCCGCGGGGGAGGTGGCACCCGCGTCGCTGGCCGAGCAGGGGTTCGTCCATCTGTCGACGCCGCAGCAGGTTCATCTCCCGGCCAACCGGCTGTTCGCCGGGCGCCGGGACATCGTGCTGCTGTCGTTGGACCCCACTCGACTGAAGGACCGTCTGGAATGGGAGCCGGGAGTACCCGGCGATCCGAGTTCGATGCTGTTCCCGCACCTCTACGGACCGGTCCCGCTCACCGCGGTGGTCGAGGTGCAGCCCTACCTGCCCGACGACGACGGGACGTTCGTCGCCGTCGGGTGAGGTGCGGAACTGTCAGTCGAGGTAGTCGCGCAGCACCTGCGACCGGCTCGGGTGCCGCAGCTTCGACATGGTCTTCGACTCGATCTGTCGGATGCGCTCACGCGTGACCCCGTAGACCTGGCCGATCTCGTCGAGCGTGCGCGGCTGGCCGTCGGTGAGGCCGAAACGCAGCCGCACGACACCCGCCTCGCGCTCGGAGAGAGTCTCGAGAACCGACTGGAGCTGGTCCTGCAGGAGGGTGAACGACACCGCGTCGACGGCGACGACGGCCTCGGAGTCCTCGATGAAGTCGCCGAGCTGGCTGTCGCCCTCGTCGCCGATGGTCTGGTCGAGGGAGATCGGCTCGCGAGCGTACTGCTGGATCTCCAGCACCTTCTCGGGCGTGATGTCCATCTCCTTGGCGAGTTCCTCGGGAGTGGGCTCACGACCCAGGTCCTGCAGGAGCTCACGCTGGATGCGTCCGAGCTTGTTGATGACCTCGACCATGTGCACCGGGATACGAATGGTGCGGGCCTGGTCCGCCATGGCGCGGGTGATGGCCTGACGGATCCACCACGTCGCGTACGTCGAGAACTTGTAGCCCTTGGTGTAGTCGAACTTCTCCACCGCGCGGATCAGACCGAGGTTGCCCTCCTGGATGAGGTCCAGGAACGCCATGCCGCGGCCCGTGTAGCGCTTGGCCAGTGAGACCACGAGGCGCAGGTTGGCCTCGAGCAGGTGGTTCTTCGCCCGGTTGCCGTCGCGGCAGATCCAGGTCATGTCGCGGCGCTGGGCCACGGGGAGCTTCTCGCCCTTCTCGGCGGACTCGGCCATGAGCTGGACGGCGTAGAGACCGGCCTCGATGCGCTTGGCGAGCTCGACCTCCTCCTCGGCGTTGAGGAGGGCGACCTTGCCGATCTGCTTGAGGTAGGCGCGGACGGAGTCGGCGGAGGCGGTGAGTTCGGCGTCCTTGCGGGCCTGTCGCAGCGCCTCGGACTCCTCCTCGTCCCACACGAAGTCGCCCGACGCCTTGTCCTCCGGCGTGGGTTCGGTGGTCGCGTCGTCCTCGACCTCGTCGCCGACGGCGACGACCTCGACGACGTCCGACTCGGCTGCGAGCTCGCCCTCGGGAACGTCGATGTCCTCGATGTCCGCGGTGGGCTCGTCGGCGTCGTCGCCGGTCGCAGGAGACGTCGCCTTCTTCGCTGCTGTCTTCTTCGCTGCGGCCTTGCGCGGCGCGGCCTTCTTGGCTGCTGCCTTGCGCGGGGCCGCCTTCTTGGCCGGGGCCTTCGCGGGTGCGGTTCCGACGGCGCCGGGTGCGGTGCCGTCGGCGGACGCGGTGTCGACGGCCGGAGTGCTGTCGACTGCCGGCGCGGTGTCCGCGGTCTGACGAATATCGATGGCTGCCACGTACGCCCTTTCGTGACGGTGTCGTGCGGCGTCACGCCAGAGTGATGATCCGGCGGAGAGGTCTGTGGATTTCCCGGCGTGAAACCGGGGCGTGGACCATTGTAACGACCGCCGCGAGTGCACAGCACCAACGCGCGGGAGGACGCCGAGGTTCCCGGCTCACCGGCAGTGGGGTGTGAGTCACATCGCGCATCGGCGAGCCGACGCGGCGCAGGTCAGAGGGGCGCGTGGTCGCCCTCGACGAGAATCAGGGCGCCACACCCGACTGTGCGGCGAGGGCCGCGCCGACGATTCCGGCGGCGTTGCGCAGCGTCGCGGGCTGCACCGGGGTGCGGTTGGTGAGCAGGGGGATCCACTTCTCGGCTTTGCGGCTGATGCCGCCGCCGGCGATGAAGAGGTCCGGCCAGAACAGATCCTCGATGCGCTCGAGCACGCGCGAGACCTCTTTGGCCCACGCCTTGTACGACAGTCCGTTGTCGTCCTTGACCGACGACGCGGCGCGGTGCTCGGCCTCCTTGCCGTCCACCTCCATGTGCCCGAGCTCCGTGTTGGGCAGGAGGACACCGTTCTGCAGGATCGCGGATCCGATGCCGGTGCCGAAGGTCAGCAGGATGACCACACCCTTGGAGTCCTTGCCGCCGCCGAACTTGTCCTCCGCGATACCCGCGGCGTCGGCGTCGTTGAGCACGGTCACCGAACGACCCCCGAGATGGTCGCGGAACAGCGCGCCGGCGTCGGTCCCGATCCAGCCCTTGTCGACGTTCGCGGCGGTTCGCGCCACGCCACCGGTGACGACGCAGGGGAGGGTGATGCCCACGTCCCCGGTCCACTCGAAGTGGTCGACGATGGCCGCGACCGTCTCGGCCACGGCCGTGGGAGTCGACGGTTGCGGGGTCTCGATCTTGTAGCGCTCGCCGATCAGTTCGCCGGTGGCGAGATCGACCACGCCACCCTTGACGCCACTGCCACCGACGTCGACACCGAAGCCTCGGCCCTCGGGGTGCGAGCCCGTCTTCCCGGCGATGGAGACCGGGCCGGGTTCGGTGTGGTCGTTCGTCATGACAGAACCTCCTGGTGGCGTACGCACGCGTCGGCGACCGGCGCGTTCGTGCGAGATCTGGTGCGCGCACGTCACCCTAGTTGCTGACGGCGTTCCCGGTCGCGCGGCACCGCGGCGGGTGGCGCGCCGTACCGTTCCGCCGCCCGATGTGTTCGGATTACCGGGTGACTCCTCATGACGATCTGCCGCAGGACGACTCGACGGGCACGCTCGACCCGGAGATGTTGCGCCGCATCGCCGTCGACGTCGCACGTGAGGCGGGACGCCACGTACGTCGGCGTCGGCCGGAGGTGTTCGGCGCGGGCGGTGCGGCGGTGGACGCCGTCCGGTCGAAGTCGACGCCCACCGATCCGGTGACGGTGGTCGACACCGAGACCGAACACGTCATCCGGGACCTGTTGAGCCGGCTGCGTCCCGACGACGCGGTACTGGGCGAGGAGGGCGGCGGGGAGGACATCGCCCCGTCCGGTGTCCGGTGGGTCCTCGATCCGATCGACGGCACCGTGAACTTCCTCTACGGCATCCCGGCCTACTCGGTCTCCGTGGCCGCGCAGATCGACGGTGCGTCGGTGGCGGGCGCCGTGGAGGACGTGGTGGGGGATCGCACGTACGCGGCGTCGCTCGGCGGCGGCGCGTGGTGCTCGGACGCGGGCGGAGACTGGGTGCGCCTGCGAGTCAACGACATCGACGACGTGGCACTCACGTTGGTGGCCACGGGATTCGGTTACGACGCGGCGCGCCGCCGCCGTCAGGGCGCGCTGATCGCGGCTCTGCTGCCCGAGGTGCGGGACGTTCGTCGCATCGGCTCGGCGGCACTGGATCTGTGCATGGTGGCGGCGGGGCGCGTCGACGCCCACTTCGAGCACGGGCTCAGCCCGTGGGACTGGGCGGCGGGCGCTCTGGTCGCGGCGGAGGCGGGTGCGAGGGTGATCACCCCGTCGCCGCACTCCCGCAGCGACGACGGCGAGGTGACGATCGCCGTGGCGGAAGGTGTGGCGGACGGGTTCCTGTCCGTACTCGACCGTCTCGGTGGCGTCGCCGCCATCGCCAAGGCCTGACCCGCGTCAGCAGTTGACGCGATGCGCGGCGGCGAGCAGATCGACGTCGAGGTTCGGTGCCGCGGCGCCCGGAGCCACGTCCGCGAGCGAGCGGATGACCTCCTCGCCGTCGGTGTTCGGTTCCAGCGCACGGAAGTTGGTGCCCAGCGCGAGATCCACGGTGTCGTCCTCGCGGGTGTCTTGAACGAACTCGGCGCACGGCGCGACCAGTGCGACGGTGCCCGCGGCGGCCACGCCGGCCGCGCCGAACCGGATCTGAGCTATGCACTGCATGTTCTGGTCGACGTAGACCGGGTCGTTGCCCACCTGCACGTCCGGTGCGCTGGCGAAGCCGAAATCGCTGAGATCGGCGGCGATCTCGGCGGCCTGGCCGCCCTGTCCGTTCGCGTTGAACACGCGCACGCGGGTGGCGGACAACGGGGCGGGCTGGGTGTCCGTGACCACCGAGGCGTCCACGACGCTGCCGGGCTCGGCGGCCGCGGGGGCGGCGGGATCGGAGGCCGGCTGGGGGGCGTTGCAGGCGACGGCGTCCGTGCCGGTCTCGGTCGTGGTCAGGATGTTCACCCACACGGCCGCACCGGCGAGGGCGAGCACGACGAGCACCACGAGGATCGGGAAGGCCCGACGCCGCGCGTACGGCCGCCCCTTGTCGTCGGTCGAGGAGCCGTGAGTGATGAGTGAGACCACGGGAGCGTGCCCTTCTGCTGATACGTGTCGCGCTGTCGTGTCACGGGCGGTGACTCGCTCACTGTAGTGGGCCGCGCCGGCATGTGACGCGCGACGCACGGCGGGTGGGAACGTCTGCACGGTCGACGGCGTTGGGCGGGGTGAACAGGGGAGATGCGGTTCCTGCGGGAGCCGTTCGCGCCACGACACACCGCGCTGGGCAGGGTGTTTTCCACACCGGCTCGTCGTCGGCTATTGTCTGGCGGCCCGGCGGATCGAACTCACGGCCGGTCGGGCTCCTCGGGCCTGCACGCCCGCAGCAAGAGAATGTTTCCCGTCACGGGGATTCGGGCACAGTCGGCTCACCCGCACGCCGGCCGTCATCCGTCAGGACGACGGCTGCGAATAGGTGAGCGAGAAGGACGGAGATCCTCCCGGCGGAAGTCGGGAAGAAGTCCGGCCGGATCGATGTTCTGCCACGAACAGCAGACGAGGAACACGAACGACCTGCATCGGGATCCGAGGGTGTGAGTCCGACAGAGGACGAGTTCGTCGAACAAGAAGCGGTCGACGTCTTGAACATCCCCCATGAAGGCGATCGAAGGAGACCGGGCACACCCGGTCTCAGCAGGAAGGTAAGGGGAACAACATGGCCACCGATTACGACGCACCACGCCGTACCGAGTCCGACGACGTGTCGGAGGACTCCCTCGAAGAACTGAAGGCACGCCGCAACGAGGCGCAGTCCGCCGTCGTCGACATCGACGAGACGGACACCGCGGAGTCCTTCGAACTGCCGGGCGCAGACCTGTCCGGTGAGGAACTGTCCGTGCGTGTCGTGCCGAAGCAGGCCGACGAGTTCACGTGCTCGAGCTGCTTCCTGGTGCATCACCGCTCGCGGCTGTCGTCCGACAACGGCGGCGTTCTGGTCTGCCGCGACTGCGCGGCCTGACCGAGGAGACCTCCGTCAGGAGGTCGGTGGCTGCGGAGTCAGAGCCGCAGCCACTGCATCCGGGTTCCGCGTGCTCACCAACCAGTACGGTGTCGGGTCGTTCTCGTCGTCGAGGACGACCAACACCATCGGCTTGACCCACGAACGATGCTGAACGAAGGCGGAGGGGTCGAGCTGGCGTCCGAGGGCGGCACTCTTCGCCGTCCCCGGCACCACCGCCACCCGATCGATCACCGATGCGGGGAGCCGAGCCTTGCCGGCGTGCAGCATTCGCTCGCCGTTCTGCTCCGTCACCTCGACGCGCATCCGGCCCAGGTACGTGACCACCCAGATCGCGAACGGCACCAGCACCACGTACGGCAGCCAGGCCATCACGCCGGGTGATCCCATGTGCACCTCGGCCGACAGGATCGCCGCGACGCCGATCGCGGCCACCCAGTACCAGACGGGTACGCGGAGCCGTTCGCTGTAGACGACCGTCTCACCTCCGCCGTCGTGTGCCGTCCCGGACGTCCGGGTGGCGTGATCTGCTGAGGTCTCTCTCGAAGCTGCGTCGGACACCTCTCCAGAGTAGAGGGTCGGACGGGCGGGAGGTCGACGGTGCATCGGCGAGTAATCTCGACCGATGTGAGCGATCTGACGGCCGAGACGGCGACACGCACGACCCGCGGAGACCAGGGATCGGCACAGGCCGTCGAGACGGTGGCCGTCAGACGACTCGATCCGGACATCCCGCTGCCCGTCCGTGCACACGCCGGTGACGCGGGCGTGGACCTGTGTACCACCGTCGACGTCGTCATCGAACCCGGTGAGCGTGCCATGGTCGGTACGGGCATCGCCGTGGCGCTGCCGGTCGGCACCGTCGGCCTGATCCACCCACGGTCCGGCCTCGCCGCGCGAGCGGGATTGTCGGTGGTCAACACGCCGGGAACGGTCGATGCCGGTTATCGCGGCGAGATCAGGGTCTGCCTCATCAACCACGATCCACGCACCCCCATCGAACTGCGGCGCGGGGACCGCATCGCCCAGCTGCTGGTGCAGCGGGTCGAACTGCCCGACTTCGTCGAGGTGGCCGAGCTGGACGACACCACCCGGGGTGTCGGCGGCTACGGCTCCAGCGGCGGACACGCGGTTCTCGATGCCGTCACCGCCAGCGAGAAGGAGAACTGAGCATGTTCGGACGCAAGAAGAAGGGGCGCGACGACGTCGACGCCACCGATCTCGACTCCGCGCAGGACGTCGAGGTCGAGGAAGTGGACGAGGTCGACGAGGTGGACGGTACGGCGGACGACACCACCGGGCCGTGGTCGATCGACGACCTGGACGGCGACCGCGAGAGCATCGCGGAGGGACGGCTCGATCTGGGATCCGTGCTGTTGATGCTTCCGGCCGGCGGACAGCTGCAGGTCGAGATGACGCAGGCCGGCGCACCCCAGGCCGTCCACATCGTCACTCCGAACGGGCGCATCACCGTGGCGGCCTTCGCCGCTCCGAAGTCGCCCGGTCAGTGGCGTGACGTCGCCGCAGAGTTGGCCGACACGCTGCGCCGCGACAACGCGCGGGTGGCCACCGAGACCGGCCCGTGGGGCCGTGAGGTGGTGGGCTCCGCGGCCGGCGGGGATCTGCGTTTCATCGGCGTCGACGGGTACCGCTGGATGATCCGCGGCGTGGCGAGCGGACCGGCAGGCAGTGTCGAGGCCGGATCGCCGCTGGTCGAGCAGGCGCGTGCCGTCGTGGCGGCGACCGTGGTCGATCGCGGCTCGGATCCGCACCCGGTGCGGACGCCGTTGCCCATCAGTCTGCCGCCGGCACTCGCCCAGCAGCTCGCGGCCGCGCAGCAGCAGCAGATGGCTGCCGCACAGGCGCAGGCCCGAGCTGCGGTGCAGCAGCAGGTGCCCCAGCAGCAGGTACCTCAGCAGCAGGCCCCCGACGCGGACGCCGCTGCCGAGGCGCAACGTCGGCGCGGGCCCTCCGGTTCGGCGATGCAGCAGCTCGACTGAGTTCTCGGCGAGAGCAGCTCGACTAGGACCCGCCCGTCGCACGGCGGAGCGCGGTGACGCCCAGCCTGCCGAGCTCGCCCGGGGACGCGGCGAGGACGTCGAGCGCGAAGGTGTCGAGGTGCGCCGTGGGAAGAGCCGCGCACCAGTCCTGCGCGACACCGAGCGGATGCACCGGGTCGTCGATCGCTGCCACCACGCCGACCGGCACCGCGAGGGATCGCAGGTCGTCGAGGGTGGGTGCCACGTACCGGGCGGCGTCGTCCAGCGCCGTCGGCAGCATCGGCCACTGTGCTCGCCACGACCGCGTCAGCGCCTCGGCGAGCCACCGCGGACTCGACTGCGCCATCGCCGCCACCGACGCATCGAGGCCGTGGGCCCGCAGCGTCGCCGCCGTCGCGGCGGCACCGACCGCAGCGGGGGAGTCGCCCGGAGATCCGGTCCACGCCGGCATCGCGAGGACGGCGCCCTGCGCGGCGTCCCGACGGTCGAGCGCCCACCGCGCCGCGACCGCCGCGCCGAGTGAGACACCGCCCACGATCAGGTCCCCTCGAACGGCGCCTCGTACGTGGTCGAGCGCCCGCACGTAGCCCCCGACGACGTCGGCGGGTTCGGGCTCGATCACCCGCAGCGACCAGCCGAGATCCGCCATGGCATCACCGAAGGCCCCCTCGACGAACGACGCGTCGGAGCCGGTGCCGGGCAGCAGTACGACGGTGGTTGTCTCCATGGTGTCCGCATCTTCTCGTGGCGTTCACCGACCCGACCGGCCGGGTGTGGTGAGGCGTGCTCGGAAAGGTCTACAGTGGCGCTGACAGAAGCAGAACATCCGCCGCGGAAGGCCCGCGCGAACCGCTCCAGGAGCACTCATGGCACCCGCTGCCGCAGGATACTTCCGCCGCATGGCCCGGAAGTTGACCGAGGACATCGATCAACTCGATGCCGAGGAGTTGGAGTCGACGTCGAAGGCGTCCGGCGCCCAACGAGCATGCGATTGCACTCGCGGTGACGAGGTCACCATGGTCGGACGGCTCCGCAGCGTCGAGACGTGCAGCAAGGCCGCCAACGCCATCGTCGAGGCCGAGTTCTTCGACGGAACCGACACCATCTCGCTGATCTGGATCGGCCGACGCAAGATCGCCGGCATCGAGTCCGGCACGCAGTTGCTGGTCCGTGGTCGCGTGGGGGAGCGCGAGGGCCGCAAGGTCATCTACAACCCGTACTACGAGCTGCGCACCGAGGACTAGTTCTTCGGGAGCCGCATCGTCTGGCACCCTGAACTGCATGAGCGAGTCACCGAACAGTCAGCCCACCGAGGACGCGCCTCCCGAGACGATCCTGTCCCAGCTCGGTGGGGTCAGCGGACTGGTGTTCTCCACCCTGCCCGTGCTGGTCTTCGTTCCGGTCAACTCCCTCGCCGGCCTCACCGCGGCCATCTGGGCCGCCCTCGGTCTGGCCGTGGCGATCCTGGTGTGGCGCCTCGTGAAGCGGGATCCGATCCAGCCGGCCGTGTCGGGATTCTTCGGCGTGGCTGTGTGCGCGTTCATCGCCTACCGCACCGGAGACGCCAAGGGCTACTTCCTGTTCGGGATCTACACCTCGCTCGCGTACGGCGGGGTGTTCCTCGTCTCGATCCTCGCTCGTCGGCCGCTCGTCGGCATCGTGTGGGGCTACCTCAACGGCACTGGCAAGGCCTGGCGCGAGCATCGGGCCGCCGTCCGCGCGTACGACATCGCGACGTTCGCCTGGGTTCTCGTGTTCGTCGCGCGGTACGTCGTGCAATCGCAGCTCTACGACTCCGACCAGACCGGGTGGCTCGCGGTCGCCCGCATCGCGATGGGCTGGCCGCTCGCGGCGGTCGCGTTCGCCGTCACGTTCTGGGCCGTGCGACGGGCCGACGCTGTCGTGGCCGCAGCGACGCACCGGGAGAGCGAGAGCATTGAGGTCGTGGACGCGGACCGCATCGAGCCCTGACGGCTGTCAGTCGGTCCTGTCGGTCAACGCTGGGAGAGTCCGAGCACCTCGCGGAGTTCGTCCTCGACGTCGACGGTGGTGACGAACAGCAGTTCGTCGCCGCCCTCGAGCGGGTCGTCCTTCTCCGGGACGATGACGCGGCCACCGCGCAGGATGGTGACCAGCGCGACGTCGCGAGGAAGCGTGATGCGGCGCACCGGCTTGCCCGCCAGCGGCGTGTTCGCCGGCAACGTGATCTCCACGAGGTTCGCCTTGCCCTGGCGCAACGTCATCAGGCGCACCAGATCTCCCACCGAGACCGCCTCCTCGACGAGCGAGGCCAGCATGCGCGGTGTCGACACGGCGACGTCGACTCCCCACGACGCGTCGAATAGCCACTCGTTGCGCGGGTCGTTGACGCGGGCGACCACTCGGTCGACGCCGAACTCGGTCTTCGCCAGCAGGCTCAGGACCAGGTTGGCCTTGTCGTCGCCCGTGGCGGCGATGACCACGTCGTACGACTCGATGCCTGCGCCCTCGAGGGTGGCCAGCTCGCAGGCGTCCGCGTGGATCCACTCGGCCGCCTCGACCGATGCCGGGTCGACGTGGTCGGCCTTGCGTTCGATCAGCAGGACGTGATGGTCGGACCTGAGGAGCTCGCGGGCGATCGAACGGCCCACGGCTCCCGCTCCGGCGATGGCGACTCTCATGACGGATCCTTCGGTGACAGGTCTGGTGCGGGGACGGACACGAGGTGAGGCAGGAGCCGTCAGTCCTCGGGCGGAGGGTTGCTCGCGAGCGCCACGGCCTCGGCGACCATGCCGTCGACCGCCGCGATCCACACCTCGTCGTCGGCCTGGATCACCGTCTTGCGGTCGGGCAGAAGTCCGGCACCGAAGCGGATGATGAAGGCCACTCGGGACTTGGTCGCACTCTCAAGCGCGGTCACGCCCTTGCCCACCCATCCCTCGCCGATGTCGAGGCGGGCCACCGCGACGCTGCCCGACGGATCGCGCCACTTGGTGAGCTCGTTGTCGTGGATCAGCGTGTGCAGGAATCGATCCGTCGTCCACGGCACCGTGGCCACCGTGGGGATGCCGAGGCGTTCGTACACCGCGGCGCGCTTGGCGTCGTAGATGCGCGCGACGACGCGCTCGACACCGAACGTCTCGCGGGCGACACGCGCGGAGATGATGTTGGAGTTGTCGCCCGAGGACACCGCGGCCAGTGCGTCGGCCTTCTCGATGCCCGCCTCGACGAGCACGTCCCGGTCGAACCCCATGCCGATCACCTGACGTCCGGTGAAGTTGGGACCGAGCCGGTGGAACGCGGTGGGATCGCGGTCGATGACCGCGACCTCGTGGCCGATGCGGGTGAGTGCACCCGCGAGGGCGGAGCCGACGCGGCCACACCCCATGACGACTACGTACAACAGACGCTCCGTTCGGGAGTCGAGAGGACGGTGCCCAGGTGATTGCTGCCGGGAGGGACTTCGCGCAACGCTATCGGTCACCCTGCCCCACGGTCGAGCCCGGTACGGCCTACGCTCTGCGATGTGTCCAAGCTTTCGACGGCCACCAAGAGGCTGCTGCTGGGTAGGCCGTTCCGTAGCGACACGCTCGGACACACGCTCCTGCCCAAACGCATCGCCCTCCCGGTGTTCGCGTCCGATGCCATGTCGTCCGTCGCCTACGCGCCCGAAGAGATCTTTCTGGTGCTGTCGGTCGCCGGGATCTCGGCGTACTCGTTCTCCATCTGGATCGGTCTCGCCGTCGCCGTCGTCATGGCGGTGGTCGTGGCGAGCTACCGCCAGAACGTGCACGCCTACCCGTCCGGCGGTGGCGACTACGAGGTGGCCACCACCAACCTGGGACCGACCGCGGGCCTGACCGTCGGCAGCGCCCTCCTCGTCGACTACGTGCTCACGGTCGCCGTGTCCATCTCGGCCGCCGCCTCCAACATCGGATCGGCCCTGCCGTTCGTCGCGGAGCACAAGGTGCTGTTCGCGGTCGCCGCCATCGTGCTCATCACCTCGATCAACCTGCGCGGCGTCCGCGAGTCCGGTACCGCGTTCGCGATCCCCACCTACGCCTTCATGGTGGGCATGGTCGTCATGCTCGTGTGGGGCCTGGTGCAGGTGTACGTCCTCGGCGACGACGTGTCGGCCGAGTCGTCGAACTTCGAGCTGCAGGCGGAGGACAGTCACCTCTACGGCATCGCGTTCGCGTTCCTGCTGGCGCGCGCGTTCTCCTCCGGGTGTGCGGCGTTGACGGGTGTCGAGGCCATCTCCAACGGCGTGCCCGCCTTCCGCAAGCCGAAGTCGCGCAACGCCGCCACGACGCTCCTGCTGCTCGGCTCGATCGGCATCACGTTGCTGCTCGGCATCATCCTGCTGGCCGAGAAGATCGGTGTGAAGTACGCGGCGGACCCCGCGACCCAGCTCGTCGGGGCTCCCGAGAACTACCAGCAGAAGACGCTCATCGCGCAGCTGGCCGAGGCCGTCTTCCGGCACTTCACGCCCGGCTTCTACTTCATCACCATCGTGACGGCGCTGATCCTGGTGCTGGCCGCCAACACCGCCTTCAACGGGTTCCCGGTACTCGGGTCGATCCTGGCCCAGGACCGATTCCTGCCCCGCCAGTTCCACACCCGCGGCGACCGGCTCGCGTTCAGCAACGGCATCCTGTTCCTCTCGGCCGCCGCCATCTTCTTCGTCGTCATGTTCGGCGCCGAGGTGACCAAGCTGATCCAGCTCTACATCGTCGGAGTGTTCGTCTCGTTCACGCTCAGTCAGACCGGCATGGTGCGGCACTGGACCCGGTTGTTGCGGACCGAGACGGACCCCGCGCAGCGCCGGTCGATGATGCGCTCGCGTGTCGTCAACGGCATCGGACTGGCCATGACGGGCGCCGTCCTGGTCATCGTTCTGCTGACCAAGTTCCTCGCGGGCGCTTGGATCGCGATCATCGCGATGCTCGCGATCTTCGGACTGATGAAGCTGATCCGCAAGCACTACGACTCGGTGGCCACCGAGCTCGCCGACGTCGAGTGGGACGGTGTGCTGCCCAGCCGCACGCACTCCATCGTGCTCGTGTCCAAGCTGCACAGCCCGACGCTGCGCGCCCTCGCCTACGCCCGTGCGACCAGGCCGGACACCCTCGAGGCGATCACGGTCAACGTCGACGAGGCGGACACGCGCACCCTGGTGCGCGAGTGGGAGAAGAGCGACCTCAGCGTCCCGCTCAAGGTGGTCGAGTCGCCGTACCGCGAGATCACCAAGCCCGTGCTCGACTACGTGCGCCGGGTCAAGCGGGACTCACCGCGCGACGTCGTCACCGTGTTCATCCCCGAGTACGTGGTGGGTCACTGGTGGGAGCAGGTGCTGCACAACCAGAGTGCGTTGCGACTGAAGAGTCGCTTGCTGTTCCAGCCCGGCGTCATGGTCACCAGCGTGCCCTGGCAGCTCAACTCGTCCGAGCGGGCGAAGCGCGAGAGCCTCGAGAACGCACCGGGCTCGTCCCGTCGTGGTTACGAGCCCACCTCGGCCGAACGGCGATCCGAACGATGACCGACTCGTGGCTCGGCGCGGTCGTCGAGGTCCGCGTGGGCAAGCCGGGACACGGCGGCTTCTGCGTCGCACGGCACGAGGGCCGCGTCATGTTCGTCCGGCACAGCCTTCCCGGCGAGCTGGTGACGGCGCGGGTCACCGAGGACACCGGCAAGTCCTTCTGCCGCGCGGACGCCGTCGAGATCCTGGAGGCCTCGCCCGACCGCATCGCGCCGCTGTGTCCCATCTCCGGCCCCGGTGGGTCGGGATGCTGCGACTTCTCCCACGCGACCGCCGAGGCCGGACGCCAGATCAAGGCGGCCGTGGTCGCCGAGCAGTTGAGCCGCGTCGGGGGCATCGAGCGCACCGTCGAGGTGGAGTCGCTCGGTGATCAGACCGGCTGGCGGACGCGCATCCGGTTGGGTGTGGACGACGAGGGACGGCCCGGTTTCCACCGGCTCCGCAGCGCCGACATCGTGACGGATCTGGCCTGCCCACAAGCGGTTCCGGGGATGTACGACGGGCTGGCCGCCCGGTCGTGGACGCCGGGCGCCGATCTCGCGGTGGCCGTGGACTCCGACGGGACCCGTCACGTCGTGGAGATCGCTCCTGCCGTCGACCGTCGCGTGCGCGCCGACACCGGTCGTCGCGGCGCCTCCTCGCGCCGCGCCGCGAAGTCCGGTGACCGCGCGCACCGGGTGCGCGCGGGCTCGGGTCGGGCCGTCGAGCGCGTCGGGTCGCGCGAGTGGACCGTGGACTCGTGGGGGTTCTGGCAGGCTCACCGGGCGGCTGCCACGCAGTACGCCGAGGTGGTCCGGGAGTGGTCCGGTGCTCGGCCCGGTGACACGGCCTGGGACCTCTACGCCGGTGCGGGCACCTTCGCGTCCGTCGTCGCCGAGGCGGTCGGACCGGGCGGCACCGTCGCAGCGGTCGAGTTCTCCCACCGGGCGGTGGTGGACGGGCGTGCGGCGGTGACGGACCTGCCGCAGCTGTCGATGCAGGCAGCGCCCGTCGAGCGCGCGATCGGATCCCTGCCGCCACAGCCGTCCGTCGTCGTCCTCGACCCGCCACGATCCGGCGCCGGTAGACAGGTGATCGCGGCGGTCGCCGGTGCGCACCCGGATCGTGTGGTGCACATCGGGTGCGACCCCGCGTCCTTCGCACGGGACGCGGGGCTCTACCTCTCGCACGGCTACCGCCTGGAGAATCTCCGTGCGTTCGACGCCTTCCCGATGACCAGCCACGTCGAGTGCATCGGATCGTTCGTTCGGGACTGACGCGTCACTTGGCGTTGTACAGGCGCATCGTGATCGGTCCGAACACCGCCAGCAGTCCGACGGACCAGATGCCGGTCCACATCAGCGCGTCCGTCTCGAGCACACCGTCGGCGAAGCCGCGCAGCGTCGTCACCAGATGCGACACCGGATTGACCGACACGAACGCCTGCAGCCACCCGGGCATCGTCGTCGGGTCGACGAAGATGTTGCTGGCGAAGGTCAGCGGGAACAGCACGAGCATGGACACGCTCATCACCGCGGTCTCGCTGCGCAGCATCAGCGCGAACATCGTCCACACCCACGAGACGCAGAACGAGAACGCCAGCAGCAACGCCACCGACGCCAGCACGCCGAGCACGCCGCCCGCCGGCCGGAAGCCCAGCGCGAGACCCAGCACGAGCACGATCGTCGAGGCGAGGGTGTACCGGACCACGTCTCCGAGCAGGGCGCCGACCAACGGCGCCGGCCGCCAGATGGGCAGCGACCGGAACCGATCGAAGACGCCCTTCTCGATGTCCTTGTTCAAGGTCAGACCCGTGTACATCGTGATCATGACGACGGTCTGCACCAGGATGCCCGGCAGCAGGAACTGGATGTAGGCACTGGTCGAGCCCGCCAACGCGCCGCCGAACAGGAACGTGAACATCAGCGTGAACATGACCGGGAACATGGTCACGTCGAACAGCTGCTCGGGGACGTGCTTGATCTTCAGCAGTGCTCGCCACCCGAACGAGAGCGCCGCCGACATCGACGACGGTCGATCGGGACGGGGACCGGAGTCGCGGAGCAACTCGGCGATGGTCGGCTGCGCGGTGCCCGTCGCGGCGGTGGGGGAGTTGGTGGTGGTCATTCTCAGGACGCCTCCAGTTCTGTCGTTCGTCCGGTCAGTGCCAGGAACACCTCGTCCAGGCTGGGTTGCCCGAGGGCGTAGGTGGTGACGCCGATGCCGTCGTCCGACAGCGTCGCGAGTGCGCGGGCCACCAGGGCGGTGTCGTCGACCAGCGCGGTGACGGCGAAGGGATCGGACTCGAGAGTCACGTCGGTGTGCAGGGTCGCGCGCAGGACGTCGGCGGCGTCGTCTCGGCGCGACTGTTCCGCGACGCGGACGTGCAGCGACCCCGAGCCGACCGACGCCTTGAGCTGACCGGTGGTGCCCTCGGCGATCACACGGCCCCGGTCGATGACGGCCACCCGGTCGGCCAACTGATCGGCCTCGTCGAGGTACTGCGTGGTGAGCAGGACCGTCGTGCCGCCGGCGACCAGGGAGCGCACGATCTCCCACACCTGGTTGCGGCTGCGGGGATCGAGACCCGTGGTCGGCTCGTCCAGGAACATCAGCTCCGGCGTGACCACCAGACTCGCCGCGATGTCGAGACGGCGCCGCATACCGCCGGAGTACGCCTTGACCTGCTTGCCGCCGGCCTCCACCAGATCGAAGACGCCCAACAGCAGATCGGCACGCTCCCGCGACGCCGGGCGCGAGAACCCGTACAGCCGCGAGAGGAGCACCAGGTTCTCCACTCCGGTCAGGTCCTCGTCCAGCGAAGCGAACTGGCCCGTGAGCGCCACCTTCGACCGCACCGCGTCGGACTCCGTCGCCACGTCGTGGCCGAGCACGCGGGCCGACCCGCCGTCGATGCCGGTCAACGTCGCCAACATGCGCATCGTCGTGGTCTTGCCGGCCCCGTTCGGCCCCAGCACCCCGTAGACACCGCCCCGCGGGACGGCGAGATCCACGCCGTCCACCGCCACGGTGTCCCCGAACCTCTTCACCAGACCGACCGCCTCGATCGCCAGGCCCCCGGCCTTCCCGTCCGTCGGCGGCCGGCCTCCGGCCTTCCCGTCCTCCAGCGGCCGGCCTCCGGCCTTCCCGTCATGTGTCGTCATGTGAGTGCTGACTCCTGATCCGCCACGATCTCATCGGTATGTCCGGATCGTCCGATCCGGTGCGACGAGCGTCCCGCAGTCATTGCAGGTCCGCAACGGGTTTTTCGCCGGAGACGCCGGTCACCGATCCACTCACGCCCCGGTGACGAATGATTCCTGCACGATGTTCGCGCCGTGGCGTGGGCGCCATTGCCCGGCGGCGTGGCCGCCATGATCCGGTGGCGTGTACGCCAGGACCGCGACGCGCAGGACCGCGATCGCCGAGGGGGTGAGGATATGACGACGATGGCCACTAGTCTCATGGTCGATGAACTCGACGATGAACGTCTCGCAGCGAGGTGGGGGTCTGTGAGCGCCGGAGGTACGAGCGCAGCCGACCCGAGCGCCGGCGAGCCTCGGCACCGACGCGCCCCGGACGACACCGCCGATCCGTCGTGCCCCGTTCCCGATCCCGACCTCAAGCGTCGGCGTGTCGCCGAGGCCGACGAACTGCGTGCGTTGCTCGCACGTGTCGCCACCGGTGACCGCCGAGCGTTCGCCGATCTGTACGACGCGACCTCGTCTCGGGTGTTCGGCATGGTGCTGCGTGTGCTGCGCGATCCCGGGTTCAGCGAGGAGACCGCGCAGGAGGTGTTCCTGCAGATCTGGAAGACGGCCGACCGATACGACCCCGCGCAGGGGTCTCCGCTCGCCTGGATGATGACGTTGGCGCATCGCCGCGCCGTCGACCGTGTCCGGTCGGAGCAGTCCGGCACGGATCGCGAGGCGCTCTACGGCTCCTCGACCCACAGTCCCGCGCACGACGAGGTCCTCGAATCCGTCACCCAGACCCTGGAGTCGGAGTCGGTGGTCCGATGCCTGGACACGCTGACGGAGACCCAACGCGAATCGGTACGGATGGCGTACTACAGCGGGTTGACGTATCGGGAAGTGGCCGAGCGCCTGGGCGTGGCCGTTCCCACCGTGAAGTCCCGGATCCGGGACGGTCTGATCAAGTTGAAGAATTGTCTGGGGGTGGAGACCGGTGAGTGACGGAGAAGGTCGCCATCGCCGCCATGACGACGCGTCCGCACCCGACGACGTGTCGGAGCAGGATGCGATGCAGGACGTGAACGAGATGAACGACAGCGTGGTGGACGACGCCTACGCCTACGCACTGGACGCGATCGACCCCGCCGAGAGGGCGGACATCGAACGCAGGCTCGCGCAGTCGGACGCGGCGACGCGGTCGTGGTTCGAGAGCATCGTCGAGTCGGTCGACGAGACGATGGCGCTCAGCGCGTCGTCCACGGCCGCGGAACCGCCCTCGTCGTTGCGTGCGAGCATTCTCGCCGCGGTGGAGAGCACTCCGCAGGGTGATGCCCGGCCACTGGCCGATCCGATCGACGACGCTCCGGTCGCTCCGGTGGTGTCGCTCGACGATCGCCGCCGCACACGCCTGCGCGTGCTCGCGGCAGCCGCGGCGGCCGTCGTGATCGTCGGAGTGGGCGGCGCCGTGGTCACGCAGCAACTGGGAGACGCACCGTCGTCGCCCACGTCGCAGGTGCTTGCGGCCGGTGACATCAGGACCAGCACCGTCGAGGTCGAGGGTGGCGGTACCGCCACCGTGCGCTGGTCGCGCTCGCAGGACGCCGCCGTGGTCACGCTCGACGGGCTCGCGGAGCCCGGCGACGGCAAGGTGTTCGAGATGTGGCTCATCGGAGAGGATCCCGCGCCGCGCCCGGCCGGTCTCGTCCCCGCCGATGCCGCCACGCCCGCTCGCGAGCACGTCGTCACAGGCTTGAGCGACGCGACCACGTGGGCGGTGACGGTCGAGCCCGAGAGCGGTTCGGACGCACCCACCACGACGCCCATCGCTGCGGTCACGCTCGACGCCTGAGCGCAGCCGGCGGCTCAGACGACGCCGGAACGGCGCAGTGCGGCGACGATCGACTCGGCCTGCTCGTACGCGCGATCGAGAAGCACCTCCAGCAAGGCTGTCTTCGCAGCGGGGTTGCTCTCGGTCAGCGCGTCGAAGTCCTTCGGGCCGAGGATCGCGACCGTGGTGTCCTTCATCGCGGTGATGCGGAGCCCGAAGCGTGAGCGCCGGACCAACGGCATCTCACCGAAACTCATGCCGGCGGACAGCGTCGACACGGCGCGGGCCCGGCCGTCCGCGCCGATGAAGTCGACCGCGACGCGGCCGGACAGCACCATCACCAGACCCAGTGACACGTCACCGACCTCGGCGATGACGGTGCCTGCGCTGTACTGCGCGTCCGTCGTGCGGGAGGTGATCGCATCGCGGTGGGCCTCGTCCAGCGCGGTGACGATCGGGTGCTGATCGACCGTCACCTCCGTGGGTTGCCGTGCGCCGCCGCACCACCGGTCGAGGACGGTGTCCTCGCCCCAGCGCAGTGCGGAGTCCAGATCGTCGAAGACCCGGCCACTGCCGTCGTGTTCGGACAGGGACGACACGGTGTGCGCCATCGCAGCTCGGGGATCGACCAGGACGGCGGCACAACCCTGTCGGCGGAGCCCGGCGGCGAGGGTGTCCAGCATCGAGCGGGCGACGTCGCTCACCTCGTCGACCCGACGCATGTCCAGGATCACGCCGTCGAGTGCGCTCCCGTCGTCGGCGCCGTGGTCGACGGCCGTGGACACCGCGCGCACGACGCTCTCCGCTGCGGAGAACAGCAGATCGCCGTGCAGTTCGAAGACGCGGACTCGGCGTCCCCGCGCGGCGAGCGTCTCCTGTTCGGCGGCGGTGCGCCGGCGACGCGAGGGGGAGTCGGCGACGGTGTACTCGGCGCGCACGGCGCTGCGTGCGGCCCGGCCGACGTGGAGGAAGTGCAGTTCGAGGCGCGAGGACAGCTCGCGGCACGCCTTGACTCCGCGCACGCTGTTGCCGTGGGCGTCGAGTCTGGGTGAGAACACCGAGATACCGAGCTGACCGGGCAGGACCGCGAGCACCGCACCGGCGACACCGCTCTTGGCGGGGAGTCCGACGCGGTTGACCCAGTCGCCGGCTCCGTCGTACATGCCGCACGTCGTCATGACGCTCAGCACACGCTCGACGAGCACCGGTTCGAGGGCTCGGACGTCGGTACACGGGTTGAGGCCGTTGTTGGCGAGGGTCGCCGCCATGACGCCGATGTCGCGGCACGTGACGTCCAGCGAGCACTGGCGGAAGTAGAGATCGACCATCGCGTCGGGATCGCCCTCGACGATGCCGAAGGAGCGCAGCATGTGGCCGATGGCGCGGTTGCGATGGCCGGTGCGTGATTCGGAGGCGTGCACGGCGGCGTTCATGGCGAGTTCGCGTCCCGCGTACCGCGAGAACGAGGCCCGGATCCGTTCGAACTGCTCGTCGGGCGTCGCGCCTCGCACCAGCGACGCGGAGGTGATGGCGCCCGCGTTGATCATCGGGTTGCGCGGGCGCTCGGTGACGGGGTCGAGGCTGATCTCGTTGAACGGCTCACCGGACGGCTCCACGTCGATCTTGCGGGCCACCGCGGTCTCGCCGCGATCGGTGAGAGCGAGGGCGTAGGTGAACGGTTTGGACACCGACTGGATCGTGAAGGGCACGTCCGTGTCGCCCACCTGGTACACGTGGCCGTCGGCCGTCGTGAGACAGATACCGAAGCGATCGGGGTTCGCGGCCGCCAGTTCGGGGATGTAGTCGGCGACGCCACCGGAGGTGTCCGCCACACACAGCGCGTGGACCTGCTCCAGAATCTCCTGCACGACGTCGGTCATCGTCACCACTCTCTCGATTCTGTGCCGCGGCTCGGCGCTCGTACGGTAACCCGCCGATCCGGGTCCACGTAGACTTGTCCGAACTGGCCTGTCCGAGTGCCTCACGGCACGACGGACGACAAGGCAATCTTCGGAGGGGAGCGATTTCGTTGGGTGTTCTGGACGGCGTGCACGAGCCCAGCGACCTGCGTGCCCTCGGCCCGGTGGAGCTGGCCGAACTGGCGGACGAGATCCGTCGGTTCCTGGTCGAGAAGGTGTCTGCCACGGGTGGCCACCTCGGACCCAATCTCGGTGTCGTCGAGCTGACTCTGGCCATCCACCGCGTGTTCGACTCGCCTCGTGACCCGGTAATCTTCGACACCGGCCACCAGGCGTACGTGCACAAGATGGTCACCGGTCGAGCGGACCGCTTCGACTCCCTGCGCAAGGAGGGTGGGCTGTCCGGCTACCCGTCCCGCAGCGAGAGCGAGCACGACTGGGTCGAGTCCTCACACGCGTCGGCATCCCTCTCCTACGCCGACGGCCTCGCCAAGGCCTTCGAGCTGACCGGGCGCGGCGATCGTCACGTCGTCGCGGTCGTCGGGGACGGCGCCCTCACCGGTGGCATGTGCTGGGAGGCGCTCAACAACATCGCGGCCGGCAAGGATCGTTCCGTCGTGATCGTCGTGAATGACAACGGTCGCTCCTACTCGCCGACCATCG
Source organism: Rhodococcus sp. BP-316 (assembly GCF_019836105.1). Classification (NCBI taxonomy): domain Bacteria; kingdom Bacillati; phylum Actinomycetota; class Actinomycetes; order Mycobacteriales; family Nocardiaceae; genus Rhodococcus; species Rhodococcus sp. BP-316. The sequence continues at coordinate 360,644 of NZ_JABUEE010000001.1, read as the reverse complement.
GCGGCCTCGCCGACCATCTCGCGACGCTGCGCCTGCAGCCCAACTACGAGCGCGCGCTGGACACCGGCCGTCACATGGTGAAGAACCTGCCCGTGGTCGGGTCGGCCGCATACGCCATGTTGCACGGCATGAAGGCCGGCCTCAAGGACGCGATCAGCCCGCAGGTCATGTTCACCGATCTGGGCATCAAGTACCTCGGTCCGGTCGACGGACACGATCAGGCGGCTCTGGAATCGGCGCTGCGCCGCGCGAAGGCCTTCGGCGGGCCGGTCATCGTCCACGCGGTGACGCGCAAGGGCATGGGCTACTCGTTCGCCGAGAACGACGTCGCCGACCAGATGCACTCGACGGGAGTCATCGACCCGCTCACCGGCCTGGCGACCAGCGTCGCGGCTCCGGACTGGACGTCGGAGTTCTCCCGTCAACTCATCGCCCTGGGAACCGACCGCGAGGACGTCGTGGCCATCACCGCCGCGATGGCCGGACCCACCGGGCTCGCCGCGTTCGGCGAGGTGTTCCCGGACCGTTTCTTCGACGTGGGCATCGCCGAGCAGCACGCGCTCACGTCCGCCGCCGGTCTCGCACTCGGTGGTCTGCATCCCGTGGTGGCGATCTACTCGACGTTCCTCAATCGGGCGTTCGACCAGCTGCTGATGGACGTGGCACTACTGAACCTGCCGGTCACCCTCGTGCTCGATCGCGCCGGGGTCACCGGATCGGATGGCGCAAGCCACAACGGCATGTGGGACATGTCGCTGCTCGGCATCGTGCCGAACATGCGCGTGGCGGCGCCTCGCGACGGAGCGACCCTGCGCGAGGAACTCGCCGAGGCACTCGCGGTGTCCGACGGTCCCACCGCGCTGCGCTTCCCCAAGGGCGCCATTCCCGACGACATCGAGGCGGTGCGGCGTCTGGACGACTCCGTCGACGTGCTGCACGAGCCCGAGGGGGAGTCGGACGTACTCCTCGTCGCCGTCGGTCCGTTCGCGTCGTTGGCACTGGACACGGCGCGAGAACTCGCCGCGGACGGTGTCTCGGCCACGGTCGTCGATCCGCGGTGGGTGCTGCCCGTTCCGGACTCGCTCGTGAAGCTCGCCGCGGACTTCCGTCTGGTGGTCACGCTCGAGGACAGCGGTCTGCACGGCGGCATCGGTGCATCCGTGTCGGCTGCCCTGCGCGCCGGCGGCGTCGACGTCCCCTGTCGGGATCTCGGTGTGCCACAGCAGTTCCTGGACCACAGCTCGCGGGATCGCATTCACGCCGACATCGGCCTCACCCCGTCGGACATCGCCGGCCGGGTGCGCGGATGGATCGCACACCGGCCCGGCGACATCTGACGGTCGCTACGTCGCCTTGGTGGCGGCGTCCTTCAACTGCGGGAGGATCCGGTCGAGTACCCACGGGGTGCTCACCGGGTTGACGTTGCTCAGACCGGCGATGACCTGCTCATCACTGAGCGCGACCGCGGATCCGGAGGCGACCGCGGGCAGCGTCGCCACAGCCGGAACCGAGGTGAGGTCGAAGCCCTCCGGAGTGAACGCGACGATCACGTCGGCGTCGAAGCTCTGCACGTTCTCCAGTGACACGGTGGAGAAGAAGGTGTCCGCGGAGTCGGCTTCGTCGAGTGCCACGACGCCGGGGGCGTTGACGAAGCCCATCTCGTTGAGAACCTGCACGCGTGGATCGGACGGCATGTAGACGTTCGCCTGACCGGCGTCCGTGTCCAGGTTCACCACCGCGACGGTCTTGCCGGCAAACTCCGGATTGGCCTCGGCCTCCGAGGCGAGCCGCTGGCCCATACCGTCGATGAGAGCCTGTGCCTCCGTGGGCTTCCCGACTGCCTCACCGATCATCGTGGTCTGGTCCTGCCACGTCGTCTGCCAGGCCTCACCGGGGTAGGCGACGACGGGCGAGACAGCGGACAACGTGTCGTAGTACGACTGCGGGAAACCCTCGTAGGGCGCGAGCACCAGGTCGGGTGCCAGGGCCGCGAGGGCCTCGACGTCGGGCTCACCCGCAGCCGGATCCTCGTACAGGGTGGTGGCGTCCGCGTCGTAGAACTCCTGTGCCCACGGCATCACGCCGTTCTCGTCGGCACCATAGGTGTACTTCGGCTGGCCGACGGGCGTGATGTCGAGGGCGCCGAGGATGTCCTGTGCGTTCCAGCCCATCGTGACGATGCGCTCCGGTGCGGCGTCGATGGTGGTCGAACCGAAGGCGTGGTCGATGGTGACGGGGAACGCGCCACCCGACGCGGCGGCGGGCGCGTCGGAGTCGGCATCGGACGAACATCCGGCGACGAGGGCGAGCGCGGCGGTGGCCGCGACGGCGGGGAGAAGGCGAGAGCGTTTCACATGGTTAGCCTAACCTATGTATGGCCTCCGGCCCCGTGCGCCCTTCGCGTATCCAGGGATGCGCAAAGGGCGCACGAGGGCGCAGCCCCATCACACGCTGGCGACACCCTTGTCGAGGAACCGGTGACCGGTGACGGCCTCGGAGGTGCCCGTGCGATCGAGGTACGGCACGATGCCGCCGTTCCAGAACCCGAAGCCGCCGCCGAGGATCAGGCAGAGGTCGATGTCCTGAGCGGCCGCGACGACGCCTTCCTGCAGCATGATGTCGATCTCCTCCGCGAAGGCGCGGCGGGTGCGATCGAGCACCTGCTCGGCCGTCGACGGTGAGTCGCCCTGCGGCCACAGATCGGCGATCTCGGGGTCGACGGTCTTGGCTCCGTCGGCGCCGTAGGTCCACACCGCAGACTTCTTGTTCGCGACCATCGCCTGCAGGCCGGGGGAGTCGTGGAACCGCTCCGGGTAGTACTCGGCCATGGTCTCGCCGGTGTGCAGTGCGACGGCGGGGCCGACGAGCGAGAGCAGCGTGAGCGGGCTCATCGGCATGCCGAGCTCGCTGATGGCGTTGTCCGCGACGTCGAAGGGCGTGCCCTCGTCGATCGCGTTCATGACCTCGCCGAGGGCGCGGGTGAGCAAGCGGTTGAAGACGAAGCCGGGCTTGTCGGCGATCAGCACGGCCGACTTCTTCAGAGACTTCGCCGTCGCGAATGCTGTTGCGAGCGTGGCATCGTCGGTCTTCTCGCCGCGGACGATCTCCAGCAGCGGAAGAACGGCCACGGGGTTGAAGAAGTGGAATCCGACGACCCGCTCGGGGTGCTTCAGCTCCGCCGCCATGCGGGTGATCGACAGCGACGACGTGTTCGTCGCGAGGATCGTCTCGGGGGAGACGAATTCCTCGAGCTCGGCGAAGACCTTCTTCTTCACGTCGAGGTTCTCGAACACTGCCTCGATGACCCAGTCGGTCGTCGCGAATGCGGACTTGTCGAGCGATCCGGACACCAACGCCTTGAGACGGTTCGCCGCGTCGGGGGAGAGTCGCTTCTTGCCCTGCAGCTTGTCGATCTCGGCGTGAACGTAGCCGACGCCCTTGTCGATGCGCTCCTGGTCGATGTCGGTGAGGATCACCGGCACCTTCAGCTGACGCACGAACAGCAGGGCGAGCTGGCTGGCCATGAGGCCGGCGCCCACGATGCCGACGCCGGTGACCTTCCGGGCGAGCGACTTGTCGGGCGCTCCGGCGGGCCGCTTGGCACGCTTCTGCACCAGATCGAAGGCGTACAGGCCGGCGCGCAGTTCGTCGGCCATGAGGAGGTCGGCCAGCGCCTCGTCCTCGGCGGCGAAAGCTGTGTCGAGCGACGCGGAGTCGGTGATGTCGGTCGACTTCGCCAGCTCCAGAAGCTGCACGGCGCGCACCGGGCCCGGTGCGTGGTCGCCGGTCTTGCCGGAGACGATGGCCTTGGCCCGCGCGATCGCGTCGTCCCAGCCCTGGCCGCGGTCGATCTCGGGGCGGGTCGGGGTGACGTCCCCGGAAACGACCTTCGCGGCCCACAGCAGGGACTGCTCGAGGAAATCGGCGCCGCCGAAGACTTCGTCGGCGATGCCCAGCTTCAGCGCGTCCGCAGGCTTCAGCATGCGGTTCTGGTTGAGCGCGTTCTCGATCACCACGGTGACGGCATTGGCCGGCCCGATCAGGTTGGGCAGCAACTGCGTTCCGCCCCAGCCGGGAACGAGGCCCAGGAATGTCTCCGGGAGCCCCAGTGCCGCAGCGTTGTCCGCGACGGTGCGGTAGTGGCAGTGCAGCGCGATCTCGAGTCCACCGCCCAGAGCGGCGCCGTTGACGAACGCGAACGTGGGCACCGTGGACTCGCGCAGGCGGCGGAACACCTTGTGCCCCAACGTGCCGATCTCCAGCGCGACGGCGCGGTCGGAGATGTTCGGCACACCGTTGAGGTCCGCGCCGACGGCGAAGATGAACGGCTTCCCGGTCACCGCGACGGCCACCGGATTCGCCGCGTATGCCGCGTCCAGTGCCGCATCGAGCTCGGTGAGTCCGGCGGGTCCGAAGGTGGACGGCTTGGTGTGGTCGAAGCCGTTGTCGAGCGTGACGATGGCGACCGGGCCGTCGAGGCCGGGCACGGTGACGATCCTGGTGAACGCGTGGGTCACCACTTCATCGGAGAAGGCAGAAGTCATGGCAATCACTTGCTTCCGTCGTAGGCGGGATTTTCCCAGATGACGCTGCCGCCCATGCCGAGGCCGATGCACATGGTGGTGAGGCCGTAGCGGACATCGGGGCGAGTGGCGAACTGCCGGCTGAGCTGGGTCATCAGTCGAACGCCCGAGGACGCGAGGGGATGGCCGCAGGCGATGGCGCCGCCCCACTGGTTGATCCGGGCGTCGTCGTCGGCGATGCCGAAGTGCTCGGCGAACGCCAGAACCTGGATTGCGAAGGCTTCGTTGATCTCGAAAAGGCCTATGTCCTCGATCGACAGGCCGGTGCGTCCGAGCAACTTCTCGGTGGCGGGGACGGGACCGATTCCCATCACGGCGGGATCGACGCCGGCGAAGGAGAAGCCCACCATGCGCATGCCGACCTTCAGGCCGAGCTCGGCGGCGGTGTCCTCACCGGCGAGGATCGCGGCGGTCGCACCGTCGTTAAGGCCGGCGGCGTTGCCTGCGGTGACGCGGCCGGCGGGGCGGAACGGCGTCTTGAGCTTCGCCAGGTCCTCGAGCGTCGTGCCGGGGCGAGGCGGCTCGTCCTCGGTGGCCAGACCCCAGCCCGCTGCGGACTTCGTGGCGACGGGGACCAGTGTCTCGGCGATCAGGCCGGACTTCTTGGCCGCGTCGTACTTCTCCTGGCTCGCGACGGCGTAGGCATCAGTGCGGTCCTTGGTGATCGACGGGTAGCGGTCGTGCAGGTTCTCCGCCGTGTTGCCCATGACCAGAGCACTCGGGTCGACGAGCTTGTCCGCGAGGAAGCGCGGGTTCGGGTCGACACCCTCGCCCATCGGGTGGCGGCCCATGTGCTCGACGCCACCGGCGATGACGACGTCGTACTGTCCGAAGCCGATGCCCGACGCGGTGGTGGTCACCGCGGTCATCGCGCCCGCACACATCCGGTCGACGGCGAAACCGGGCACGCTGCGGGGGAGCCCGGCGAGCAATGCCGACGTGCGGCCGATGGTCAGTCCCTGGTCGCCGGTCTGCGTCGTGGCGGCGATGCCGACCTCGTCGACGCGCTCGGGTGGCAGTTCGGGGTTGCGGCGGAGCAGTTCACGGATCGCTTTGACCACGAGGTCGTCCGCTCGGGTGTCCGCGTACATACCCTTGGGGCCGGCCTTGCCGAACGGCGTACGAACACCGTCGACGAACGCGACGCCACGACTGGACGCGGATCGAGCGGGAGCGGATTTCGGAGAAGACATGGTTCCTTCCGGCAGGCGCTGGAACGGGCCGGACGCCCGGCTCGCGCGCCCACTCTAACCCGTGCCTACTCGCCGGTAACTTCGGCCGTCCTCGACTCCTCGGCGGTCCGTAGGCCTGCTGCCACGACGGGACCCGCCACCTCGCGCTGCCAGGGCCGCGACCCGTGCGCCTCGAGGAAACGGTCGACGAGCACGTCCTCGTCCGTCCCGTACTCCGCGACGAGAGCGGGGTGGTCCCAGCAGATCCGACGGACGAGATCGGGAGTCAGCAGGTTCTCGACAGGAATCGCGACATCCGCGGACAGGGCGGCCATCGCGTCGCGGACGGCGGACAGACGCCCGGCGGCCTCCGGATCGCGCCGCGCCCACCGACTGACCGGCGGCGGCCCCACGAAGGGCTGCGTCACCGGGGGCAGCGCATCGTCGGGAAGTGCGCGGGCGTGCTCGATCGCGTCCATCCACACGCGCGCCTGGCGACGCTGACGAGGTCCGCCGAAGACGGGCAACGCGTTCAGCTCGGACACCGTGGCGGGGTTCCTCTGCGCGGCGGCGACGATCGCGGAGTCCGGCAGGACGCGGCTCGGCGCGATGTCGCGGCGGCGCGCGAGATCGTCGCGGGCGGTCCACAGAGCGCGGACGACGGCGAGCGTCCGCGCGTTCTTGATGGTGTGGATACCGGAGGTGCGGCGCCAGCGGTCGGGCTTGGGAGGCGCCGGGGGTGCGGTGCGAATGTACTCGAATTCCTGTGCGGCCCAGTCGGTCTTGCCCTGGCTCTCGAGCTCCTCGGCCATGGCGTCACGCAACTCGACGAGCACCTCGACATCGAGTGCCGCGTAGTTGAGCCAGGTGTCGGGCAACGGTCGGGTGGACCAGTCCGCCGCACCGTGACCCTTCTGCAGCGACAGGCCCAACGTCCGTTCGACGATGGCCGCCAGACCGACACGGTCGAAGCCGGCGAGTCGGCCCGCCAGCTCCGTGTCGTACAGCGACGCGGGCGTCATGCCGAGCTCGGCGAGCCCCGGCAGATCCTGATCGGCGGAGTGCAGTACCCACTCCATGTCGTTCACGACGGCGGCGAAGCCCGCGAGCGCCTCGACACCACCGTCGCGGACCACCGGAATCGGATCGAGCAGGACGGTGCCCGCACCCCGGCGACGGAACTGCAGCAGATACGCGCGAGCCGAGTATCGGAAACCCGATGCGCGTTCCGCGTCGACGGCCAACGGTCCGGTTCCCGACGCCAGCAGTTCCGCGGCCGCTCGCACCGCGTCCGCCGTGTCCGTCAACGGCGGGACCCCCTCGCGTGGAGCGAGAAGGGGAGTCGCCTCCGGCTCGACGGCGGTGTCGCCGGAGGAGGCAGGAGTCGAGTCGGGCGTGTCGGGCATTGTTCGAACTCTAGGCTGTCCGACGATCAGGCGTCGGAGCTGCCCGAGTCGGCGCGTGCACCCAGCGCCGTGATGCCCGCCGGGGGCAGCCCCGCGGCGTAGGCGAGAACCTCACCGAACGCCTCGACGTGCACCGACAGTTCCTCGCTGAGCGCGGTCCACGAGGCTCGCAGCTCGAGCTGGTGGGCACGCGGCGGGCCGGCGATGTCCCCGTACCGCACCGAACTCGTCGAGGTGACCGTGCCGCCCAGCGCCGTCAGCGGCTCGGACCGCGCCTCGAACGCGTCGACCAGCCAACTCCACGCCACCTCGGGCAGCAGCGGATCCGACGCCAGCGACGCGTCGACGTCGGCCTGGATGTAGGCGACCAGGCGCATGGTGCCGTTCCACGCCTCGTCGCCGTCCGGGTCGTACAACAGGATGAGACGCCCGAACGCGTCACCCTCGCTCTGCTCGGGCACCGACTCCGCCTCGGAGTGGCGCACCTCGGCCCCCAGTGCGTAACTGAACGGTGCCAGGCGCTGCGGAGGCCGGATCGGCCCGACCTCGATGCTCGGGTGGACCGTCGCCCGGTGCATCGCGTCGATGGCGGCGCGGAAGGGCGCAGGCTGCGAGGCGCTCTCGGACGTGGTCACGTGTGCGGACGTTAGCCGCGACCGTCGGCCCAGCGGAGGAGGCGCGCCGGGCAGGTGTGCGTCTCTGGCAGCATGGACGCCGATGAACACCATCCCTGACGCCGTCGGTCCGCGTCGAAGCCTGCCCGAAGCTCCCTTCCTCGCGGCCGCGACGGGACGGACGCCGTCGCGTCGGCCCGTGTGGTTCATGCGTCAGGCCGGTCGGTCGCTGCCCGAGTACCGCAAGTTGCGGGAGGGCACCTCCATGCTCGCCTCGTGCTTCGACCCCGAGATGGTCTGCGAGATCACGATGCAGCCGGTCCGGCGGCACGGGGTCGACGCGGCGATCCTGTTCTCCGACATCGTCGTGCCGCTCAAGGCGGCCGGCGTCGACCTCGAGATCGTGGCCGGCACCGGTCCCGTCGTGGCGAACCCGGTGCGGTCCGTGGCCGACGTGCAGTCGTTGCCGGTCCTGCAGTCGGAGCAGATCGAGCCGGTCGCGAAGGCCATCTCCCTGCTCCTGGCCGAGTTGAAGGACGTGCCCCTCATCGGCTTCGCGGGCGCACCGTTCACGCTGGCGTCCTACCTGGTCGAAGGCGGTCCGAGTCGTAACCACGAGCGCACCAAGGCGCTCATGCACTCGGATCCGCAGACGTGGCACGCATTGCTCTCGTCGCTGGCCGACATGACCATCGCCTTCCTCACCGCGCAGGCCGATGCCGGCGTCGACGCGGTCCAGCTCTTCGACTCGTGGGCCGGGGCGCTGTCACTCGCCGAGTACCGCGAGTTCGTGTTCCCCCACTCCAGCCGCGTGTTCGAGGCCATGGCGTCGGCCGGCGTGCCGCGCATCCACTTCGGTGTCGGGACGGGCGAGCTGCTCGGTGCGATGGGGGAGGCGGGCGCGGACGTCGTCGGTGTCGACTGGCGGATCCCGCTCGACGTCGCCGCTCGTCGGGTCGGTCCGGGCAAGGCTCTGCAGGGCAATCTCGATCCCGCCGTGCTGTTCGCGGGCCCCGACGCGGTGCGCCGCGAGGTCACCCGCATCGTGGGCGAGGCGGACGCCGCACTCGCGGCCGGCGCCACCGGGCACATCTTCAACCTGGGCCACGGGGTCCTGCCCGCCACCGATCCCGACGTGGTGACGTCGGTGGTGGAGCTGGTGCACTCGCTGTGACCTCGGTAGCCGTCGTCGGAGCGGGCATCAGCGGACTGGTGGCCGCGTACCGGCTGCGGCAGTCGCTGGGACCCGCCGCGCGGATCGTGGTGGTCGAGAAGGCGCCGCGCATCGGTGGCAAACTCCGGTCGGTGGACCTGGCGGGTGGCCCGGTCGACGTCGGTGCCGAGGCGTTCATCGCGCGTCGTCCCGAGGTTCCCGCTCTGCTCGACGAGCTCGGACTCGCCGACCAGCTCGTGCGGCCGTCGCCCGCCGCCCGCCCGCTCCTGCGCTCGGGCGGCGCACTGCACGGACTGCCGACCGGCACGTTGATGGGCATCCCGGCCACGTCCGACTCGGTGCGGACTCTGGTCGACGACGCCACGTGCCGCCGCATCGACACCGATCGTGACCGGCCGCTGCGGTGGACGCCCGGCGACGATGCGTCGGTGGGTGACCTGGTGTCCAAACGCTTCGGCTCCCAGGTGACCGCGCGGAGCGTCGACCCGCTGCTGGGCGGCGTCTACTCCGGGCTGGCCGTCACCACGAGCATCCGCGCCGCGGTGCCGACTCTCGCCGCGGCGCTCGACGTCGGTGCCCCGTCGCTGGTGGACGCCGTCGAGCGAGCGCGCCCGACGCCGTCGCCGGGACCGGTGTTCGGCGGACTGCGCGGTGGCTACGGCGTGCTTCTCGACGCGCTGCTCGCCGCCTCCGGTGCCGAACTCGTCGCCGCGGACGTGCGGCGGGTGACGTCCGACGGCCGGGGCGCGTGGCACGTCGACGGCGTCGGGGTGGTGGACGGCGTCGTCCTCGCCGCGCCCGCACCGCAGACGGTCTCGATGCTGCTCGACACGGCGCCCGCACTCGCGCGGGAACTCGGGGACGTGGAACTCGCCTCGTCGGCAGTGGTGGCCCTCGGGTTCGAGGACGGGGGACTACCGCAGAACTCGGGTGTCCTGGTCGCCACGGGGGAGCTCGATTCCTCCGGTGTTCCGTTGCGCGCCAAAGCGTTCACGCTGTCGAGCCGCAAGTGGCCGCATCTCGCCGAGCGCGGCGGCCAGCTGGTGCGGGTCTCCTTCGGACGTTTCGGGGACGCGGACATCGTCGACCGGCCCGACGTCGACCTGGTGTCGGCGGCCCGCACGGATCTGCGTGAGGTGCTCGGTGTGGACGAGGAGCCGACGACGACGTTCGTGCAACGCTGGCACGGCGGACTGCCGCAGTACCGCCCCGGCCACACCGACCTCGTGGCCCGCGTCGAGGACGCCGCCTCGGCGGTGGGCCGACTCGAACTCGCGGGCGCGTACCTGCACGGCGTCGGAGTTCCCGCGTGCGTCGCGACGGCATCCGCGGCGGCGGCCCGGCTGGCGGAGGCGCTGGCCTGACGGCCCGATCGGGACGGCCGGGTGGCACGATGGGTGTCATGGCACGTCTCGATTTCGAAGCACTCAATTCCACGTTGCGCTACTCGATGCACTCGGTGTTCACGGCTCGGCCGGGCGCCCTCGGTGAGGATCGGGAGGCGGTGCTCGCCGAAGCCCGCGCGTTCTTCGACGGTCTCGACGAGACCGACGTCGTGGTGCGCGGGATCTACGACGTGGCCGGACTGCGCGCCGACGCCGACTTCATGATCTGGTGGCACGCGGAGAAGATCGAGGACCTGCAGGCGGCGTACGCGCGCTTCCGTCGGTCGACGGCTCTCGGCCGCGCGTGCGATGCGTTCTGGAGCAACGCCGCGTTGCACCGCCCCGCGGAGTTCAACAAGTCGCACGTCCCGGCCTTCATCGCCGGCGAGGAGCCGGGCGCCTACATCTGCGTGTACCCGTTCGTCCGCTCGCTCGACTGGTACCTGCTGCCCGACGCGGAGCGTCGCACGATGCTCGCCGACCACGGCAAGGCGGCACGCGGCTACAAGGACGTGCGCGCCAACACCGTCCCGTCGTTCGCCCTGGGCGACTACGAGTGGATTCTCGCGTTCGAGGCTCCGACGCTGGACCGCATCGTCGACCTGATGCGTGATCTGCGTGCGACCGAGGCCAGACGTCATGTGCGGGAGGAAGTTCCGTTCTTCAGCGGACCCCGGGTGACGGTCGAGGCGCTCGTCGAGTCACTACCGTGACCACGCCGGCCGCGGTGCTCTTCGACTTCTCCGGCACGCTGTTCCGTCTCGAGGAGGACGAGAGCTGGTTCACCGATCTGCGTGTCGGCGACGACGAGCAGATCGACGGTCATTTCCAGGCCGAGTTGATGCGCCGCATGACCCAGCCCGTCGGGTCGGTGGTCACCCTGGACGACGACGGCCACCGGGCTTGGGAGGCTCGCGATCTCGACCCCGCGATGCACCGGGCCGCCTACCTGGCAGTGCTGAAGGCGTCGGGTGTGCACCGCGTCGAGCACGCCGAGGCGTTGTACGACAAAGTGATCGACCCGTCCTCGTGGACGCCGTACCCCGACACGGCGCGAGTGCTGCACGGCCTCGCCGATCGCGGCGTTCCCGTGGCGGTGGTCAGCAACATCGCGTTCGATCTGCGCGCGGCGTTCGATCTGCTCGGCGTGCACGACACCGTCGCGCACTACGCTCTGTCGTTCGAGGTGGGCGCCGTCAAGCCCGATGCCGCGATCTTCCGTTCCGCCGTGGACGCTCTGGGCGTCGACCCGGCCTCGTGCCTGATGGTCGGCGACAGCGAGGAGGCCGACGGCGGAGCGCAGGCGCTCGGTATGTCCTTCGCGCTGCTCGATCCACTGCCGACGTCCGAACGACCGTCGGCTCTGCTCGACGCCGTGGCGGCGCACGGTCTCGCGCTCGCGTAGGGCGCCGTGACGTCCGCGCGCCGTGGGGTGCAGCACATGGCCCACTTCGGCATGTACACCGCCGACACGGACGGCCGGGACGTGGTCGCGGTCCGTCCGCCGACGGGCGACGCCGATCCGTCCCCGATCCTGGGCAACGTTCCCGGGTCGGTGACCCATCGCTCGCGCATCCGTCGACCGGCGGTGCGTCGGGGCTGGCTCGAGAACGGCCCCGGACCGTCCACCGCGCGTGGGGCCGACGCGTTCGTCGAGATGGAGTGGGACGAGTTCCTCCCCCTGCTCGCCGGCGAGCTCCGTCGAGTCGTGCGCGAGCACGGCAACGAGGCCGTCTTCGGCGGGTCGTACGGGTGGGGCAGCGCGGGCCGGTTCCACCACGCGCAGAGTCAGGTTCACCGGTTCCTGAACACCCTGGGTGGCTACACGCGGTCGGTGGGCAGCTACTCCCTCGGCGCCACCGGCACGATCATGCCTCGGGTCATGGGGACGCACTGGAAGATGTTCTCGCGCTCCACCTCGTGGGACGTGATCGCCGAGCACACCGACCTGCTGGTCGCGTTCGGCGGGGTTCCGCTGAAGAACACGTCGGTCAATCACGGTGGCACCAGCGATCATCCGACACGCGACGCGCTGCATCGCCTCCGTGCGCGCGGCGGCCGGATCGTCTCGATCTCGCCGCTGCGTGACGACACGGACGGAGCGGCGGAGTGGATCGCACCCGTACCGGGGTCGGACGTCGCCCTCATGTTGGGGCTGGCACACGTGCTCGCCTCGGAGGGGTTGCACGACACCGCGTTCCTGCAGCGGTACACCACCGGGTACGACGTCTTCGAGCGCTACCTGCTCGGCGAGACCGACGGTGTCCCGAAGTCACCGGAGTGGGCGCAGAACCTGACGGGAGTCCCGGCGTCGGACATCACCGCCCTGGCGCGGCGCATGGCTCGCGCCACCACGCTGGTCACCGTCACCTGGTCACTGCAGCGCATCCGCCACGGTGAGCAGGCGCCGTGGATGGGTCTCACGCTCGCCGCGATGCTCGGCGGCGTCGGTGTGCCGGGCGCGGGCTTCGGCCACGGCTACGGGTCGATGAACGAACCCGGCCTGGCACCCGTGCCGTATCCGCTGCCCACGCTTCCCCAGGGCATCAACGGTGTGTCGACGTCGATTCCGGTCGCCGCGATCTCGGACATGCTGTTGAACCCTGGTGGGCCGTACGACGCGGACGGCACCGCGTCGACGTATCCGGACATCCGGCTGCTGCACTGGGCCGGCGGCAACCCGTTCCATCACCACCAGGACATCGGCCGGTTGCGCATCGCGCTGGCTCGCCCCGAGACCATCGTGGTGCACGAGCCGTACTGGACACCGATGGCACGGCACGCCGACTTCGTGGTGCCGTCGACGACGACCCTCGAACGCGACGACCTGAGCTGCACCCGCAACGACCCGCTGCTCGTGGCGATGCAGGCCGCCGTCCCGCCCTTCGCCGACAGCCGCGACGACTACGACACCTTCGCGCTGCTCGCGCGAGAGCTCGGCGTCGAGTACGACTTCACGGAAGGTCGCTCGTCCGCGGACTGGCTGCGGCACCTCTACGACCAGTGGCGACGGTTCGTGTCCGATGCGGGGCGGGTGACGCCGCCTGTGTTCGACGAGTTCTGGACCGAGGGAACGTTCCGGATGGACACCGAGGACGGTCTCACGCTGCTGTCCGATTTTCGCGACGATCCCGAGCGGGCCCCCTTGCGGACACCGAGCGGGCGCATCGAGATCTTCTCGGCCGACATCGAGTCGTTCGGCTACGCCGACTGCGGGGGACACCCACGGTGGTACGCACCGGACGAGTGGCTGGGCGGTGAACGCGCACAGGCGTTCCCGCTGCACCTGATCGCGAATCAACCGCGGACCCGGTTACACAGCCAACTCGATCACGGGGCCGTGAGCCTCGCGTCGAAGATTCAGGGCCGGGAACCGATGCGCATGCATCCCGCGGACGCCGCAGCGCGCGGACTCCGCGACGGCGACGTGGTGCGGGTGTTCAACGACCGTGGCTCGTGCCTCGCGGGGCTCGTCGTCGACGATCGCCTGCGCGAGCGCGTGGTGCAACTGTCGACCGGCGCCTGGTACGACCCGCTCGATCCGTCGGACCCGCGCTCGATGTGCGTGCACGGCAACCCGAACGTGCTCACCGCCGACCGCGGCACGTCGTCGCTCGCGCAGGGGTCCACCGGCCAGCACGTCCTGGTGGACGTCCAGAAGTGGACCGGCGAACTGCCGCCGATCCGCGCGCACGATCAGCCGGAGTTCGTCGATCGTGGGGACGTGCGTCAGAAGTAGACGCGGCTGATGACCTGGGCGACCAGCGCGGGCTTCGTCGCACCCTCGATCTCGATGGTCGAGTCGACGGTCATCTGCACCGCTCCGCCGTCCAGCCGATCTGCTGCGGCGAGGACGGCCGTCAGACGAACGCGCGACCCGACGAGCACAGGATTGACGAAGCGAACCTTGTTGCTGCCGTAGTTGACTCCCATCGTGGAGTTCTCGACCGTGTAGGTCTGCCAGGACAGGGCCGGCAGCAGGGACAGCGTGAGGTACCCGTGGGCGACGGGACCACCGAAGGGGCTCTCCTTCGCGGCGCGCTCGGGATCCACGTGGATCCACTGGTGGTCGCCGGTGGCGTCGGCGAACTGGTTCACGCGCTCCTGCGTGATCTCCAGCCAGTCGCTGGTGCCGATGGTCTCGCCGAGGGCGGACACGATGTCGTCCGCGGACGTGAAGGTACGCATGGAGCCGACACTAGCGGCGGCGAGCCGTTCTGCACAGAACCTCTGTCGGGGCGCCACATCCGGCCCTGCGGACCCGGCCTGTGTGCAGGACGAGCGCAGTACGATGCGCCGATGACGTCCCACCCGGAACCCACCGGCCTACTCGAGCGCGCCGAGACGGGTGTCGATCTCGTGCTGGAGCGCGTCCTGGACGTACCGATCGACGACGTCTGGGACAGTCTCACCGTCAGTGAGCGCACCGCGCGGTGGTACGGCAGCTGGGAGGGAACGCCGGGAGCCGGCAGCACCGTGCGGGTGACGATGGGGTTCGAGGAGAACGCACCTGCCTCCGACCTGACGATCCTGGCGTGTGACGCGCCGAGGTATCTCGCACTGGAGTCCGACGGATGGACGTTCGACGTGACGCTCAGGACCACGGGAGACGGGACCACGCTGATGTTCCGGCACCACCTGACGACGACGGGCGGCCTCGAGGACATCGGCCCGGGATGGGAGTACTACCTCGACATGCTGGTCTCCACACACACGGAAGGGTGGTCGCCGTCCTTCGACGACTACCACCCGTCCCAGTGTGGGTACTACGGCTCACTCAGCCCTTCGGCTCCAGCGTGAGCGAGATCGAGTTGATGCAGTACCGCTGATCGGTCGGGGTGGGGTACCCCTCGCCCTCGAAGACGTGGCCGAGGTGACTGTGGCAGTTGCTGCACAGGACCTCGGTGCGCTTCATGCCCATCGACCGGTCGACCTTCAGGATCACGGCGTCGGTGTCCTTGGGATCGAAGAAGGACGGCCACCCGCAGTGGGACTCGAACTTCTCGGTGCTGCGGAACAGTTCGGCGTCACAGGCGCGGCACTTGTAGACGCCCTCGGTGGTGGTGTCGGTGTACTCGCCGACGAACGGCCGCTCGGTGCCGGCCTTGCGCAGCACTGCGTACTCGGCTGCGGTGAGCTTGGTACGCCACTCGTCGTCGGACAGCTCGAACGTGGGCTTCTTCTCTGGTGCGGAACTCATGCCTCCACGCTAATGCGTGGCCGCGGTTCCCGCTGTCGTCGCAGGTACAGGCTTCGGTGAGGTCGTGTTCTCGTCGAGCAGGAACGCCGGATCGATGCCGCCGTCCAGCCGGCCCTCGCGGCGCGCGGTGAGATAGCGACCGACGAGCACGGCGAAGATCACGACGATGATCAGCGACCAACCCCACGTCGTGCGGAGGTACTCGATGGAGCGCCCGAACTCCGGGAAGCGGCCGACGAGCCAGCTGTCGTAGCTGAGGAACCCGTACACGGCGAGCCACGCCGGCCAGTTGCGCATCACCGAGTTGCGCAGCACCACCGACATGATCAGCGGGAACAGCATCATCGAGTAGTACATCTGGCCGAGCGACGCGAGCAGGAACGATGCGACCAGCAGCAGCCCACCCGCGGTGGTCACGAAGAACAGCTCGTCGTGGCGGTAGTACTTCCACAGCAGCCACAGGGACACGAGCACCATCACGGCGAACACGGCGCGGAGCGCGAGCACCAGCGCGGTGGGCAGTCCGTAGTAGAGGCCGTTGCCGACGATCGCGCTGTTGAAGTAGTCCCGCGTCTCGAGGAGGTACGGCACCGTGTGGGAGACGAAGGCCATCGGGTCGACCGACAGCGGGAGGGCGAGCAGCGTCAGGACGACGGGGATACCGACGGCGGTGACGAAGACGCGCCACTCCTTGCGGACGAGCGGCAGCAGAAGCAGCGGTGCGAGAGTCGGTTTGACGGCGATGGTCAGGCCGATGGCAGCGCCGGACCAGTACGGGTGCCGCCTCAGCAGCAGCATCATGAACAGCACCTCGCCGAGCAGGATCAGGCCGTTGATGTTGGTGAAGATCAGTGTGTTGGTGACGGTCTCGGTGGAGAACGCGGCGAGCAGCACCACCGGTGCGGCCACCGACGACAGGCCGAGCTGGAACATGCGCAGTAGCAGGTAGAGCGCGACGATCACGGCGACGGCGTTGACCCCGATGAACAACCAGCGCGAGCGCTCGGGGTCCAGCACGGCCAGCGGCGCGATGATCAGCGTCCCGCTCGGCGGATAGAGATAGTGCGGGTCGACCGAGTCGAAGTTCGCCGTGTAGACCTCGCGCCGGTTCAGAAATGCCAACGCGGCGTTGTAGACCGGGCGGAAATCGTCGGTGATGTTGCCGTTGACGGCCTTGACGATCACGCGATTGAGGACCGTCAGGATGGCGATGGGCCACAACGCGAAACGGATCACCTGCGCGGTGGTCTCACCAGTTCGCGGTTCGAGATGACGGAACGACACCCGGAGACGGTACCCCGGCAACTAGGCCGGACACGCATTACCGCCTTCCGGCACGTCGCCCGTTTCGAGGTACGCCGCGACGGCCGCGCGCCCGCACCCCGAGCCCACCGACACGGGGTGTCCGATGCCGTCCCAGGTGATCGTCGTGGTGGCCGCGCCGGCCGCGCCCAACGCTCCCGTGACCGCCGGAAGCGGCTCCGTACCGGTGACGGCGTCGGCGTTCCCGCTGAGCACCAGGACCGGGAGCCCCAGGGTGGAGGGGACGGGCGGCGGGGTGGTCGCCGGCCACGCCGAGCAGGTGAGCAGGTTCAACGCCGCCGTCGCACCGAAGGCCGGATACTGGCCCGACCACGACGTCTGCAGCTCCCGGACCCGGTCGGGCGCGGGCCACTGCTGGCCGTCGGTGCAGCGGCTCACGAAATGACCGTCGGTCTCGGTCAGAGCACGCACCTCGTCGACCGCGTCGTCGAGTGCGGTGGTGTTCCCGGCGAGCGCACCTGCCACCGTGTCCGACGTGGAGCGCACCCGCGCTGCGCCGTCGCCGGTGGACGGATACGCCAGCAGGTGGACGACTGCCTGTCGAACGGTGGCACCGGACAGCGGTGCGAGATCACCGGCGTCGGCGCGGCGGAACAACTCCACCACCTGTGAGCGCGGATCCGCCCCGAGCGAGCATCCGACGGCGGCGCATCGGGTGGCGAACGCCGTCAGGGCGGCCTCCTCCCCGCGCACGGTCTGCTCGGCGCTGGTGACGGCGTCGGTGATGACGCTCGTGGGGGAATCGAGCACGAGACGGGCGACGTGGTCGCCGTACGCGGCCGCGTACCCGAGCGCGACGAGGGCGCCGTTGCCCGATCCCAGGAGCGACAGGGCACGCACTCCCCACGCCTCCCGGAGCGCCTCGAGATCGTCGGCGCTGTTGGTGACCCCGAAGATGAGTGCCTCGGGAAGTAGGAAGTCGGTACACGCGATCGTCGCGTCGCGGGCGAGGGTCGCGACCTTGTCCGCCGCGTCGGTGCCGGGTGAGTACTGCCCGAGGTCGGTCAGCGCGTCGCGGGTGGACGTGGCACCCGAGTAGCAGTCGAACGGCGCGGAGTTGCCGATTCCCCGCCGATCGACACCGACGATCGGGTGGGCGTCGAGGAGCGCGGTGTCCGGCTGCGCGGCGAGCGCCGCCATGTCCGCGGACGACGGTCGATCGGTGCCGGACGTGTAGACCAGCGGCGCCGCGTCCGCCGGCGTGGCGGCCGTGCGCACGCGGACCGCGGAGAGTTCGAACGTGCCGTCCGAGGCGACGGTGCGGTCGATGGGAGCGGGGAACGTCGCGCAGTCCACCAGCACTCCCGGCGCGGCCGTGACCCCGCGGGCAGCGGTGGTGCGGGCCGTGCAGTCGGTCCAGTTCAGGTCGGTGACCGGTGCCTCGAGAGGAAGTGGCCCCTCGTCGGTGGGTTCGGTCGTCGCGGGCCCGTCGTCGGACCCGGCCGATCCACCCTCGATCGCCACGTCCGGACGGGTCGACGGTCCGGCCCCGCACGCGGCGGCGACCACGACGACGGCCGTCAGGGCGGCGAGCCGTGACCCGAACCTCGACATCTGCATACGTTCAGCGTGCCATCTCGCGCGCACGTACCCAGCGCACCAGGATGGTCCCGTCGTCGTCGAGCAAAATGTGGCCCGGGGTCATCGGGCGGTCGACGGCGGCATCGGACGTCGCCATCCGGCCCGAGGTCCCGGCGCTGAGGGTGGGCGAGGTGGTCACGCAGACCTCGTCGACGACATCCGCGGCGAGAAGCGACCCGAAGAGTCCGGGCCCGCCCTCGCACAGCACTCGCTGCAGGCCGAGGTCCTGCAGCAGCGCGACCACGACGTCGCCGGTGAGGTCGCCGTCGGCGCGGACGACGGTGAGCCCGGCGTCGCGCAGTGCCTGCACCCTGTCCTCGGGCGCGTGCGAGGTGGTCAGCACGATCGGCGGCACCTCCGCGCCCGTCAACACCGTCGACTCGGGATCGACGCTCGCGGAGCCGGTCACCACGACGATCGGAGGGACCTCGCTCTGACCCCGCGCGGTGCGCGCGGCGCGCACCGCGTCGGACACCTCGACACCTCCGTAGTTCTCTGCCGTGACGGTGCCCGAACCCACCAGGACGGCGTCGGCGAGCGAGCGGAGCTCGCCGAAGACCGCCTTGTCAGCAGGGGTCCCCAGTCCACCGGACACCCCGTCCTGCGACACCGCACCGTCGATGCCCGCCACGAAGTTGACGCGGATCCAGGGGGAGTGGAGCTCGGCCGGATACGCGTAGAGATCGGTGAGATCGTCGTCGGTCACTGTGAGGTAGGTCCCATTATCGATACGCTGCACAAAAGCCATCACACCACGTCGTTAACCTCGTCCCATGCCACAACGCCTCGTCGACCGCGATCCCGTGGTGCCCGCCGACCAGCTGATCGCCCAGATGGTGCCGCCGGCGATGTTCGACGACGTGAGTTTCGCGTCCTACATCCCGGACCCGAACGAGCCGACGCAGGCCGAGGCCGTGCGCAAGGCGGAGGAGTTCGCCGGCAAGGTCGCGAAGATCCGGTCGGGCGGGAAGCGCGGTCTGTTCGGCAAGAAGACGCCGGCCTCCGGCGCAGGTCTGTACCTCGACGGTGGGTTCGGCGTCGGCAAGACCCACCTGCTGGCGTCGATCTTCCACGCGTCGCCGGAGCCCAAGGCGTTCGGCACCTTCGTCGAGTTGACGCACGTCGTCGGAGCTCTCGGATTCACGAAGGCGCTCGACGAGCTGTCCGGTCACAGCGTGCTGTGCATCGACGAGTTCGAGCTCGACGATCCGGGCGACACGATGCTGGTGTCTCGGTTGCTCACCGAGTTGGCCGCCAAGGGCGTCTCCATCGTCGCGACGTCCAACACGCTGCCCGGCCAGTTGGGCGAGGGTCGCTTCGCCGCTCAGGACTTCCTGCGAGAGATCAAGAAGCTCGGCTCGATCTTCGAGTCCATTCGTGTCGACGGTCCCGACTACCGGCACCGCGACCTGCCCCCGGCTCCGGACCCGATCGGCGCGGACCAGATCGAAGCCGCCGCGGCGGCCGTCGAGGGATCGACGCTCGACGACTTCGACGCGCTGGTGAAGCATCTGAGCACCCTGCACCCGTCGCGCTACGGGAAGTTGATCGAGGGTGTCACGGCCGTCTTCATCGAGAACGTCCACGCGGCACCCGACCAGTCCGTGGCGCTGCGCCTCGTCGTGCTGGCCGACCGCCTGTACGACGCGGGTACGCCGGTCACCGTGTCGGGTGCGAAGCTCGACGAGCTCTTCACCGAGGAGATGCTCCAGGGCGGATACCGGAAGAAGTACCTGCGCGCGACGTCGCGTCTGCTGGCGCTCTCGCGCTTCGCCTCCGTCTGAGTCGCTACCGTCCGAGTCGGCGTCAGGTGAGGTCGCGCTGCATGACGAAGTCCTCGTGCAGCACGGCTCCCAGCGCGAAACGCTTCTCTCCCAGCTGCCGGAAACCGCTGCGCCGATAGAACGCCAGCGCGCGGGCGTTCTGCTGGTTCACTCCGAGCCACAGCGCGCTGCGTCCGAGCCGTCGAGCCTCGTCCGCGGCCGACTCCATCAGTGCTGCAGCAACTCCCGTGCCGTGGGCGGCGGGGTCGCTGTACATCTTGCTCACCTCCACGGCGTCCGTGGCCGTGAGGGCGCTCGACACGTCCGGGTCGGTCGACGCCGACAGGATCAGCATCGTGTACCCGACCAGTGCCGTGCCCCGCGGAGCGACCCGCACGATGCGCTCGTCGTCGTCGAGGTAGGTGCGGAACGCCGACTCCGACAGCACGGTCGCCACGAAATGGTCGATGTCCTTCTGCAGCGTTCCGGGTGGACACGCCAGGGGGAAGGTCCGTCCCGCCAGATCGGCGAGGGCCGGCACGTCGGCGTGCGTGGCGCGTCTCGTGGGCTGTGTCGCCACCCGTCAGGCCGATCGAGGGTGGGCGGCGTGGGGGCGGTCCGTCGCCTCCACGGCGTCCACCACGTTCTTCGCTTGTCGCAGAGGCATTCCCGTGCGATCGCGCAGCAGCGACATCGCCTGCGCCGGCTTGCGCGCGTGCACCAGAGCGGCCACGGCGGTGTGCGTCTCGGCGTCGACGGGATGACGGTCGACGGTCTCCGTCCGTGCGGCGGCGGTGCGGTGTCGCAGCGCGAACCAGGTGACGACGACGGCGAGATCGATGACCACGAGAGCCACGACGAACCAACCCCAGGTAGGCATGAGGTAAGTCAATCACCCTGCGCCGGACGCACACGGCGATTCGGGTGATCGGCGGGCGATGGCCGTTGTGTCTTCTCACTCCCGACGGCGGAGACGTGTCGTTCACGACACCGGACGATCGGGTAGGCGGAGGATGAACGACGAACGATGGCGCGGGGTCACGACGCCGCAGCGTGGCGACGACGAGAGGATCGACATGAGCGAACAGATGACGGTGCAGTACTTCACGGGTCGCGTGGACCGGGTCAAGGCAGCGGTTCAGAAGGCCGTCGACGAGGCGGGCGCGTACGGCAGCGATCAGCTGGTGGCGGATTTCGAGTGGATCCAGTACGCCCACGATCACGTGCACGTGACGACGCGCGACGAGGTGGACTACGTCGACGACGAGACGACGACGCGGCACCTCGACGAGCTGTTCGAGCGGTACCGAGTGGGATGAGGCGGAATGCACGAAGGCCCCCGTCCGAGGACGGGGGCCTTCGTGTGGTGGTGCGCGATACTGGGATTGAACCAGTGACCTCTTCCGTGTCAGGGAAGCGCTCTCCCGCTGAGCTAATCGCGCGGGACCCGGTGACGGGTGACGAGGTGGAGACGGGAATCGAACCCGTGTGCACGGCTTTGCAGGCCGTTGCCTCACCACTCGGCCACTCCACCGTGGTGACGAGAACCCCGGCTCGTGAGAACCGGGGGACTCGATACCCTCGAGCGGACGACGGGATTCGAACCCGCGACCCCAACCTTGGCAAGGTTGTGCGCTACCAGCTGCGCCACGTCCGCACACTCCTCGGTGGCGTTTCCGCCTCCGTGGTGCGGTTCGAAACATTAGCCCACGTCGGCCGGAAGTCACAAATCCGCTGTTCACACCGTGTTTCCCTGCCGTCACTCCTGTCACGACCGCCGCAGGGTCGGTCGGCCGCAGCGGTGGCCGGCGCGGGTCGGGGTCCGTGTTGGGAGCACCCTCGGGGACGTGTTAACGTTTCCCCTCGTTCGGACGGCGTGCTCGCACGCGGCCCGGTCCCGTGGCTCAGTGGAAGAGCGTCCCGTTCACACCGGGAAGGTCGCTGGTTCGATCCCAGCCGGGACCACAGAGAAGACGACAGGCCCTCGCTGCAGCGGGGGCCTTTCGCCGTTCCGAGGTCGGTGTCCCCGGGTATGGTGACCTGGTGAGTACCGACAAGGCCCCCGCAGACAGGGTCGCCCCCGCAGAGCGCGCAGCGACTGCCGACCCGTCCGCGGTGACGGACTCCGGATCGCGTGAGCGCGGCAGCCGCGGGCGCGAGGAGCGCAGCCGGTACCGCGAGTGGCGTGACGGCATCGCCTCGCGCCCGACCGTGGATCGTGCGTACCGCATCGCGGTGGCCGCGGTGGGAACCGTCGTCCTCGCCCTCGGCATCGTCGCCATCCCGTATCCCGGTCCCGGATGGCTCATCGTCTTCGCCGGTCTCGGCATCCTCGCCTCGGAGTTCGCGTGGGCCAAGACCGTCCTGCACTGGGTGCGGGCCCGGTACGACACGTTCATGGAGTGGTTCGGTCGGCAGAACATCGTCGTCAAGGGACTCGGCGCACTGTTGACCACCGTGGTCGTGCTCGCCACGCTGTGGCTGCTCGGCGCCCTCGAGCTGGTCGCCGGTTGGGTGGGCCTGGACTGGGCGTGGCTGCAGAGCCCACTCTGACCGCCGCGGACGTCGTCACGCGCACCGCGAAGGCGCTGCCGTGGACCGCGAACCTCATGGTGGTCCCGCCCGGGGACGGCTGGGACATCCCCGATCCAGCGCTGCTGGACGTCGCACTGGCTCGGTCCGCCGCGCGGTGGCCCGACGTCTCGGACACCACGTGCGCGACGCTGTGGTGGTACGGCTCCAGCTCGACGCTCGCACTGGTCCTCGGCGCTCAGATGCTCGTCACCGGGCACTGCGTCGACCCGACGGCTCCCGATGCGGTGGTGGCCATCGGCGACACCGGGACCGTTGCCGCACTGATGTCGCCCACGGTGGCGACGTCGGCGGGCACAGTCGTGGCGGACCTGGTCGAGCGCCTGGTCGGGGGGCTCGCACAGCGCGTGCCGGGGCTGTCCGCACCGAGCCTGTGGGCGATCGCCTCGGACTCCGTGGCCAACCGGGTGCTCGACGTGGCCTCCGCACTCGGACGCGTGGCCGACGCCACCGCGATGGCGCGGCTCCTCACGTCGCAGGCTCGGACGCATCGGTTCCCCGAACCGCGTTTCGTGGACGTGACGGCGGACGCGATCGTCACACCGGCGACTGCGAGTGCGCCGGATGCGCACTCGCGCCGTGTCGTCCGTCGTGGATCGTGCTGTCTGGTCTTCGAGGCCGGGGTCGACATGTGCGTCAGCTGTCCGCGTCGCACCCCCGAGGACAGAGCCCGACGGTGGTCGGCGCTTCTCTGACGCGCCAGGCGTTCGGGCGAGGTGTCTGCCGCGTCCCCGATGCCGATACGCTGTGCTCGACACCCGACCCACACCTGTCGCCGCCGCCCCACCCGGGCGGCACCGACCCACGTCCGTAGGAGCGCATCACCGTGAGCATGCCCGATTCCGCTGTCCTCGCACCTCGCATCAGCGTGGCCGCAGGGACGACCGCCGGAACGGCGCTGCGCGACACCGGCCTTCCCAACAAG
Source organism: Rhodococcus sp. BP-316 (assembly GCF_019836105.1). NCBI lineage: Bacteria > Bacillati > Actinomycetota > Actinomycetes > Mycobacteriales > Nocardiaceae > Rhodococcus > Rhodococcus sp. BP-316. The sequence continues at coordinate 336,926 of NZ_JABUEE010000001.1, read as the reverse complement.
GGGCCGGACGCCATCGTGGTGGTCCGGGACGAGGAGGGTCGACTCCGCGACCTGTCGTGGGCGCCCGAGGCGGACACCGAGGTCGAGCCCGTGCGCGCCGACAGCGAGGACGGCCGTAGCGTCATCCGCCACTCGGCCGCGCACGTGCTGGCCCAGGCGGTGCAGGAGATGTTCCCGAACGCGAAGCTGGGCATCGGCCCGCCCATCGAGAACGGCTTCTACTACGACTTCGACGTGGAGAACCCGTTCACGCCGGAGGACCTGACCAAGCTCGAGAAGAAGATGAAGCAGATCATCAAGAGTGGTCAGCGGTTCTCGCGGCGCGTCTACGACTCCCTCGACGCCGCCAAGGCCGAGCTGGCCGACGAGCCGTACAAGCTCGAACTCGTCGACGACAAGGGCTCGGTCGACGATCCCGAGGTCATGGAGGTGGGCGGGGGAGAGCTCACCGCCTACGACAACCTGAACCCGCGGACCGGCGATCGCGAGTGGGGCGATCTGTGCCGCGGACCGCACGTGCCCACCACCAAGTACATACCGGCGTTCAAGCTCACCCGCAGCTCGGCCGCGTACTGGCGCGGCGATCAGTCGAAGGCCGATCTACAGCGCGTGTACGGCACCGCCTGGGAGTCGCAGGAGGCGCTCGACGCGTACCTCGAGCTCCTCGCGGAGGCCGAGCGTCGCGATCACCGCAAGCTGGGGTCGGAGCTCGACCTGTTCAGCTTCCCCGACGAGTTGGGATCCGGCCTGCCGGTCTTCCACCCCAAGGGTGGCATCGTGCGCAAGGAGCTCGAGGATTACTCGCGCCAGCGCCATGTCGAGCAGGGCTACGAGTTCGTCTACTCACCGCACATCACCAAGAGCACGCTGTACGAGGTCTCCGGTCACCTCGACTGGTACAAGGACGGCATGTTCCCCGCGATGCATCTCGACGCGGAACTCGCCGAGGACGGCACGGTGCGCAAGCCCGGCCAGGACTACTACCTGAAGCCGATGAACTGCCCGATGCACAACCTGATCTTCGACTCCCGCGGCCGCTCGTACCGCGAACTTCCGTTGCGGCTGTTCGAGTTCGGGTCGGTCTACCGCTACGAGAAGTCGGGCGTCATCCATGGTCTGACCCGTGTGCGCGGTATGACGCAGGACGACGCTCATATCTACTGCACTCGCGAGCAGATGCACGAGGAGCTCACGAACACGCTGAACTTCGTGCTCGGACTCTTGAAGGACTACGGCCTCGACGACTTCTATCTCGAGCTCTCCACCCGTAACCCCGACAAGTCCGTCGGCTCCGACGAGGTGTGGGAGGAGGCCACCGCCACCCTCGCCGAGGTCGCCGCTGCCTCCGGGCTGCACCTCGTTCCCGATCCGGGCGGCGCCGCGTTCTACGGACCCAAGATCTCGGTGCAGGCGAAGGACGCGCTCGGCCGGACATGGCAGATGTCGACCATTCAGCTCGACTTCAACCTTCCCGATCGTTTCGGCCTCGAGTACACCGGTAGCGACGGTGTGAAGACGCGCCCCGTCATGATCCACCGCGCACTGTTCGGTTCCATCGAACGCTTCTTCGGTGTGCTGACCGAGCATTACGCGGGTGCCTTCCCGGCGTGGCTCGCCCCCGTGCAGGTGGTGGGCATCCCCGTCGCCGAGGCATACGCGGACCACCTCTTCGGTGTGATCGCTGCGCTGCGGAAGGCGGGCATCCGCGCCGAGGTCGACGCCAGTGACGACCGCATGCAGAAGAAGATCCGCAACCACACCACGCAGAAGGTGCCGTTCATGCTGCTGGCCGGGCAGAACGACGCGGATGCCGGTGCGGTGAGCTTCCGCTTCCGCGACGGCACCCAGATCAACGGTGTCCCCGTCGACGACGCGGTCACGGCGGTCGCCTCCTGGGTGGCGCAGCGCCGCAACGAGTCCCCGACGGCGGACACCTTCGACACCATCCCCGGCGGGAGTGACGGAGCATGAGCGAGGACGACGCCACCGCCGACGCGGGAGCCATCGTGGACACCGGGACGGGTGACGAGGACCGCCTTCAGCGGCTCTGGTCGCCGCACCGGATGTCCTACATCGCGACGGCTCCGAAGGTCGACGACAAGATGGCGTCGGAGCCGTTCACCCAGATTCCCACGCTGGAGGACGAGGACGGGCTCATCGTCGCGCGCGGAGAGCACGTGTACGCGGTGCTGAATCTCTACCCGTACAACCCGGGTCACCTGATGGTGGTGCCGTACCGCAAGGTGGCCGACCTCGAGGACCTCACGGACGAGGAGAGCGTGGAGCTGATGCGGTTCACGCAGCACGCGATCCGCACGATGAAGCGGGTCTCACGCCCGCACGGGTTCAACGTCGGGCTCAATCTAGGTGCGCCCGCAGGCGGTTCGCTCGCCGAGCACCTGCACCAGCACGTCGTCCCGCGGTGGGGCGGTGACGCCAACTTCATCACTGTCATCGGCGGTGCGAAGGTCATGCCGCAACTCCTCCGAGACACTCGCGCGTTGCTCGCCGCCGCGTGGAAGGACTGACTCCGTCGTGCTGAGCATCTTCGGTAGGGCATCGGCGTCCAAGGTCACCGCGCCGCTGGGCCGCGCCCTCAACAGCACGGGTCTCACGCCGGACTCCGTCACCATCATCGGCACCGTCGCGAGCGTCGTCGCCGCGATCACGCTGTTCCCCGCGGACCATCTGTTCATCGGCACGCTGGTGATCTGGCTGTTCGTCATGTTCGACATGCTCGATGGTGCGATGGCACGTGCGCGGGGCGGCGGCAGCAAGTACGGCGCCGTGCTCGATGCGACGTGCGACCGCGTGGCCGACGGCGCCATCTTCGCCGGGTTGTCGTGGTGGGCGGTCTTCCACCAGAACGATCGGCCGCTGTTCGTCGCGATGCTCGTGTGTCTGGTGACGTCGCAAGTCATCTCCTACGCCAAGGCCCGTGCCGAGGCGAGCGGACTGTCCGCCGACGGTGGCCTGATCGAACGTCCGGACCGCCTGGTGATCGTCCTCGTCGGATCCGGGCTCACCGGCATCGGCCAACTCGCTGATCTCACCTGGCTGCAGTTCGCTCTGCCCGTCGCGACGTACTTTCTGGCCGCGGCGAGCATCGTCACGGTGTTCCAGCGTGTACTGGCCGTCCGCAACTCCGCCGGTGCCCGCGACATCATTCCGATCCAGCCGAAGGCCAACCGGATCGAGCCGGACAGCACGGCTGGATGAGTCTGTCGGAGCGGCTCGGCGCCGCGGGATACATCGCCGGATGGCGGGTCGTCCGGGCGCTGCCCGACGGCGTCGCGACCCGACTCTTCGACGCCGGCGCCGACCTCGCCGCGCGCCGCAACGGTGGACCGGAGCAGCTGCGCCGCAACCTCGCCCGCGTGCTGGGCACCACCGCGGACGCGGTACCGGACGACCTCGTGCAGGCGTCGGTGCGCTCCTACGCGCGGTACTGGCGCGAGGCGTTCCGGTTGCCGTCCATGGATCTCGCGGCCCAGGCCGCGGCCATCGACGACGCCGTCGTCGGCCAGGAACATCTGGACGCGGCGCTGGCGTCCGGCCGCGGCGCCGTGCTCGCGCTCCCGCACAGCGGGAACTGGGACATGGCGGGCGTCTGGCTCACGCGCACCCGCGGCCAGTTCACGACGGTGGCCGAACGGCTGAAGCCGGAGTCGCTCTACCAACGCTTCGTCGCGTACCGCGAGTCCCTCGGGTTCGAGATCTTCCCGCTGAGCGGCGGCGAACGCCCGCCGTTCGAGCAACTCTCCGAGCGCCTGCGAGACGGAAAGGTCGTGTGCCTCCTCGGTGAGCGCGACCTCGCCCGCCACGGGGTGCCCGTCACGTTCTTCGGGGAGCCGACCCGCATGCCGGCCGGGCCCGCGCGTCTCGCGATCGACACCGGTGCGGCTCTGCTCCCGGTGCACTGCTGGTTCACCCCCACCGGCTGGGGTTTCTCGGTCGAGCCCCCGATCGACGTCTCCGCCGGCGTCGAGCAGGCCACCCAGTCGCTCGCCGACCACTTCGCCGCCAACATCGCCGCGCATCCGGCCGACTGGCACATGCTGCAGCCGCTGTGGTGGGACGACCTCTCGCAGGGCCGGCGTGACCGCATGACCGGTGAGGCCGACCGGTGAAGATCGGCATCGTCTGCCCGTACTCGTTCGACGTCCCGGGTGGCGTGCAGGCGCACGTCGCGGAACTGGCCGAGGTACTGATCCAGCGCGGTCACCGTGTCAGCGTCCTGGCTCCGGCGAGCGACGAGACGGCGCTGCCCGACTTCGTCGTCTCGACGGGCAAGGCCCTGAGCTTCCCGTACAACGGCTCGGTGGCGCGCCTGGCGTTCGGTCCGGTGACCTACACCCGCATCCGGGCGTGGATCGAGAAGGGCGAGTTCGAGGTCCTGCACATCCACGAGCCGAACGCGCCCAGTCTGTCGATGCTGTCGCTGAAGATCGCGGACGGTCCGATCGTGGCCACGTTCCACGCCTCGACCACGAAGTCGTTGCTGCTGAGCACCTTCCAGGGTGTGCTGCGCCCGTATCACGAGAAGATCGCCGGGCGCATCGCCGTCTCGGAGCTGGCGCGACGGTGGCAGGTGGAGGCTCTGGGGTCCGATGCGGTGGAGATCGCCAACGGGGTCCACGTCCCCGCGTTCGCGACGGCGCCCCTGTTGCCCGGGTATCCCCGGCCGGGCCGGACGCTGGTGTTCATCGGCCGCTACGACGAGCCCCGCAAGGGCATGCAGACCCTGCTGGCCGCGCTCCGGCCCATCGCCGCGGTGTTCCCGGACATCGAGGTGCTGGTCGTGGGCCGCGGCGACGAGCAGAAGCTGTGCCGAGAGGCCGGCGATCTGGCGAAGCACTTCCGCTTCCTCGGCCAGACGACGGACGCCGAGAAGGCGTCGGCACTGCGCAGCGCCGACATCTACTGTGCTCCGAACACCGGCGGCGAGAGCTTCGGCATCGTGCTGGTGGAGGCCATGGCAGCGGGCGCGCCCGTGGTCGCGAGCAACCTGGACGCGTTCCGCCGCGTGCTGCGTGACGGCACGGCCGGTGTGCTCTTCCCGGTGGGCGATTCCGAGGCCATGGCGGACGCGGTGATCCGCGTGCTGTCGAACGACGACGAGCGGGCCGACCTGGTGCGTCAGGCGAGCCGCGCCGCCGTGTCCTACGACTGGCCCGTCGTGGCGGAGCAGATCGTCCGGGTGTACGAGGCGGTCGCGGTGGCCGGTCGCACGGTGAAGGTGATCGACTGATGACGTTCTGGGTGGCCGCCGCCGTCGTGGTCGTGGCACTGCTGGTCCTGCTCCTCGGCCTGTGGGCGTACTCGACGGCGCACCGTCTCGACCGACTGCACGTGCGCTCGGACCGGTCCTGGCAGTCCCTCGAGGCCGCCCTGGCCCGTCGGTCGGTGGTGACCCGTGCGGTCGCCGCCGCCCTGGACGCGCCGGGATCGGTGGAGAGCCGCACCCTGACGACGCTCGCGGATCGGGCGGAACGGGCGGAGCGTGCCGACCGGGAGCGCGCCGAGAACGCGGTGTCCGTCGCACTCGGCCGCATCGACCTCGCCCGGCTGAACCCGCAGATGATCTCCGAACTCGCCGACGCGGAGGCGCGGGTGCAGATCGCCCGGCGGTTCCACAACGACGCGGTCCGCGACACCGTCGCACTGCGATCGCGTCGACCCGTCCGCCTGCTCCGACTCGGTGGGACGGCCGCGATGCCGACCTACTTCGAGCTGTCCGAGAGCGAGGCGACCCTCGAGGAGGTCGAGGGCGCGTCGACCCGGACGTCGGCGCGGGTCGTGCTGCTCGACGGACGCGGCCGCGTGCTGCTGCTGCGGGGTCACGATCCGTCGGTGCCCGACGTGCACTTCTGGTTCACCATCGGTGGGGGCGTCGAGGTGGGGGAGACCCTGCGCGACGCCGCCGTTCGCGAACTGCGCGAGGAGACCGGCATGGTCGCCTCGGCGGAGGACCTGCGCGGGCCCATGTGGCGTCGGACCGCGACGTTCTCCTTCGACGGCGTCGTGATCCGGTCGGAGGAGCTGTTCTTCGCCCTCCGCGCCGAGGCGTTCGAGCCGGTGCGCACGGGCTTCACGGAGCTCGAGCGTCGCGTCGTCACCGGACATCGCTGGTGCACGGCGGACGAGATCCGGTCACTGGCCGCCTCGGGCGACGCGGTCTATCCGCGCGCGATGGCGGAGCTGCTCGACGAGGCGGACACGGTGCTGGCTCTCCGCACCGATCCGGACGTGCGCGCCATCCACTGACCTGGTGTGATGGCAGCCATAGCGGGCCAGTGCGGTCGAAGTGGTTATCGCGACGAGGTCCAGCCGAGCCTAGGCTCGCGGTGCACACATTCCCGCATGCCTGAGGAGATCACCGTGACCACCACCCTCCCGTCCGAGCAGGACGCCACTCCGTCCACCGGAACCGCCCGCGTCAAGCGCGGTATGGCAGAGATGCTCAAGGGTGGCGTCATCATGGACGTGGTCACCGCCGAGCAGGCGAAGATCGCCGAGCAGTCCGGCGCCGTCGCCGTCATGGCTCTCGAGCGGGTGCCCGCGGACATCCGCGCACAGGGCGGCGTCTCGCGGATGAGCGATCCCGACATGATCGACAGCATCATCTCCTCGGTCAGCATCCCCGTCATGGCGAAGGCGCGCATCGGCCACTTCGTCGAGGCACAGATCCTGCAGAGCCTCGGCGTCGACTACGTCGACGAGTCCGAGGTGCTGACCCCCGCCGACTACGCGAACCACATCGACAAGTGGAAGTTCACGGTTCCCTTCGTCTGTGGTGCGACCAACCTCGGCGAGGCGCTGCGCCGGATCACCGAGGGCGCGGCCATGATCCGCTCGAAGGGCGAGGCCGGCACCGGTGACGTGTCCAACGCGACCACGCACATGCGCACCCTGCGTGACCAGATCCGCCACCTGACGTCGCTGCCCGAGGACGAGCTGTACGTCGCCGCGAAGGAGCTGCAGGCTCCCTACGATCTCGTCGTCGAGGTCGCCCGCGCGGGCAAGCTCCCCGTCACCCTGTTCACCGCCGGTGGCATCGCCACCCCGGCGGACGCCGCGATGATGATGCAGCTCGGTGCCGAGGGTGTCTTCGTCGGGTCCGGCATCTTCAAGTCCGGCAACCCCGAGCAGCGCGCCGCCGCCATCGTCAAGGCGACCACCTTCTTCGACGACCCGGACGTGCTGGCCAAGGTCTCCCGCGGCCTGGGCGAGGCCATGGTCGGCATCAACGTCGACGAGATCCCGCAGCCGCACCGCCTCGCCGAGCGCGGCTGGTGATCTGACACCACCTCCGGTCTGCGGGGGTGGTCAGCGCTCGACGAGCAGGGCCGGGCGGTCGGGGTGGTCCATCCGCACCTCGACGTCCGCCCGTTCGCCGTGCTCCGCGTGCGCCGTCAGGGCAGGCACCGTCCAGCGCTCGTCCTCCGGGGTGAGGCGCGACGCGGTGCGCTCGGTGAGCGTCAGCGCCACCGTGACGTCGAGATCGAGGCCACGCCCCAGCAGCATGGGGCCCGCGACGACCACCACCTGATTCTGCGCCGCCGTTCGCGGCCGAGCGCGAGCGGAGCGATCGGACCGCTCGTCCCACAGCGCGGGCAACCACTGATCGCGCGTGCGCACCGCCGTGATCACCTCGCGCGTCAGTGCGTCGTAGTCGAACCACAGGGTGCGGTAGGAGAGTTCGTCCTCGTGCCCGTACTCGAGTCGCAGCGACGCGGGCCGCACCCAGTCGTGCAGGGAGACGAGATCGGCGGCGCGGCCGTCCGCGCGGAGCCGGGCCACGACGCGCTGAGCGAAGGCCACCGGATCGGCGGCGTCCGCACCGTCGACGGCCACGACACACCGTCCGTCGACGGCGTCGATGCGGTCCACGACGTGGTCCACCACCGCGTCGGGAGTGGTGGGGGAGAAGCGGGGCACGGCCTCGATCCTGCCCGACGCGCCGCCTCCGCCCCCCGCGAGTACGGCCGAAGTGTCGTTCCGGGGCCCGATTCTGCGACACTTCTGCCGTACTCGCGGGGCAGGTCCCGTCTGTCCCGACCGGAAAGGGTGATCATGGCCGGAATCGAAGAGATCCTCGAGCTCGAGCGCATCGAGAACGACATCTATCGGGGGAGTTCCGTCCCGAGTCAGCTGCAGCGCACGTTCGGCGGCCAGGTCGCCGGGCAGTCGTTGGTGTCCGCGGCGAAGACGGTGGATCCCGCGTTCCGCGTGCACTCGCTGCACGGATACTTCCTGCGTCCCGGAAACCCGAACGAGCCCACCGTCTTCACGGTCGACCGCATCCGCGACGGTCGGTCGTTCGCCACGCGTCGGGTCACGGGCATCCAGGACGGCAAGGCGATCTTCACGATGTCGGCGTCGTTCCACGTGGAGGACGAGGGCATCGAGCATCAGGACCGGATGCCCGCAGTGGTGGGTCCGGAAGACCTCCCCGACGTCGCCGAGGACGAGGCGTTGCGGCAGAAGATGTTCTACAAGGAGTGGAACCGGTGGGACGTGCGGCTCGTCCCGCAGGACCGCATCACCCGGAGCTCCAGTCTTGCTGCGCAGCAACAGGTGTGGATCCGTTACCGCGATCCGCTGCCGGACGACCAGGTCTTCCACGTGTGCGCTCTGGCGTACATGTCGGACATGACGCTGCTGGGTTCGGCGAAGGTCCCGCACGAGGACGTCGCCACGCAGACCGCGTCGCTCGATCACGCGTTGTGGTTCCTGCGCCCGTTCCGTGCGGACGAGTGGTTGCTGTACGACCAGACGTCGCCCTCCGCCGGCCTCGGCCGCGCGTTGACCCAGGGACGGATCTACGACCGTCAGGGCCGGATGGTCGCGGCCGTCACGCAGGAGGGTCTGATGCGCTACGACCGCTCGGCGCAGCACACGCCGGGCCTCGAGACGTCACGGTGACAGCTCCGACAATCGGAGTGCTCGCGCTGCAGGGTGACGTGCGAGAGCACCTCGAGGCGCTCACTGCCGCCGGTGCGAGCGCGGTGACGGTGCGCCGTCCCGAGGAACTCGACGCCGTCGACGGTCTGGTGCTGCCCGGCGGCGAGTCGACCACGATGGGGAAGCTGCTGCGGATCTTCGATCTCCTCGATCCGCTCCGCGAGCGCCTCGCCGCCGGTATGCCCGCCTACGGGTCCTGCGCCGGCATGATCCTGCTGGCCTCCGACATCCTGGACACCACCCCGGATGCCGTGCATCTCGATGGCCTCGACATCACGGTGCGGCGCAACGCCTTCGGTCGTCAAGTCGACTCCTTCGAGACCGACCTCGACGTCGCTCGGGTGGGCGGCGAGCCGATGCGTGCCGTGTTCATCCGGGCGCCGTGGGTCGAGCGGGTCGGCGACGGAGTCGAGGTGTTGGCCACCGTCCCGGAGGGTCCCGCGGCGGGCCGCGTCGTCGCCGTGCGGCAGGGCGACGTGCTCGCGACGTCGTTCCACCCCGAGGTCACGGGGGACCGCCGGGTCCACGCCCTGTTCGCCGACATGGTGCGGGAGCGAAGGACCTCGTCCACGCCCGCGTAAGCTGGGCACGTTCTCTGCCGGTACGAAAGGGGCTATTGCCGATGAGCGGCCACTCCAAATGGGCGACCACGAAGCACAAGAAGGCTGTCGTCGACGCCCGCCGATCGAAGTCCTTCGCCAAGTTGGTGAAGAACATCGAGGTCGCCGCGCGCACGGGTGGTGGTGACCCCGTCGGTAACCCCACGTTGTACGACGCCATCCAGAAGGCGAAGAAGACCTCGGTCCCCAACGACAACATCGAGCGTGCGCGCAAGCGCGGCGCCGGTGAGGAAGCGGGCGGCGCCGACTGGCAGACCATCATGTACGAGGGCTACGGGCCCAACGGTGTCGCCGTCCTCATCGAGTGCCTCACCGACAACCGCAACCGCGCGGCCGGCGAGGTCCGTGTCGCGATGACTCGCAACGGCGGCAACATGGCCGACCCGGGTTCCGTGTCCTACCTGTTCTCCCGCAAGGGCGTCGTCACGCTGGAGAAGAACGGCCAGTCCGAGGACGACGTCCTCATGGCCGTGCTGGACGCCGGCGCCGAGGAGGTCAACGACAACGGGGACACCTTCGAGGTGGTCTCGGAGCCGACCGACCTCGTCGCCGTGCGCACCGCGCTGCAGGAGGCAGGCATCGACTACGACTCCGCCGAGGCCAGCTTCCAGCCGTCCGTCAGTGTGCCCGTCGACGTCGACGGAGCGCGCAAGGTGTTCAAGCTGATCGACGCGCTCGAGGACAGCGACGACGTGCAGAACGTGTGGTCCAACGTCGATCTGGCCGACGAGGTGCTCGCGCAGCTCGACGAGGACTGACTCCAGCGCGCCGCCCACACTCGTCACCGACTCGCCGCTAAGGTATCGAACAACAGTTCTACGTGTTCGAAGGTCCGGAGCGGCCGAATCCGGTGAGGGAGTGGGCGTTGCGTGTCATGGGAGTCGACCCCGGGCTGACCCGGTGTGGACTGAGCCTGGTCGAGTCCGGCGCAGGCAGAGCGGTCACGGCGCTCGACGTCGACGTGGTGCGGACGCCGGCCGACATGGAGTTGGCGCAGCGACTTCTCCTGATCGCCGAGTCCGCCGAGTACTGGCTGGACACCCACCGGCCCACGGTGGTCGCCGTCGAGCGGGTGTTCTCCCAGAACAACGTGCGCACCGCGATGGGCACCGCGCAGGCCGGGGGAGTGATCGCCCTCGCGGCCGCCCGGCGCGGTATCCCGGTCGCCTTCCACACCCCGTCCGAGGTCAAGGCCGCGGTCACCGGGAACGGCACCGCGGACAAGGCTCAGGTGACGGCCATGGTGACCCGCATTCTCGGCATGCAGCAGGCCCCCCGCCCCGCCGACGCCGCCGATGCTCTCGCCCTGGCGATCTGTCACTGCTGGCGGGCACCCATGATGGCGCGGATGGCCGCCGCCGAGGCGCAGGCAGCCGCGGCGAAGGCCGCGTACGAGAAGAAACTGAAGCAGCAGCGCGCGGCCGTGCGGGCCGCCGCGAGGACGGGAGCGCAGCCGCGATGATCAGCTCGGTACGGGGCGAGGTGCTCGAGATCGCCCTCGACCACGCGGTGGTGGAAGCGGCAGGCATCGGCTACCGCGTCAACGCGACGCCGGCGACGTTGGCCGGGCTCTCTCGCGGAACCGAGGCGCGCCTGGTCATCTCGATGATCGTGCGCGAGGACTCCATGACGCTGTACGGCTTCGCGGACGCTACGTCGCGCGATCTCTTCGGTCTGCTCCAGACGGTGTCCGGCGTCGGTCCCCGGCTCGCCATGGCCGTGCTCGCCGTCCTCGAACCCGACGCGCTGCGCACCGCGCTGACCGACGGCAACGTCACGGCCCTGATGCGGGTACCGGGTATCGGCAAGCGCGGCGCCGAGCGTCTCGTGGTCGAACTGCGCGACAAGGTGGACGCGGTGGTGTCCGGTCCGGCCGGTGTCGCCGCACCCGGCCACTCGTCGGGCCCGGTGCGTGATCAGGTGGTCGAGGCGCTGCTCGGCCTCGGGTTCCCGGCCAAGCAGGCCGAGCCCGCCGTCGATGCCGTGCTGGCAGACGACCCCGCCGTCGGAACGGCGCAGGCTCTGCGCTCGGCCCTGGTGAGCCTGGGCAGGTCGCGGTGACGGACCCGGACGGCACCGATGACTCACTGGTCACCGCCGAGATGGTGCCGGACGACGGCGATCTCGATGCGAGTCTGCGGCCGAAGTCGCTCGACGACTTCATCGGTCAGCCCCGCGTGCGGGAGCAACTGCAGCTCGTCCTGCAGGGCGCGACGCAACGCGGCGGAACACCGGACCACATCCTGCTGTCCGGTCCGCCCGGACTCGGCAAGACCAGCATGGCGATGATCATCGCGGGGGAGCTGAACTCGGCGTTGCGCCTGACGTCCGGGCCGGCCCTCGAACGAGCGGGAGACCTCGCGGCGATGCTGAGCAACCTCGTCGAGGGTGACGTGCTCTTCATCGACGAGATCCACCGCATCGCGCGGCCGGCCGAGGAGATGCTGTACCTGGCGATGGAGGACTTTCGCGTCGACGTGGTCGTCGGTAAGGGGCCGGGCGCCACCTCGATCCCGCTCGACGTCGCACCGTTCACGCTCGTCGGTGCCACCACCCGGTCCGGCGCCCTCACCGGCCCGCTGCGCGACCGCTTCGGCTTCACCGCGCACATGGACTTCTACGACCCCCGCGAACTGCAGCGCATCCTGACGCGGTCGGCGGGAATCCTCGGAGTGCGCATCGAGGCGGATGCCGCCGCGGAGATCGCGGGACGATCGCGCGGCACACCCCGCATCGCCAACCGCCTGCTGCGCCGGGTGCGGGACTACGCCGAGGTGCGTGCCGACGGCCGCGTGACACTCGAGGTCGCCCGGGCGGCGCTCGAGGTCTACGACGTGGACGAGCTCGGCCTCGATCGCCTCGACCGGGCCGTGCTCGGCGCACTCGTCCGCAGCTTCGGCGGCGGGCCCGTGGGGGTCTCGACGCTCGCGGTCGCGGTCGGGGAGGAACCGGCCACCGTGGAAGAGGTGTGCGAGCCCTACCTCGTCCGCGCGGGCATGATCGCGCGGACGCCGCGCGGTCGGGTGGCCACGGCCGCCGCGTGGGAGCGGATGGGTCTCACACCCCCGCCGGATCTCGCGGTCGGCGGCATCTCGGTGCGGACGAACGAGCCGCAACGCACGCTCTTCGACGAGACCTGAGCCGGTGGATCCGGACGATCCCGGCGTTTCGGGCGGTCGACACGCCCGATCGCCCGACCGAACGTGGCACACTGAAGGTTCCGAGTCCCAAGATCTAAGGATTGACGTTTCTGATGGAACTGCTGTTTCCGCTTCTCGTTCTCGCCCTGCTCGTGCCCATGTTTCTCGGCATCCGCCGCCAGAAGCGTGAGGTGGCCAAGACGGTCGAGCTGCAGGAAGCGCTGTCCATCGGTGATCGCGTCCTGACCACGTCCGGGCTGCACGGCCTCGTCGACGGACTCACCGAGACCACCGTCGACCTGGAGATCGCTCCCGGCATCATCACCACCTGGTCGCGTGCCGTCGTGCGCGACGTGCTGCCCGACGAGGACGAGCTGGACGAGTCGGCTGCGGAGAACGCCGCTCCGACCAGCGACTTCGAGGACCACAGCGACGCCGGATCGCGCGTCGACAGCCTGGAGAACGGCCTCGGCGGAGCGGACGACGGCCGATCGCAGGCACGACTCACCAAGGAGTGAGACAAAGCGGATACACCGCCCCCGAGGTCGTCCTCGGGGGCGGTGCGTCGTTGTGGAGAGGGTACGGTCGGTCAGGCTCCGGCCGTCCGTGACGCCCGCCGCCGCCGCGCTCCACCCCCGTCCGACCAGCAGCAGGTCCGTCTCCTCCAGCCGGTCCGTCTCACTCAGGAGAAGCACTCACCGTGGCCCCATCCAGCGGATCCTCGTATCCGGTGCGGTATCTCGCCGTGTTCGGCGTCTTCATCGCCCTCGTGTACGTCCTGGTCTTTTTCACCGGTGACAAGTCCCCGACTCCCAAGCTGGGCATCGACCTGCAGGGTGGAACACGCGTCACGCTCACCGCGCGGACGCCCGACGGCAGCGCCCCGAGCCAGGAGAGCCTGCGTCAAGCGCAGCAGATCATCGAGACCCGCGTCAACGGTCTCGGTGTCTCCGGCTCCGAGGTGGTCGTCGACGGTCAGAACCTGGTCATCACGGTTCCCGGCGACGACAGCTCGCAGGCCCGCACACTCGGTCAGACGGCCCGGCTGTACATCCGCCCCGTGCTGACGTCCCAGGCCCCCACTCCGGCGGGCACTCCCGCTCCCGCGGCGACCGACCCCGCTGCCGACCCCGCGGCTGCCGACCCTGCGGCCACCACGGCTCCGGCGACACCGGCGCCGCAGAACCGCCCCTTCCCGGCGCAGGACCCCACGGACACCCCCGCCCCGTCCGAGACACCCGCGCCGTCCGAGACACCCGCGCCGTCCGAGACGCCCGCGCCGTCCGACACCTCCGCCTCCGAGCCCGGTGCCGCCCCGCCCGCGTCGTCGGCGGACGAGACCGCCGACGCGATCGCCGAGGCGAAGGCGCAGCGGCAGAGCACCGACCCGACAGTGCAGCAGCAGGCCATGGCCACGATCGACTGCTCCGCGCCCGACCCCCTGCAGGGCAACGACGATCCGGCCCTGCCGCTCGTCGCCTGCTCCACGGACGGCACCGCGGTCTACATCCTCGAGCCGTCGATCATCGACGGACAGCAGATCGCCGACGCCAGCTCGCAGTTCGACACCCAGCAGTCCCGCAACGTCGTCTCCCTCAGCTTCACCACCGAGGGTGGCAACACCTGGGCTCAGTTCACGTCGGCGAACATCGGCAAGCAGGCCGCATTCACCCTCGACTCCAAGGTCGTCAGCGCACCGGTCATCCAGGGCGCGACCCCCGCGGGCAGCGCCACGCAGATCACCGGCAATTTCACCGCTGACAGTGCCCGCGAGCTCGCCAACACGCTGAAGTACGGATCGCTGCCGTTGTCGTTCGCCGCCTCCGAGGCGGAGACAGTGTCGGCGACGCTGGGACTCGCGTCGCTCGAGGCAGGCCTGATCGCCGGCGCCATCGGCCTCGTGTTCGTCCTCATCTACTGCCTCCTCTACTACCGCATGCTCGGCATCCTCACGGCGCTGTCGCTGGTGCTGTCGCTGGTCGCCATCTACGGGATCCTCGTCCTGCTCGGTCGATGGATCTCGTTCACGCTCGATCTCGCCGGCATCGCCGGTCTGATCATCGGTATCGGTATGACCGCCGACTCGTTCGTGGTGTTCTTCGAGCGCATCAAGGACGAGATACGCGAGGGCCGCAGCTTCCGCTCGGCGGTTCCGCGTGGTTGGGCCCGTGCGCGGCGCACCATCCTGTCCGGCAACGCGGTGAGCTTCATCGCGGCGGCGGTGCTGTACGTGCTCGCCGTCGGTCAGGTGCGCGGCTTCGCGTTCACGCTCGGCCTGTCGACCCTGCTGGACATCGTCATCGTGATCCTCGTGACGTGGCCACTGGTCAATCTCGCCTCGCGGTCCGAGTTCTGGTCCAAGCCGTCGATCAACGGTCTCGGTGCGGTCCAGGAGATCGCCCGCGCGCGCAAACGCGCTGCCGCCGCCAAGACCACCCGCGATGCTGCTACCGCGGCAGCCGGCCCGAGCAAGGAGGCCTGACCCGTGGCCGAGACGACCACCACCACCGAGGACACCGTTCCCGACGCACCCGAGGCCGGTCGCGGACTCCTGTCGCGGCTCTACACGGGCACCGGCGCGTTCGACATCATCGGACGCCGTCGCCTGTGGTACGGCGTCACCGCGGCCTTCGTGCTGGTGTCGTTGCTGTCGATCGCGGTCCGCGGCTTCACGCTCGGTATCGATTTCGAGGGCGGCACGCGCGTGCAGTTCCCGGCTCCGCAGGGCGTCGACACCGCGCAGGTCGAGGAGATCTACACCGACACCCTCGGTCAGGACGCCGTCGCCGTCCAGACCGTGGGCACCGGATCCGGCGCCACCGTGCAGATCCGCTCCGAGTCGCTGGACCAGGGGCAGGCGTCCGCGCTGCAGACGGCCCTGTTCGACGCGTTCCAGCCCGCCAACGCGGAGGGTGAGACCACGCGCGATGCGGTCTCCTTCACCGACGTCAGTGAGACCTGGGGTTCCCAGATCACCGACAAGGCGCTGATCGCCCTCGTGGTGTTCCTGGTGATCGTCAGCATCTACATCGCCGTCCGGTACGAGCGGGACATGGCGCTCGCCGGTATCGCGGCCCTGTTCTTCGACATCCTCGTCACGGCGGGTGTCTACTCGCTGGTCGGGTTCGAGGTCACTCCGGCGACCGTCATCGGACTGCTGACCATTCTGGGCTTCTCGCTGTACGACTCCGTGGTGGTGTTCGACAAGGTCGAGGAGAACACCCGCGGCATCCTGCACCTCAACAGGCGCACCTATGCCGAGCAGGCCAACCTCGCGGTGAACCAGACGCTGATGCGCTCGATCAACACCACCGTCATCAGCGTGCTCCCTGTCATCGCCCTCATCGTCATCGCGGTCTGGTTGCTGGGTGTGGGGACGTTGAAGGATCTCGCACTGGTCCAGCTCGTCGGCATCGTCATCGGCGCCTACTCGTCGATCTTCTTCGCGACCCCGCTGGTGGTCACGCTGAAGGAACGATGGGGCCCGGTCGCGGCGCACACGAAGAAGGTGCTCGCGAAGCGCGAGGGCACCACGCGTCCGCGCGCCGAGAGCGCGGTTCCGGCCGGCGCCAGTTCCACGGCGACCGCCACGGCAACGGATGCTCCGGCCGAGACCGCACGCACTGCGGCCGCGGCGCCTCGCGCAGGCGCGCGCCCGACGGGTAAGCGCGGCAAGCGGAGGAGCTGACATGCGTGCGTCGTCAGGGGTCAGGACAGGCGTCGCCGTCGCGGCGCTCGCCGCGATCACGGCCACGACACTCGTGGCGTGCGGCGACGAGGACACCCGCATCCCGTCCATCGGCTACGCCGTCGACAACACCGTCACCACCTACAACGGCGGAACCGTCGCCGGATCGGTCTCGGCTGCGCCGCAGGCCTTCTCGCGAGTGCTGCCCGGATTCGCGCTCACCGCCCCGAGCGGCGGTGCCGTGAGCGACACCGACATCGGGACGGCCGTGGAGGTACCCGGCGAGCAGCAGGTGGTCACCTACACGCTCGCCGCGCCCGCCGTGTGGTCCGACGGTGTGCCGATGACGTGCGACGACCTCGTGCTGGCGTGGGCCGCACGCAGCGGCCGGACAGCCGCGGACGGAGCGCCGCTCTTCGACGCCGCGTCCACCGCCGGTTACACCGACATCGAACGCATCGACTGCGCTCCCGCGGACAAGGTCGCGACCGTGACGTTCCGCTCGGGACGCGGGTACGTCGAGTGGCAGTCCCTCTTCGGCGCCGGGACGATGATGCCCGCACACGTCGCGGCCCGCATCGCCGGCGTGCCGGACGTGGTGAGCACCCTCGCCGGCGGTGACCAGGACGCACTGCGGCGCGTCGCGGACGTCTGGAACACCGGATGGAACCTCACCCCGGCGGAGGGGGAGGACGTCGGAACCGTCGACCCGGCGGTCTTCGTGTCGTCCGGGCCCTTCCGCATCGAGTCGTACTCGGTCGAGAACGGTCTCGCGCTCGTTCCCAACGAACAGTGGTGGGGTGTTCCCGCCGCCACTGATCGCGTCGTCGTGTGGCCCAAGGGCGCCGACATCGCGGCCAAGGCGGCATCGGGCGACATCGAGGTCGTCGACGCCGACGGCGGCACGGCGACTCCCGACGGCTTCACGTCGACGGCTCAGCCGTCCTTCGGCGTCGAGCAGTTGACCATGGCCACGTCCGGTGTCTTCGTCGACCCGGCCGCACGCCGCGCCTTCGCTGCATGCGTTCCCCGCGGCGAGCTGTACGCGCAGCACGGCCACCCCGGATACGAGGCGGAGACCGGCCGCGGGTCCGGCATCGTCGACAGCCGGACCACCCTTCCCGCGACGCTGCCCTACCGCTCGGTGGCGGCCACCGCGGCGGAGCGATACCGCACCGCGGACGTCGCCGGGGTGACCGCGGGTCTCGCCGAAGCGGGTCTGACCGACCCCGTCGTCCGCGTGGGCTACCTGGGGCCCGACGAGCGCCGCGCGGCCGTCGTCGCCGCCATCGCATCGTCATGCGCACCTCTCGGCATCGAGATCGTGGACGCGTCGTCGCCGACCTTCTCGCCGCTCGCTCTGCGCGCCGGGGAAGTGGACGCCGTCCTGGCCTCCACCGCCGGACAGGCGGGAGCGTCGGGCACGTCCTCCGCGGATCCCGGTCGCTTCGCCCTGCGCGGCGGACAGGGCGTCAACGTCGGCGGCTACGCCAACGGGCGTCTCGACGAGCTGATCGATCGCCTGGCCGTCGACCAGTCCGACGCCACCGTGCTCTCCGCGGCGGTCGAGGCGGAGAACATCCTGTGGACCGACATGCCCACCCTCCCGCTCTACAACGCGCCGCGCGTCACCGCGGTGGCGTCCGGAATGCGTGGTGTGGAGTCGAACCCGACGGTCGCGGGTGCGGGCTGGAACATGGACAAGTGGATACTCGTCGGATGAGTACACCCGGATCGAGCAGCCCCACCACGAGCGCACCCGGTGGATCGGACGTCGTCGCCCGGTTGACGCGCTGGGCCGACGACTTCCCCACGCCGGGAGTGCGCTTCGCCGACCTCACGCCCGTGTTCGCCGACGCGGAGGGGCTGCGCACCGTGGTGGACTCGCTCGCCGAGGCGGGCCGTGACGCCGACGTCGTGGCCGGTATCGACGCGCGCGGCTTCCTTCTCGGTGCCGGCGTCGCGCTGGCGTTGAACACCGGCGTGATCGCCGTCCGCAAGGCGGGGAAGTTGCCCCCGCCGGTGCACCGGCAGTCGTACGAACTCGAGTACGGCACGGCGGAGCTCGAGATCTCCGCCGAGGGCATCGCGCTCGAGGGGCGCCGCGTACTCGTCGTCGACGACGTGCTCGCGACCGGCGGCACACTCGAGGCCGCCGCCGAACTGTTGACGCGGTGCGGAGCGATCGTGGTGGGTGCCGCCGTCGTTCTCGAGGTGGAAGTTCTGGGCGGCCGCGAGCGTTGGAAGCATGGACCGCTCACGACACTGGGCGTCGTCTGAGCATCCGACCTCGAGAAGATGTGAGGGCGTGCGCTGTGCGCTCCGGTGACGGCGGATAGAGTCGGGTCTCTCGAGCAGCTGAGGAGGTGTCGATCATGACGCGATACATCGGTCGTACCGCCGAGGAGTCCGCAGCAGTGCCGCCTGCCGCGGGGGAGTCGCTGCCGTCCGACGCCGTCCTGCCTGCCGACGCTGCGGCTGACGAGGCCGCGACGGAGCCCGTGCCCTTCGGGGCGGAGCCTGCCGATCCGACAGCGCGCACCGATGCCCTGACACCGGAGCCGGTCGCACCCGCCACGGAGCCAGTGCCCGATCCGGCACCCTCCTCCGCCACCCCCACTGCGCCGTCGTCCGCGTCCCGGCGCGTTCGTGCGCGGCTGGCCCGCCGCATCACCGCGCAGCGCAACACCGCGGTCAAGCCGGTGCTCGAGCCGTTGGCCGGCACCCACCGGTCGATGTACCCGAAGGCGGATCTCGGTCTGCTGCAACGCGCGTACGACGTGGCCGACGAGCGGCACGCCTCGCAGATGCGCAAGTCGGGTGACCCGTACATCACGCACCCGCTCGCGGTCGCCAACATCCTGGCCGAGCTGGGAATGGACACCACGACGCTCGTCGCGGCGCTGCTGCACGACACCGTCGAGGACACCGGCTACTCGCTGGACCAGCTGCGCACCGAGTTCGGCGACGAGGTCGCCCATCTCGTCGACGGCGTGACGAAGCTCGACAAGGTCGCGCTCGGCACCGCCGCCGAGGGCGAGACCATCCGCAAGATGATCATCGCGATGGCGCGGGATCCGCGGGTGCTGGTCATCAAGGTGGCCGACCGGCTGCACAACATGCGCACGATGCGCTTCCTGCCGCCGGAGAAGCAGGCGCGCAAGGCGAAGGAGACCCTCGAGGTCATCGCACCGCTCGCGCACCGCCTCGGCATGGCGACGGTCAAGTGGGAGCTCGAGGACCTCGCGTTCGCGATCCTGCACCCCAAGAAGTACGACGAGATCGTGCGCCTCGTCGCCGACCGGGCCCCGTCACGCGACACCTATCTCGCCAAGGTGCGCGCCGAGATCAACGCGACCCTGTCGGCCTCCCGCATCAGTGCCGTGGTCGAGGGTCGGCCCAAGCACTACTGGTCGATCTACCAGAAGATGATCGTCAAGGGCCGCGACTTCGACGACATCCACGATCTGGTCGGCGTGCGCATCCTGTGCGACGAGATCCGGGACTGCTACGCCGCCGTCGGCGTGGTCCACTCGCTGTGGCAGCCGATGGCCGGACGGTTCAAGGACTACATCGCGCAGCCGCGCTACGGGGTCTACCAGTCGCTGCACACCACGGTCGTCGGTCCCGAGGGCAAGCCTCTCGAGGTGCAGATCCGCACCCGCGACATGCATCGCACCGCCGAGTTCGGCATCGCCGCGCACTGGCGATACAAGGAGACGAAGGGCCGTCACTCCGGTGACGCCACGGAGCTCGACGACATGGCGTGGATGCGCCAGCTGCTCGACTGGCAGCGGGAGGCCGCGGACCCGGGGGAGTTCCTCGAGTCGCTGCGGTACGACCTCGCGGTCAAGGAGATCTTCGTCTTCACCCCCAAGGGCGACGTGGTGACCCTGCCCGCCGGATCGTGTCCCGTGGACTTCGCCTACGCCGTGCACACCGAGGTGGGGCATCGGTGCATCGGTGCCCGCGTCAACGGGCGCCTCGTCGCACTGGAGCGTCAGCTCGACAACGGCGAGGTGGTCGAGGTCTTCACCTCGAAGGCCCCGACGGCCGGACCGAGCCGCGACTGGGCCACCTTCGTCGCGTCGCCGCGTGCGAAGACCAAGATCCGCCAGTGGTTCGCCAAGGAACGCCGCGAGGAAGCGCTCGAGGCCGGCAAGGACGCCATCGCCAAGGAGGTGCGGCGCGGGGGACTTCCGTTGCAGCGCTTGATGAACGGCGAGTCCATGTCGGCCATCGCGCACGAGCTGCGGTATGTCGACGTCTCGGCTCTCTACACCGCGGTGGGGGAGAACCACGTCTCGGCGCAGCACGTCGTGCAGCGTCTCGTCGCTCACCTCGGCGGTGTCGGCGATGTCGAGGAGGAACTGGCCGAGCGGTCCACCCCGTCCACTATTCCCACCCGTCCGCGCCGCGTCGGCGACGCAGGGGTCATGGTGTCGGGTGCGGACGGCGTCGTCGCCAAGCTGGCGAAGTGCTGCACCCCGGTGCCGGGAGACGACATCATGGGCTTCGTCACCCGCGGTGGCTCGGTGAGCGTGCACCGCACCGATTGCACCAACGCCGGGTCGCTGCAGACGCAGTCGGAGCGGCTGATCGAGGTCGAGTGGGCACCGTCGCCGTCGTCGGTGTTCCTCGTCGCGATCCAGATCGAGGCACTCGATCGCCACCGTCTGCTCTCCGACGTCACGAAGGCGCTGGCCGACGAGAAGGTCAACATCCTGTCGGCGTCGGTGACCACCTCGGGCGATCGGGTCGCCATCTCGAAGTTCACCTTCGAGATGGGTGATCCCAAGCATCTGGGCCACGTGCTCAACGTGGTGCGCAACGTCGAGGGCGTGTACGACGTGTATCGCCTGACCTCGGCGGCCTAGAGCTCGACACACCCCCGGCGAGTACGTCCGACGTGTCGTGATCCCGTCCGGAATCACGACACTGTCGGCGTACTCGCGGGAGGGTGCGGGGTGAGCCGTCAGGCCAGGTCGAGCCGCACCGTGTTCAGGGTGGTCGCGAGAGCCGGCGCACCGTCCTGCGCGCCACCCTCGACGCCCGCTGCGGCGATCTTGTCGAGCGTCGCGAGGCCGGTCTCGTCGATCGTGCCGAACACCGTGTAGTTCGGGGGCAGCTGCGAATCGCCGAACACGAGGAAGAACTGGCTGCCGTTGGTGTCGGCGCCGGCGTTCGCCATCGCGATGGTTCCGCGGGGGTACAGGACGGGCGACTGCAACGCGGCCGGATCGTCGGCGTACTGGTCCGTGGGGAACTCGTTGGCGTACTGGTAGCCCGGGCCGCCCGTTCCGGCGCCGGTCGGGTCACCGCACTGCAGGACCTTCAGGCTGTCGGCCGTGGTCAGACGGTGGCAGGGAGTGGCGTCGTAATAGTTCTGCCCGGCCAGCGAGGCGAAGCTGTTCACGGTGCAGGGCGCCTTCGTGGCGTCGAGAGACAGGCCGATCGGGCCCTGCGAGGTGTCCATGCTGACGCTGACGTTGTCGTCCGTGGTGGGCACGTTCTCGGTCTGCGGAGCGTTCGCAGGCTTCGCGGCAGTGCCGCCCGCAGGGTAGGAGCAGCTCACGGTCTCGGGCAGCGGTTCCGAGCGGCCGGCGGGCAGCATGCCCTCCGGGGTCGCGTTCTCGCTGGTGGGGGAGTCGGAGGCCTCGACGGCGGTGTCGTCGTCGCCGCGTGTCACACCGATGGCGACAGCGACGCCGCCGATGACGACGACCAGTCCGATGACGGCGGCGGCGATGGTCGCCTGCTTGCGTCGTCGCGCCCGAGCGGCACGGTTCTCGAGCTGGCGTTCGAGCTTGCGCTTGGCAGCGTCACGTCGTTGTTCGTTCGTCGGCACGGTTGGCGTTCCTCTTCTCGCTGGAGCGGGTGAGCAGCAGAAGTGTGCCAGGCTTCCCTGAGAGGCACCTGACCCGGTGGACGGCCGAGGTGCCTGCCCCACGTTCCGGGGCGCCCGGCCGCACCGCCTACGCTGGTGGCATTCGTCCGATCGCGGATCGCTGCACCGCAAAGCATGAGGAGTCCTTCACTGTGCGTGTCACCGGATTCCCCGCCGGCATGTTCCAGACGAACTGCTACGTCGTCAGTCGGGACGAGGGGACGGACTGCATCGTCGTCGATCCCGGCCAGGACGCCGCGGCGCCGCTCTACTCGTTCCTCGACGACGCGGGACTGACGCCCATCGCAGTGCTCCTCACGCACGGCCACCTCGATCACATGTGGGACGCGACGCCGGTGTGCGCGCGCTTCGACATTCCCCTGTACGTGCATCCCGACGACCGCCACATGCTCACCGATCCGGCGTCCGGTATCGGCCCGGTCCTGGCACCGCTGATCGCGCACTCCACCTTCGAGGAGCCCGCGACGGTGGTGGAACTTTCTCACGGCGACGTTCTCGACGTGGCCGGACTCGGTGTCACCGTCGCGCACACGCCCGGTCACACCCGTGGCTCCGTCGTCTTCCGTCTCGACGGGGGCGAGCAGCAGGTGATCTTCTCGGGGGACACGCTCTTCGCGGGATCGATCGGCCGCTCCGATCTGCCCGGCGGCGATCACGAGCAGTTGCTCGCCTCGATCGCCGAGCACCTGCTGTGCCTCGACGACGAGACCGCCGTGTTGCCCGGACACGGCGAGTCCACCACCATCGGCGCGGAACGCGGCAGCAACCCGTTCCTCGTGGGACTCGGTGGTGTGCGATGACCGGCGACACACAGCGCATCCAGCCGTTCGCCGCCCCCAAGGGCGTCCCGGACTACCTGCCACCCGACTCCGCGACCTTCGTGGCAGTGCGCGACGGTCTCACCGCCGCTGCCCGGGCCGCGGGCTATGGCCACATCGAGCTCCCCATCTTCGAGGACACGGCGCTGTTCGCACGCGGCGTGGGTGAGTCCACCGACGTGGTGAGCAAGGAGATGTACACCTTCGCCGACAAGGGTGACCGCAGTGTCACGCTGCGACCCGAGGGCACCGCCGGCGTGATGCGCGCGGTCATCGAGCACAGTCTCGACCGCGGAGCGCTCCCGGTGAAGGTCAGTTACTCCGGCCCGTTCTTCCGCTACGAGCGCCCGCAGGCCGGTCGGTACCGGCAGCTGCAGCAGGTCGGCGTCGAGGCCATCGGGGTCGACGATCCTGCGCTCGACGCCGAGGTCATCGCCGTGGCCGACAGTGGCTTCCGGAGCGTCGGTCTCACCGGTTTCCGGCTCGAGCTCACCTCGCTCGGCGACGAGACCTGCCGCCCGCAGTACCGGGAGCTGTTGCAGGACTTCCTGTTCGGTCTCGAGCTGGACGAGGACACGCGTCGCCGCGCCGAGATCAATCCGCTCCGCGTCCTGGACGACAAGCGACCGCACGTCCGTGAGATGACGGCCGACGCACCGTTGATGATGGACCACCTGTCGGAGTCGGCTCGCGTCCACTTCGACACCGTGCGTGCCCATCTCGACGCGATGGGCGTGCCGTACGTGGTCAATCCGCGCATGGTGCGCGGTCTCGACTACTACACGAAGACCACCTTCGAGTTCGTCCACGACGGTCTCGGTGCGCAGTCCGGCATCGGCGGCGGTGGACGGTACGACGGCCTCATGGCGCAGCTCGGCGGGCAGCCCCTGTCGGGCATCGGTTTCGGTCTCGGCGTGGACCGCACGGTGCTCGCTCTCGCGGCCGAGGGCGTCGCGCCCGCGTCGACGGCCCGGTGCGAGGTGTACGGCGTGCCCATGGGTCCGGAGGCCAAGCTGCGTCTCGCGGTGATCGCCCGGGAACTTCGGGCCGCCGGCGTCCGCGTGGACCTCTCCTACGGCGACCGCGGAATGAAGGGCGCCATGAAGGGTGCCGACCGTTCCGGTGCCCGCCTCGCGCTGGTGCTCGGTGATCGCGATCTCGAGGCCGGAGAGATCGGCCTCAAGGACCTGGCGACCGGCGAGCAGTCGTCGATCCCGCTGTCCGAGGCCACCGCTCGCGTGCGTGCCACGCTGTCGCCAGTGAGCTGACCATGGCCGACAGAGGGCTGGTGGCGCTCGATCTGGTGCCGCCGGAGCTCATCGTTCCGCGGCTCCGCGTCGCCGGTGCGGTGTTCGCCGTGGTCGGTGCCGTGCTCGGTGTCGTCGCCGGACTGTTGATCTCGCCGTACGTCGGTGTCGCTCTGGGAGCTGCGCTCGTCGCCACGGCAGGGTTCGCCGTCGTGTCGGGCGGCCGCAGACGCGTGTGGATCGATCACGGTGTGGTGAGCCGGCGCGGGTCGTTCCGCGTGCGACGGGTCAACCTGTCGGACGCGACGAAGGTCGAGGTCCTCGTGCGGGTCGCGCGCGTCAGCCAGGTGCTGATCCGTGTCGGCGACTCGTCCGGCGACGTCACGGTCGGCGTGGCGATGTACACGACCGACGGCGGTCGCGAACTGCAGCCGATCGCGCTGCGCGCGGTGGCGGACGGACTGGCCTCGTCCCCGCTCGCGTCGGCTCTGGCGCTGTCGTCGGTACTGGTGACCCAGCTTCGCGCCGAGGCCCGCGAGGCCGGGCTGTCGGAGCGCCCGCTCTATCGGGCGATCGACGTGGTCCGCACGTCCGGGCGAGCCCCGGCGACCGTGCTCACCGACGCCGAGGTCGCGGCTCTCACCGACTGATCGGCCGAGCGGCGTCGAGCAGTGTCGTGGCCGTGTCACGGAGCGACGCCGTCGAGCCCGTCCACCCCAGCACGCGCACCGCGGCGTCGGCGATCGTGTCGGGTGTCGCGAGGGAGTGCCGCGTCGATTCCGCATCGGACCGGGCGCTGATCACCGATTCGACGATGCGGAACGGGAGGTGTGTGAGTTCCTCGGAGACCACCAGCGTGCCGATGTCGACGAGAGCGTCCCGCGACAGCGAGGCGTAGAGCGCCATGAGGTCGGAGCGACGAGTGCGGAACTGTTCGAACCGTGCGCTGCGCAATTCGGGGACGAGGTACAGGGCGCCGAGGTTCCATCGCGAGGTCATGAGCTGGTCCGCGTCGAACCACACCAGGGCATACAGCGCCCTCGGAGCGTCGGCCGCGGCGTCGCGCAGCGCCTGCGCACAGGCCAGGGGTGCGTCGACGGTCCCCACCAGCAGCGCCGCGAGCATGTCGTCCTTGGTGGCGAAGTGGTGGTACAGCGACGCCTGCCGGACCCCGACCGCGTCGGCGA
Source organism: Rhodococcus sp. BP-316 (assembly GCF_019836105.1). Taxonomy (NCBI): domain Bacteria; kingdom Bacillati; phylum Actinomycetota; class Actinomycetes; order Mycobacteriales; family Nocardiaceae; genus Rhodococcus; species Rhodococcus sp. BP-316. Next base: position 311,351 of record NZ_JABUEE010000001.1, on the reverse strand, counting down.
TCATGCGGGTGGACGTGCTGGTGACACCCCGCGTCGTGAACAGCTCCGCCGCCGCGTCGAGGATCTCCTCCCGCGCCGTGGCTCCCGGTCGCTTACGGGTGGTGAGCCTGGGACGCCCGGCACCGGTGGTGGTCATCGACTACGTGACCAGGAACGCGTCGACCACGGACTGGGTGCCCTGACGCGAGCCGGAGGTGACGATCACGGCCCTGTTCAGGTAGGCGAGCGTCCGGATCGACGTGGACACCGTGAGGGTGCCGCGGAAGTAGTAGAGCGCGGACTCGACGTCCTCCCCGCGATCGAGGGCCTCGACGACCTCGGCCGATCCGAAGCGGACGGAGTTCAGCGTCAACCGCATCACGGCGCCCGGGTCGTCCGACTCGACGTCGGCCAACAGGTCGGTGTAGTACGTGGTCGATCCGTCCGCTCGGACGTGGGCGTGCTCGGCACCGACGGCGCGGACGACGGCCTCGACCCCGGGCCCACTCAGCACACCACCCACGACCGGTGCCACGGACTCCGCGCCGATGGGAGTGTCGCCGAGCTGCACCGGATCCGCGGTGCGCAACACGATGCGCAGCAGCGGCTCGAGCGTGGGAGCGGTCGGTTCGATCGACGCGGACGGGTCCGTGGGTTCGGTCACGCGCTCGACCGTATCCGATCCACCTGGTGCCCTCCTGCCGACTTTCCGGCCGGCCTCCGGCCTCCCCGCCTACTTCCCGGCCGGCCTCCGCCCTCCCCGCCTACTTCCCGGCCGGCCTCCGGCCTCCCCGCTCCGACGCCCGGCGCCACGCGCTGAACGACCGCACCGACGATCGGGTCGGACGCACCAACCACGGCCACGGGTGCACCTCCACCGGATCGAGGGCGGCCGCGATGCGTGCCCACCCCGGTACCGGGGCGTGGGTCGCGGCGAGGCGCCGTCCGGCGAGCTCCTCGGTGACCCGTCCGCGCCGTACCTCCAGAGGCCGGACGGCGGCGAGCTCGCCGAGTGTCTCGGCGAGGAAGACCAGCCGCTTGCCGGACAATTGCAACCGTCGGAGCAGCGGCTCGTCGAACACGAACACCGCGGGGCGGGCGTCGTCGGCCGCGAGGGCCGGATCCGCGCTGCCGAGCGACTCCGCCGTCAGCCACACCTCGTCGCCGTCCTCACCCACGGTGTCCGCGGGGCCGGCCGGGGTGTCGCCGGTGGCCAGGCTCGGTCCGTCGACCGACGGGCCGAGAGCGGCCGTCGGCCAGTCCTGAATGGGACACGCTGACGACAGCGCGCACGATCGGCACAGGCTGGGTGCGCGTTTCTCCACCTGCCAGCGACTGAACCCGTAGACCTTGCCGCTGCCGGTACCGACGGTCCACTGCCAGCCGAGTCGGTTGGCCGCCCTCGAGCCGTCGAGGAGATGGGTGAACATCTCGTCCTCGCCGTCCCGCCATGTCGCGCCGGCCCGCACGGCCCACTGCGACGCCAGCCACATGCGCGTCTGGTTCACCAGCCACCCGTCCTCGTGCAGCTCGTCGACGACGGACTCCATGCAGCGCATCCGGGCCGGCCACGGATCGTCGGACCAGGTGTCGTGCGCCGAGACGGCCGGACGGGGCTGCTCGCGCGTGAGTGACGCCCCCAGGTGCGAGCCCACCCGTGCGTACAGGTGGCGGGCGTACTCCTGCCACAGCAACTCGTCGCGGTAACGAGACCGGTCCCGGGTCGGCGCGTCCGCCACCGCGTCCCACACCTCGCTCAGCGTGAGCAGGCCGTGCCGGATGTACGGCGACATGCGACTCGCCCCGCGCCGCGACGTCGGTTCCACCGTGCTGCGGGACCGGGCGTAGCCCGTGATGTCCAGGCTCGCGAGAGCGGCGTCGGCTGCCGACTGTCCGCCGCGCAGACCGCCCGCCCGGATCTCCTCGGGCTCTTCGAGGGTGAGGTCACCGAGGTGCTCGGCGACCCAGGCGACGACATCGTCGGACCGGGCGCCGTCCGCAGGTGACGGGGGAGACGGGAGGAGGGCCATGTCCACCGACACTACCGAAGAGTTGACACCTCGATAGAACGGATGTTCGACTGTCTGCGATTCGTCGATCGATCGTGTGTTCGAGGCATCGGTGTGCCGGGGTCGCCGGAGAACAGGAGGGGTCATGCGGTGGGACGGTCAGACACTCGACGCTCCCGACGGGGCGCTTCCCGGCCTCGAGCGCACCGGGCTGGTGCGTGCCGGTCTGGTCCGCACCGTCCGCACGCCCGAGTTCGAGGGCGTCACCTTCCACGAGGTGCTCTGCAAGAGCGCCCTCAACCGGGTGCCCGAGGAATCGGCGCTGCCGTTCCGCTGGACCATCAACCCCGCGCGCGGGTGCTCGCACGCGTGCCGCTACTGCTTCGCCCGGCCGACCCACGAGTACCTCGACCTCGATGCGGGCCGCGACTTCGACTCGCAGATCGTGGTCAAGACCAACATCGTCTCGGTGCTGCGCAAGGAACTCGCCCGCGCCTCGTGGAAACGTGACCCGGTCGCCCTGGGCACCAACACCGACCCGTACCAGCGCGCGGAGGGTCGCTACGAGCTCATGCCGGGCATCATCCGGGCGCTCACCGAGTCCGGTACCTCGTTCTCGATTCTGACCAAAGGCACGCTGCTGCGACGGGATCTGCCGCTGCTCACCCTCGCCGCTCAGCAGGTGAACGTGCAGGTGAGTGTCAGTCTCGCCTTTCACGACGAGGATCTGCAGAAGTCCCTCGAGCCGGGGGCGCCGTCACCGCGCGCTCGCCTCGACATGATCCGGGCCATCACGGACGCGGGTCTGTCGTGCCACGTGCTCATCGCGCCCGTCATCCCGTTCCTGACCGACAGTCCCAAACACCTCGGCGCCCTGATGGCGGCCCTGGAAGAGGCGGGCGCGACCGGTGTGACCGCGCTGCCGATGCATCTGCGGTCCAGCACCAAGGAGTGGTTCATGAGCTGGCTCGCCGAGCATCATCCGGCTCTCGTGCGCCGCTATCGGGTGCTCTACGGACGCGGGGCGTACGTCAGCCCGGAATACAAGCAGTGGCTCCGCGACAAGGTGGAACCGTTGCGGGAGAAGCACTCTCTGACGGGGCTCGATCCGGCCGGTGCGCGGCGTGTGGCCAGGGCAGCTCCCGCGGAGCCCGCTCCGGAACCGGAGATGACCCTGTTCTGAGTCGACCGGTCAGAAGCCGGGGGTCACGCCGATGTGCTCGAGGTAGCGCCGAGCCGAGCGGACCACCGCGCCGTGAGCGTCCTCCTCGACGACCCGGTCCCACCACGCCCCGACGATGCGCTCGAAGGCCACGTTCTCGAGGAGGGCGACCGTCCGGCGGATCGTGTCGGGATGTTCGGGGATCAGGTTGGGGTAGCTGTACATGAACGAGACCCATCGGCGGTCGGACACCACCTGGACGATGTCCCCGGTGCACAGCGCGCCGCGACCGTCGGTGCCCGGCCAGTGCAGCACCGAACCGCCCGCGAAGTGCACCCGGGTGTTGATCAGCGTCCGCCCCGGCAGTATCTCCAGGGAGTCGCCCGACCACGTGCGGATGTTGCCGGCGCGGGGCAGCCACGCACGGTCGGACTCGTGCACGTAGATCGGTACGTCGCCGAAGGCCTCGCTCCACTCGACCATCGCGCTGTAGTAGTGCGGGTGGGACAGAGCGACGGCCGACACGCCGCCCAGTTCGGTGACACGGGCGATCGCGGCGTCGTCGATCGTGGTGATGCTGTCCCACAGCAGGTTTCCGCCGTCGCCGGGGACCAGCAGCGCGCGTTGGCCGATCGCGAAGGTCGGCTCGGTGCCGATGCCCCACAGGCCCGGGTACTCCTCGCGCACCACGGTCCGGTGCGACGCCGACACCTCGGCGACGGTGGTCCACCGCTGGCCGCCGCGTCCGACGTACTGGCGCTCGTCGGTGCAGATCGGGCACTGGTCCGGATCGACGCGGTCGAACTGCACGCCACACGTCTCACAGACCGGCAGCTCCGTGCGGGACGACATCAGCGGACGGACGACGGGTCGTTCAGATCCGACGCGTCGTAGGTGTTGCAGGCGGCGACAGCTCCCGTGCGGTAGCCGGCGTCGAACCACGCCTGTCGCTGGTCGGACGAGCCGTGGGTCCAGCCCTCCGGGTTCACGCGGCCCGTCGAGGCCTGCTGGATCCGGTCGTCGCCGACGGACGACGCGGCCGACAACGCGTCGGACACGTCCTGGTCGGTGAGCGGATCGAGCAGCGGCTCGGAACTGCCGGGTGCGGGAACGTCGTCGGCCTTGTTCGCCCACACGCCGGCGTAGCAGTCGGCCTGGAGCTCGGTGCGCACGGCGCCGGACTCGGGTCCGTTCGGGTCGGCCTGCGCCCGGCCGATGTCGCCCAGCTGGTTCTGGATGTGGTGGCCGAACTCGTGGGCCACGACGTACTCCTGCGCGAGCGGGCCGCCGCTGGAACCGAACTGGTCGACGAGCACCTGGAAGAATCCGGTGTCGAAGTACGCGGTGGAGTCTGCGGGGCAGTAGAACGGGCCGACGTCGGACGTCGCGGCGCCGCACCCGGTGGAGACCTGACCGGAGAAGATGTCGACCTCGGGGCGCTCGTACGGCACGCCCGTCTGCGCCGCCAGCTCGGCGTCCCACACCTGATCGAGACTGTTCACGGTGGCCGTGACCCGGCAGTCGACATTCGCGTTGGCGTCGGCCCCGGTGTCGCAGTTCTCGATGGCGCCGCTGCCCGAGTCCTGCGACGTGGCCTCACCGCCGCCGAGCTGCCCGATCACCGACGACGGGTCGCCGCCGAGCAGCAGGGTGATCACCACGATGACGATGCCGCCGAGACCGCCGCCGACGGCGATGCCCTTGCCGCGGCCACCGGAGGACCGTCGAACCCGGGAGGAGTCGATCCTGGCGTCGGGGTCGAACGTCATGAGTCACCACTTTCGTCGGCGTGTGCGGCTCACAGCTTCGCACGTGCCACCACCGACACAGCGCTGTTTCTCCCGGCGTCGGGGTGGGCTCGAATGGTCCGTAGGATCACCAGCTGTATTCGTCTACTTCTGGAAGGACTCCTGTGCTGCGCACGCACCTCGCCGGTTCGCTTCGAGCCGAGCACGCGGACCGACACGTCACCCTGACCGGTTGGGTCGCTCGACGGCGCGATCACGGCGGAGTCATCTTCATCGACCTGCGTGACGCCTCCGGAGTGGTCCAGGCCGTGTTCCGCGACGGTCCGGCGGCCGAGCAGTCGCACCGCCTGCGGTCGGAGTTCTGCGTCAAGATCACCGGCATCGTCGAGCTCCGCCCCGAGGGCAACCAGAACCACGAGATCCAGACGGGCGCCGTCGAGGTGAACGTGACCGAGCTGGAGGTGTTGGGCGAGAGCGCGCCGCTGCCGTTCCAGCTGGACGAGACTCCGGGCGAGGAAGCGCGGCTCAAGTACCGCTACCTGGACCTGCGTCGCGCCGGACCCGGTCATGCGATCCGACTGCGCTCGAAGGTCAACGCGGCGGCACGGTCCGTCCTGGCCCACCACGAATTCGTCGAGGTGGAGACGCCCACGCTGACACGCTCGACCCCCGAGGGTGCCCGCGACTTCCTGGTTCCCGCGCGACTCCAGCCGGGAAGCTTCTACGCACTCCCGCAGAGCCCGCAGCTGTTCAAGCAGTTGCTCATGGTCGGCGGCATCGAGCGGTACTACCAGATCGCCCGCTGCTACCGGGACGAGGACTTCCGCGCCGACCGGCAGCCGGAGTTCACCCAGCTCGACGTCGAGATGAGCTTCGTCACGCAGGACGACGTCATCGTCCTCGCCGAGGAGATCCTCACCTCGCTGTGGAACCTGATCGGCCACGAGATCACCACACCCATCCCGCGCATGACCTACGCGGACGCGATGCGCCGCTTCGGTTCCGACAAGCCCGATCTCCGCTTCGGCGTCGAGCTCGTGGAGTGCACCGAGTACTTCGCCGAGACGCCGTTCCGCGTCTTCCAGGCGCCGTACGTCGGCGCCGTCGTCATGCCCGGCGGTGCGTCGCAGCCGCGTCGGCAGCTCGACGCGTGGCAGGACTGGGCGAAGCAGCGCGGCGCCAAGGGCCTCGCGTACGTCCTGGTCCAGGAGGATTGCACCCTCGGTGGTCCCGTCGCCAAGAACCTGTCGGACGCCGAGCGCGACGGACTCGCCGCCCACGTCGGCGCGAAACCCGGTGACTGCGTCTTCTTCGCGGCCGGCCCCGCCAAGGCGCAGCGCGCACTGCTCGGTGCCGCCCGCGGTGAGATCGCCCGCAAGCAAGGCCTCATCGACGAGAAGGAGTGGGCCTTCGTCTGGATCGTCGACGCGCCGCTGTTCGAGCCGACGTCCGATGCCACCGCCAGCGGCGACGTCGCCGTGGGTTCCGGCTCGTGGACCGCCGTGCACCACGCCTTCACCTCGCCGAAGCCCGAGTCGATGGACACCTTCGACACCGACCCCGGCAACGCCCTGGCCTACGCGTACGACATCGTCTGCAACGGCAACGAGATCGGCGGCGGCTCGATCCGTATCCACCGCAAGGACATCCAGGAGCGCGTCTTCGCGATCATGGGCATCGACGCGGAGCAGGCGCAGGAGAAGTTCGGCTTCCTCCTCGACGCCTTCGCCTTCGGTGCGCCGCCCCACGGCGGTATCGCTTTCGGCTGGGACCGCATCACGGCCCTGCTGGCCGGAGTGGACTCCATCCGTGAGGTCATCGCATTCCCGAAGTCGGGCGGCGGCGTCGATCCGCTGACCGACGCGCCGGCTCCGATCACCCCGGCGCAGCGCAAGGAGTCGGGTATCGACGCGAAGCCGGTTCCTCGTCAGACGCCGGGTGGCGCATCGGGCGAGAAGCCCGCGTCGGAGGGCCCCACGACCTAGGGTCGAGGCGTCGCCGGTCACGCGTCGACGACGCGCGGACGGAGAGTGCATGCAGAACCTCAGGGTGGTCAGTCCGGCGGACCGGACCGACGAGGTGCTGCGGGTGCTCGACGAGACTCCCGGCGTCGCTCACGTCGTCGTTCTGCGCGGTGCCGCCGTGCGCCCGGAGGGCGACGTCGTGGACGCCGTCGTCGTGCGGGAGTGCGCGAATCAGGTTCTCGACGGTCTGCGTTCGCTGCGCCTGACCCACGACGGAGCCATCACCATGCAACCCGTGGAGACGGTGCTGTCGGACGCGGCGCGCACCGCGGAACAGGACGCGCCCGGTGACCCGGACGACTCGATCGTCTGGGACGAACTGGTCGGACGTACGCGGGAGGAATCGTCCCTCACCCTGACGTTCGTGGCCTTCCTGACCATCGCGCTGCTGCTGGCGGCCATCGGCGTCGTGACCGACTCGCCGGTCACCATCGTCGGTGCGATGGTGGTGGGACCCGAGTTCGGTCCGCTGGCAGCGCTGTCGGTCGGCCTGGTGCGTCGTCAGCGATCACTGATCCGTCGATCGTTGCTGGCGCTGCTCGTGGGTTTCCCGACCGCGATGGTCATCACGGCGCTGGGGGCGTTCGGGGCCGAGGCCCTCGGATGGATCCGACCGGAGGCGATGGACGACCTGCAGCAGGTCGACTTCATCTACCAGGTGGGTCCGTTCTCTCTCGTCGTGGCTCTGCTCGCCGGCGCCGCCGGCATGCTCGCGCTCGTGTCGGCGAAATCGGCCGCCCTGGTCGGGGTCTTCATCTCCGTGACCACCGTTCCGGCAGCAGGTTTCGCCGTCGTCGCGGCCACGGTGGGGAGCTGGCGCATCGCCGCTCTGTCCGCAGGACAGCTGGGTATCAACCTCCTCGGCATCGTCGTCGCGGCGACCTTTGTGCTCTCCCTGCACCGGCGATCGGCTCGGGCACAGGCGGACAGGTAGATTTCTCGCGGACGTGCGCCGAGCGCGGTGCCGGTCGTCTGCGGAGGGGGAGTTGCGTGCAGCAGGGTGAGGCTACATCTCCCGTGCTCGCGGCGTACCTCGACGAGATCCGTCCGGACGGCCACGACGACCTCGTGGAGAACGCCGTCGACGGTGGTCCGCGGCTACGAGAGCGCTGGGCGGCCCTCCCCGGCGCCGAGGACGTGACCCCGGCTGATCTCGCCGCCGCACAGTTGCGCGTGGGCCGTCTGGTGGACGACTCCGGCATCACCTACAACGACACGGCGGACGCGTCGTCCGAATCGCCGTCGTCGACGCAGTCCGGTGCGCGATGGGAGCTCGACGTGGTGCCGACGGTGGTGTCGGCGCCGGACTGGGACCGGCTCGAGGCCGGCATGCTGCAACGCTCGCGCATCCTCGACGCGGTGCTCACCGATCTGTACGGCGAGCGCACCCTGATCCGCCGCGGTCTGCTGCCGCCGGAGATCGTCTTCCGGCATCGCGGCTATCTCCGAGCCGCGCACGGCATCACCATCCCCGGCCCACATCAGCTGTTCTTCCACGCGGCGGACATCGCCCGATGCACCGACGGCGAGTTCCGAGTCCTCTCCGACCGCACTCAGGCACCGTCGGGCGCCGGCTACGCCCTGGCGGACCGGTCGATCGTCGCGCGTGCGGTACCGGCTGTCTTCGGCCGGGTGGCGCCCCGTCCCGCGAGCACCTACGTCGGTGCGATGCGCGTGGCCCTCGTCGAGGTGGCGCCTGCCGCCGCCGAGAACCCGCTCGTGGTGGTGCTCAGTCCCGGTGTCTGGTCGGAGACGGCGTTCGACCAGGCGCATCTCGCCTCGGTGCTCGGATTCCCCTTGGTCGAGTCCGCTGATCTGGTCGTCCGCGACGGCGCCCTGTGGATGCGCTCGCTCGGCACCCTGCTCCGCGTCGACGTCGTGGTGCGCCGTGTCGACGACGACTACGTGGATCCGCTCGATCTGCGCCCCGAGTCACGCCTCGGTGTCGTGGGACTGCTCGAGGTCGCGCGGCGCGGAGCCGTCACCGTGGTCAACACGATCGGCAGCGGCGTCCTCGAGAACGCGGCGCTGTTCGGACGGCTGCCGGAGCTGGGTCGGGCGCTGCTCGGCGAGGAGCCCCTGCTCGACTCGGTCCCGGCCTTCTGGGCGGGGGATCCACACGGCTTGTCGCACATCGTCTCTCGTATCGGTTCGCTCGTGGTGTACGCGATCGGTTCGCACGAGAGCGTCGTCGGTCCCGCGCTGTCCATGCGCGAACGGGACGAGCTGGTGCGGCGGATCGGGGCGGACCCGACGGGGTGGGCGGCGCGGGCGATTCCGGACCTGGCGACGTCGCCCGTCGGGCCGGTCGGTCATCGCCGGCACGACGCCGCCGTGCTGCCGAGGCCCGTCGGCATCCGACTGTTCGACGTGGCCGGGCGCCGGGGCTACACCCCGATGACGGGCGGTCTGGCCCAGGTGTTGGTCACGGATCCGCCGTCGGAGCCCATGGCCACGACCGCTGCCAAGGACGTGTGGGTGCTGGCCGAGCGTCGCGGCCGGTCGGATCAGCCGGACGTGTCGAGCGCCGTCGACGCACCGCGTCCGATGGGTGGACGCCGTCCCCGTGTCATCGACTCGGTGAGCACGCCGCGTGTGCTCGACGACCTGTACTGGATGGGTCGCTACGGCGAGCGTGCCGAGGCGACGGCCCGCCTGCTGGTGGCCGCGAACCAGATGGTCCGCGATCATCGCGGCGAGACGCCGTTCGGGGAGCAGGCGCGGTCCGACACGGACGTCGCCCTCGCCGTGGTGCTCGACGCGGTGACCGCGGTGACCGCGACGGCGCCGGGGTTCCGCGCCGCGACCACGCGGTCGGACCTGCTCGCGGAGTTCCGGTCGCTGACGGTGCGGACGCGGCGCACCGGTTCGCTCGCGCACGCCGTGGCGGCGTTGCAGACGTGTGCCCGCGCGGTGCGGGATCAGCTGGGCGAGGACACCTGGGCGGTGTTCAACCGGCTCGACACCGCGCTCGCCGAGTGTGCGGCGTCGCCGGTGTCCGACGAGGCGGGGCTCTGGTCGACGCAGAGCCGTGTCGTGGGGTCGATGCTCGCCGTCGCCGGTCTGTCGGCCGAGTCGATGGTGCACGATCCGGGCTGGTTCCTCATGGACACGGGCAAGCGCATCGAGCGCGCTCTGCAGATCACCGCCCTGCTCGCCGAGACCGTGGGCACCGCGCGCCCACCGGCCGTCGAGCAGGCCGTGCTCGGGGCGGTGCTGAACGCCGCCGACTCGTCGGTCACCTACCGGCGCCGCTATCGCGGTGCTCCCGAGGTGGGCGCCGTGGCCGAGCTCGTGCTCTTCGACGGCGGCAACCCGCGCTCGGTCATCCACTCGGTGGAACGAGCAGCGGTGAACCTGGCGTCGCTGCCCGGGTCGACGGGGACCTCCCGCACCGATCGGGCGCTCGAGCGCATCGTCGCGACGCTGCGCCGAGTGGACCCGTCCGATCTCGAGGACGTCGACTCCACCGGGACCCGATCGGAGTTCGACGACGTCGTCCGGTCGGTGCACACCGATCTGCTCGACCTCTCCGAGTCGATCACCGCGGCGCACCTGACGCTGCCCGGCGGCACGCAGCCGTTGTGGGGACGCGGCGGCGGACGGGTGTTGTCGTGACCGATCACGAGGGTGCGCGGTGGTACGCCATCACCCACCGCACCGAGTACGTCTATCAGGGCACCGTGTCGTCGTCGTACGGCCGCGGCCACCTCTTCCCGCGCTCGACCTCGGAGCAGCGGTGTCTCGACGCCTCCGTCACCGTGACGCCGACGCCGACCGACCGGTCCACCGGTGTCGACCTCTTCGGGAACGAGGACGTCTACTTCCACGTCACCACCGATCACGACCGGTTGTGCGTGACCGCGCGCGCCCTGGTCGCCGTGGACCCTCCCGACCCCGCTCGCCTCACCACCCGGGCTGCGACGACGGCGTGGGAGAGTGCTCGTCCCACCGGGGTCGACGGGGCCCTGGACGTCGACTTCGTGCTCGATCTCGTGCCACCGGAGATCACCGACGAGGTGCACGAGTACGCCGCGCTCTCGCTGACCGAGGGCCGCCCGTTGGTGGAGGCGGTGTTCGACCTCAACCACCGGATCCACACCGACTTCGCCTACCTGTCGGGGTCGACGACCATCTCGACGACCGTCGCGGACGTCCTCGCCGCCCGGACCGGTGTGTGTCAGGACTTCGCACGGGTCGCCGTCGCGTGCCTGCGCTCGCACGGCCTCGCCGCGCGCTACGTCTCCGGCTACCTCGCGACTCAGCCGCCGCCGGGCAAGGAACGCATGGTGGGCGTGGACGCCACCCACGCCTGGGCGGCGGTGCGGTCACCGGACGGCTCGTGGCTGGCCTTCGACCCGACCAACGACCAGTGGGTGGACGAGCGCTACGTGACGGTGGCGTGGGGCCGTGACTACGACGACGTCCCGCCGCTGCGCGGCATCATCTACACGGAGTCGGCGGGGAGCCGCATCGCCGTGTCGGTCGACGTCGCGCCGATCGTCCGAGCCGTCTGACCTCGGGTCTTGCCTTTCATGGGCACCGAGGTCCCAGCGGCGCCCCCGAGCTGTCGCCGAGAGTGCGATAGGGTCGAGAAACCGCACAGCGAGCCCGTTTCATCGACTGTGGAGCGGGGAACCCGATCCTGCTCCGGCAGTACGCACACAGCACCACAGGCGGCCCTCGCGGGCCGACGCGAGTACGGAAACGAGGAATGACCTGCCCGTTCACGAACGAGGTGGGTCGGACAATCGATGACGGCAATGTTGGCAGATCCGGTCACCGAAGCAGTGGCAGCAGCACGAGAACTCCTCACCAGACGCACGGGAGCATCGGTGACCCTGGTCGACCCGGTCGATCTCGGCGGCAGCGGGCGCACCGTGGTCATCCGTGTCCGGGTGGCCGAGAACCCGTTCCAGTTGCCCCGCACGCTCGTGATCAAGCAGGTCCGCGAGACGTCCACGGAGTCGGTGTCCCGCACGGGTCTCGGCGCCGGAGACCACACGGCGTTCCTGCGCGAAGCGGTCTCGTACCAGTTCGCCACCGCCCTCGCGACGCACACCCGTCCCGGTCCCTCCCTCATCGCGTACGACCTGAAGGAACGGCTCCTCGTCCTCAGTGACCTGGGGGACGCCGCGCCGTTCACCAGTCTGATCGCGAACCCCGATCCGTCGTCCGTCACCAACTCGCTCATGGCTCTGGCCCAGGCACTCGGGCGGATGCACGCCGCCACGTTCGGCCGCGAGGAGGATTTCGGGGCGCTCCTCGGTCGCGCCGGCGTCGCCGATTCTCGGGACGGGCTGGCCGATCAGGTCGCGGTGGCCCAGTCGGACGTCCCGGCGATGCTCGCCGCGGATCTCGGCATCGAGGTGCCGCCCGCGGTCGCCGCCGCCGTCGCCCGCGCGGCCAAACTCTTCGGTTCCGGCGGACACCGCGCCTTCAGTCCGTCGGACCTGTGCCCGGACAACATCATCGTCAACGACGAGGGCGTGCGATTCCTGGACTACGAGTGGGGAGGCTTCCGGGACGCCACTCTCGACGTGGCCTACACGCTCCTGTCCTACCCCGGCTGCCTGTGCCGTCTCGATCTCACGCCGGAACGCGCCGAGGCCATGGTCGATGCGTGGCGCGCCGAGGTGGTCGGAATCTGGCCGCACCTCGCCGACGACGACGTGCTGCACGCCAAGTTGCTGGACGCCCAGTTGGTGTGGGCCTGGCTCACGACGCACTGGTTCCTCCCCGACGACGACACCCGCAACGCCGCACTGCGTCGGCACCACCTCTCGGTGCCCCGCGCCGCCGCGCTGACCACGCGGTGGTCCATCCTCTCGGAGTACGCGCGCTTCGTCGGGCACCACGATCTCGCGGACTTCGCGGGCGATGTCCGGCAGGCACTCGCGGCGCGGTGGCCCGCCGCCGCGTCCTGACCGTCCGATGAGCGCCGACGACTCCCTCTTCGACGACGACACCGCTGCTCCCGACGGGGACGCGTTCGTCCCGTCCCCGCGTGCGAGCACACCGGGTGCGCCGCTGGCCGTGCGGATGCGTCCACGGTCTTTGGACGAGGTCGTGGGCCAGGGCCACCTCCTCACCCCGGGTGCCCCGCTGCGCCGCCTGGTGGAGGGGTCCGGCGCAGCGTCGGTCATGCTCTACGGCCCACCCGGCACCGGCAAGACCACGCTCGCGTCCTTGATCTCGGGTGCCACCGGCCGCAAGTTCGAGGCCCTGTCCGCGCTCTCCGCGGGCGTCAAGGACGTTCGGGCCGTGATCGACCTGGCGCGTCGCCGGCTGCTGAACAACGAGCAGACCGTGCTCTTCATCGACGAGGTGCACCGGTTCTCCAAGACCCAGCAGGACGCCCTGCTCGCCGCCGTCGAGAACCGGATCGTGCTGCTCGTCGCCGCGACGACGGAGAACCCGTCGTTCTCCGTCGTGTCGCCGCTGCTGTCACGGTCCCTGGTGCTGCAGCTCCGGTCGCTCACCGACGACGACATCCGCGAGGTTCTCACGCGGGCGCTGGCGGACGAGCGCGGTCTCGGCGGGTCGGTGACGGTGACCGACGAGGCGCTCGGACACATCGTGCGGCTGGCCGGCGGTGACGCTCGACGGGGTCTGACAGCGCTCGAGGCGGCCGCCGACACGGCGGGTGCGGGCGGCACCGTGGATCTCGAGACCGTGGAGAAGAGTGTCGACCGAGCCGCGGTGCGGTACGACCGGGACGGTGACCAGCACTACGACGTCATCAGCGCGTTCATCAAGTCGATCCGCGGTTCCGACGTCGATGCGGCCATGCACTACCTCGCCCGGATGATCACCGCCGGTGAGGACGCACGCTTCATCGCCCGCAGGCTCGTGGTGCACGCCAGCGAGGACATCGGCATGGCAGACCCCACCGCGTTGCTGGTCGCGACGGCGGCGTCGCAGGCGGTGCAGACGATCGGGATGCCCGAGGCGCGGCTCGCCCTCGCCCAGGCCACCATCCACCTCGCCACCGCACCGAAGTCCGGTGCCGTCACCAGCGCGCTGTCCGCGGCGATGGCCGACATCGCGGCGGGGAAGGCAGGCGCCGTGCCGCCGCACCTGCGCGACGGGCACTACACGGGAGCCGCCTCACTGGGCAACGCGGTGGGCTACAAGTTTCCGCACGACGACCCCGACGGTGTGCTCGCCCAGCAGTACCCGCCCGACGAGCTGGTGGGCACCGACTACTACCGGCCCACCAACCACGGAGCGGAGCGAGACCTCGAGACGCGCGTCGGCAAGCTCCGCAGAATCGTGCGTGCTCTCGCGCGCTAGGGTGTTTCCGTGCAGACTCACGAGATTCGCCGTCGTTTCCTCGACCATTTCGAGAAGCTGGGACACACCCCCGTCCCCAGCGCCTCGCTGGTCCTCGACGACCCGAATCTGCTGTTCATCAATGCCGGCATGGTGCAGTTCGTCCCGTACTTCCTCGGGCAGCGCACCCCGCCGTTCGCGCGTGCCGTGAGTGTGCAGAAGTGTGTGCGCACCGGCGACATCGAGAACGTGGGCGTGACCACCCGCCACAACACGTTCTTCCAGATGGCCGGCAACTTCTCGTTCGGCGACTATTTCAAGCGCGAGGTCATCGGCTTCGCGTGGTCACTGCTCACCTCGTCCGTCGAGGACGGTGGCTACGGCTTCGATCCCGAGAGGATCTGGGCCACAGCGTATCTCGACGACGACGAGGCCATCCAGATCTGGAAGGACGTCGCCGGTCTGCCCGACGAGCGCATCCAGCGCCGAGGCATGGCCGACAACTACTGGTCCATGGGCATTCCCGGACCCTGCGGGCCGTGCTCGGAGATCTACTACGACCGCGGACCCGAGTTCGGCAAGGAGGGCGGTCCGGAGGCGGACGAGGACCGCTACATCGAGATCTGGAATCTCGTGTTCATGCAGAACGAGCGCGGACAGGGGACGTCGAAGGACGACTTCGAGATCCTGGGGCCGTTGCCGCGCAAGAACATCGACACCGGTATGGGTGTCGAGCGCGTGGCGTTCCTGCTGCAGGACGTCGACAACGTCTACGAGACCGATCTGGTCCGTCCCGTCATCACCGAGGCCGAGGCACTGTCCGGCCGTCGGTACGGGGAGAACCACGACGCGGACGTACGGTTCCGCGTCATCGCCGATCACGCCCGCACCGCGGTCATGCTCATCGCCGACGGCGTGACGCCGGGCAACGACGGCCGTGGCTACGTGCTGCGGCGTCTGCTGCGCCGGATCGTGCGCAGCGCACGCCTGCTCGGTGCCGAGGACCCCTCGATGGCGCGGTTCGTCACGGTCGTCCGCGACACGATGGCCGAGTCGTACCCGGAACTGGTCGAGGACTTCGCGCGCATCGAGTCCGTCGCCGTCGGCGAGGAGAAGGCGTTCCTCGCGACCCTCACGTCCGGATCGCGTCTCTTCGACAACGCCGCTCAGGCCGTGACCGCGTCCGGCGGCACCCGCATCAGCGGTGACGAGGCCTTCGTCCTGCACGACACGTACGGCTTCCCCATCGACCTCACACTCGAGATGGCGGCCGAGGCGGGTCTGCAGGTCGACGAGGCCGGATTCCGCACGCTCATGGCGGAGCAGCGCAACCGTGCGAAGGCCGACGCGCAGTCGCGCAAGCACGCGCACACCGACCTGACGGTGTACAAGGAGTTCGTCGACCGTGGTCCCACCGAGTTCACCGGTTTCGACGAGATGGACAGCGAGGCAACGGTTCTCGCGATCATCGCCGAGGGCGTGCGGGTGCCCACCGCCGCTGCGGGGGAGAAGGTCGAGGTCATCCTCGACCGCAGCCCGCTGTACGCCGAGTCCGGCGGACAGCTCGCGGACATCGGCACCCTCACGGGTCCGGGACTGAGTGTCACCGTGGGCGACGTGCAGAAGATCGCGAAGACCGTGTGGGTGCACAAGGTCACCGTCGACGAGGGGCAGCTCACCGAGGGCGACGTCGTCACCGCGCACGTCGACCAGCAGTGGCGCCGCGGCGCCACCCAGGGACACTCCGGCACGCACATGGTGCACGCCGCACTCCGCCAGATCCTGGGCCCGAACGCGGTACAGGCCGGATCGCTGAACAAGCCCGGCTACCTGCGGTTCGACTTCACGTACCAGGGTGCGCTGTCGGAGTCGCAGCGCGAGGACATCGAGTCCGTCACCAACGACGCCGTCGCGTCCGACTTCGCGGTCAACACCTTCGTCACCGATCTCGACGACGCCAAGGCCATGGGGGCGATGGCGCTGTTCGGTGAGAACTACGGCGACGAGGTCCGGGTCGTGGAGATCGGCGGACCGTTCTCGATGGAACTGTGCGGCGGCACCCACGTCCAGCACTCGTCGCAGATCGGCCCGGTGACGCTCCTCGGAGAGTCGTCGGTCGGGTCGGGCGTGCGACGCGTCGAGGCCTTCGTCGGCCTCGACTCGTACAAGTACCTCGCCAAGGAGCGCGCGCTGCTCGCCGGTGTCGCCTCGTCGCTCAAGGTGCCCACCGACGAGGTGCCCGCGCGGATCGAGAACCTCGTCGAACGGCTCCGCGTCGCCGAGAAGGAGCTCGAGGCCACTCGCGCCGCCGCCGTGCTCTCGTCCGCCGGGTCCTACGTCGACACGGCGCGCCGAATCGGGTCGCTGCTCGTCGTCGCGGAGCCCGCGCCGGCCGGCGTCGGTGCCGCGGATCTGCGCACCCTCGTCGGCGACGTTCGCGGCCGGTTCGGCACGCAGCCCGCGGTGGTGGCGCTGTTCGGAGACGTCGACGGCAAGGTGCCGTTCGTCGTGTCGACGACCAAGGCCGCGCAGGAACTCGGCGTGAAGGCCGGTGAACTGGTGGGCGCCTTCGGTCCGAGCATCGGCGGCCGCGGCGGTGGCAAGGCCGACACCGCGCAGGGAGCCGGGTCCGACGCGTCGGGTGTTCCCGCGGCGATCGAGGCTCTGCTCGGTCGCGTCACCGAGATCGCCGGGAACTCCTGACGGTGGCCGCCGGCAGCTCCGCGCCCGACCGGCCGGGCGCCGACGACCCGGGGCGAGGGCGGCGGCTCGCGATCGACGTCGGGAGCGTGCGCGTCGGAGTGGCGTCCTCCGATCCCGACGGCACCCTCGCCACACCCGTCGAGACGGTCCCGCGCGCAGCGAAGACGCACACCGACTCGGCCGACGTCCAGCGGATCGTCGCGCTCGCCGAGGAGTACGAGGCCGTCGAGATCATCGTCGGTCTGCCGCGCACGCTGCGCGGCGAGCGCGGAACCGCCGCCACGCTGGCTGTCCGTTTCGCCCGAGTCCTGCACCGTGCGCTGCCCGGCGTGCCGGTGCGGCTGTCCGACGAACGCTTGACTACGGTGAGTGCCGCGCGTGGTCTTCGAGACAGCGGCGTCCGCGCGAGAGACCAACGGTCGATGATCGACCAGGCGGCGGCGGTCGCCATCCTGCAAGGGTGGCTCGACGAGCGCCGCAGTGTCCTGGCGCGAGAGATGGTCGCCCAGGCGAACGAGGAGGGGGCAACGGTGCCCGAGAATCACGGTCCGGAGCAGGACACACCGGGGACGACCCCGTGACGGACGACGGTCGTGGACAGCGGCCCGGCCGACGCGACGAGTGGGACACCGACGAGCTGAATCTCCCGGTCGACGACCTGCGCCGTCAGCCGCTCGCCGACGACCGCCGCGCCCGTCCTGCGCGAGTGGCGTCGGGTCCCGGTGACCGCCCGAGCCGCGCGAGCCGCGCGGACACCCGCCGCGACCGCGCCGCGGCCGGTCGCAAGCGTCGCTCGCGCATCATCGGCGGACTCGGTGTGCTGGTCCTGGTCGGCCTCGTGGCCGTCGGAGGTGTGTGGGGAGTGTCGAAGTTCACCGGCGGCGGGGCCGCGGTCGCGGAGGACTACCCGGGTCCCGGCGGCGACGCCGTGGTGGTGCAGGTCGCCTCGGGCGACACCGCACAGGAGATCGCGACCGAGATGGCGGACAAGGACGTCACCGCCAGCTCGGCGGCCTTCTACGAGGCCGCGGTCCAGAACACCGCGATGACCTCCGTGCAGCCCGGTTTCTATCGGATGCGCTCGCAGATGGCGGCGGCCGACGCCGTCTCCGCACTGGTGGACCCGGCATCGCGAGTGGGCCAGATCCAGATCGCCGAGGGCCGTCAGCTGCACGACTCGACCGACGTCAACACCGGCGCCGTCCGCAAGGGCATCTACACGCTGATCTCCGAGGCCAGTTGTGCTGTCGGAGAGGGTCTTCCGTGCGTGACATACGACGACCTGAACCTCGCGGGTGCGGGGGACGATCCTTCCGCACTCGGTGTCGCCGACTGGGCGACCGACGCGGTGCGGCAGGTGCCGGATCGCGATCGTCAGCTCGAGGGGCTCATCGCCGCGGGCACGTTCAACTTCGACCCCAGCGCCGCACCGACGGATATCCTGCGTCAACTCGTGTCCGAGAGTGCTGCGATCTACGAGGACACCGGTCTACTGGAGGCAGGCGCCTCCTCGGGTCTCGACCCGTACCAGGTGCTCGTGGCGTCGTCCCTCATCGAGCGCGAGGCGTTGCCGCAGGACTTCGCCAAGGTGGCGCGCGTCATCCTCAACCGTCTCGCCATCGGGCAGCGTCTGGAATTCGACTCGACGGTCAACTACTCGCTGGACACCACCGAGGTGGCCACCACCGACGCCGACCGTGCGAACGTCACGCCGTGGAACACGTACGCCAAGGAGGGTCTGCCGGCGACGCCGATCTGCTCTCCCGGTGTGGCAGCGGTGCAGGCTGCCGAGGCTCCCGAGCCCGGCAACTGGCTCTACTTCGTCACCATCAACGCGGCCGGTGAGACGCTCTTCACCGACGACTACCAGGTGCACCTGGACAACATCACGAAGGTCGAGGGCGGGTTCCTCGACAGCGGCCGGTGACGTCCGTCTCCGACGCCTCGTCGACGAGGCGCGCGGCCGTTCTGGGGTCGCCGGTGGCGCACTCGCGTTCACCGATCCTGCACGCGGCGGCGTACCGGGAGCTCGGGCTCACCGGGTGGACCTACGAGCGGGTGGAGTGCACCGCGGAACGGCTTCCGGAGTTCGTGGACGGCCTCGGACCCGAGTGGGTGGGACTGTCGGTGACCATGCCGGGCAAGTTCGCGGCTCTGGCCTGTGCGACCGAACGAACGCAGCGCGCAATCGCTGTGGGCTCGGCGAACACCCTGGTACGCACCGACTCGGGCTGGCGCGCCGACTGCACCGACGTCGACGGTGTCACGGGCGCCCTCGGCACGGTCGGTGTCCGTGACCTGTCGGGAGCGTCGGTGGTCGTCGTCGGGGCGGGCGGAACGTCCCGCCCGGCGCTCGTCGCTCTGCGTGATCTCGGGGCGAATGCGGTCACCGTCGTCTCGCGGGACGAGGAGCGGGCGGAGGGAGCTCTGGTCTGTGCGCGCGACGCCGGTCTCACCGCCCGGTGGAGTGCACCGGACGACGACGCGCTGCCGCGAGCGGTCGCGGACGCGGCAGCCGTGGTGTCCACCGTCCCGCCCGAGGGCGGCGCTGCGATGATCGACGCACTGCGCGGGACGCGCGTGCTGCTGGACGCGATCTACCACCCGTGGCCCACGCCGCTGGCCGCCGCGGTCGAGGAGTCCGGTGGCGTCGTCGTCGGCGGCCTCGCGATGCTGCTGCACCAGGCATTCGGTCAGGTGGAGCAGTTCACCGGTAGGCCTGCCCCGCGTGCTGCGATGGAACAGGCTATGCGGGAGTCCTGACCATCCCCGGGTGCGCCGTCGTCCCCGGGCGGGTCGCCGCGGCACGGATCATGGGAGTCACCGGTGCCACCGTGACTGCATGACCGTCCTCCTCGGATCCGCGCTGTGTTGCCTCGCTCTTCTCACCGTCGGTCGGTGGGTGACGCCGACGGTGCCCGACCTGCTCGCGGCCGCCGTCGTCGGTGCCGCGCTCGGCGCGGTCACCACCGACGTGGCGATCCTCGCGGTCGGGGCGTGGTCCTGTGCCGTCGCGCTCGTCGACCTGGTCCGTCACCGCCTGCCGGACGATCTGACGCTGCCCGCCGCGGGTGCGGTGCTCCTGGCAGCCGCCCACCAGGGTGGGGGCGAGTCGGCGCTCCTCGGCGGCCTGGCTCTGGCCGGTGTCCACCTCGTCGGGTCGGTGGCGTCACCCGGATCGATCGGAGGCGGCGACGTCAAGCTGTGTCTCGCACTCGGGGGACTGGGCGCGGTCTCGGGGCCGTCCGTGTGGACCGTGGCCGCCGTGCTGGCACCGACGACGACGCTGGTGCTGGCGGCGATGACGGGACGAACCGGGGGAGCGGCGGGGATTCCGCACGGACCCGCTCTGTGTGCGGCGACCCTGGTGGCGTGGGTGAACGCCGGGACGTGAAAAGATCGATCCGTGTTGCGATGGATCACTGCCGGAGAATCTCACGGCCCTGCCCTGGTTTCCATTCTCGAGGGCATGGTGGCCGGAGTCGAGGTGACCTCCGAGGACATCGGAGCTCAGCTCGCCCGACGACGCCTGGGCTACGGCCGCGGCGCCCGCATGAAGTTCGAGGCCGACAAGGTCACCGTCATCGGCGGTGTCCGGCACGGCTCGACGCTCGGCGGTCCCGTCGCCATCGAGATCGGCAACACGGAGTGGCCGAAGTGGGAGACCGTCATGGCGGCCGACCCGGTCGATCCCGCCGTGCTCGCCGACCTCGCGCGCAATGCGCCCCTGACCCGTCCGCGCCCCGGCCACGCCGACTACTCGGGCATGCTCAAGTACGGCTTCGACGACGCCCGGCCCGTGCTCGAACGCGCCAGCGCACGGGAGACCGCCGCCCGCGTCGCGGTCGGCACCGTCGCGCGACAGTTCCTGAAACAGGTCCTCGGCGTCGACGTCCTGTCGCACGTCATCTCGATCGGCGCGTCCGACCCGTACGAGGGCCCGGAGCCGTCGGCGGGAGACATCGAGGCGATCGACGCCAGCCCCGTGCGGGCGTTCGACGCCGTGGCCGAGCAGTCCATGATCACCGAGATCGAAGCGGCCAAGCGCGACGGGGACACCCTCGGCGGCATCGTCGAGGTGGTCGTCCACGGCCTTCCCGTGGGACTCGGCTCGTTCGTCACCGGCGACAGCAAGCTCGACGCGCAGCTCGCCGCGGCACTCATGGGCATCCAGGCCATCAAGGGTGTCGAGGTCGGCGACGGGTTCGAGACCGCACGCCGCCGCGGCAGCGCCGCCCACGACGAGATCCTCCCCGGCCCGGACGGGATCGTCCGCACCACCAACCGCGCCGGCGGCATCGAGGGCGGCATGACCAACGGCGCCCCGCTGCGGGTGCGCGCGGCCATGAAGCCCATCTCCACGGTTCCGCGTGCCCTGGCGACGGTGGACATGTCCACCGGCGAGGGTGCGGTGGCCATCCACCAGCGCAGCGACGTCTGCGCCGTGCCGGCCGCGGGGGTCGTCGCGGAGACCATGGTGGCTCTGGTGCTCGCCCGCGCCACGCTGGAGAAGTTCGGAGGCGACTCCGTCGCCGAGACCGCCGGCAACGTGCGCCGCTACGTGGAGAACGCGCAAGCCCGTCCGCCGCGATGACCGGGCAGGCCGGAGGCCGGTCGCAGGATGCCGGGCAGGCCGGACGCCGGTCGGGGGAGACCGGTGAGGCCGGGGAGGTTTCCGG
Source organism: Rhodococcus sp. BP-316 (assembly GCF_019836105.1). Classification (NCBI taxonomy): domain Bacteria; kingdom Bacillati; phylum Actinomycetota; class Actinomycetes; order Mycobacteriales; family Nocardiaceae; genus Rhodococcus; species Rhodococcus sp. BP-316. The sequence continues at coordinate 289,772 of NZ_JABUEE010000001.1, read as the reverse complement.
TCCGCCGCGCGCGGTGCTGATCGGGCCACCCGGCGCCGGGAAGTCCACCATCGGCCGACGGCTGGCTCAGGCCCTGGGCACGCAGGTGTACGACACGGACGTGGCCATCGAGAAGGACACCGGCCGCACCATCCCGCAGATCTTCGCCGAGAGCGGTGAGGCGGAGTTCCGTGCCATCGAGGAGCGCATCGTGCTCGATGCGCTGCGCACGTATCCGGGCATCGTGTCCCTGGGCGGTGGGGCGATCCTGTCCTCGCGCACTCGTGCGGCGCTCCGCGGTCACACCGTCGTCTACCTCGAGATCAGTGTCGGCGAGGGCCTCCGGCGCACCGGTGCGACCACTGCCAACGCTTCGCGACCCCTCTTGGCCGGCTCGGACCCGCGGGCGAAGTACCGCGAACTGATGCGCACTCGGCGACCCCTGTACCGCGAGGTGTCCACCATCCGTGTCCGCACGGACGGCCGCAGCCCCGCTCGCGTCGTCACCGCTGTGCTCGGCCGTCTCGGCGTCGCCCCCGCCGACCGCGTCCCCGCGCCGGCCGCACCGCCGCAGCGGACCTCGCCGCGGCGCCGGATCCGGCGCAAGGGCGGACGTCCGATCCCCACCGATCCGGGACCGTTGCCGCGGCAGTCGGCACCACGGACCGGCCGTACCCGACCACCGCAGGATCCACCCCCAGCACAGGAGACGCTCTCGTGACAGAACCTGTTCGTATCGACGTCCGGACGGCGAACCCGTACCCCGTGATCATCGGTCGCGGTCTGCTCACCGACCTGGTGGAGCAGCTCGCGGGCACGCGCACCGTCGCGATCTTCCATCAGCCTCCGCTGGCCGAGACCGCCGAGGCCGTCCGAGCAGCACTGGCGGACAACGGGATCGACGCACACCGCATCGAGATCCCCGATGCCGAGGACGGCAAGGAACTGGCCGTCGCCGGCTTCTGTTGGGAGGTGCTCGGCCGCATCGGTCTGACGCGGAGCGACGCCGTGGTCAGCCTGGGCGGCGGCGCGGCCACCGATCTCGCCGGCTTCGTCGCGGCCACCTGGATGCGCGGCGTCCGCATCGTGCACGTGCCCACCACGCTGCTCGCCATGGTCGACGCGGCCGTGGGAGGCAAGACCGGCATCAACACCGATGCCGGGAAGAACCTCGTCGGTGCCTTCCACGAGCCTGCCGCCGTCCTGGTGGACCTGGCGACCCTCGAGACGGTGCCGCACAACGAGATCGTGGCCGGGCTCGCCGAGGTGATCAAGACCGGATTCATCGCCGACCCGGTCATTCTCGACCTCATCGAGGCGGATCCCGCTGCCGCGCTGGACCCGACGGGCGAGGTGTTGCCCGAGCTGATCCGGCGCTCCATCGAGGTGAAGGCTCGGGTCGTCGCGGCCGATCTCCGGGAGTCCGATCTTCGCGAGATCCTGAACTACGGCCACACCCTGGGACACGCAATCGAGCGCCGTGAGAAGTACAAGTGGCGCCACGGCGCCGCGGTCTCCGTGGGTCTGGTGTTCGCCGCCGAGCTCGGACGTCTCGCGGGGCGACTGTCGGACGATGTCGCCGACCGGCACCGCAGCATCCTGCAGGCGGTGGGACTGCCCGTCAGTTACGACGCGGACGCGTTCGCCCATCTGCTGTCGGGCATGCAGACGGACAAGAAGAACCGCAACGGGTTGCTGCGCTTCGTCGTGCTGGACGGACTGGCCAAGCCGGGCCGCCTCGAGGGACCGGATCCGGCGCTCCTGGCCGCCGCGTACTCCGCAGTGGCGCGTGAGGAGCCGACGACGGGGTCGTCGATCTTCCTTTGACGACGGGGTCAGTCAGGAGGAGCGGTCGCCCTTCGCGAGGTTCGGGCGCCGATCGGAGTCCCGGACCGGCGCGAAGACCTCGGTGTCGGCGTCCGACTCGCCCCGTGCGGGTGCTCCGGAGGTGACGCGGTCGCGCTCGGTCGCGTCCTCCTTCTTGCCCGGCCGCAGGTCCTCCTGCTTGTCGTCGCCGCGTCCGGCCAGCCAGCGGCCCACCGTGACGGCGATGACCGTGGGGATGAAGACGAGCAGAATCGTGAACGCCGCGCCGGAGGTGACCTCGAAGAAGAGGGAGTTGCTGCTCACCGCGAGGTTCGCCACCGCCGAGAACACCCAGCAGACGAGCCCGGCGAGAACACCGGCCACGACCGACGCCTTCAGCCACAGCATCGTGAAATCGGTCCGGCCCTCGCCGTGGTCACCGCGGCGGTGCGCGTTGATCCCGTCGATTCCGCCCCACACGACGGCCACGAGAACGACGGCGGCCAGCGTGATCATGCGCAACACGGACCCTTGCGCGGGCCAGGCGGAGACCGCCAGCGCGAGCAGCACTCGTGCCACCACATGAACCAGCGCCATCCCCACACCGCGAACCACCCACCCAGTCATGCTGCACACAGTAATCACCCCGGTCGGTCGCGTGTGCTTCTGCCCACATATCCGGGTGCGGTGTCGTCGGGCGGACCGGTGTCGCCGGCCGTCGGTGACGGCGGCGGTAGGTTCGAGAGATGCCGTCCTCCGACCGCGCCGCACGGCGCGACGCCCTCCGAGAACTCGTCCGCGACCGGGAGGCCGACGCGCTCCTGGTGACCGATCTGCTCAACGTCCGCTACCTCACGGGGTTCACCGGTTCCAATGCCGCGCTGCTGCTGAGTGCGCACGACTCCGCCTCCGACGAGTCCGGCACCGTGGTGTGCACCGACGGTCGGTACGTGACGCAGGTGGCCGAGCAGGTGCCCGACCTCGCGGCGGTGATCGACCGCGCGGGCCCTGTTCGCCTGCTGCAGGACGCCGGCGGTGCGCGGGGCGGGCAGACCGTCGGATTCGAATCGCACGTCGTGTCCGTCGACGAGCATCAGGCATGGTCCGACGCCGCGTCCTCGCTCTCGCTCCAGCGCATGCCGCGACTGGTGGAGAAACTGCGGATGATCAAGGACGAGAGCGAGATCGACGCGCTGCGACGCGCCTGCGGTGTCGCCGACGCCGCGCTGGCCGCGTTGATCGAGCGGGGTGGCATCAGCGCGGGCCGGACCGAGAAGCAGGTCGCGATCGATCTGGAGTTCCTCATGCTCGAGCTGGGAGCGCACGCCATCTCGTTCGAAACCATCGTGGCCGCGGGCGCACACTCGGCGGTGCCGCACCACCGCCCCACCGGTGCGGTGCTCGAGCAGGGTGACCTGGTGAAGCTGGACTTCGGCGCGGAGGTGGACGGGTACCACTCCGACATGACGCGTACCTACGTGTTGGGCACCCCCGCGGACTGGCAGCGCGAGCTGTACGCCCTCGTCGAACAGTCACAGGCCGCCGGACGCGCCGCCGTCCTCCCCGGCGCCGACGTGCAGGCGGTGGACGGAGCGGCTCGCTCGGTCATCGTGGACGCGGGGCACGGGGACAAGTTCCTGCACGGACTCGGCCACGGCGTGGGACTCGAGATCCACGAAGCGCCGGGAATCGGTGCCACCGGCACCGGTACACTGCTCTGCGGTGCTGCGGTGACAGTCGAGCCCGGCGTGTACTTCTCCGGTCGCGGAGGCGTACGGATCGAGGACACGCTCATCGTTCGAGAGAACGAGCCGGAACTGCTGACGCTCACCAGCAAAGAGTTCACCGTTCTGTAGGCGAGGGCCTGCCGACCAGTGCTTGTCAGGCCCGGAGGCCGTGCGCGGCGTCCGGGTACCGAGAGACCGAGACGACAGTCGACGAGGAGACGCGAAGCAAGTGGCTTCCACCAGTGATTTCAAGAACGGACTCGTTCTCAACATCGAGAACCAGTTGTGGTCCATCATCGAGTTCCAGCACGTCAAGCCTGGTAAGGGACCGGCCTTCGTGCGCACCAAGCTCAAGAACGTCACGTCGGGCAAGGTCGTCGACAAGACCTTCAACGCGGGCGTCAAGGTCGAGACCGCGACGGTCGACCGACGCGACATGACGTACCTCTACCACGACGGTTCGGACTACGTCTTCATGGACGGCGACACCTTCGACCAGATCTCCGTCGCCGAGGCGACCATCGGCGAGGTCTCGCGCTTCCTGCTCGAGAACATGAAGGTCCAGGTGGCGATGCACGAGGGGCTGCCGCTGTACGTCGAGTTGCCGGTCACGGTCGAGCTGATCGTCCAGCACACCGATCCGGGTCTGCAGGGCGACCGCTCCACCGGTGGCACCAAGCCGGCGACCCTCGAGACGGGTGCCGAGATCAACGTGCCGCTCTTCATCAACACCGGCGACAAGCTCAAGGTGGACTCCCGCGACGGCAACTACCTCGGGCGCGTGAATTCCTGAGTGAGCGAGCCTTCCAAGAACCCTGCCGCACCGGGCAAGCCGGCGGCGAAGAAGCTCGGAGCACGGCACAAGGCGCGTAAGCGTGCCGTCGACTTCCTCTTCGAGGCCGAGGCTCGGGATCTCGATCCCGTGGTGCTCGCGACCGAGCGCGGCGAGCTGTCCGCTCACGAGGAGACGGTGGCGCCGGTCAACGCGTACACCACGACTCTCGTGACCGGAGTGGCCGAGAACCTCGACCGCGTCGACTCGGTCATCGGGGATCACCTGCACCAGTGGACTCTCGATCGTCTCCCCGCCGTCGACCGCGCGATCCTGCGCGTCGCGGTCTGGGAACTGCTCAACGCGGTCGACGTCCCGCCGGTGGTGGCCGTCGACGAGGCGGTCGAGCTGGCCAAGCAACTCTCCACCGACGACTCGCCGTCCTTCGTCAACGGGGTGCTGGGCCAGATCGTGCTCGTCGCACCCCAGGTGCGCGCCGCCGCGGCGGCGCGTCCGGCGGCGCAGAGCCGGCCCGTGACGGAGAACACCGCCGACGACGCCGTACCGCCCGCCTCGAGCTGAGTTCGAGCCCGGCGTGGTTGGTATAGTCACCGCGTCAGACATCCTTTAACGATCCGTCCAGTGAGGCGGAGAAGGAGGTCACCTGTTCTCGTGTCCTCAGACGAGCCCGGTACCCCCGGTCCAGCAGGCCAGTCCCGCGAGCTGTTGTCGTCGGCGGACGTCGGCCGCACCATCGCCCGGATGGCCCACCAGATCATCGAGAAGACCGCGTTCGGCTCGGCCGACGCCGCTCCGCTGGTTCTCGTGGGTATCCCCACTCGCGGTTCCACTCTCGCCACGCGCCTCGCGGACCGGATCGAGGAGTACTCCGGACTCCGCCCGCCGGTCGGCTCTCTCGACATCACGCTCTACCGCGACGATCTGCGCAGCAAGCCCCATCGCGCGCTCGAGCGCACCTCGATGCCCGACACCGGTGTGGACGGCGCTCTCGTCGTGATCGTCGACGACGTGCTGTTCTCCGGCCGATCGGTGCGCGCCGCGCTCGACGCTCTCCGCGATCTCGGGCGTCCGCGGGCCGTGCAGCTCGCAGTGCTCATCGACCGCGGCCACCGCGAACTCCCGCTCCGCGCGGACTACGTGGGCAAGAACGTGCCGACCGCGCGCACCGAGGACGTCTCGGTGCTGCTCGACGAGCACGACGGTCGAGACGGGGTGGAGCTCTCGTGAGTGCCCGGCACCTGCTGTCGACGATGGACCTGAGCCGCGACGACGCCACCGACATCCTGGACGAGGCGGAGCGCTTCGAGCAGGCGCTGCTCGGCCGCGACGTGCGCAAACTCCCCACCTTGCGCGGCAAGACGGTCATGACCGTCTTCTACGAGAACTCGACGCGCACCCGAGTGTCGTTCGAGGTCGCGGGCAAGTGGATGAGCGCGGACGTCATCAACGTCAGCGCGAGCAGCTCCTCCGCGTCGAAGGGTGAGTCGCTGCGCGACACCGCCCTCACGCTGCGAGCGGCCGGCGCGGACGCCCTGATCGTGCGGCACCCCGCGTCCGGTGCGGCGCACCGCATCGCCCAGTGGACGGCCCTGTCCGACGGCTCGGGTCCGGCCGTGATCAACGCCGGGGACGGCACGCACGAGCATCCCACCCAGGCGCTGCTCGACGCGCTGACGCTGCGCCAGCGTCTCGGCGGAATCGAGGGCCGCCGCATCGCCATCGTCGGTGACGTCCTGCACAGCCGCGTCGCCCGGTCCAACGCGTTCCTGCTGGCCACGCTCGGTGCCGAGGTGGTGGTCGTCGCGCCGCGCACTCTGCTGCCGGTCGGCATCGAGACCTGGCCCGTCACCGTGGCACCGTCGCTCGACTCCGAACTGCCGGCGCTCGACGCCGTCATGATGCTGCGCGTCCAGGCCGAACGCATGAACGGTGGCTTCTTCCCGTCGGCGCGGGAGTACTCCATCGGATACGGGTTGTCGCAGAAGCGGTTCGATCTGCTTCCCGACCACGCGGTGGTGCTGCACCCCGGTCCGATGCTCCGCGGCATGGAGATCGGCTTCTCGGTCGCCGACGCACCCGAGACCGCGGTCCTGCAACAAGTCCAGAATGGAGTGCACGTGCGTATGGCAGTGCTGTTCCGCCTGCTCATCGGGTCCGATCCGACACCGGGACTCGCGCGATGACCGGGACCGTGGTGCTGCGCTCGGTGCGCCCCTACGGCGAGGGTGATCCCGTGGACGTGGTGGTGTCGGGCGGTGTCATCGACGCGATCGGCGCGGACGTCACCGTTCCCGACGGTGCCGAGATCGTGGACGGCGCCGGTGGCGTTCTGTTGCCCGGCTTCGTCGATCTGCACACTCATGTCCGGGAGCCGGGCCGCGAGGACACCGAGACCATCGAGACGGGTTCCGCCGCAGCAGCTCTCGGCGGATACACCGCCGTCTTCGCGATGGCGAACACCTCTCCGGTCGCGGACTCCGTGGTGGTCACCGACCACGTGTGGCGTCGTGGCCAGGAGGTCGGGCTGGTCGACGTCCACCCCGTCGGCGCCGTCACCGTGGGCCTGCAGGGCAAGGCCCTGGCGGAGATGGCCACCATGAACGCCGGTGTCGGTGCGGTCCGGATGTTCTCGGACGACGGTCACTGCGTCGCCGACCCACTGCTGATGCGCCGTGCCCTCGAGTACGCGGCCGGCCTGGGAGTGCTCATCGCGCAGCACGCCGAGGAGCCGCGGCTCACCGAAGGTGCCGTCGCCCACGAGGGTCCGACCGCGGCGCGCCTGGGTCTCACCGGATGGCCGCGGTCCGCGGAGGAGTCCATCGTCGCCCGCGACGCGATCCTCGCGCGGGACGCGCGCAGCCGCGTCCACATCTGCCACGCCTCCACCGCCGGCACCGTGGAGCTCCTCGACTGGGCGAAGAAGCAGGGCATCGCCATCACGGCCGAGGTGACACCGCACCATCTGTTCCTGGACGACTCGCGTCTCGAGACCTACGACGCCGTGAACAAGGTGAACCCGCCGCTGCGGGAGGCCTCCGACGTCCAGGCACTCCGCGCGGCGTTGGCCTCGGGTGTCGTGGACTGCGTGGCCACCGATCACGCGCCGCACGCCGAGCAGGACAAGTGCTGCGAGTTCTCGCAGGCCCGGCCCGGCATGCTCGGTCTCGAGACCGCCCTGTCGGTGATCGTCACGACCATGGTGGAGACCGGTCTGCTCGACTGGCGCGGCGTCGCACGGGTCATGAGCGAGCGACCGGCGGAGATCGTCGGGCTCACCGACCAGGGTCGGCCCATCGCGGTCGGAGAGCCCGCCAACCTGACGATCGTCGACCCGGACGTCCGGTGGACCGTCGTCCCGAGGGATCTGGCCTCGCTGTCCGCCAACACCCCGTACGAGTCGCTCGAGCTGCCCGCGAAGGTCACCGCGACGGTGCTGCGCGGACGGATCACCAGCCGCGACGGAGTCGCGGCCGCGCCATCGGGAGGGATGAACTAGATGGACAGAGTGCTGTTGGTGGTCGGCTTCCTCGTGTTCTGGGTCGCCATGATCGGCCTGATCATCTGGGGCTGGAAGAACCGTCAGAAGCGTCAGGCCGACGCGATCGGAACCCTCCCGGCCGTGCCGGAGCAGCTCGGCGCCGTCGTCACCCCGGCCTGCACAGGTCTGTACGTGGGATCGACGTTGGCCCCGAGCTGGCAGAACCGGATCGCCGTGGGCGACATGGGCCATCGCGCCACCGGAACGCTGACGCGCTACGAGACGGGCATCCTGCTCGAGCGCACGGGGGAGTCCGACATCTGGATGCCCGCCGACTCGCTCCGCGCCGTGCGGACCGAGCGTGGCCTCGCCGGCAAGGTCATGACCAGGGACGGCCTGCTGGTCGTCCGCTGGGAACTGCCCACCGGCACCGAGATCGACACCGGCTTCCGAGCCGACGACAAGACGGTCTACCCGCAGTGGGTGGACGACACGAGCAGTGACGAGAAGGAGACCGCGTGAGCACCCAGGACGCCGCGGCACTGGTCCTCGAGGACGGGCGCATCTTCCGTGGCACCGCGTTCGGAGCCCGGGGTTCGACCCTGGGCGAGGCGGTGTTCTGCACCGGCATGACCGGCTACCAGGAGACGCTGACCGATCCGAGCTACCACCGCCAGATCGTGGTGGCCACGGCCCCTCAGATCGGCAACACCGGCTGGAACGGTGAGGACAACGAGTCCGTCGGACGCACCGGCGACGCCGACGACTCCCGTATGTGGGTCGCCGGGTTCGCCGTCCGCGACCCCAGCCGCCGCAGCTCGAGCTGGCGCTCGACCGGCACCCTGGGCGAGGAGATGGCGCGGCAGGACGTCGTCGGCATCGCCGAGATCGACACCCGCGCGCTGGTGCGGCACCTGCGCACCCGCGGGTCGATGAAGGCCGGCATCTTCTCCGGCGAGGCCCTCACCGACGTCGACGCGCTGATCGAGACCGTGCGCAGCCAGCCGAGCATGGTGGGTGCGGATCTGGCGGGCGAGGTGAGCACGACCGAGGGGTACACGGTCGACCCCGAGGGCGAGCCCCGGTACTCCGTCGTCGCGGTCGACCTCGGCATCAAGTCGAACACGCCGCGCATGTTCGCGCAGCGGGGAATCCGGGTCCACGTGGTCCCGGCGAACGCCGACATCGACCAGGTGCGGGCACTCGGCGCGGACGGCGTGTTCCTGTCCAACGGACCGGGCGACCCGGCCACCGCAGACTCGGTGGTGCGGCTGACCGAGCAGGTGCTCGGCGACGGCACCCCGCTGTTCGGCATCTGCTTCGGCAACCAGATCCTCGGCCGCGCACTCGGCCGCTCCACCTACAAGATGACCTTCGGTCACCGGGGCATGAACATCCCGGTGATCGAACACGGCACGGGCCGCATCTCCATCACGGCCCAGAACCACGGGTTCGCACTCGAGGGCGAGGCCGGCGAGGAGTTCGACACCCCGTTCGGCCGGGCGATCGTCAGCCACTCGTGCGCGAACGACGGCACCGTCGAAGGTGTCCGCCTGCTCGACGACTCGGCGTTCTCGGTGCAGTACCACCCCGAGGCCGCGGCCGGTCCGCACGACGCCGAGTACCTCTTCGACCGTTTCCTGCAGCTCCTCGACAAGAAAGCCGGCCAGTAATGCCACGGCGCACAGACCTCCAGCACATCCTGGTCATCGGATCCGGACCGATCGTCATCGGTCAGGCCTGCGAGTTCGACTACTCCGGAACGCAGGCCTGCCGTGTGCTCCGCGAGGAGGGCCTGCGGGTCAGCCTCGTGAACTCGAACCCGGCGACGATCATGACGGACCCCGAGTTCGCGGACTCCACCTACGTCGAACCCATCACGGCGGAGTTCGTCGAGAAGGTCATCGCGAAGGAGAAGGCCGAGGGCCATCCCATCGATGCGGTGCTCGCCACCCTCGGCGGCCAGACGGCGCTCAACTGCGCGGTGGCGCTGCACGAGCAGGGGATCCTCGAGAAGTACGACGTCGAGCTCATCGGAGCCGACTTCGAGGCGATCCAGCGTGGTGAGGATCGCCAGAAGTTCAAGGACATCGTCGCGAAGGTCGGCGGCGAGAGTGCCCGGTCGCGTGTCTGTTACACGATGGCCGAGGTGCACGACACCGTTGCCGAACTCGGCCTGCCCGTCGTCATCCGGCCCAGCTTCACCATGGGCGGGCTCGGCTCCGGCATGGCGTACACGACCGAGGATCTCGAGCGTCTCGCCGGCGGCGGACTGGCCGCGTCGCCGTCCGCCAACGTGCTCATCGAGGAGTCCATCTACGGGTGGAAGGAGTACGAGCTCGAGCTGATGCGCGACAACCGCGACAACGTGGTGATCGTGTGTTCGATCGAGAACGTGGACCCGATGGGTGTGCACACGGGCGACTCCATGACGGTCGCTCCGGCGATGACGCTCACCGACCGCGAGTACCAGAAGATGCGCGATCTGGGCATCGCCATCCTCCGCGAGGTCGGCGTCGACACGGGCGGATGCAACATCCAGTTCGCGATCGATCCGAAGGACGGTCGTCTGATCGTCATCGAGATGAACCCGCGCGTCTCGCGGTCGAGTGCACTCGCCTCGAAGGCGACGGGATTCCCGATCGCCAAGATCGCGGCGAAGCTCGCGGTGGGGTACAGCCTCGACGAGATCGTCAACGACATCACGGGCGAGACACCGGCCTGTTTCGAGCCGACGTTGGACTACGTCGTCGTCAAGGCGCCGCGCTTCGCGTTCGAGAAGTTCCCGGGCGCCGACGCCACCCTCACGACGACGATGAAGTCGGTCGGCGAGGCGATGAGCCTGGGCCGCAACTTCACCGAGGCGCTCGGCAAGGTGCTGCGGTCGCTCGAGACCAAGGCCACCGGATTCTGGACCACGTCGGACGAGGTGCTGGCAGGGGACCGGGCGCACGATCTGCAGGCGGTGCTCGCCGACCTGAAGGTTCCCACCGAGGGACGCATCTACGACGCCGAGTTGGCACTGCGCCTCGGCGGCACCGTCGAGGAGGTCGCCGCCGCGTCCGGTATCGACCCGTGGTTCATCGACGAGATCGCCGGTCTGGTGGAACTGCGGACCCGGCTGCTCGACGCTCCCGTCCTCGACGAGAACCTGCTGCGTCGGGCGAAGCACTCGGGCCTGTCCGATCGGCAGATCGCGGCACTGCGTCCCGAGCTCGCGGGGGAGGACGGGGTGCGCTCGCTGCGCCACCGGCTGGGAGTGCGGCCCGTGTTCAAGACCGTCGACACGTGCGCCGCGGAGTTCGAGGCGAAGACGCCGTACCACTACTCCACCTACGAGCTCGATCCCGGCGCGGAGACCGAGGTGGCCCCGCAGACCACGCTCGGCAAGGTGCTCATCCTGGGCTCCGGTCCCAACCGCATCGGCCAGGGCATCGAGTTCGACTACTCGTGCGTGCACGCGGCCACGACGCTCTCGGCCGCCGGCTACGAGACCGTGATGGTGAACTGCAACCCCGAGACCGTCTCCACCGACTACGACACGGCGGATCGTCTGTACTTCGAGCCGCTCACGTTCGAGGACGTGCTCGAGGTGTACCTGGCGGAGAAGGAGTCGGGCGAAGGTGGACCAGGTGTCGTCGGTGTCCTCTGCCAGCTCGGTGGGCAGACGCCGCTCGGTCTCGCGCAGCGACTGCAGGACGCCGGTGTGCCGATCGTCGGCACGTCGCCCGAGGCGATCGACCTGGCGGAGGACCGCAAGGAGTTCGGTGAGGTGCTCGTCGCCGCCGGTCTGCCCGCGCCGAAGTTCGGCACGGCCACCACGTTCGACGGCGCGAAGCGCATCGCGAGCGAGATCGGCTACCCCGTGCTCGTGCGTCCGTCGTACGTGCTGGGCGGACGCGGCATGGAGATCGTCTACGACGAGGCGTCGCTGGACGACTACATCTCCCGCGCCACCGAGCTCACGCCGGAGCACCCCGTGCTGGTGGACCGGTTCCTCGAGGACGCGATCGAGATCGACGTCGACGCCCTGTGCGACGGCACCGAGGTCTACCTCGGCGGCGTCATGGAGCACATCGAGGAGGCGGGCATCCACTCCGGCGACTCCGCGTGCGCGCTGCCCCCGATCACGCTCGGCCGCACCGACATCGACGCGGTCCGCCGATCGACGGAGGCGCTCGCGTTCGGGATCGGGGTCCGCGGGCTGCTCAACGTGCAGTACGCCCTCAAGGACGACGTGCTCTACGTGCTCGAGGCCAACCCTCGTGCGAGCCGCACGGTGCCCTTCGTCTCCAAGGCCACGGCGGTGCCGCTCGCGAAGGCCGCGGCCCGTATCGCTCTGGGCGCGACCATCGCGGAGTTGCGGGCGGACGGCGTGTTGCCGCCCACCGGTGACGGCGGGCACGCTGCCTTCGATGCACCGGTCGCGGTCAAGGAGGCCGTGCTGCCCTTCAACCGGTTCCGCAAGGCGGACGGCAGTGGCGTCGACACCCTCCTGAGCCCCGAGATGAAGTCGACCGGCGAGGTCATGGGAATCGACGCGGACTTCGGTACCGCGTTCGCGAAGAGCCAGACCGCCGCGTACGGCTCGCTGCCGACGACGGGGTCGATCTTCGTGTCCATCGCGAACCGCGACAAGCGGTCGATGGTGTTCCCGGTCAAGCGGCTCGCCGATCTGGGCTTCCGCATCCTCGCGACCGAGGGAACGGCGGAGATGCTGCGCCGCAACGGCATCAGCAGCGACGTGGTGCGCAAGCACTCCGACGTGCTCGAGGACGGTGAGCGGACCATCGTGGACCTGATCCGCGAGGGGGAGGTCGACATGGTGTTCAACACTCCGTTCGGCAACTCCGGCCCGCGGGTCGACGGGTACGAGATCCGCAGCGCCGCGGTGGCGCGCAACATCCCGTGCATCACCACCGTGCAGGGTGCCGCGGCCGCGGTGCAGGGGATCGAGGCGAGCATCCGCGGCGACATCGGGGTGCAGTCGCTCCAGGATCTGCACAGCTCGCTGACGACGTACCTGCGAGCAGGCACCGGGCCGACGGCCACGACCGACCCGGTCACCCCTCGGTGACCGGTAGTCCGGAGGCCGGGGTGTGGCGCAGGAAGCTGACCGCGGCCGTCCGGTCGCGGGGACGCCTGTGTGTCGGCATCGATCCGCACTCCGCGATCCTCGCGTCGTGGGGCCTCGACGACACCGTGGCGGGCCTCGACCGCTTCGCGCGGCTCTGCGTCGAGGCGTTCGCGTCGGACATCGGGGTGGTCAAGCCGCAGGTGGCGTTCTTCGAGCGCTTCGGGTCCGGTGGACTCGCCGTGCTCGAGCGGACCATCGCCGATCTGCGTGCGGCGGGCGTGCTCGTCGTCGCGGACGCGAAGCGTGGGGACATCGGGTCCACGTCGGAGGCGTACGCCCGGGCGTGGCTGGACCCGTCCTCACCACTCGCCTCGGACGCCGTGACGGTCTCGCCCTACCTCGGGGTGGGTGCGCTGACGCCGTTCGTCGAGCAGGCGACTGAGCACGGCTGCGGCCTGTTCGTGCTCGCACGCACGTCGAATCCCGAGGGCGCGGCGCTGCAACAGGCGGTCACCGCCACCGGTGCGAGCGTCGCGCAGGCCGTGGTCGACGAGGCCGCGGCGGTCAACACGCGGGCGAACGACGACGTCATGGGTCTCGTGGTGGGTGCGACACGCGGACACGGGCTCGATCTGCGGACGTTCTCGGGGCCGATCCTCGCGCCCGGACTCGGCGCCCAGGGTGCCACCGCGCAGGACCTGCCCTCCCTGTTCCAGGGTTCGTCAGAGTTGTTGCTGCCCAACTCTTCCCGCGACGTCCTGCGACACGGTCCGGACGTGGCCGCTCTACGGGGAGCGGCGATCGTCGCTCGCGACACCGTCGAGCACGCCCTCGCATAGACCACCATCGCGGCGACACGGCGGCGGGGGGCAAGTTCGCAATCGGCGCCCTGCCCGGGTACGGTCGCTATCGCCGCTGGTCAATCCGGTGGCAGTGACTGGATGTACCAGAACGGCCGGCTCGCGCACATCGCGTGACGCGAGTACGGAATGCACTTCTCGACAGAGATTCACCGATGAGACGGAGGAACCGTGGCCCTTCCCCAGTTGACCGATGAGCAGCGCGCTGCTGCCTTGGAGAAGGCGGCACAAGCTCGTCGTGTCCGGGCTGAGCTCAAGGAACGCCTCAAGCGCGGCGGAACCGACCTCAAGCAGGTCCTCAAGGACGCCGAAGAGGACGAGATCCTCGGCAAGATGAAGGTGTCCGCACTGCTCGAGGCTCTGCCCAAGGTCGGCAAGGTCAAGGCTCAGGAGATCATGACCGAGCTGGAGATCGCACCCACCCGCCGCCTGCGCGGACTGGGCGATCGTCAGCGCAAGGCGCTTCTCGCCAGGTTCGACTTCGAGGCCTGACAGCGACGTGTCGACCGACAACGAGTCGACGGCAGTGTCGAGCGAGGACTCCTCGCTCAGGAAGGGCCGGCTGGTGGTACTGGCCGGCCCTTCCGCCGTCGGTAAGTCCAGTGTGGTCGCGAAGGTGCGTCAGCAGCTTCCCGATCTGTACTTCAGCGTGTCGGCGACGACGCGCGATCCCCGCCCCGGCGAGGTGCACGGACAGGACTACCGGTTCGTGGACGCCGCGGAGTTCGATCGCATGATCGAGGCCGGTGATCTCCTCGAATGGGCGGAGATCCACCGCGGCCTGCACCGGAGCGGTACGCCCGCCGAGCCCGTGCGTCGCGCGCTCGCCGCCGGTGAGCCGGTTCTCCTCGAGGTGGATCTGCAGGGTGCGCGCGCGGTCCGTGCCGCCGCCCCGGAGGCTCTGCTCGTGTTTCTCGCGCCGCCCTCCTGGGACGTGCTGGTGGGTCGGCTCACCGGCCGCGGCACCGAACCGCAGGACGTCATCGAGCGTCGGCTCGAGACCGCGCGCGAGGAGCTGGCGGCCTCCGACGAGTTCGACACGGTCATCGTGAACGACGATGTCGACCGAGCGTGCGCGGAGTTGGTATCCTTGTTGGTCGGTGGCGTCCCGAACGGTGAGTTCGGGACCGCGTGACCGCACAGGTAACACCAGTTTTCTCTTCCGAGGCATCCGCCCCGGTGAATCTTCAGGAGCATTTGTGAGTAGTCCCTTGGCGAACGTGTCCGATTCCTTCTCCCGTATCGACGTGGCGACGTACGACACCCCGCTGGGCATCACCAACCCGCCCATCGACGAGCTGCTGGACCGGACGTCGTCGAAGTACGCGCTGGTCATCTACGCCGCCAAGCGCGCGCGTCAGATCAACGACTACTACAACCAGCTCGGTGACGGCATACTCGAGTACGTCGGCCCCCTCGTCGAACCGGGTCTGCAGGAGAAGCCGCTGTCCATCGCCATGCGCGAGATCCACGCCGACCTTCTCGAGCACGTCGAAGGGGAGTGAGTTCCCTGTCTCCCTCGGACACGACGACACGGCGTCACGTCGTGGTCGGTGTCGGGGGAGGGATCGCCGCGTACAAGGCGTGCGGGCTGATCCGCCACTTCACCGAGGCGGGTGACGACGTCCGCGTCGTCCCCACCGAGTCGGCGCTGCAGTTCGTCGGCCGGGCGACCTTCGAGGCGTTGTCGGGCAACCCGGTGCACACCGGAGTGTTCGCCGACGTGCCGGAGGTACCGCACGTCCGCCTCGGCCAGAACGCCGATCTCGTCGTCGTCGCCCCGGCCACGGCCGACCTGCTGTCGCGGGCCGCTGCCGGACGCGCCGACGACCTGTTGACGGCGACGTTGCTCACCGCGCGGTGCCCGATCGTGTTCGCGCCGGCCATGCACACCGAGATGTGGGACCACCCCGCGACCGTCGAGAACGTCGCGACGTTGCGTCGGCGGGGTGTCACGGTGATCGAGCCGGCCTCGGGTCGGCTCACCGGCAAGGACACCGGAGCGGGCCGTCTGCCCGAGCCGGACGAGATCGCCGGCATCGCCGAGCTGCTGCTCGAGCGACCCGATGCGCTGCCTCGTGACCTCGAGGGGCGGCGCGTCGTCGTCTCCGCCGGCGGCACGCGCGAGCCGTTGGACCCGGTGCGGTTCCTCGGCAACCGCAGCTCCGGCAAGCAGGGTTATGCGCTCGCGCGGGTCGCCGCCCAGCGCGGTGCCGACGTGCTGCTGATCTCCGGCTACACCAGCGACCTGTCCGCTCCTGCCGGTGTCCGCGTCGAGACGGTCCGCACCGCCGAGGACATGCGCACCGCGGTCACGGCCGCCGCCGTCGGTGCCGACGCCGTGATCATGGCCGCCGCCGTCGCCGATTTCCGGCCGACGACGCTCGCCACCAGCAAGATCAAGAAGGGTGCCGACGAGCCGGACACCATCCCGCTCACGCGCAACGCCGACATCCTGGCCGGCCTCGTCGCGGCACGCGATGCCGGTGACCTGGCCGCCGACGCCGCGATCGTCGGCTTCGCGGCCGAGACCGGCGACCAGCACGGCGACGTGCTGACGCACGCCCGCGCCAAGCTGGCACGCAAGAAGTGCGACCTCCTGGTTGTGAATGCGGTCGGTGAGGGTAAAGCATTCGAGATGGACGACAACGACGGCTGGATCCTGTCCGCGGACGGGACCGAGCTGGCGCTCGAACACGGATCGAAGGCGCTCATGTCGTCTCGTGTGATCGATGCGTTGGTGCCCCTGTTGCGCGTGCGTCAACCGTCACCGACGTCGCAGGAGTGTACGAGCGCCGACGACTCGCGGTGACCCGCAGTACTCGAGACGTCGGTGGCTCCGTCTATCGTCGACTGGCGTCTCGGGGAGCGGTTCGATCATGTCGACACATTCATGCGTGTACGAGAGGAAACATCTGTGAGCACGTCCGCCAGTCGGCTCTTCACCAGCGAGTCCGTCACCGAGGGTCATCCCGACAAGATCTGTGACGCCATCAGCGACTCCATCCTGGATGCGCTCCTGACCGACGATCCGCGCGCACGCGTCGCCGTCGAGACCCTGGTGACCACCGGGCAGGTTCACGTCGCCGGTGAGGTCAACACCACCGCGTACGCCGACATCCCGCACATCGTGCGCGAGAAGGTACTCGAGATCGGCTACGACTCGTCGGCCAAGGGCTTCGACGGCAACTCCTGTGGGGTCAACGTCGCCATCGGCGCGCAGTCGCCCGAGATCGCCCAGGGCGTCGACAACTCGCACGAGTCCCGCGTCGAGGGTCTGACCGACGACGAGATCGACCGTCAGGGTGCGGGCGACCAGGGCCTGATGTTCGGCTACGCCATCAAGGACACGCCCGAGCTCATGCCGCTGCCGATCGCACTGGCGCACCGGCTGTCGCGTCGCCTCACCGAGGTGCGCAAGACCGAGGTGCTGCCGTACCTGCGTCCCGACGGCAAGACCCAGGTCACCATCGAGTACGAGGGCAACAAGGCCGTTCGCCTCGACACCGTGGTCATCTCCACCCAGCACGCGGCCGACATCGATCTCGACAACATGCTGACCCCGGACATCCGGACCCATGTCCTCGAGGCCGTACTGGCCGAGCTCGGGCACGACTCGCTCGACACCTCGTCGGTACGCCTGCTCGTCAACCCCACCGGCAAGTTCGTCCTCGGCGGGCCGATGGGCGACGCCGGCCTGACCGGTCGCAAGATCATCGTCGACACCTACGGCGGCTGGGCCCGCCACGGCGGCGGCGCGTTCTCGGGCAAGGATCCATCGAAGGTCGACCGCAGCGCTGCGTACGCGATGCGGTGGGTGGCCAAGAACGTCGTGGCCGCAGACCTCGCAGAACGAGTCGAGGTGCAGGTCGCCTACGCCATCGGCAAGGCCGCTCCCGTCGGTCTCTTCGTCGAGACATTCGGATCCGAGAACGTGGATCCGCTCAAGATCCAGTCCGCCATCACCGACGTGTTCGACCTGCGTCCCGGCGCGATCATCCGTGATCTGGACCTGCTGCGTCCGATCTACGCGCCCACCGCGGCGTACGGCCACTTCGGCCGCACGGACATCGATCTGCCGTGGGAGAACACCGACCGTGCCGAGAAGTTGCGGTCCGCCGCAGGTCTGTGACGTCTCGCTCCACTTCGTGATCATCGTCTGAAAGGGGTCGGTCGGTGAGTGCCACCGCATCCGGTGTGCGCTCACCGGCCCCCACCCGGCCCATTGCCCGCGTGCTTCCCATGCTCGCGTTGTCCCACCTCGATCGCGATTTCGACTACGTCGTCCCCGCCGAACTCGATGCCGTGGCGCAACCCGGTGTGCGTGTGCGCGTCCGCTTCGCCGGGCGTCTGGTCGACGGGTTCCTGCTCGCCCGCCTCGACACCAGCGACCATCCGGGGAAGCTCGGCTTCCTCGACAAGGTGGTCTCCGCCGAGCCGGTGCTCGGCCCCGAACTGCTCGGTCTCGTCGACGCCGTCGCCACGCGCTACGCCGGCACCCGTCCGGACGTTCTTCGTCTCGCGGTTCCACCCCGACACGCGCGGGTGGAGAACGAATCTCTCGCCTCCGGTGCGCAGTCGATCCCCGTCCTTCGCCGCGACGAGTGGTCCGCGTACCGGCACGGCGCCGAGTTCCTCGACGCGCTCGGCGGCGGTCGGGCGCCGCGGGCGGTCTGGCAGGCGTTGCCGGGGGAGGACTGGGCGGCCCGGCTCGCCGACCTGGCAGCCGTGGCCGTGTCGTCGGGACGGGGAGCCGTTCTCGTCGTCCCGGACCAGCGCGATCTCGATCGCGTGGACACGGCCTGCCGAGCCGTCCTCGACGACGACGCGGTGGTCGCGCTCGCCGCGGGGCTCGGTCCCGCAGAACGCTACCGACGGTGGCTCGCCGCCGCTCGTGGCCGCGCTCGCGTCGTGATCGGAACGCGCAGCGCCGTCTTCGCCCCGGTGCACGACCCGGGATTGATGGTGGTCTGGGACGACGGCGACGACTCGTTGTCGGAACCGCGTGCGCCGTACCCCCACGCCCGCGAGGTCGCGTTGCTGCGTGCACACCGAGCCGGGTGCGCCGCGGTGGTGGGCGGTTTCTCCCGGACGGCGGAGGCACAGGCTCTGGTCGAGACGGGGTGGGCGCACGATCTCGTGGCCACCCGTGACACCGTCCGCGGGCGCGTTCCACGAGTCACCGCTCTCGCGGACAGCGACCACGCGCTCGCCCGCGACCCCGGAGCGCGCGCGGCGCGACTCCCGGCGATCGCCTTCGCGGCGGCCCGAGCGTCGCTCACCGCCGGGCACCCCGTGCTGGTCCAGGTCCCGCGGCGCGGGTACGTGCCCTCCCTCGCCTGCTCCAAGTGCAGGACGCCCGCCCGGTGCCGACGGTGCCACGGACCCCTGGCGCTGCCGTCCGCGCCCGGTGCCGACGGCGCGGGCAGCCCCACGTGCAGGTGGTGCGGCACCGCCGACCCGTCGTACTCGTGCCCCACGTGCGGTTCACGAGCACTGCGCGCCGTCGTGGTCGGCGCAGGACGGACCGCCGAGGAGCTGGGCCGGGCGTTCAGCGGCGTCACAGTGCGACAGTCCGGCGGCACCTCGGTGCTCGACACTGTGCCGGCCGGCCCGGCCATCGTCGTGTCCACCGTGGGCGCCGAACCCGTCGCGGACGGCGGCTACGGTGCCGCGCTGCTGCTGGACGGGTGGGCGCTGCTGGGTCGAGCGGATCTGCGCGCCGCAGAGCAGACCCTTCGCCGCTGGATGGCCGCCGCCACCCTCGTGCGCCCGTCGGCCGAGGGCGGTGAGGTGGTCGTGGTCGCGGATTCGGGACTGCCCACCGTGCAGGCATTGGTGCGGTGGGACCCGGTCGGACACGCGCGCACCGAACTCTCCGAACGCACCGAGGTCGGGTTTCCACCCGCGGTGCACATCGCCGCCGTGGACGGCACCACCGAATCGCTGCGCGCCCTGCTGGACTCGGCGCGGCTCCCGGACGACGCCGTCACGCTGGGACCCGTGGACCTGCCACCCGGCGAGCGGCTGCCGTTCGGCAGCGAGATCGACGCCGACTCGTCCGCGCCCGTCGAGCGGATGCTGGTCCGCGTCCCGCGATCGTCCGGTGCCGCCCTCTCCCGCGCACTCGGTGAGGCACGGGCCGTGGTGGGAGCGAAGAAGACCGCGTCGGCGCTGCGAATCCAGGTCGACCCGCTCCGCATAGGGTGAACGGCGTGCGCCTCGTCTTCGCCGGTACTCCCGACCCCGCTCTCCCGTCGCTGCGGCGACTGCTCGACTCCTCCCGTCACGAGGTGGTCGGTGTGCTCACCCGACCCGACACGGTGGCCGGTCGAGGGCGCAAGGTCGTGCGATCGCCCGTTGCGATGCTGGCCGACGAGCACGGCATCCCGGTGCTGCAGCCCGCGAAGCCGTCCGACCCCGAGGCGATGGCCGCGCTCCGCGATCTGGAACCGGACTGCTGTCCCGTCGTCGCCTACGGCGCGCTGCTGCCACAGCCCGTGCTCGACATTCCGCGACACGGCTGGATCAATCTGCACTTCTCCCTGCTGCCGGCCTGGCGTGGGGCCGCGCCGGTGCAGGCCGCGATCGCCGCGGGTGACGAGGTCACCGGCGCGTCGACGTTCCTCCTCGAGCAGGGGCTGGACACCGGTCCGGTGTACGGCGTCGTGACCGAGAGGGTGCGCCCCACGGACACCGCCGGGGATCTGTTGACCCGGCTCGCGGACAGCGGGAGCCAGTTGCTCGCGTCCACCCTCGACGGGATCGACGACGGTGCACTGCAGGCGGTTCCGCAGTCGGGCGACGGCGTGTCACACGCGCCCAAGGTGACCGTGGAATCGGCCCGCATCGACTTCGGTCGCCCGGCGCACCTGATCGACCGGCACGTCCGGAGTGTGACACCGGCACCCGGAGCGTGGACCGAGATCGGCGACGTCCGCGTCAAGATCGGTCCGGTGACGATCACCGACGAGGAGCTCGAACCCGGGCGCGTCGAGGTACGGAAGAAGGCGGTCCTGGTGGGTACCGCGACGACGGCCGTGTCGCTCGGGCTCGTGCAGCCGCACGGCAAGAAGCAGATGGCAGCGACCGACTGGGCGCGCGGCGCCCGCGATGTGAACGGAGCGACTGCACGATGAGCGGTGAGCAGACACCGGGGTCCGGCGGTCCTCGTAAGCGTGGCGGGAAGGCCGGCGGGAAGGCCGGAGGCCGGCCGAGTGAGAGCGGGAAGGCCGGAGGCCGGCCGAGTGAGAGCGGGAAGGCCGGAGGCCGGCCGTCGGTGGCCGGGGGTTCGAGCAAGGCCGGTGGGCGGTCCGGGAATTCGCGTCCGAAGCAGCCGGGTCGACCCAATCCTGCCGAGGCGGGATTGGACCCCGCACGGATCGCGGCACGGGACGTCCTGCGCGCGGTGCGGGAACGTGACGCGTACGCGAACCTGGTGCTTCCGGGTCTGCTCCGGGATCGCCGGTTGAACGAGCGTGATGCCGCCCTCGCGACGGAGTTGGCCTACGGCGCGGCCCGCGCGCAGGGGGTGCTGGACGCGGTCGTCGAGCATGCGGCCTCGCGTCCGGTGTCGGACATCGACGGTCGACTGCTGGACGTCATCCGGCTCGGTGCGTACCAGTTGCTGCGCACGCGGGTGGCCCCGCACGCGGCGGTGGCGACGTCGGTCGACCTGGTGCGCAGCGAGGCCGGGCAGGGGCAGGCAGGGTTCGTCAACGCCGTGTTGCGCCGGGTTTCCGAGCGCACGGAAGCAGAGTGGGTCGAGTTGCTGGCTCCCGACGCGGAGCGAGATCCGGTGGGTCACTCGGCGTTCCGGCACGCACATCCCGCCTGGATCGCACAGGCGTTCAACGACGCGTTGGGAGCGGACGCGGCGGAGCTGGACGAGGCGCTCGCCGCCGACGACGCCCGCCCGCTGGTGCACCTGGTGGCGCGACCCGGCGAGATCTCGGCGGACGAGCTCGCGTCGATCACCGGCGGTGAGCCCGGACCGTGGTCGCCCTATGCGGTGCATCTGGACAGTGGCGGCGATCCGGGTCGTCTCGACGCCGTGCGTGAGGGGCTGGCCGGCGTCCAGGACGAGGGCAGTCAGCTGGTCGCTCGGGCTCTGACGCTCGCAGAGCTCGACGGGCCGGACGGAGGTCGGTGGCTGGACCTGTGCGCCGGTCCCGGCGGCAAGGCTGCGCTGCTCGGCGCCATCGCGGCGATCGACGGTGCGACGGTCGATGCCGTGGAACCGTCCGAGCATCGAGCCGACCTGGTGCGCAAGACGGTGCGCGATCTCCCGGTCACCGTGCACGCGGTGGACGGTCGCGCGAGCGGACTGGACGCGGGATACGACCGCGTCCTCGTCGACGCACCCTGCACCGGTCTGGGTGCACTCCGTCGTCGACCCGAGGCGCGGTGGCGTCGTCAGGCGAGCGACGTGGCGGGTCTGGTGACGTTGCAACGCGAGTTGCTCGCGGCAGCAGTGGAGCTGGTGCGGCCGGGCGGAGTCGTCGTCTACTCGACGTGTTCGCCGCATCTGTCCGAGACGGTCGGCGTCGTGGCCGATGCGGTCCGACGTCACGGTCTGACCGCGCTCGACACCGCGACGCTCGCGCCCGGCGTGCCGCGGGCGGCCTCGGGAACGTCTGTGCAGCTGTGGCCGCACCGGCACGGAACGGACGCGATGTTCTTCGCCGCGCTGCGCAAGGATGCCTCCTGACCGCGCTCGTTACCGGTCGGCAACGACTCGCGGGTACAACAGGAACGTGACTCCGCGACTCCTTCGACACCGCACGGCCGGGGCAGCGGTGGCCGCCCTCGCCTCGGTCGCGGTGCTGGGTGGCTGCTCGCTGTCCCCGTCGGTGACGGCAGGGACGGCCTCGGCGCGGACCGCCGACGCGGAGCGGGTGGTCGCGGCAGAGTCGGAGTGGAGCGCGGTCCGTGTGTCGGTGATCGGCGACTCGTTCTCCGCCGGCTCCATGAACGACGTGGTCTGGCCGGACGTCCTGGCGGAGGAACACGGATTCGAGGTGACCAACGCGAGCCTGGGCGGCGCCGGCTACGAGGCGGGCGACGACTATCTCGGCACCTTCGCGGACCAGGTCGCCTATGCCACCGAGGAGAACCCGACGGTCATCCTCGTGGTCGGCAGCGAGAACGACGTCGACGCGGATCCGGCGGACGTGCTCGCCGACGCCACCGACCTGTACGCGTCGCTGCGCGAGCGCTCACCCGAGGCCCACATCGTCGTCATCGGACCGATCTGGAGCGGGGAGCCGGTGAGCGAGGACATGTGGGACGTGGACGCCGCGGTCTCCGCCGCCGCGGTGTCGGCCGGGCTGGACTACGTCGACGCGCTGCCGCAGGAGTGGCTGGCCGACCCGCTGATCATCCAGGACGACGGTGATCACCCGACCGACGAGGGTCAGTACCTCCTCGCCGGCCACATCGACGACGCTCTGATGCAGGTGGATCCGGACCTACTAGGCTGATCGCCCGTGGCCCCGACTCCGCAGCACCCGATGATCGCACCGTCCATCCTGTCCGCCGATTTCGCGCGGCTCGCCGACGAGGCCGCGGCCGTCGCGGGCAGCGACTGGCTGCACGTCGACGTGATGGACGCGCACTTCGTCCCGAATCTCACCCTGGGTCTGCCCGTGGTGGAGAGCCTGCTGAAGGCGACCGACATCCCGCTCGACTGCCACCTCATGATCGAGGACCCGGCCCGCTGGGCGCCGCCCTACGCCGAGGCCGGCGCGTACAACGTGACGTTCCACGCCGAGGCCACCGACGATCCGCGCGCCGTCGCCCGCGACATCCGGGCGGCGGGCGCGAAGGCCGGGCTGTCGGTCAAGCCCGGTACCCCGATCGAGCCGTACCTGGAGGTCTTGAAGGACTTCGACACGCTGTTGATCATGAGCGTCGAACCGGGATTCGGCGGCCAGAGCTTCATGCCGGAGGTGCTGGACAAGGCTCGCGCCGTCCGCCGGCTGGTCGATTCGGGTGAACTGACGCTGGTGATCGAGATCGACGGCGGCATCAACGCCGACACCGTGGAGCAGGCCGCTGCCGCGGGCATCGACTGCTTCGTCGCGGGCTCGGCGGTGTACTCGACCAGTGACCCCGCGGGTGCCGTGCGTTCGCTGCGTGAGTCCGCCGCGAGCGCGTCGCCCCACCTGTCCGGCCGGTGACCGGGAGCCTCGACCCGATCGATGCCGCGATGCGGCGGGCGATCGAGGCATCGGTCGCGGCGCGCGGTGTCAGCACTCCCAATCCTCCCGTCGGCGCCGTCGTCCTGGACCGGGCCGGGCTGGTGGTCGGAGTCGGCGCCACCGCGGCACCGGGCGGCCCCCACGCGGAGATCGCCGCGCTAGCGCAGGCGGGCGAGCGAGCGCGCGGCGGCACCGCCGTGGTGACGCTGGAGCCGTGCGACCACACGGGACGCACGGGTCCGTGCTCGCAGGCGCTGCTGCGCGCGGGTGTCGTCCGCGTCGTGCACGCGCTCGGCGATCCGAACCCGCTGGCGGCAGGCGGCGCGGAGACTCTGCGCGGTGCCGGCGTCGAGGTACGGTCCGGCGTTCTCGCCGATCTCGCCGAGGCCGGGCCCTTGCGTGCCTGGCTGCATCGGCAGCGCACCGGGCGCCCGATGCTCACGTGGAAGTACGCCGCCACGCTCGACGGCCGCACCGCGGCGCCGGACGGCACCAGCCGCTGGATCACGGGGGAGACCGCTCGCGCACACGTCCACGCCGAGCGCGCGCGGATCGATGCGGTGGTGGTCGGTACCGGGACCGTGCTCGCCGACGATCCGGTGCTGACGGCGCGACTGCCCGACGGGTCGCTCGCTGCGCACCAGCCGGTGCGCGTGGTCGTCGGGCTGCGCGACATCCCTGCCGGGTCTCGGATCCTCGACGACTCCGCCCCCACCCGCGTCGTGCGCACCCGCGACCCGTTCGCGGTGATGGAGGCCCTCGCGGATCTGACCGACGTGGTGCTGGAGGGCGGATCGACGCTCACCGGAGCGTTCCTGTCGGCGGGCCTGGTCGACCGCGTCACGGCGTACCTCGCCCCTGTCGTGCTGGGCGAAGGTCCGACCGCCGTGCGGGGGACGGGTGTCGGAACAATTGCCGATGCGATGAGGTTTCGACGAGAGTCGGTGGAGACGCTGGGCGACGATCTGCTCGTCCGACTCGCTCCGCTACGGTCGTCCGACCACTGAGCCGAACAGAGATCACTGCACCAGCTGGTGCCGAGAGGATGACGAGCATGTTCACCGGAATCGTCGAGGAACTGGGCAGTGTCACCGCCAAGGAGGATCTGGCGGACGCGGCTCGCTTCACCGTGCGTGGCCCGCTGGTCACCTCCGATGCGTCGCACGGGGACTCGATCGCCGTGAACGGTGTGTGCCTCACCGTCGTCGAGGTCGCGGACGGCGCGTTCACGGCCGACGTGATGCAGGAGACACTGAACCGTTCGTCACTGCAGTCCCTGGCCGTGGGGTCACCGGTCAACCTCGAGCGTGCCGCCTCGCTCGCGTCGCGGCTCGGTGGGCATCTCGTCCAGGGCCACGTCGACGGGACCGGGGTGGTGCTCTCGCGCACCCCGTCGGACAACTGGACCGTGGTACGCATATCGCTGCCCCGTGACATCGCGCGATACGTCGTGCACAAGGGGTCCATCACGGTCGACGGAGTGTCGCTGACGGTGTCCGCACTGGGCGGCGAGAAGGACGATCAGTACTTCGAGATCTCCCTGATTCCTACCACCCTGTCGCTCACCACACTGGGCGAGGCGGAGGCGGGAACGCAGGTCAACCTCGAGGTCGACGTGATCGCCAAGTACGTCGAGCGGTTGCAGAAGGTCGACTGAACATCGGCCCCCGCAGCGGGGGTCGTAGTCTTGAGAACACAGGATCTGCCCGACACTGCGGGCAGCAGACGTGGGGAGCGCACGGCGTGACCAGGTTCGACACCATCGAGCGCGCTGTCGCCGACATCGCCGCCGGCAAGGCCGTCGTCGTCGTCGACGACGAGGACCGCGAGAACGAGGGCGATCTCATCTTCGCCGCAGAGAAGGCCACACCCGAGCTGGTGGCCTTCATGGTGCGGTACACCTCGGGATACCTCTGCGTTCCGCTGTCGGGCGAGGACTGCGATCGCCTCGGACTGCCTCCCATGTACTCCACGAACCAGGACAAGCACGGCACCGCGTACACCGTGACCGTCGACGCTCGCGTCGGTATCGGTACGGGGATCTCGGCATCGGACCGCGCGGCGACCATGCGTCTGCTCGCGGACCCCGACACCGGTGCGAACGACTTCACCCGTCCCGGTCACGTCGTCCCGTTGCGGGCGAAGGAAGGCGGCGTGCTGCGCCGCCCCGGCCACACCGAGGCCGCGGTCGACCTCGCCCGGATGGCGGATCTGCGCCCGGCCGGCGTCATCTGCGAGATCGTGTCGCAGAAGGACGAGGGCGAGATGGCCCGCACGGACGAACTCCGTGTCTTCGCCGACGACCACGACCTCGCGCTCATCTCCATCGCCGACCTGATCGCGTGGCGACGCAAGCACGAGAAGCACGTGGTGCGCATCGCCGAGGCGCGCATCCCGACGGCGCACGGCGAGTTCCGTGCGGTGGGCTACCAGAGCGTCTACGAGGACGTCGAACACGTGGCGCTGGTGCGCGGCGACATCGCCGGGCCCGACGGCGACGGCAGCGACGTACTGGTCCGCGTCCACTCCGAGTGTCTGACCGGGGACGTGTTCGGCTCGCTGCGCTGCGACTGCGGTCCGCAGCTGGACGCGGCGCTCGACATGGTGGCGCAGGAGGGTCGCGGAGTGGTGCTCTACATGCGCGGTCACGAGGGCCGTGGCATCGGCCTGCTGCACAAGTTGCAGGCCTACCAGCTGCAGGACGCCGGCACCGACACCGTCGACGCCAACCTCGCGCTCGGCCTGCCCGCCGACGCGCGGGACTACGGCATCGGAGCGCAGATCCTCGTCGACCTGGGCATCTCGTCTATGCGTCTGCTGACCAACAACCCGGCCAAGCGGGTCGGCCTCGACGGCTACGGCCTGCACATCACCGAGCGGGTGCCGATGCCGCTGCGTGCCAACGCCGAGAACCTCACCTACCTGCGTACCAAGCGTGACCGGATGGGCCACGACCTCGTCGGGCTGGACGATTTCGAGACGCCGGTGGTCACCCCCGACGCGGGCGGCCTCTGATGAGCGGCGAGGGCGAACCGGTACTGCAGCTCTCGGGCGCCGAGGACCTCGAGGTCGCGATCGTCGCGGGCCAGTGGCACGAGAAGGTCAGCACGGCACTCGTGGACGGCGCACTCCGCAAGGCCGACGAGGTGGGACTGCGGAACGTGACACTCGTGCGTGTCGCCGGAGCCATCGAGATCCCCGTGGTCGCTCAGCAGCTCGCCCGCACCCACGACGCGGTGGTCGCTCTGGGCGTCGTGATCCGGGGCGGGACGCCGCACTTCGAGTACGTGTGCGACGCCGTGACCGCCGGGCTCACCCGAGTGTCGCTGGACGAGTCCACCCCGGTCACCAACGGAGTACTCACCGTGAACGACGAGCAGCAGGCACTCGATCGCGCAGGTCTTCCAGGGTCCAAGGAGGACAAGGGTGCGCAGGCCGTCGCGGCGGCCGTCGACACGGCGCTGACGCTGAAGGGCCTGCGTCACGGGAGTCCGTCGTGACCGACGCACCGAATCAGCAGTGGGAACTCGAGGCGCGGCCGCGCAAGAGCGCGAAGTACGCCGTCGGTGTCGCCGCTCTCCTCGTCATCGTGCACACCACCCTGGGGATTCTGCTGCGGACCGGCAACACCGGCGTGTTCTTCCAGCGCGTGGACCAGTTCGCCATGATCGCCATCGGGTGTGGCATGGCGGCGGGCGTGCTGTTGCTGACCCGTCCGCGGATCAAGGTCGGTGCGCAGGGCGTGCTGGTGCGCAACCTCGTCACCGAGAAACTGATTCCGTGGGACCTCGTGCGCGGCTTGTCCTTCTCGCCCGGATCGAGCTGGGCTCGCGTGGAACTGCCGGACGACGAGTACGTGCCGGTCATGGCGATCCAGTCCAACGATCGCGAGTACGCGGTGCACGCCGCGCGTACGTTCCGCTCTCTCGAGCGGAAGTACGCCGCAGCGAGCTGACCGAGGTCACTCGATCCCGTCTCCCATGACGACACCCTCGCGTCGGGGATCGGCACCGCCGATCCAGCCGTCGGCCGTTCGGACCAGGGCGCTCGAGCCGCTGGACTGATCGGCCACCGACACCTGGTGGCCCATCGCCCGCAGAGCCGACACCAGCGGATCCGCGGCACCGTCGTTCTGCGCGTCGATGTTCGGGTGCTCGCCGCCCACGTTCGTCGTCGGCGCGTTGGCCGCACCCACGTTGACGGCGGACACGGCCTGCTGCGGATCGAGACCCCAGTCGAGCATGCCGACGAGGTTCTTCACGACGAACTGGATGATGACCGAACCGCCGGGTGATCCGGTCACCAGCCGCACGTCACCCCGCGCACCGTCGTCCCCGCGGTCGAACACGATCGTCGGCGCCATGGAACTGCGGGGACGCTTGCCGGGCTCCACGCGGTTGGCCACGGGTACCCCGTCGGGACCCTCGGGTGCGGCCGAGAAGTCGGTCAGCTGGTTGTTGAGGAGGAAGCCCTCCGTCATGTGGAAGGAGCCGAACGCCGACTCCACCGTGGTGGTCATCGACGCGACGTTCCCCGCGCTGTCCACGATGCTGAGGTGACTGGTCCCTGCCTCCGGTCCGGCGTAGCTGCTCAGGGGTATCGGACCGAAGTCGCCCGGCTGAGCCGTGCCCATGCTGCGGGCGGGATCGATCATGCGGGCGCGCTGCTCGAGGTAGTCCGGATCGAGTAGCTCGGCGGGGCTGCCACCGGGCAGGGGGATGTAGTCGGGATCGGCGACGTACTTGTCGCGGTCGGCGTACGCGAGGCGCTCCGCCTCGGCGATGAGATGGACGCCCTCCGCGTCGGGGACTCCACCGTCGGCATCGGTGGAGGCGGGTGCGTACTGCGCCATGTCGAAGTGGGACAGGATGCCCATCGTGGACGCGACCGCGATACCGCCCGACGACGGGCCCGGCATGCCGCACACGTCCGTGTCGCGGTACGGCACGCACACCGCGTCCCGCTCCTTCGCCTCGTATCCGGCGAGATCGTCGAGTGTCAGCCTGCCGGGGGTGCGCCCGCCCGTCGTGTCCGCCGTCGCGTCGACGATCGACTGCGCCAGCGCGCCGGTGTAGAACGCGTCGGCACCCTCGGTGGCGATCGCGCCGAGCGTCTTGGCCATCGCGGGGTTCGTCAGCGTCGTCCCCGCTGCCTTCGGGCTGCCGTCCGGCTCGAGGAAGTAGTCGCGAGAGGCCGGATCGAGTGCCAGTTCCGGCGCCGAGTCCGCGATGGACGACGCCATCCGAGGACTGATCTCGAAGCCGTCGTCGGACAGCGCGATGGCCGGATCGAACAGTGACCGCCACTCCTTGCTCCCGTGATCGCGGTGGACGTCGTCCAGCATGCGGACGACGCCGGGAACGCCGATCGCGCGGCCGCTCGATCGGGCATCGGGCTTCGGCACGGACAGATCGGCGGGCGCACCGGGGGCAGCCGTGTCGTCCACGAAGCGCAGATAATTCGCGGTGGCAGAGGCGGGAGCCGTCTCACGGCCGTCGTAGGCACGCAGAGTCCTCGACTCGGCGTCGTAGTAGAGGAGGAAGGCGCCGCCGCCGATACCGGAGCTCTGCGGCTCGACCAGTCCGAGCACCGTCTGCGCCGCGACCAGCGCGTCGGCCGCGGTCCCGCCGTCGCGCAGCACCTCGCACGCCGCCTCCGTCGACACCGGGTTGGCGGTCGACACCGCGTACGTGGCGGTGCGCACCGCGGTCATTCCGGTGCGGTAGCCGGTGGCGACCTCCGGCGCTCCGTCCGGTCCCGTGCCCGCGTCCGCGGTGACGGGGGTGCCGCCTCCGCCCGCGACGCACGAGGGGGTCGAGCCGGAAGCGTCGCCACCGCTGCCCGAGGAGCAGGACACGGCGGTGAGGGCGACGACGGCCGCGAGGGCGAGAGGACGAGTCAGTGATCGGCGGGAAGTCACCGATCCATGACACCGCGTCCTCGCGTGGTTCGCAGCCCGAACGGCGGATTTCGACTGTCGGTCACGACGACTACCGTGGAGCTGTGTCCGACCCCGCTACGTACCGCCCGGCCACCGGAACCATTCCGGTCGAGCCAGGGGTCTACAAATTTCGTGATCCGCACGGCCGCGTCATCTACGTCGGCAAGGCGAAGAGCCTGCGCAGCCGTCTCAATTCCTACTTCGCCGACATCGCCGGCCTGCATCCTCGTACGCGTCAGATGGTCACCACGGCTGCCAGCGTCGAATGGACCGTCGTCACCACCGAGGTGGAGGCGCTCCAGCTCGAGTACAACTGGATCAAGGAGTTCGATCCTCGATTCAACGTCCGGTACCGGGACGACAAGAGCTACCCGATGCTCGCGGTCACGCTCAACGAGGAGTACCCGCGGTTGTTCGTCTACCGCGGGCCCCGGCGCAAGGGTGTGCGCTACTTCGGCCCGTACGCGCACGCGTGGGCGATTCGAGAGACGTTGGACCTGCTGTTGCGGGTGTTCCCGGCGCGGACGTGCTCCGCTGGAGTGTTCAAGCGGCACAACCAGATCGGTCGGCCCTGTCTGCTCGGGTACATCGACAAGTGCTCGGCGCCGTGCGTCGGACGCGTGTCGGCGGCCGAACACCGTGCGACCGTCGAGAACTTCTGCGACTTCCTGTCCGGCAAGACCGACAAGCTCGTCCGCGAGCTCGAGAACCGGATGCAGAAGGCGTCGGAGGACCTGGACTTCGAGACGGCGGCCCGGCTGCGTGACGATGTGGGGGCACTGCGGCGCGCGCTCGAGAAGCAGGCCGTGGTGCTCGGCGACGGCACCGACGCGGACCTCGTCGCCTTCGCGAGCGACGACCTCGAAGCGGCGGTCCAGGTGTTCCACGTCCGCGGCGGTCGCGTGCGCGGCCAGCGCGGGTGGGTCGTGGAGAAGGCGGGCGAGGTGATCGACGCCGCGGTCGCGGCCGAGGCGACGTCCGCCGGGGCCGACGACCGTGCCGAGGCGCAGGACGCTCCGGTGGACGCGGAGGCGGCGTCCGATCTGCCGGCTCTCGTCGAGCAGTTCCTCACCCAGTTCTACGGCGAGCAGGCCTCGCTCTCGTCGTCCACCGAGGACGCCGCTGCCAACGCCGTACCCCGCGAGGTGCTCGTTCCGGTGCTGCCGCCGAACGCCGACGAGGTGCAGGCGTGGCTCAGTTCGCTGCGCGGGTCCGCGGTGCAGCTACGGGTGCCTCGTCGCGGCGACAAGAAGGAGCTCGCCAAGACGGTGTATCGCAACGCCGTCGAAGCGCTCCAGCAGCACAAGATGAAGCGTGCGGGCGACTTCACGTCGCGCTCCGCAGCGTTGCAGGGCATCCAGGAAGCGCTCGACCTCGACAGTGCACCGTTGCGCATCGAGTGCATCGACATCTCGCACGTCCAGGGCACCGACGTGGTCGCGTCGCTGGTGGTGTTCGAGGACGGGTTGCCGCGCAAGAGCGACTACCGCCACTACTCCATCAAGGAGGCTGCGGGAGACGGTCACTCGGACGACGTCGCGAGCATCGCCGAGGTCACACGGCGACGGTTCCTGCGTCATGGCAAGGACTCCGGCGGCGATCTGGCTCCCGAGGCCTCCCTCGACCCGCAGACGGGTCGGCCCCGTCGCTTCGCCTATCCGCCGAACCTCTTCGTCGTCGACGGCGGCGCACCGCAGGTGGCCGCGGCGGCCGAGGTGCTCGACGAGCTGGGTGTCACCGACGTCGCGGTGGTGGGTCTCGC
The DNA here is from genome assembly GCF_019836105.1 of Rhodococcus sp. BP-316. Lineage (NCBI taxonomy): Bacteria > Bacillati > Actinomycetota > Actinomycetes > Mycobacteriales > Nocardiaceae > Rhodococcus > Rhodococcus sp. BP-316. The sequence continues at coordinate 258,147 of NZ_JABUEE010000001.1, read as the reverse complement.
GAAACGGCTCGAGGAGGTGTGGGTGCCGGGGGAGAGCGACCCCGTGATCCTGCCGCGCACCAGCGAGTCGCTGTACCTCCTCCAGCGGGTTCGCGACGAGGCGCACCGCTTCGCCATCACGTTCCACCGCAGCAAGCGGTCCAAGCGCATGACGGCGTCCGCGCTGGACTCGGTGCGCGGGCTCGGTGAGGCGCGTCGCACGGCGTTGGTGACGCACTTCGGCTCGGTGGCCAAGCTCAAGCAGGCCGAGGTGTCCGAGATCGTGAAGGTGCCGGGTATCGGCGAGACGACGGCACGCGCCGTCCTCGAGGCACTGGGAGTTCCACAGGACCAGGACGCGTCGGCTGCCGCGGCCGCGTCGGAACCGACCGCGGTCCCCGACAACGAAGCGGACAGCGCCCCGGTACGACATGATGAACGCACCGACGGCAGCGACCGTGACGAGCTGCCGGCACCGTCCGGTGAGCCGCTGTCGGTGGCCGCGCATCGAGGAACAGGACACCGGGACGAGTGAACGTGCAGCGAGAGCAGGTGGGTGACCCCGTTCGACCGCACTCCGACATCGACGTCGCTCTGGTCACAGGGCTGTCCGGTGCCGGGCTCGGCACGGCGGCCAAGGTCCTCGAGGACCTGGGCTGGTACGTCGCCGACAACATGCCGCCCGAGCTGATCACTCGCATGATCGAGATCGGTCGCACCTCGGACCCCGGCATCGAGCGGCTCGCCCTGGTGGTCGACGTGCGCAGCCGATTGTTCAACGGCGACGTCGGCACCCTGCTCGCCGACCTGGCAGCGGACGGGGTGCGCCCGCGCGTGCTGTTCCTGGACGCGTCCGACGACGTGCTGATCCGGCGATTCGAATCGGTGCGCCGCAGCCACCCGCTGCAGAACTACGGTGTGGACGGCACGCTCACGGAAGGCATCTCGGACGAGCGGGCCCGGTTGGCCACCGTCAAGGAGGCCGCGGACATCGTCATCGACACGAGCTCGCTCTCCGTGCACGGTCTGCGCGATCGTGTCGCCGCGGCGTTCGGCGACGACGTGGTGGGCACCGTGGCCGTCACCGTCGAGTCCTTCGGCTTCAAGTACGGGGTACCGCTCGACGCAGACGTGCTGTGTGACATGCGTTTCCTCCCGAACCCGCACTGGATCCCCGAGCTGCGCCCGCTCACCGGCAAGGACGCCGGCGTGCGGGACTACGTGCTGGGGCAGCCGGACGCGGAGGAGTACCTCGAGCTGTATCACCGCCTGCTGACGATGACGCTCGCCGGCTACCGGCGCGAGGGCAAGCGATACATGACCGTCGCCGTCGGCTGCACCGGCGGCAAGCATCGCAGCGTCGCCATGACCGAGGCGCTCGCCGAACGGCTGCGTGCCGATGCCGACACCAGCGTCCGCGTCGTGCACCGCGACCTGGGTCGAGAGTGAGCGCGGACGGCGGACGCGGCGACGACGACGCTCCGCACATCGTCGCGCTCGGCGGCGGACACGGCCTCTACGCGACCCTGTCCGCCGTACGGTCGCTCTCCACCCGGGTGACGGCGGTGGTCACCGTGGCCGACGACGGCGGGTCGTCCGGCCGATTACGCGCGGAGCTCGGCATGATCCCGCCCGGCGATCTGCGCATGGCGCTCGCGGCGTTGGCCGCAGACTCTCCGCAGGGCAGGCTCTGGGCGGACATCCTGCAGCACCGCTTCGGCGGCAGCGGCGCGCTCGCCGGGCACTCGGTGGGCAATCTTCTGCTCGCCGGACTGTCCGAGGTGCTCGGTGACCCGGTGGCCGCACTCGACGAGGCCGCGCGGTTGCTCGGTGTCGACGGCCGGGTGCTGCCGATGTCGCCCATCGCCCTGGACATCGAGGCGGACGTGTCGGGACTCGAGTCCGACCCGCGCGTGAGCCGCGTCATCCGTGGGCAGGTCGCCGTCGCCACCACTCCCGGCAAGGTGCGGCGCGTCCGACTGCGCCCGTCGGATCCGCCGGCCACCGAGCAGGCCGTCACCGCTGTGGGCGCCGCCGATCTGGTCGTCCTCGGACCCGGGTCCTGGTTCTCCAGCGTGTTGCCGCACGTCCTCGTGCCCGAGCTCGCCTCGGCGCTGCGCGCCACCGAGGCCCGCAAGGTGCTGGTGCTCAATCTCGGGCCGGAGCCGGGGGAGACCACGGGATTCTCGGCGGAGCGTCATCTCCACGTACTGTCCCAACACGCGCCGGGTTTTCGGGTGCATCACGTGGTGGTCGACTCGACGTCGGTGCCGCCGGGGTCCGAGCGTGATCACCTCGCGCGGGCCGCCGCGGTGTTCGGCGCCGACGTGATCCACGCCGACGTCGCGGGGGCGACACCACACGCACACGACCCGAGCAAGCTCGCGGCCGTGTTCGCCGCTGTTCTCGAGGGCGCCGACCGGGCCGACCTCGACAGCAGCACCGACAGCAGGAAGGGATCGACGTCGTGGCCATGACAGCCGATGTCAAGGACGAACTGAGCCGCCTCACCATCACGGCGGTCAGCTGCCGCAAGGCGGAGGTCGCCGCGTTGCTGCGCTTCGCCGGGGGGCTGCACATCGTGGCCGGTCGCGTCGTCGTCGAGGCGGAGGTGGACCAGCTGTCCATCGCCCGGCGGCTCAAGCGCGAGGTGTTCGACCTGTTCGGCTACAACGCGGACGTGCACTCCATCGGCGCGGGCGGGCTGCGCAAGTCGACCCGCTACATCGTCCGGGTGGCCAAGGACGGCGAGGCCCTGGCGCGCCAGACCGGGCTCCTCGACATGCGTGGTCGGCCGGTGCGCGGACTTCCCGCCCAGGTGGTGGGCGGCACCGTCGCCGATTCCGAGGCGGCGTGGCGCGGTGCGTTCCTCGCGCACGGCTCGCTCACCGAACCCGGTCGATCGTCGGCGCTCGAGGTCAGCTGCCCCGGACCCGAGGCAGCGCTCGCGCTGGTCGGCGCCGCCCGCCGGCTCGGTGTGGCGGCCAAGGCCCGAGAGGTGCGCGGCGCCGATCGCGTGGTCGTACGCGACGGCGAGGCCATCGGTGTCCTCCTCACGAGGATGGGCGCCCAGGACACTCGACTGACGTGGGAGGAGCGCCGGATGCGCCGCGAGGTGCGGGCCACGGCGAACCGTCTCGCGAACTTCGACGACGCCAACCTGCGGCGCTCCGCGCGGGCGGCCGTCGCGGCCGCGGCGCGGGTCGAGAGGGCGCTCGCGATTCTCGGCGAGGACGTCCCCGACCATCTCGCCGCGGCGGGTCACCTGCGCGTGCAGCACCGCCAGGCGTCGCTCGAGGAGCTCGGGCAGCTCGCCGATCCGCCCATGACGAAGGACGCGGTGGCGGGCCGGATCCGCCGACTGCTGTCCATGGCCGACCGCAAGGCGAAGGACTCGGGCATCCCGGACACGGAGTCCGCCGTCACGGCCGACCTGCTCGACGAGGCATGAGCGCGGGTGCCTGACCGAGAACTGCACCACCCCGAACCATTAGGGTGATCACAGGTCACGGAGCGGCTCGGTCGCCCGTGACGGACACGTCCGCACCATCACGTGCGGTGGAGGAAACCGATGCACGACCCGTGCATCGACGAGGAACACGAGTTTCAACACAAAGGAGCGAACAGTGACGGTTCGGGTTGGCGTGAACGGCTTCGGTCGTATCGGACGTAACTTCTTCCGGGCGGTCGATGCGCAGAAGGCGCTCGGCACCACCGACATCGAGATCGTTGCGGTGAACGACCTCACCGACAACGCAACTCTCGCTCACCTGCTCAAGTACGACTCCATCCTCGGCCGCCTCCCGCACGACGTCTCGCTCGAGGGCGACGACACCATCGTCGTCGGCGACCGCAAGATCAAGGCTCTCTCACTGCGCGAGGGTCCCTCCGCCCTGCCGTGGGGAGACCTGGGCGTCGACGTCGTCGTCGAGTCCACCGGCATCTTCACCGACGCGTCGAAGGCTCAGGGCCACATCGACGCCGGTGCCAAGAAGGTCATCATCTCCGCGCCGGCCAAGGGCGAGGACATCACCATCGTCATGGGCGTCAACGACGACAAGTACGACGGCAGCCAGAACATCATCTCGAACGCCTCGTGCACCACCAATTGCCTCGGCCCCATCGCCAAGGTGCTCGACGACGAGTTCGGCATCGTCAAGGGCCTCATGACCACGATCCACGCCTACACGCAGGATCAGAACCTGCAGGACGGTCCGCACTCGGACCTGCGTCGCGCCCGCGCCGCCGCGCTCAACGTCGTGCCCACGGGCACCGGCGCCGCGAAGGCCATCGGCCTGGTGCTCCCGCAGCTGCTCGGCAAGCTCGACGGCTACGCGCTGCGCGTCCCGATCCCCACGGGTTCGGTCACCGACCTCACCGCCCAGGTGCGCAAGACCGCCTCGGTCGAGGAGATCAACGCGGCCATGAAGGCTGCGGCCGAGGGCCCGCTGAAGGGCATCCTGAAGTACACCGACGCACCGATCGTCTCCTCCGACATCGTCACCGACCCGGCGTCGTCGATCTTCGACTCGGGCCTGACCAAGGTCATCGAGGACCAGGTCAAGATCGTCTCCTGGTACGACAACGAGTGGGGTTACTCCAACCGTCTCGTCGACCTCATCGGACTCGTCGGAAAGTCGCTCTGACCCGATGGCCGTCAAGACACTGCAGGATCTCATCGACGAGGGCGTCGACGGACGCGGCGTCCTCGTCCGTGCCGATTTCAACGTTCCGCTCGACGACGGGCAGATCACGGACGCCGGCCGTATCGAGGCGTCGCTCCCGACGCTGAAGACGCTGCTCGAGGCGGGTGCCAAGCTCATCGTGACCGCGCACCTCGGCCGGCCGGAGGGCAAGCCGGACGCCGCGTTCTCGTTGGCTCCGGTCGCGGCGAAGCTCGGCGAACTGCTGGGACGCCACGTCCAGCTCGCCGGTGACGTCGTCGGTCAGGACGCCGAGGCTCGCGCCGAGGGTCTGACCGACGGAGACGTTCTCCTGCTCGAGAACATCCGCTTCGATCCGCGCGAGACCAGCAAGGACGACGCCGAGCGGCTGGCGCTGGCGAAGGAACTGGCCACGCTGGCCGGCGACGACGCCGCGTTCGTGTCCGACGGTTTCGGTGTCGTGCATCGCAAGCAGGCGTCGGTCTACGACGTCGCGACGCTGCTCCCGCACTACGCGGGCACGCTGGTCGCGACCGAGGTCGACGTCCTGACGAAGCTGACCGAGACCCCCGAGCGTCCCTACGCCGTGGTGCTCGGCGGCTCCAAGGTGTCCGACAAGATCGGTGTCATCGAGGCGCTGGCGCCGAAGGTCGACACGCTGGTCATCGGCGGCGGCATGGCTTTCACCTTCCTTGCGGCGCAAGGGTATTCCGTGGGCACGTCGCTGCTGCAGGAAGATCGCATCGAGACGTGCAAGGACCTGCTCGAGCGATTCGGTGACGTCATCCACCTTCCGACGGACGTCGTCGTCGCCGACAGCTTCTCCGCCGACGCGGAGTCGAAGACGGTGAAGGCGTCGGAGATCCCCGACGGCTGGATGGGTCTGGACGTGGGGCCCGACTCGGTGGACCGGTTCGAGGCGGTGCTGAGCAACGCCAAGACCATCTTCTGGAACGGTCCCGCCGGAGTCTTCGAGTTCGAGAAGTTCTCGAAGGGCACCGAAGGTATCGCTCGGGCGATCATCGCGGCGACCACGAAGGGCGCGTTCAGTGTCGTGGGCGGTGGCGACTCCGCCGCGGCCGTGCGCACGCTGGGTCTCCCGGACGCCGGTTTCTCGCACATCTCCACCGGTGGCGGTGCCTCCCTCGAGTACCTCGAGGGCAAGCAGCTCCCCGGCCTGTCGGTACTGGAGGGCTGAACCATGACATCTCCACGAGCTTCGCTCGACCGTAAGGCCAGGACCCCGTTCATCGCCGGTAACTGGAAGATGAATCTGAACCACCTCGAGGCCATCGCCCTGGTGCAGAAGATCGCCTTCTCGTTGCCAGCGAAGTACTTCGAGAAGGTCGACGTCGCGGTGATCCCGCCGTTCACCGACATCCGCAGTGTCCAGACGTTGATCGAGGGCGACAAGCTCCTGCTCACGTTCGGCGCGCAGGATCTCTCGCCCCACGACTCCGGCGCCTACACCGGCGACATCAGCGGTGCCTTTCTGGCCAAGCTGGGCTGCACGTACGTCGTGGTCGGGCACTCGGAGCGTCGCGCCGGACACGGCGAGACCGACGAGGCGGTGCTCGCCAAGACCAAGGCCGCGCTGAAGCACGGACTCGTGCCGATCGTCTGCATCGGTGAGGGTCTCGAGGTGCGGGAGGCCGGCGAGCACGTGGCGTTCAACGTCGAGCAGCTCCGCGGGTCCCTCGCGGGTCTGAGTGCTGAGGAGATCGGGAAGATCGTCGTTGCCTACGAGCCGGTGTGGGCCATCGGTACCGGCCGCGTGGCCAGTGCCGCGGACGCGCAGGAAGTCTGCGGAGCCATCCGTCAGGAGCTGGCGTCGCTCGCCGACGTCGACACCGCGGCGGCGGTCCGTGTGCTGTACGGCGGATCGGTCAGCTCGAAGAACGTGGGCGAGATCGTCGGCCAGACCGACGTCGACGGTGCACTGGTGGGCGGAGCGTCGCTGAAGGCGGACGAGTTCGCCACCCTGTGTGCCATCGCCGCCGGGGGACCGCTTCCCTGACCCACCGTGCATCACCGATCGAAGGGCACGTCGCACACGCGACGTGCCCTTCGTCGTTCGGCGGCGCGCGGCCTGTAACATTGGCCATCATGCGCACGTTCCTGGACATCCTGCTGGTGGTCACCAGCATCGGCCTGCTCGTCTTCGTCCTGCTGCACCGCGGCAAGGGCGGCGGCCTGTCGAGCCTGTTCGGTGGTGGCGTGCAGTCGTCTCTGTCCGGGTCCAGCGTCGTCGAGAAGAACCTCGACCGTGTCACCGTCTTCACCGGTGTCGTGTGGCTCATCTGCATCCTGGGCATCGGCCTGGAGATCAAGTTCGCCTGATCGGGTGACGTGACCCCTGCCGTGAGCCCCGCGCTGCGGTCCGGGGGTGCGCCGACGATACTGTCCTCATGACAGTCGTGGATCCAGGTCTGCCCGCCACCGAACCTCTGCGAGAGGACATTCGGCTCCTCGGTGGAATACTCGGTTCCGTCGTCCGGGACCACGAGGGCGAGGAGATCTTCGACCTCGTCGAGCAGGCCCGAGTGGAGTCGTTCCGCGTGCGGCGGTCGGAGATCGATCGCGGCGAACTCGCCCGGCTCTTCGACGGTATCGACATCACGCGTGCCATCCCGGTGATCCGGGCGTTCAGTCACTTCTCGCTTCTCGCCAACCTGGCGGAGGACATTCACCGCGAGCGCCGCCGCGCCGTGCACGTGCGTGCCGGGGAGCCGCCCCAGGACAGCAGTCTCGCCTCCACCTACAGCAAGCTCGATGCGGCGCGCCTCGACGCCGCCACGGTGGAGGACCTGCTCCGCGACGCCCTGGTGTCGCCCGTCATCACCGCGCATCCCACCGAGACGCGTCGCCGCACCGTGTCGGAGATCCAGAGCCGCATCACCGATCTGATGCGCTTCCGTGAGCGCACGGAACTGGACGACACGGAGATCGCGGAGACCGACGCGAAGATCGAGCGGCAGATCCTCGCACTGTGGCAGACGGCGCTGATCCGGCTGTCCCGCTTGCGGATCCAGGACGAGATCGAGGTGGGTCTGCGCTACTACGACATGTCGCTCTTCGACGTGATCCCACGCATCAACACCGAGCTGCGGGCAGCGCTACGCAGCCGTTGGCCGGATGCCGACCTGCTGACGCAGCCGATGCTGCGACCCGGATCGTGGATCGGCGGCGACCGGGACGGCAACCCCTTCGTCACCGGGGAGATCGTGCACCGCGCGACCAACCGTGCCGCGCAGGTCGCGTTCACCCGGTATCTCGCGGATCTCGTCGGTCTCGAGCACGAGCTGTCCATGTCGGCTCGGTTGATCGACGTGGACGCGGACCTGCAGGCCCTGGCCGATGCGTCGAAGGACGAGTCGGCGTTCCGTGCGGACGAGCCGTTCCGCCGAGCTGTGCGCGGTATCCGCGGGCGACTGTCGGCGACGGCACGCCGCATGCTGGACGTGGTTCCGGACAACACCCTCGACTCGCCGGAACTCGAGCCGTACGGCGCCCCGCAGGAGATGCTCGACGATCTGGACCTGCTGGACCGCTCGTTGCGGCGCACGGCCAACGGCGTCATCGCCGACGACCGACTCGCGACGCTCCGGCAGGCGCTCGAGACCTTCGGGTTCCACCTGTCCGGGCTCGACATGCGGCAGAACTCCGAGATCCACGAGCAGGTCGTGGCGGAGTTGCTGGCCTGGGCGGGCGTCCACGCGGACTACGCGTCACTGTCCGAGGACGAGCGCGTCGAGATCCTCGCCGCCGAACTCGAGACGCGGAGACCCCTCATCGGGCCCCGCGCGGAGTTCAGCGAGCAGACGGCCAAGGAGCTGGCGATCGTCGAGTCCGCCGCGGACGCCGTGCGCACGTTCGGCGGCGGCGCGGTGCCGAACTACATCATCAGCATGTGCACCTCGGTCAGCGACATGCTCGAGGCCGCGGTGCTGCTCAAGGAGGCGGGCATCCTCGATCCCGGCGACGCCGAGACGGGTCCGTCTTCGCCTGTCGGTGTGGTGCCGCTGTTCGAGACGATCGACGATCTCCAGCAGGGCGCGGCGACCCTCACCGCGACGTTGTCCATCCCCGTCTACCGCGCGCTGGTGACGTCCCGCGGGGACAACCAGGAAGTGATGCTGGGGTACTCCGACTCCAACAAGGACGGTGGGTACCTGGCCGCGAACTGGGCGCTCTACCGTGCCGAACTCGACCTCGTCGAGGCTGCACGCGCCGCCGGGATCCGGCTACGACTGTTCCACGGCCGCGGTGGCACCGTGGGCCGCGGCGGTGGCCCGAGCTACGACGCCATCCTCGCTCAGCCCACCGGTGCGGTCACCGGCTCGCTGCGGATCACCGAGCAGGGCGAGGTGATCGCGGCGAAGTACGCGGAACCCCGCCTGGCGCGCCGCAACCTCGAGACGCTGTTGGCGGCGACCATCGAGAGCACGTTGCTCGACGTCGAGGGGCTCGGGGACGACGCCGAGCCGGCCTACGCGCTGCTCGACGATCTGGCGGCACGCGCCCAGGCCGCGTACGGGGCACTGGTCCACGAGACGCCGGGCTTCGTCGAGTACTTCCGGATGTCCACACCGGTCGCCGAGATCGGGGAGCTCAACATCGGCAGCCGGCCGGCGTCGCGGAAGCCCACCAACTCGGTGTACGACCTGCGGGCGATCCCGTGGGTGATGTCGTGGAGTCAGTCGCGGGTGATGTTGCCCGGCTGGTACGGAGTGGGTACCGCGTTCGAGGACTGGGTCGGCGGCGACGCGGACAAGCTGGCCACGTTGACCGATCTGTACCGGCGGTGGCCGTTCTTCCGGACGGTGCTGTCCAACATGGCGCAGGTCATGGCCAAGTCGGATCTGGGGCTCGCCGCCCGGTACTCCGAACTGGTGCCGGACGAGCAGCTCCGCAAGACCGTGTTCGACATGATCTCGACAGAGCATGCCAAGACCGTGTCGATGTACCTGAAGATCACCGGGCACGACGGGCTGCTCGACGACAACCCGGCGCTGGCGCGGTCGGTGTTCAACCGCTTCCCGTACCTCGAGCCGCTGAACCACCTGCAGGTGGAACTACTCGCACAGCTGCGGGCGGGAGACGATCGCGAGCAGGTCAAGCGCGGCATCCTGCTGACCATGAACGGGCTCGCGACCGCGTTGCGCAACAGCGGATAGAGGGAACCGCGAGGACCCTCCCGGCGTCGAACAGAACAGACCCATTCGACGCCGGGAGGATCTCCGTCATGACTCCGCAGAACGAACACCGTTGCACCGCAACCGCATCCGCGTGGCGCAGGGGAGTGCCCCGGCGTCGACCAGCGGCCTCGACACCCGTCCGACCGAAGGACGATCAGCCCGGACGGCCGCCGGCCTGACCGTCGCTCAGAGGCGGGACGCCGACCCCGCGTCGCTCAGAGGCGGGACGCCGACCCCGCGTCCAGGAACCACACGGTCGACTCGAGGCCGTGTGCCCCGGCGGCCGGATGCTCGACCGGGTCCGCGCCCCCGACACAGGCCGCGACGGCATCGGCCTTGCCCTCGCCCGAGACGAGGAACCACACGTGCCGAGACCTGTTCACCGCCGGGAGCGTCAGCGTGATGCGCACGGGAGGCGGCTTGGGGGAGTCGGTCACGGCCACGACCCAGCGTGACTTCTCCTGCACCGCGTCACCGTGGGCGAAGAGGGAGTTGACGTGAGAATCCGGGCCCATGCCGAGCAGGTGGATGTCGAAGGCGGGTCCGTCCTCCGGTGCGAAGGCTGCCACCGACTGCAGGTAGGTCACCGCCGCGGCCTCGACGTCGTCGCCCAGCGGCGAGTCGGACGGGGCCATGACGTGCACGCGGTCGGGATCGACGCCGACGTGATCGAGCAGGGCGTCCCTGGCCTGCACGTAGTTGCGTTCCGGGTCGCCTTCGGGGAGGAAGCGTTCGTCACCGAAGAAGACGTCGACGGCGGACCAGTCGATATCACCGCCGAGGTCGCGGACAGCGGCCAGGGTCGCGACGCCGGTGCCGCCACCGGTCAGCACCACGGAGGCGGTACCGCGTGCTCGCTGGGCGTCGACGACCACCGAGACGAATCGCTCGGCCGCGGCGCGGGCGAGAGCCGCCGTGTCGTCGGAACGGTGGATCTCCGGTCGTGTCTCACTCATAGGTCACCTTCGTCAGGCCGGCGAGGGCCTCTTCGTAGATCTCGTCACGGTCGAGTCGACGCAGCTCCTCCGCGAGGCAGTCGCGGGTCTCCCGCCGGGCGAGTGAGACCAGCGTGTCCGGTTGTCCGGTGCGGATGAGCGTGGCCGTGGTGCCGGTCTGCGGCCTGCTGATGGACACGGTGCTGTCGGCCAGCACCATCTCCACACGCAGGTCGCCGACCTTGCGCACCACGGGGACGTCGAGGCGGGCGGCGAACCACCCGGCGAGGATGTCCAGTGCGGGCTCCTCGCGCAGACCCGACACGGTCACCGATCGCACCGGCTCGGCCTGCTGGTCGAGTGCCGTGGTGAGCAGCGCACGCCAATAGGTGATGCGCGACCAGGCGAGGTCGGAATCCCCCTCGGCGTACGACTCGAGTCGCGACGAGATGGCAGCGCGCGGGTCGGGTGAGTTGGTCGCGTCGGTGATCCGGCGGATGGCGAGTCGGCCCACCGGGTCCTCCTTCGGGACCGCCGGTGCTCCGCTCGGCCACCAGGCCACCACGGGGGTGTCCGGCAGCAGGAAGGGGAGGACGACGCTCTGCTCGTGTTCCGACAGCTCGCCCCGTAGTCGCAGGAAGACCACCTCGGACGCGCCCGCGTCGCCGCCGACGCGGATCTGCGCGTCCAGCACGTCGTCGTCGTCGCGATCACCGCGGGCCAATACGATCACACGACACGGGTGCTCCCGGCTGGCCTCGTTGGCCGCCTCGATCGCGGCTTCGAACTTCGCGGGATCACGGATGACGACCACCAGGGTGAGCACCCGACCGAGCGTGACGGCGCCGCCCGATTCGCGGAGCTCCACCAGCTTCTTCGAGACGGCACCGGTGGTGGTGGCGGGCAGATCGACGATCACGGCCTTCTCCATTCGCGTCCGGTGCGCTGCATCATCTCGTTGGCCGAGTCGGGGCCCCACGTGCCGGCCTCGTACGGATCGGCCGCACCTCCGGACGCCCAGTACTCGAGGATGGGGTCGAGGATCTTCCACGACAGCTCGACCTCGGCATTGACCGGGAAGAGCGACGGCTCACCGAGCAGCACGTCGAGGATGAGCCGCTCGTACGCCTCGGGCGACGACTCGGTGAAGGCCTGGCCGTAACTGAAGTCCATGCTGACGTCCCGCACCTGCATGCTGGACCCCGGCACCTTCGATCCGAAGCGCAGCGTGACGCCCTCGTCGGGCTGCACGCGGATGACGAGTGCGTTCTGGCCCAGTTCCTCGGTCATCGTGGCGTCGAACGGCAGGTGCGGTGCGCGTTTGAAGATCATCGCGATCTCGGTCACGCGCCGCCCGAGCGACTTCCCCGTGCGGAGGTAGAACGGCACGCCGCCCCACCGCCGGGTGTCCACCTCGAGGGTGATGGCCGCGTAGGTCTCGGTGTTCGACTCCGCGTCGAACCCCTCCTCCTCCTTGAGCCCCTTCACCTTCTGGCTGCCCTGCCACCCCGAGGTGTACTGCCCCCGGGCGGCGGTCTGCGCGAAGGGCTCCGCCAGACGCGTCGAGGAGAGGACCTTGATCTTCTCGCTCTGCAGCTCGCTGGGGCTGAAGCTGACCGGCTCCTCCATCGCGGTGATGGCGAGCAACTGCAGCAGGTGGTTCTGGATCACGTCGCGCGCAGCGCCGATGCCGTCGTAGTACCCGGCTCGACCCCCCAGGCCGATGTCCTCGGCCATCGTGATCTGCACGTGGTCCACGTAATGGGCGTTCCAGATCGGGTCGAACAGCTGGTTGGCGAAGCGCAGCGCCAGGATGTTCTGGACCGTCTCCTTGCCGAGGTAGTGGTCGATGCGGAAGACGCGATCCTCCGGGAACACTCGGTTGACGATCGCGTTGAGCTCCTTCGCGCTCGCGAGATCGTGGCCGAAGGGCTTCTCGATCACCACTCGACGCCAGTGCCGCGGCGCCTCGTCCTCGGTATCCGGCCCGGTGGCGAGACCGGACGCCGACAACTGCTCGAGCACCGTGGGGAACGCGCCCGGCGGGATGGACAGGTAGAACGCGTGGTTCCCACCGGTTCCGCGCTCGACGTCGAGTTCCGCGAGCGTTCTCGTGAGCTGATCGAACGCCGCGGCGTCGTCGAACGACCCCTGCACGAAGCGGATACCTTCCGACAACCGTTCCCACACGTCCTCACGGAACGGCGTCCGGGAGTGCTCCCGGACCGCGTCGTGGACGATGGTGCCGAAGTCCTGATCCGACCATTCACGCCGGGCGAACCCGACCAGCGCGAACCCGGGCGGCAGGAGCCCACGGTTCGCGAGGTCGTACACCGCCGGCATCAACTTCTTGCGCGCCAGGTCGCCGGTGACACCGAAGATCACCAGGCTGCAGGGCCCGGCGATCCTCGGGAGACGCTTGTCTCTGCTGTCACGGAGCGGATTCACCCAGGGTGTGGCTGACTCCGTCGCCACGGTTCAGCTCTTCGACGCGGCGGAGAGTTGCTCGGAGGTGGCGTCGAGCAGCTCGCCCCACGACGCCTCGAACTTCTGGACGCCCTCGTTCTCGAGCACGAGGAAGACGTCGGTCAGGTCGATACCCAGTGCACTGATGGCGTCGAAGACGGCCTGCGACTCCTGACCCTTGCCCGTGATGGTGTCGCCGGTGACCTCGCCGTGGTCGGCGAAGGCGTCCATCGTCTTCTCGGGCATGGTGTTGACGGTGTTCGGGGCGACCAGCTCGGACACGTACAGCGTGTCGGGCAGGGTCGGGTCCTTCACTCCGGTGGAGGCCCAGAGCGGGCGCTGCGGCCGGGCGTTGTCGGTCAGCATGCCCTGGAAACGCGACCCGATCTCGAACACCTGCTGGTAGGCGACGTACGCGAGGCGTGCGTTGGCCAGTGCGGCCTTACCCTTCAGGTCGGTCGCCTCCGGTGTTCCGATGGCATCGAGACGCTTGTCGATCTCGGTGTCGACGCGCGAGACGAAGAACGACGCGACCGAGTGGATCGACGACAGGTCATGGCCCGCGGCCTTCGCCGACTCGAGTCCCTCGAGGTAGGCGTTCATGACGGCCTCGTAGCGCTCGACCGAGAAGATGAGCGTGACGTTGACGCTGATGCCCTCGCCGATGACCTTGGCGATGGCGGGGATGCCGGCCTCGGTGGCGGGGATCTTGATCAGGACGTTGGGCCGGTCGACGATCTTCCACAGCTCGATCGCCTGCGCGACCGTCTTGTCGGTGTCATGGGCCAGGCGGGGATCGACCTCGATGGACACCCGTCCGTCGACTCCGTTGGTCGCCTCGTACACCGGTGCGAGCACGTCGCACGCATTGCGGACGTCGTCGGTGGTGACCGTGCGGATGACGGAATCGACGTCGGCACCGCGAGCGGCGAGCTCGTTCACCTGCTCGTCGTACGAGGTGCCCTTCGACAGGGCGGCCTGGAAGATCGACGGGTTCGTGGTGACGCCGACGACCGACTTGGAGTCGATCAGGTCCTTCAGGTTGCCCGAGGAGATCCGGTCACGGGAGAGGTCGTCCAGCCAGACCGAGACTCCGGCGGCGGACAGGTCTGCGAGATTCTGGTTCTGAGTCATGCTGTCATCCCTTCACGTTGGTGATGGAGCGCTGAGCTGCGGCCACGACGGCCTCGGCCGTGAAGCCGTACTCGCGGAAGAGCGTCGCCGCGTCCGCGGACTCGCCGAAGTGCTCGAGCGAGATGATCTCGCCGAAGCCGCCGACGATCTTGTACCAGGGCATCGCGATGCCGGCCTCGATGGAGACACGGGCCTTCACGGTGGGCGGAAGGACCTGGTCGCGGTAGTTCTGGTCCTGGCTCTCGAACCACTCGACACACGGCATCGAGACGACGCGCGCCGCGATGTCCTGCGCCTCGAGAAGCTTCTGTGCCTCCACGGCGTACTGCACCTCGGAACCGGTCGCGACGATGATCACGTCGGGTGCGGCCTTGGACGACTCGACCAGGACGTACCCGCCCTTGGAGACACCCTCGTAGCTGGTGCCGTCGAGAACCGGGATGCCCTGACGGGTGAGCGCGAGGCCGACGGGGCCGCTGCTCGACGAGCGCGCGAGCACCGCACGCCAGGCGTGGGCGGTCTCGTTCGCATCGCCGGGGCGCACGACCGAGAGGTTCGGGATCGCGCGCAGCGCCGCGAGGTGCTCGACCGGCTGGTGCGTCGGACCGTCCTCGCCGAGACCGACGGAGTCGTGGGTCCAGACGTAGATGGGATCGATGTCCATGAGGGACGCGAGGCGCACCGCGGGACGCATGTAGTCACTGAACTGCATGAAGGTGCCGCCGTACGCACGCGTCGGTCCGTGCATGACGATGCCGGACAGGATCGCGCCCATCGCGTGCTCGCGGATACCGAAGTGCAGCGTGCGGCCGTAGGGCTCGGCGTCCCAGTCGTCGGTGGAGATCGACGTCGGGCCGAAGGACTTGGCGCCCTTCATGGTGGTGTTGTTGCTGCCGGCGAGGTCGGCGGAGCCGCCCCACAGCTCCGGCAGGACCGGGCCGACGGCACTGAGGACCTCACCGGACGCGGCGCGCGTCGCGATGGCCTTGCCGCCCGGCTCCCAGGTGGGGAGGACGTCGGTCCATCCGTCGGGCAGCGTGCCCTCGGTCAGACGGTCCAGCAGGCGGCGACGGTCGGGCTCGCGCTCGCTCCACGCGTCGAAGTCCTTGCTCCACGCCTCGTGCGCCGCGCGGCCACGCGCCTGCAGGCCGCGGGTGTGCTCGATGACCTCGTCGGTGACCTCGAACGTCTTCTCGGGATCGAAGCCGAGCGCCTTCTTCACGGCGGCGACCTCGTCGTCACCCAGAGCGGCACCGTGGACGGCACCGGTGTTCATCATCGTGGGGGCCGGGAAGCCGATGATGGTGCGCAGCACGATGATCGAGGGCTTGTCGGTGACGGCCTTGGCCGCCTCGACCGCCTCCTCGATGGCGGTGACGTTCTCGCCGCCCTCCACGACCTGCACGTGCCAGCCGTACGCCTCGTAGCGCTTGGCGGTGTCCTCGGACAGCGCGATGTCGGTGGAGTGCTCGATGGAGATCTTGTTGTCGTCGTAGAACAGGATCAGGTTGCCGAGCTGCTGCGTGCCGGCGAGTGAGGACGCCTCGGAGGTGATGCCCTCCTCGATGTCGCCGTCGGACGCGATGACGTAGACGTAGTGATCGAACGGGCTGTCGCCCCATGCGGGCTCGGGATCGAAGAGTCCACGCTCACGGCGCGACGCCATGGCCATGCCGACGGCCGAGGCCAGGCCCTGACCGAGCGGGCCGGTGGTGATCTCGACGCCCTTGGTGTGGCGGAACTCCGGGTGGCCGGGAGTCTTCGACTTGAACGTGCGCAGCGCCTCGAGATCGGCGAGCTCGAGGCCGAAGCCGCCCAGGTAGAGCTGGATGTACAGCGTGAGGCTCGAGTGACCGCACGAGAGCACGAAGCGATCGCGGCCGATCCACGTGGTGTCCGTGGGATCGTGGCGCATCGTGCGCTGGAAGAGCGAGTACGCCAGGGGAGCGAGGCTCATGGCGGTTCCGGGGTGGCCGTTGCCGACCTTCTGCACCGCGTCGGCAGCGAGAACACGCACAGTGTCCACCGCCCGTGTGTCCAGATCGGTCCAGTCGCTCGGATGGTGAGCGCTGGTGAGAACGGTGATGTCGTCTGTGATCGACACGGGTGGAGATCTCCTGACACTGTCGGGGTGGGGGTGGCCAGTAGTGCACGGACGCGGCGCACTCGTCGCCGCTCCGCGCGTGATGAGCCTAGTTCCCCGGCGGATCGGTCGGGGATACCCGGTTCACGGTCGAGCCTAGTTCCGTCCGGCACGCCTCGCTGGTTCCGCGGCGGGTGCTCCGCCGCCGATCCGTCACGCGACGCCCGAACCATCCGACTACCCGCCGATTGGGGTGATGACACAGGCGGCGTCTACCATCGCTTGTAGTAGCACCATTCCGCTCGGTAACTGGGCCGGGTGGTGGAGCGGACGGTGCGAGAGGGAGATTCGAGTGGGTATGCGGCAGAGCCCGAGCGGACACGGGTTCACCGACAGTCCGACCCGGGACGTGTCGACCGCTCCCACGTCGAGACTCGGCCGGCTGACGGCCAAACCCGCCGCCTACATCGCGCTGACGAAACCGCGTGTGATCGAGCTCCTCCTGGTCGCGACCATCCCCACGATGCTTCTCGCGGACCGCGGCACGGTGAACCTCCCGCTGCTGTTCGCCACGCTGTTCGGCGGGTGGATGGGTGCCGCCAGCGCCAACACGCTGAACTGCGTCGTCGACGCGGACATCGACAAGGTCATGAAGCGCACCGCGCGGCGGCCCCTGGCCCGCGAGGCCGTGCCGACGTCGCACGCCTTCGTCTTCGGCGCGCTCCTCGGAGTCGGATCCTTCCTCTGGCTCTGGTGGGCGGCGAACCTCCTCAGTGGGATCCTGGTCGTCGCGACGATTCTGTTCTACGTCCTCGTCTACACGATGGTGCTCAAGCGCCGGACCTCGCAGAACGTGGTCTGGGGCGGTGCCGCGGGATGCATGCCGGCACTCGTCGGATGGTCCGCGGTGACCGGGACCGTCGGGTGGCAGGCGATCGTCCTGTTCCTCGTCATCTTCTTCTGGACTCCGCCCCACACGTGGGCCCTGGCCATGCGCTACAAGGACGACTACAAGGCGGCGGGCGTGCCCATGCTGCCCGTCGTCGCCACCGAGCAGGTCGTCACCCGGCAGATCGTCCTCTACACGTGGGCCACGGTCGCGGCCACGGCTGCGCTGATCCCGGCGGCCGGTGTCGTCTACGCCGCGGTCGCCCTGGCGGCGGGTGCCTGGTTCCTCCTCATGGCGCACCAGCTCTACTCGGGCGTGCGACGCGGCGAGGCCGTGAAGCCGCTGCGCCTGTTCCTGCAGTCGAACAACTACCTCGCGGTCGTCTTCATCGGTCTCGCCGTCGACTCCGTGCTCGGGATGTCCACGGTCTCCGACTTCTTCTCCTGACACCCGCTCCGCGTCAGGGTTCCAGCACGATCGATCCCGCCGTCCGCCGGCTCTCGAGGTCGATGTGCGCCTGCCGGGCCTGCTCGAGCGGATAGCGATGCTCGACTCGGACCGTCAGGGTTCCGTCCGCCAGCGCGCGCACGACGTCTCCGCCGCGCCATTCCAGCTCTGCCCGGTCGCGGATGTGATGCGCGAGGGTGGGGCGGGTCAGGAACACCGAGCCGGCCTTGTTGAGGCGTTGCGGGTCCACCGGCGGTACCGGCCCGCTCGCGGCACCGAAGAGGGCCACTGTCCCGCGGATGCGCACGCTCTCGAGGCTCGCGTCGAACGTCGAGGCACCGACGCCGTCGTACACCGCCGCGACGCCGACACCGTCGGTGATGTCGCGCACGCGTGACGGGATGTCGTCGTCGTAGCGGAGAACGTGAGTCGCGCCTGCTTCGCGCGACAACGCCTCCTTCTCGTCGGTGGACACGGTGGTGATCACCGTCGCGCCCTTCGCCGTGACGAGCTGCGTGAGAATCAGCCCGACTCCGCCCGCGCCGGCATGCACCAGCACCACGTCGCCGGACCGCACGGGGTACGTCGACTCGATCAGATAGTGCGCCGTCATGCCCTGGAGCAGCACGGATGCCGCCTGCGGGGGATCCACACCCGCCGGCACCGCGATGGCAGAGGCGGCCGGGACCCGCACGAGTTCGGCGTAGCTCCCGGGCGCTGCGGCCCATGCGACGCGGTCGCCGACCGAGAAACCGGACACCTCCGAGCCCACCTGCTCGACGACGCCGGTGCCCTCGTCGCCCGGGACGTACGGCAGCTCCCGTGGGTAGGACCCGCTGCGGAAGTACGTGTCGATGTAGTTGATCCCGGCGGCCTGGACCCGGACCAGAAGATCGGCCGGGCCGGGTACCGGATCGGGGACGTCGGTCACGTCGAGGACGTCGGGTCCGCCGGTTCTGGTCACGAGTACAGCGCGCATGGGAAAAGTCTGCCACCGCGCCCGCGACAGCGGGGGCGGGACGGACCCACCGCTGAGTTACCGGCCAGTAGGGACGCGTGGGACGGACCGGGTATTCTCACGATCATGAGCACCGAGAGCATCGAGAACGCACCCAAGGGTGACTCCGGGCAGAGCACCGAGACGGCGGCCCCGCCGTCGAACCTGGTGTCCTCGATCGAGTCGTTCGTCGCAGCGCACGGCGGGTCCGCGACGGTGGTGTTGCAGCCGCTCGGCCGCGCCGGTGTCCGCATGACCCTGGTCGGTGCCGACGGGATCCTGGGGGACCGGGTCGCCGGCAATCTCCGCATCGCGCACGCGGTGGTGGACTCGCTCGACTCCGTGACCCTCGGTGACTGGGACCGCGAGCTGACGAGCATCGTCACCCCGCGCAAGGGTCACTTCGCGCAGATGGCGGGATGGGTGGCGCGTCAGTCGCGTTTCCCGAAGGCGCGCAACGGTCTCTGACCGCGTCCGATCAGTCCGCGCGGGCCAGCCGCGGCGAGGTCACGTCGGTGCCCTCGGCTGCCGGCACGGTCTCCCGCTCCCGCAGAGACACCCAGAGAGCGGCCGTGGCGGCCGTGGCCGCGGCAGCACCGGCGACGTGGACGGCCACGAGGGCCGCAGGGACGTCGGTGAAGTACTGGACGATGCCGACGCACGCCTGGGCGACGACGATCGCGATGACCACCTGCAGACGCTTCTTGATGGCCGAGGCTCCGGACGGACTGACGGCGTAGACGGCGAACGTGAGCCCCACCAGCAGCGCCAGGTACCCCACCAGAAGTTCGGCGTGCAGGTGCACCAGCGTGACGATCTCCACCTCGAGCCGAGCCACGTCCGCGTCACCGGCATGCGGTCCCGCGCCGGTGACCATGGTGCCCGCCACCAGAACTCCGGCGAGAAGGACCGCAGACAGCACGGTCAACCACCGCAGCGGCGCGGGCACGGCGGGTACCGAGACGCCCTCGTCCTTCTCACCGATCTTGTGGAACAGCAACGTCGCGAGCCAGACCATCAGCATCGAGATCACGAGGTGCACCGCCACGGTCCACCACAGCAGCCCGGTGAGCACCGTGATGCCGCCGACGCCGGCCTGCAGCACCGTGCCCGCAGGCATGAGCCACGCGTAGACGACCACCTCGCGGCGGCGCCGTGCCCGTGTCACCGCCAGGACGATGGCAGCCGCGGTGAGGACCACGGCGAAGGTGAGCATGCGGTTGCCGAACTCGACCGCCTGGTGCAGGACGGGCACCTCGGACACGCCGACGGGCGTGAAGCTGCCGGGGAAACACTGCGGCCACGTGGGGCACCCGAGCCCGGAGCCCGTCACCCGGACCACGGCGCCCGTCACCGAGATACCGCCCTGCGTCAGGATCACGACGAACGCGATGATTCGCTGGACGCGAACGGAGGGGACCGGGAGGCGGTCGACCACGGAGAAGTACGCACGGGAGAGCACACGTCGATGGTAGACGGCATCTCCTACGCTGCGTAGTTGGCCTGCGGCCCGGGGTAGTCGGCCTGCGGCTTCGGGTGGTCGGACTGCGGCTTCGGTGTCAGGTGAACGAGAACTTGCGGGTCGCCCAGAAGCCGCAGATCGCCGCCCACACGACGAGGACCAGGATGCCGAACAGATCGGCTCGTCCCACGACGGCCTGCTCGAGCGTCTCCGCCATCGCGCCCGACGGGATCAGTCGCGCGATCATGCGGACGCCGCCGGGAAGTGCCTCGTTCGCGAACACCACGCTGCCGATGCCGAGCATCACGAACCACGCGATGTTGGCGAGGGCGAGCACGATCTCGGCCCGCAGCGTCCCGCCGAGCAGGAGGCCCATCGTGGCGAAGGTGACGGTGCCCAGAGCGATGACCAGCGCGCCCAGCACGAGTCCGCCGGGAGTCGGACGCCACCCGAGGGCGATGCCGATGGCGCCGAGCAGTACCGACTGCAGCACGACCACGAGGAGCACGGCGATCGACTTCCCGGCGATCGCGCCCCACTTCGGCAGAGCGGTGGCGCCGAGTCTCTTGAGAGCGCCGTAGCGCCGGTCGAAGCCGACGGCGATGGCCTGACCGGTGAACGCGGTCGACATCACCGCGACGGTCATCACGGCGGGCACGACGGTGCCAACGCGCTCGGTGCCGAAGTCGCCGAACGGCAGCAGCGTGAGGCCGATGAGCAAGGTCACCGGGATGAACATCGTCAGCAGCAGCTGCTCACCGTTGCGCAGCAGCAGAAGCAGTTCGAGGCGGCTCTGCGCCAGCAGCATGCGGCGGCGCGGTGCGGGCCGCGGATCCGGTGTGAACGTCCCCGGTGCGAATCGGTCGGACGCACGTTCGGACCGTGATGTCACGCTCACCCTCTCAGTTCCCGCCCCGTGAGGTCGAGGAAGACGTCCTCGAGGCTGCGCTGCTCCACACGGAGATCGGTGGCCAGCACGTTCAGTCGAGCACACCACGAGGTCACCGTCGCGAGCACCTGGGGGTCGATGGTCCCCTCGAGCAGATACGAGCCCGGCGAACTCTCGACCGGATCGAACCCCTCGGGCAGCACCATCTGTAGCAACGACAGGTCGAGGCCGGAGGGCGCGGAGAAGCGCAACTGGCCCTCGGCGCCCCGTCGGGTGAGCTCGGTGGGCGTCCCCGAGGCGACGACCTGGCCGTGGTCGATGATCACGAGGTCGTCCGCGAGGTGCTCGGCCTCGTCCATCAGGTGGGTGGTCAGCAGGATGCTCACGCCGTCGCGCCGCAGCGCCTCGACGAGGTCCCACACGAGGAGCCGGGCCTGTGCGTCGAGCCCGGCGGTCGGCTCGTCGAGGAACACGAGCTCGGGGCGGCCGACCAGAGCACAGGCCAGCGAGAGGCGTTGTTGCTGACCGCCGGAGAGTCGTCGGTACGGCGTGCGGACGGCATCGGTGAGCCCCAACTGTCCGAGGAGCCACGCGGGATCGAGCGGGTCGGCCGAGTACGCGGCGACGAGGTCGAGCATCTCGCCCGCACGCGAGCCGGGGTAGGCGCCGCCGCCCTGCAGCATGACCCCGATCCGCGGCTTGAGACGGTCGGAGTCGACGATGGGATCGAGCCCCAGGACGCGGACCTCACCGGAGTCGGGCGTGTGGAAGCCCTCGCACATCTCGACGGTGGTGGTCTTGCCGGCCCCGTTGGGACCGAGGAGTGCGAGCACCCGGCCGCGCTGCAGCTCGATGTCGAGTCCGTCGACGGCCGCGACGTCACCGAAGTGCTTGACCACACCGCGGAGCGACACCGCCGGAGAGT
This sequence comes from Rhodococcus sp. BP-316, assembly GCF_019836105.1. Lineage (NCBI taxonomy): Bacteria > Bacillati > Actinomycetota > Actinomycetes > Mycobacteriales > Nocardiaceae > Rhodococcus > Rhodococcus sp. BP-316. The sequence goes on along the minus strand of NZ_JABUEE010000001.1, from coordinate 236,079 downwards.
CCGTCGGCGTCCCGGCATCGGACGCCGTGGGCGGAGGGACAGGTCGGGCGGTCACGATGATCCAGCGTAGGCGTCCGACGGACGGTCCGGCGCCGCCGCCCCGTCGCGTGCCCGCCAGGGCAGCAGTCGCCTCGTCGAGGCGTACAGCACGGCGATCGTCAGGACTGTCGCCACCGCCGCCTGGACGATGACGAAGGGCTGGACCTCACCGCCGGTCGGCATGACGATCAGCGAGACGAACGCGGAGAAGACGATCACCGGCACCCGGAACGCCGGTCGGGTGGCCCAGGCGGCCAGCGGGGTGACGGCCCACAGCAGGTACCAGGGCTGGACCACGGGGAAGAGCAGCACGAGTGCCCCGAGCGACACGCCGAGGGCTCCGATGGGGTGGAGCCGACCCAGCAGGACCGACACCAGCATCCGCACGATGATCAGCGCGGCCACCAGGGAGGCGATCGGGCGGGTGAGGGACAGCACGGCGGTGGTGTGGTCGCCGATGCCGAGGAGGACGCCGGCGCCTCCCGTGGCGAGGCCGAGCAGTGTGGGCAACGACATCCAGCTGCGCACGGCGTTGGCCGTGCCCAGGGTGTCCAGCCAGCCGAATCCGAGCCCGCTCGCGGCGCTGACGCCCAGGATCACGGCGACGGTCACCGCGCCGAGCAGGGCGGCGGCGGCGGCGACGTCGCGGGGCCGACCACCCCATCGACGGGCCAGGGCCATGCCCACGAATCCGAGCGCGAGCACCGACGGGATCTTGATCGTCGCGGACAGGGCGATGACCGCCGCGCCGGCGAGCAGCAGCACGCCGGTACGGCCCCGCAGTGGTGCCGCGGACTCGACCGCACGGAACGAGAGTTCGAGTCCCGCGAGCATCAGGCCCAGCATCGCGGCCTCGTTGTGGATCCCGGCGACGAGGTGGAAGAGCAGGAGCGGATTGGCGGCACCGAGCCACAGCGCCGCCACGCTGGACACTCCGCACCGGGCGGCGAGGCGGGGGAGAGCCCACACGATGAGCGCGACGCCGATCAGCGCGACGATGCGATGCAGGAAGATCCCGGCGACGATGTCGTCACCGGTGAGCGCGGTGATGCCCCGACCGATCCACAGGAAGAACGGTCCGTAGGGCGCCGGGGTGTCGCGCCAGATGGTCGGCACGGTTCTGGTCAGCACATGGTCGACGCCGAGTGCCGCCTGCGGACCGATGGCGTACGGATCGAGTCCGCGGGCCGTGATCTCGCTCTGCGCCAGGTACGAGTAGACGTCCTTGCTGAACATCGGTGGCGCGACGCACAGCGGCACGATCCACAGCGCGAGCGTGCGGTCCAGCTGGGAGCGAGACATCCGGCGCGGCGACGAGTGCGTGCCGAAAGATCCCACGGCGAGGCGTCCGAGGAGCAGCCATGCGAGTACCACGACGGCGGTGCCGATCATCGTGATGGTGAGTGCGGCGGGGAGCGCGCGAGCGAAGAGCCCGAGCACGCGGACACCCTGCACCGGGTTCTGGAGAACCGGTTGTGCGCCGGCGCCCAGTGCACCGAGGGCCATCATCGCGGCGCCGATGGCACCGAAGCGGCGGATCCGTGTGAGATCGCGCACCTCGGCGGCGTTCAGTTCGGGGCGCTCGGGCTCGTTGTCGTGCAGAAACGCGACGCGGTCGCTGCGCGGAGACCCCTCGATCCCCAGCACCCGACGCGTCGCTCGACGGGCCGTCGCCCGCATCCGCGCGGCGGTACCGGAGCGGCTCGGCTCCGTCGCACCCGCCGTGACCACGTGGTCGGTGCCGCCCGCGAGGGACGCCGAGGCGTCGGTCGGTGTCACCGGCGCGGAGGGCACGGAGTCGTCGGCAGGTGCGGGCACAGAACGGAGCGTATCGACACCGGAGCCGATCACGAACGTCGCCGCGGCATCGGCCCTGCTACCCAGGGTGCCCTTGCTGGAACCTCTCCGGTAATTCGGTCACACTGGTGTTGTGAAAACGACTACCGAACGTTCCGGCGAGCGCGTCAGCGCCCGCGCCGACGTCGCGTCGGTCACCGTCACCCCGGCTTCGGTATCTGGCTCGGCAACATCGGGCTCGGCAACGTCGGAGGGTCGCACGCGGTCGTCCGTCGTGACGCTCCTGCTCGAGGAGGGTCCGATCAGCGCCACCCAGGTCGGGTCCCGTCTGGGCATCAGCGCCGCCGGCGTGCGGCGCCACCTCGATGCTCTCATCGACGCGGGCGACGCGCGCGTCACGATGACCTCGCGTCCCGGCGCACGTACCCGCGGTCGCCCCGCGAAGCTGTTCTCCCTGACCGCGCACGGACGCTCTCGACTAGGCCACTCGTACGACGATCTCGCGGGTGCGGCCATGCGGCACCTACGGGAGATCGGCGGCGACGACGCGGTGCGCACGTTCGCCCGCCGACGCATCCAGTCCATCGTGGGCGACGTCGAGCCTGCCGACACGTCCTCGCAGCAGTCCGTCTCCGAGACGGCCGACGCCATCGCCGAGGCGCTGACCGAGTCCGGCTTCGCCGCCTCCACCCGCCCGGTCGGCAACGGGGTGCAGATCTGCCAGCACCACTGCCCGGTCTCGCACGTCGCGGCCGAGTTCCCCGAGCTGTGCACCGCCGAGCGCGAGGCGTTCGCCGATCTGCTCGGAACGCACGTGCAGCGCCTCGCCACCATCGCCAACGGCGACTGCGCGTGCACCACCCATGTGCCCCTTCGCACACTCCCGACTCCCGAATCAGGCAATACCGACGACGATGTCGGCGTTGCACCGAGTGATGCTGCCGACAGCGGCACGGTCCACCACGACCGCACAGCTCTCGATTCGGCCCGTACCACCCGCTCCAGCCCGAACAGCCCGCTCGATCGTCTCCGGAAGGAGCCCGCATGACCGTCACACCAGACCAGGTGACCCCCACGGTGCCCGCGACACTCACGCAGGACGAGACCATCGCGTCTCTCGGGACCTACGGATACGGCTGGTCCGACTCCGACGTCGCCGGTGCGAGCGCCAAGCGCGGCATCAGCGACGCCGTCGTCCGCGACATCTCCGACAAGAAGAGCGAGCCCGAGTGGATGCTCGAGGCACGCCTCAAGGCGCTGCGCACGTTCGAGCGCAAGCCCATGCCGAACTGGGGCTCGAACCTCGACGGCATCGACTTCGACAACATCAAGTACTTCGTGCGGTCCAGCGAGAAGCAGGCCGCCACGTGGGACGATCTGCCCGCCGACATCAAGAACACGTACGACCGCCTCGGCATCCCGGAGGCGGAGAAGCAGCGCCTCGTGTCGGGTGTCGCCGCTCAGTACGAGTCCGAGGTCGTCTACCACTCGATCCGCGAGGATCTCGAGGAGCAGGGCGTCATCTTCCTGGACACCGACTCGGGTCTGCGTGAGCACCCGGAGCTGTTCCAGGAGTACTTCGGCTCGGTGATCCCGGCCGGCGACAACAAGTTCTCCGCGCTGAACACCGCGGTGTGGTCCGGTGGGTCCTTCATCTACGTGCCGCCGGGCGTCCACGTCGACATCCCGCTGCAGGCCTACTTCCGCATCAACACCGAGAACATGGGTCAGTTCGAGCGGACGCTCATCATCGTCGACGAGGGTGCGTACGTGCACTACGTCGAGGGCTGCACCGCCCCGATCTACAAGTCCGACTCGCTGCACTCGGCGGTTGTCGAGATCATCGTGAAGAAGGGTGGTCGGTGCCGCTACACCACCATCCAGAACTGGTCGAACAACGTCTACAACCTGGTCACCAAGCGCGCGAAGGCCGAGGCCGGCGCGACGATGGAGTGGATCGACGGCAACATCGGCTCGAAGGTCACGATGAAGTACCCGGCCGTGTGGATGACCGGTGAGCACGCCAAGGGCGAGGTTCTGTCGGTGGCGTTCGCCGGCGAGGGCCAGCACCAGGACACCGGCTCGAAGATGCTCCACCTCGCGCCGAACACGTCCTCCAACATCGTGAGCAAGTCCGTCGCTCGCGGCGGCGGCCGGGCGTCGTACCGCGGCCTGATCCAGATCAACAAGGGCGCGCACGGGTCGAAGTCGACCGTCAAGTGCGACGCACTCCTGGTCGATCAGATCAGCCGCAGCGATACCTACCCGTACGTCGACATCCGCGAGGACGACGTGACGATGGGCCACGAGGCCACCGTCTCCAAGGTCAGCGACGATCAGCTGTTCTACCTGATGAGCCGCGGCATGACCGAGGACGAGGCGATGGCCATGGTGGTGCGCGGCTTCGTCGAGCCCATCGCCAAGGAACTCCCGATGGAGTACGCCCTCGAGCTCAACCGGCTGATCGAGTTGCAGATGGAGGGATCGGTCGGATGACCCTGCCCCACACCGACACCGGGGTGAAGGCTGCCGTCACCGGCGAGAACCCCGCCACCGAGAACAAGCGCGCGATCGTCGCGAACAAGGGCGCGCAGTTCTCGTCCTACGACGTCGCCGCGTTCGAGGTGCCGTCCGGCCGCGACGAGATCTGGCGCTTCACACCGCTGCGGCGCCTGCGTGGTCTCCACGACGGCACCGCCGTGGCCACGGGCTCCGCGACCGTGACGGTCACCGACGCGCCCGAGTCCGTGCGCGTCGAGACCGTCGGTCGTGACGACGCGCGGCTCGGCACCGCGGGTGCGCCGGCCGATCGGGTCGCCGCCCAGGCGTACTCGTCCTTCGACTCGGCCACCGTCGTCACGGTGGCCTCCGAGGCAGAGCTCGCGGATCCGCTGATCGTGACGGTCGACGGTCCGGGAGCGGACGTCGTCGCCTACGGCCACGTCCAGATCCGCGTCGAGGCGTTCGCCAAGGCGACCGTCGTGCTCGAGCAGCGCGGCAGCGGAACCTACGCCGAGAATGTCGAGTTCGTCGTCGCGGACAGCGCACACCTCACGGTCGTCGCGCTGCAGGAGTGGGACGACGACGCGGTGCACGTCGCGTCGCATCACGCGAAGGTGGGCCGCGACAGCGTCCTGCGTTACGTGTCGGTCAGCCTCGGCGGCGATCTGGTGCGCCTGACCCCGACGGTGAACTTCACCGGTCCGGGTGGCGACGCCGAGCTCCTGGGCCTGTACTTCGCGGACGACGGTCAGCATCTCGAGCAGCGCCTGCTGGTCAACCACACCGCGCCGCACTGCAAGTCCAACGTGGTCTACAAGGGCGCCCTGCAGGGCGACCCGGCGTCGAAGAAGCCCGACACCCACACCGTGTGGGTCGGCGACGTCGTCATCGGTGCGAAGGCGGAGGGCACGGACACGTTCGAGCTCAACCGCAACCTGATTCTCACCGACGGCGCGCGCGCGGACTCCGTCCCGAACCTCGAGATCGAGACCGGCGAGATCGTCGGGGCCGGTCACGCGAGTGCCACGGGTCGCTTCGACGACGAGCAGCTGTTCTACCTCCGTGCTCGCGGCATCCCGGAGGACCAGGCACGCAAGCTCGTCGTGCGCGGTTTCTTCCACGACATCATCGCGAAGATCCCGGTCGCGTCCATCCGTGAGCGTCTCTCCGACGCGGTCGAGGCGGAACTCGCCATCACCGGCGTCTGACCCCTCGCGCGACCACCTTCTCCCGATTCACAGACAGGCAAGGAACATCATGTCCACTCTCGAAATCCGCGATCTGCACGTCGACGTCGCGAACACCGACGACGCCGCGCAGCCGATCGAGATCCTGAAGGGCGTCGATCTGACGGTCTCGTCGGGCGAGACGCACGCCATCATGGGCCCCAACGGCTCGGGCAAGTCGACGCTCTCCTACGCGATCGCCGGTCATCCCAAGTATCGCGTCACCTCGGGCACCATCCTGCTCGACGGTGAGGACGTGCAGGAGATGTCCGTGGACGAGCGTGCTCGCGCCGGCCTGTTCCTCGCGATGCAGTACCCCGTCGAGGTTCCCGGTGTCTCCATGTCCAACTTCCTCCGCACCGCGGCCACCGCCGTGCGCGGCGAGGCCCCGAAGCTGCGGCACTGGGTGAAGGAGGCCAAGGAGGCGATGACCGAGCTCGACATCGATCCGGCCTTCGCCGAGCGCAGCGTCAACGAAGGCTTCTCCGGCGGCGAGAAGAAGCGCCACGAGATTCTGCAGCTGGGTCTGCTCAAGCCGAAGATCGCCATCCTCGACGAGACCGACTCGGGCCTCGACGTCGACGCCCTGCGGGTCGTGTCGGAGGGTGTCAACCGCTACAAGGAGCGGGAGAACGGCGGCATTCTCCTGATCACGCACTACACCCGCATCCTGCGCTACATCACGCCCGATCACGTGCACGTGTTCTCCGCGGGCCGCATCGTCGAGTCCGGTGGACCCGAGCTGGCCGACGAGCTCGAGGCGAACGGATACGAGCGCTTCACGAAGACCACCGCGGGCGCATGACGGCCGTCGCGTCGGTCGGCACCCTGGACGTCGCGAGGCTTCGGGAGGACTTCCCGATCCTCGGTCGTACCGTGCGAGACGACAAGCCTCTCGTGTACCTCGACTCCGGCGCGACGTCTCAACGTCCGGTGCAGGTGCTCGATGCCGAGCGGCACTTCCTCACCACCTGCAACGCCGCCGTGCACCGCGGGGCCCACCAGCTGGCCGAGGAGGCCACGGACGCCTACGAGGGTGCCCGCGCGGGCATTGCCGCCTTCGTGGGTGCCCGCGCGGACGAGATCGTGTTCACCAAGAACGCCACCGAGTCGCTCAACCTGGTCACGCACGTCCTCGGCGACGACCGCTTCGCGCGGTCGCTGCGTCCCGGTGACGAGATCGTCATCACCGAGCTCGAACACCACGCGAATCTCGTTCCATGGCAGGAGCTCTCACGCCGCACCGGTGCGACGCTCCGGTGGTACGGGGTCACCGACGACGGCCGGATCGATCTCGACTCGCTCGAGCTCACCGACCGCACGCGCGTGGTCGCGTTCACCCACCAGTCCAACGTGACGGGCGCGGTGGCTCCCACCGAGGAACTCGTCCGTCGTGCACGGGCGGTCGACGCACTGGTCGTCCTCGACGCCTGCCAGTCGGTACCGCACATGCCGGTGGACGTCTCCGCGCTCGACGTCGACTTCGCGGCGTTCTCCGGGCACAAGATGCTCGGACCGTCCGGGGTCGGTGTCCTGTACGGCAAGGCTGCGCTCCTGGCCGACATGCCTCCCTTCATCACCGGCGGGTCGATGATCGAGACCGTGACGATGGAACAGACCACCTACGCACCGCCCCCGCAGCGGTTCGAGGCCGGTGTGCCCATGACGTCGCAGGTCGTCGGTCTGGGTGCGGCCGTGGAGTACCTGAACGCGCTGGGGATGGACGCCGTCGCCGCGCACGAACAGACGCTCACTGCTGCCGCACTGTCGGAGCTCGCCACCATCGACGGGCTCCGCATCATCGGACCCACGGACACGCAGGACCGCGGGGGAGCCGTGTCGTTCGTCGTCGACGGCATCCATGCGCACGATCTGGGGCAGATCCTCGACGACGAGGGCGTCGCCATCCGCGTCGGGCATCACTGCGCGTGGCCGCTGCACCGTCGTTTCGGCGTGGCCGCGACGGCCCGTGCCTCGTTCGCCGTCTACAACACGGTGGAGGAAGTGCACGCGCTGCGCGACGCGATCCGCACGGCACAGTCGTTCTTCGGCGTCGGCGGTGCCGCGTGAGAATGGAACAGATGTACCAGGAAGTGATCCTCGATCACTACAAGCACCCGCACGGTCGTGGGCTCCGCGAGCCGTTCGGCGCCGAGGTGCACCACGTCAACCCCACGTGCGGTGACGAGGTCACGTTGCGCGTGAACGTCGCCGACGGTGTCGTGGAGGACGTGTCCTACGACGGGCAGGGGTGCTCCATCAGTCAGGCGGCCACCTCGGTCCTGACCGACCAGGTCGTCGGACTCTCCGTCGAGGACGCGCTTCTCACGGTGGACGCCTTCTCGGCGATGGTCGGCAGCCGCGGCACCGTCGAGGGGGACGAGGACGTCATCGGCGACGGCATCGCCTTCGCGGGTGTGGCGAAGTACCCGGCACGCGTGAAGTGCGCGCTGCTCGGATGGATGGCATTCAAGGACGCCGTTGTTCGTACTGTGGAGACGCAGGACGAGCACGCGAACAGTGGAGGACGATCATGACCGATACCGACAACGGCGCAGTGGCGCCCGATTCCGTCATCGAAGACCTCGAGGAGGCCATGCGTGACGTCGTCGACCCCGAGCTCGGCATCAACGTCGTCGACCTCGGACTGGTCTACGGAATTACCATCGACGACGAGGCCGTGGTCACCCTCGACATGACGCTGACGTCCGCGGCGTGCCCGTTGACCGACGTCATCGAGGACCAAAGCCGCACCGCCCTGGTGCGCAGTGGCTTGGCCGAGGACCTCAAGATCAACTGGGTCTGGATGCCGCCGTGGGGACCGGACAAGATCACCGACGACGGCCGCGAGCAGCTGCGCGCGCTCGGCTTCACCGTCTAGAGCCGGCTCACCCGATCTCACGCGAGAAGATGCGGTACGTCCTGCTCGGGTCCACCGGGTAGGACGAACGCACCGAGTGGAACCAGCCTCCGTCCGCCAGCACGGGGGCTGCTTCCACGGAGGCGTATCCGCCGTCGTGGATGCGCTGGAACAGTTCGAAGATCAGCAGCGCCGAGGTGCCCTTGTCGGGGCAGCTCGGGTCCACGAACATCATGTCGAGCCGCACGTGCGTGCGGTGTCTGCGTCCGCCGGGCCCCCGCCACCGCGCGATCGTGTGGAGATCGCGCACGATGCCGAACCGTGAGCGCACCGCTCCGAGGGCCGCCTTGTTCACGTCCGGGATCCCCATGACGAAGCCGACGACCTCGCCGTCGAGTTCGGCGAACAGCACGATCTCGGGATCGAGGATCGGACGCATGGTCGCCACGAGCGCATCGAGTTCGTCGGGTTCCACGGGCGTGAATCCCCAGAACGACGCGAATGCGGTGTTGTAGAGCACGCGCAGCTTGGCCACGTCCTCGTCGAACGTCGCCGGATTCATCGGCCGGACGACGACGGACGACCGCGCCTTCCACCTCTGGCCCATCGCGTACTTGCGTGCGAACGGCGGCGACTGGACGAGCGTGTGCGGGTCGTCGTGATAGAAGCTGTGGAACTCCTTGATGCTGGTCATACCCCACGACTCGAGGAGATCGGCGTAATACGGGGGATTGTGGGGCATCCCGACCAGCGGCGGAATGTCGTTGCCGTGCACCAGCACTCCCGCGCTCCACAGCAATGACGGGCTCATCGGACCCACCACGGTGCTCAGCGACCGCCCCCGAGCCCAGGCGGCCACGGCGTCGAGCAGAGCGTGCGCGGCCTCCCGGTCGTCGAGGCACTCGAAGTAGCCGAAGTACGCGGTCTGCTCCTCGTAGTGCGAGATGAAGACCAGGTCGGCGATGGCCGCGATCCGCCCCACGAGCCGCCGACCGCGATACGCGAGGAACGCCTGACTCGTCATCCGGCTCTGCGTCTCCTCAGAGGGCCGACGCAGCATCGAGCCCACGTCCGCGATGTCGCCGGGGATCCAGTTCGGGTCGTCCCGGTAAACCGTGAACGGGACCTTCGCGAAGGCCGACCAGTCGCGACGGGTGCGTACCGCTGTGATGGTCACGGCCGCGGTGGTGACCGGCCGGCTGTCCGTACGTGAGGTCATGAGAGGGCCTCCTCGAGATCGTTCCGCATCGGGCTCCGGGTCGTCGGTGCCGGCCGCACGACGGACCGGGCGAGCACCGACTCACCGGCCCACACGTACTGCCCCGGCCGTACCAGGACGTCGCCGTCGAGCAGAGCGTCGGGAAGGAACACGTCGCACTGTGAACCGAAGCGGATCAGGCCGTACTGCTCGCCGCGAGCGAGATTCTCACCGACCTCGACGTGGGCGACGATCCGGTCCACCCACAGATCGGCGATCTGTGTGACGAAGACGGTGGGACCGTCGGCGTGCCGGACACCGATGGTGAGCCGCTCGTTGGTCAGGAGGTACTCGCACCCCTCGTCGTAGGGCGTGCGGTGCAGGAACAGGTTCGCCGTCATGCGAGCCATCGACCTGTTGAACGGCGCCGCGCCGCGGTGTTCACGCACCACCACCGCCCCCTCGATCGGTGCGCGATTGCGGTGGACCGAGTGCTCGGTCATGTAGGTGCCGACGAGCCACCCGCTGGTGTCGGAGTCGATCCCGGCGTACTCGGACAGCCGGATGGTGCGCCGCTTCTTCACGGCGACCGGTATCTGGCCCGACTCGACACGCTTGACGTAGGTGATGTACCCGTCGGCCGCCGACACGATGGACGACGGGTCCGGGGGCACCGACCGCTCCGGATCACGAAGGAAGGCGGCGCTGCGCCAGTACGAGTACCCGCCGACGAGCGCGGCGAGAGCCACGGTTCCGGCGGTGGTGGCTGCTCTGGTCACGACGGCTCCACCACCGTCTCCTTACCGTGGTCGATGCGCTCGACCAGTGCGATGAACGCGTCGTAGAGATGGGTGCGCAGCACGGCGTCGATCGCGACGGCGAGCACTCCGAGGGTCGCGCAGGCGACGTAGTAGACGAGCCCGAGGGTGAAGTTCACGAAATCGCCGAGGAACACCCGGACCCGGTACCTCGCGCCGGTTTCCAGGAACATCGGTTGCGGCGGGACGCGACTCATCGTGCACGACCGAGGACGTCGCGGGTCTGTGCGCTTCTGCTCACGCGGTGACCAGTCGGGGTCGGCGCGCCGTCGCGTCGCGGAACTGGATGACCGACAGGTACAGCGCGAAGAGCGCATCGTGATCCCACGAGGATCCGTCGAAGGACGACGGCATGAGCGACGGTGCGTTGGAACGGCGGATGAGGTCGTTGACGTCGGACCCGAGCAGGGACGCCGTCTTCTCCGCCGGGATCTTGCTGTCGACGATCGCTTTGAACTCCGCCCACGGCACGAGGTCCAGGCCGAGAGCCGATGCCAGGACGGCGTTGCTGTAGGGCACCGGATTGGACGGCACGAGGTGGGGGAGCGTGCCGTCGCCGAGAGCGTTGTCCGCCAGCACGCGCGCGAGCACGTCGACGGGCGCGTAGTTCATGCCCGGACCGTCCCACATCGCACCGACACTGTTCGCCAGCTCGATCGCGCGCCAGAAGCTGTAGACGCGACCCGGGTCCTTGCCGACGGTGGTGCTGCCGAGCACGTACGGCGACTCGACCAGGGTGACGGAGGCGACGCCGTCCCGTGCGAGCCATCCGAGGAGCTGACCGTTGATCCACTTCATCTGGCAGTAGCCCGAGTACCACCAGGAATCGGGACGCAGGAAGTCCTCCGGGCTGGTGTAGATGAAGGCGCCGATCGACCCCATGTAGGTGAGGTGCTTGCGACGGTCCTCCAGGGTGAACTGGACGACGCGCAACAGGGAGACGAACCAGTCCTGTCGCAACTCGAGGTAGCTGGAGTCGTAGTCGGTGGAACTGGCCGAGTTGAACACCTGGTCGACGGTGCCGCGGAGCCGCAGGTAGGTGTCCTCGTCCAGACCGAAGTTCGTCCGGGTCGGAACCGCCTCGATGACGACGATCTTCGCGAGATCGATCCCGGTGATCGAGTACTGGGCGACGGTCTCCTCGAAACGCTCGGCGGCGGAGGAGTCGCCGGCGGATCGGACACCGGCGTAGACCGTCGTGATTCCGGGGCGCAGAGACAGTTCCGCGACGAGATGCGCTCCGACGAAGCCGTTGGCACCGAACACCAGCGCGATCTCGTCGGCGGGCGGCGCCATGGAGCGCACCTGCTCGGCGGTGCTCGGATCGACGATCGGTCGCAGCAGCTCGTGGTCGCCGGCGGACAGCGCCGCGACGTCCGCATACTTTCGCGAGAACAACAGCGACGGCGCGTCGCCCGTCAGAGCGACGACCGGACTGACCAGGTGCCCGTCGTTGGCGACAGTGCTGAACGTGTACTCGTCGAACATGTGATCTCCCCCGATGGATGCGGCGCCCGTCGCCGGTGTGACCGGGACGACTCGCTGTGTCTCTCCAGAGAGAGTAAAAGCATCCTTGGGGTGATCAACCACGTTTGGCGTTGTGAGACATACGGTTCCGTGGGCACTTGATTGTGAGGCCCGTGCGGACGCGCACGCCGTGGTCGTGAGACCTCACGCCCCCTTGCGCTGCTGGTCCTCGTCGCCCGACGACGTGTCGCTCCCGGCCTTCTTCGCCGCCGCCTTCTTCGCGGCCGTCTTCTTGGCGGGCGATTTCTTCGCCGCCGCCTTCTTGGCCGGTGCCTTCTTCGGGGCTGCCTTCTTCGCCGGAGCCTTCGTCGCGGACTCCTCGTTCCCCGATTCGTCCTTCGTCGATGCCGAGTCGGTGTCGCCGCGACGACCACGGCCGGACCGGCCCGCCGCCTCGACGCTGCGTTGGAGTGCCGCGACCAGGTCGACGACCTCGGCGTCCTCGCCCGAGTCGGTGTCCTCCGGTTCGGCGTGCACCACCTTCTCGCCGCCGTTCTCGATCATCTCGTCGAGGACCTTGCGGAGTTCGATCTGGTAGTCGTCGGTGTATTCGGACGGGTCGAAGTCGCCCGACATGCTCTCGACGAGTGCCCCCGCCATCTTCAGTTCGTTGGGGCGGGGCGCGGTGACGTCGTCGAGCGAGGAGAACTCGGCGGCCCGCACCTCGTCGGGCCACAGCAGCGTCTGGATCATCAGCACGTCGTCGTGCACGCGCAGGGCCGCGAGGCGCGTCTTCTGTCGCAGCGTGAAGTGCACCAGCGCGGTGCGATCGGTCGTGGACAAGGTCTCCCGGAGGAGCACGTACGCCTTCGGGGACGTCGAGTCCGGCTCCAGGTAGTAGCTCTTGTCGAACAGGATCGGATCGATCTGGTCGGTCGGCACGAACTCGAGAACCGGGATCTCGTGCTTCTCGGCGGCGGGCAGCGACGAGAAGTCCTGATCGGTCAGGATCACCCGGTCGCCGTCGGGGGTCTCGTAGGCCTTGTCGATGTCGGCGAACTGCACCGACTCACCGCACACGGAGCACTTCCGGTCGTACTTGATGCGACCGCCGTCCTTGCCGTGGACCTGATGGAACTTGATGTCGTGGTCCTCGGTGGCCGTGTACACCTTGACCGGGACGTTCACCAGGCCGAAGGCGATGGAGCCTTTCCAGATCGATCGCATGTGTCCAATCTTGGGGCACGCCCGGTCACATTTCCACCACCCGTCACGAACGCGTCCCCACCGCTGCGGAGAACATCGCCCGACGGACCGCTCCGAGGATCACGCGGCGGTCGGACGAACCGATCCGCGAGAACAGCGTCAGCATCGCCCGGGACATGCCGGCGACGTCGTCGTCCGACGACAGATAGGCGCGTTGCAGCGTCGACGGCATCTCGAAGAATCGGTCGAAGAACGGCGCGAGGGCATCGGGCGGGAAGGACAGCAGAGCGTCCGCGCCCACCGACCGCAGCCGGGTGACCGCCCGCGATCCCGCCGAGTCGACGCCGCCGCCGTCCAGCACGGCCGACGCGATGACGTCCGCTCGGCGCAGGGAAGCAGCGACGCTGTACCCGGTGGCGGTGTGCAGAGCCGGACTCCGCGTCCCGGTGGTGACGACCCCGCGCGTCGGACGGGTCGGCGGACGCATCGCGAAGCGCACCCGCTCGACGGGCTCGTCGCCGCGCAGAGTCACACCCCGCGCAGCCAGTCGTGCGAGCAGCCGACGCGCGAGCTCGGGTGAGGTGAGGCCGGGCCGGCCGACCAGGCAGGTTTCCTCGAGCAACACCGCGCCGCCGCCCAGCGGCACGACGTACAGGAAGGACGGCACTGCGTCCGCGTCCGCACCGTTGTCCCGCCGCCAGTCCATGATCACCGCGGACTCGCCGCCGCAGGCACGTGCAGCGGTCTCCTCGTCGACCACGACCCCGTGGGCCGTCTGCTCGGGGACGCCGGGTCCGACCGCCGAGCCGCGGGCGTCGATCACCGTGCCGCCGGACAGGGAGGTGCCGTTCCGCAGGGTCATCGACGTGGGCGTGACCTCCGCCGCGGACTCCGCGACCACCGACACTCCGTCGAGCGTGAGGCCGTCCTGCAGTCGTCCGGTGTCGAGCACCGAGTACTCACGGTCCACCACGTGTCGGCGTGTGCCGACCACGACGGGGGAGCGGGACGTGGACGCGCGCGTCGACTCCGGCACCCAGTCCGGAATCTCGTCGGTCCACATCCCGTACGTGTTGATCCATCGACGATCCGGACGGGGGTCGACGAGAGTCACCGTTGCCCCCGCGGCCGCGCAGCGATGTGCCGCCGCGCGGCCGGACGGGCCGGCGCCGACGACGAGGACGTCGGTCAGAACGTTCCCGTCGCCAGCAGTCCGCCGTCGACGCGCACCGTCTCACCGGTGATCCACGACGCGGCGTCGGACACGAGGAACCCGACGAGCGAGGCCACGTCCTCGGGCGTTCCCAGCCGCTTCATCGGGTAGCCGGCGGCCGCCGCCTCCTCACCATTGGCGACGAGTGCCTCGGCGAACTTGGTCTTGACGACGCCCGGGGCCACCGCGTTCACACGGATCGAGGGTCCGAGCTGCCACGCGAGCTCCTCGGTCAGCCGGATGAGCGCCGCCTTGGACGAGCCGTACGCGGCGATGACTCCGGTGGATCGGATTCCCGCCACGCTGGCGAGGTTCACGACCGAGCCGCCGTGCTCGCCCATCCACGCTCGGTGCGCCTCCTGGATGAAGCCGAGCGTCGCGACGACGTTGACCTCGAAGATCTTGCGGACGCCGGCCAGATCGGCCTCCATCAGCGATCCGTACACCGGATTGATGCCGGTGTTGTTGATCAGAATGTCGAGTGAGCCGAGCTCGGCGACCGTGCGGTCGACCGTCTCGCGGCGGGACTCCTCGTCCCCGGCGTTGCCGGCGATGGCGAGCACGGTGGCCCCCGGTACCGCGGCGCGCAACTCCTCGGCGGTGGCGTCGAGCTGCTCCTTCTTGCGGGCGGTCACCGTCACGGCGGCGCCGCGAGCGAGGAGGTCGGCCGCGATGGCCCGACCGATTCCGCGGCTCGCGCCGGTGACCACGGCGACACGCCCCTGCAGATCCTGTTCCTTCTCCATGCGTCGAACGTTAGCGGAGTCACGTCTGCGTGGACCGTGGGAGCCCGCGGAGGCGTTAAAATGAGGGATTGCTGCGCAGTCGACTTCGCGCTGCGCCCGGTCTGCCACCGGACAACTACGACGATCGAGGAGTTCGCACCGTGATCACCGCCACCGACCTGGAGGTTCGTGCCGGCGTGCGTACTCTTCTGTCCGCTCCCGGGCCCGCCCTGCGCGTGCAGGCCGGCGACCGCATCGGCCTCGTGGGCCGCAACGGCGCCGGAAAGACCACCACTCTTCGCATTCTGGCAGGAGAGGGCGAGCCCTACGCCGGCTCGGTCACCCGCACCGGGGACATCGGTTACCTGCCGCAGGACCCCAAGGAGGGCGACCTCGACCTGCTGGCCAAGGATCGCGTCCTGTCCGCCCGCGGACTCGACACCTTGCTCCACGACATGGAGAAGCAGCAGGCGCTCATGGCCGAGGTGGCCGACGAGGATCGCCTCGACAAGGCCGTCCGCCGATACGGCGAGCTCGAGGAGCGTTTCGCCTCGCTCGGCGGCTACGTGGCCGAGAGCGAAGCGGCGCGCATCTGCAACAGCCTCGGACTTCCCGACCGTGTCCTGGCGCAGCCCCTGCGCACCCTCTCCGGCGGTCAGCGCCGCCGCGTCGAGCTGGCACGCATCCTGTTCGCGGCGTCCGACGGCAGTGGTGGTCGCTCGGCCACCACGCTGCTGCTCGACGAGCCCACCAACCACCTCGACGCCGATTCCATCACCTGGCTCCGCGGCTTCCTGCAGAGCCACGAGGGTGGGCTCATCGTCATCAGTCACGATGTGGAGCTGCTGAACGACGTCGTGAACCGCGTGTGGTTCCTCGATGCTGTCCGCGGCGAGCCGGACGTCTACAACATGAACTGGAAGAAGTACCTCGACGCGCGCTCGACGGACGAGCAGCGTCGTCGCCGCGAGCGTGCCAACGCGGAGAAGAAGGCCGGCGCTCTGCGCGCGCAGGCCGCCAAGATGGGTGCGAAGGCCACCAAGGCCGTGGCCGCCCAGAACATGGCCAAGCGTGCCGACAAGCTGATGGCGAACCTCGACGAGGAACGCGTGTCCGACCGGGTGGCACACATCCGCTTCCCCGAGCCCGCACCGTGCGGCAAGACGCCGCTCATGGCGTCGAACCTCACCAAGATGTACGGGTCCCTGGAGATCTTCGCGGGTGTGGATCTGGCCATCGACCGCGGTTCCCGCGTCGTGGTGCTCGGCCTCAACGGCGCCGGCAAGACGACGCTGCTCCGCATCCTCGCCGGCACGGAGAAGAGCGACTCGGGCCAGATCGAGCCCGGTCACGGTCTACGCATCGGCTACTTCGCCCAGGAACACGACACCCTCGACGACATGGCGTCGGTCTGGGAGAACGTGCGGCACGCGGCACCGGACACCCCGGAGCAGGAGCTGCGGTCGCTGCTCGGTGCGTTCATGTTCACCGGCCCGCAGCTCGAACAGCCGGCCGGCACTCTCTCCGGCGGTGAGAAGACGCGACTCGCGCTCGCCGGCCTGGTCTCGTCGGCGGCCAACGTGCTGCTGCTCGACGAGCCGACCAACAACCTCGACCCGATCTCGCGTGAGCAGGTCCTCGAGGCGCTGCGGAGCTACAAGGGCGCCGTCGTGCTGGTGACGCACGATCCGGGTGCGGCCGAGGCACTGTCTCCCGAACGAGTGATCCTCCTGCCGGACGGCAACGAGGACCACTGGTCGCAGGACTACCTCGACCTGATCACGCTCGCCTGAGTCGGCTCACGGCCGATCGCGACGGACCGACTCCTCGACCAGATCGAGGACGGCCGACAGATTCTCGGTGCCCTGGCCCGACGCGATGCGGGTCACGAGACCGTCCATGACGAGGTCGAGGTATCCCAGCAGTACCGCGGTGGGCACGTCGTCCCGCAGTCGGCCCGCAGACTTCTGACGCTCGAGACGTGACAGGACGGCGTCCTGCAGCTCGACCGAGCGCTCCGACCACCCGGCCCGGAACTCGGCGTCGGTCTTGAGCCGTCGGGCGATCTCCAGACGTGTACCGAGCCAGTCGAACTGGTCGGGAGCGGCCAGCATGTCCCGCATCACCTGGACGAGCCCCTGCTCGGCGGCGACGTCCGCCATGCGGCGCGCGTCGTCGCGGGCGAGCGCGAGGAACAGCCCGTCCTTGTCCTTGAAGTGGTGGAAGATCGCTCCTCGCGAGAGCGAGGTGGCCTCCTCGAGTCGCCGCACCGTGGCGCCCTCGTAACCGTATTCGGCGAAACAGCGGCGCGCGCCGTCGAGGATCTGACTTCGGCGCGCCGCGAGATGGTCGTCACTGACCTTCGGCACTCGGTGCTCCTGTCGTGTGCTGGGGACATCGTGCTGATCGCAGAACGCGCACGACCGAACCGGCGATACACGCGGTATCGCGGCGCGGTCGTGCGCGTTCTGCTCCCCTCACGGGGCAGTGATCACTGCGGTGATCAGCCGATCATGTTGCGCAGCACGTACTGCAGGATGCCGCCGTTGCGGTAGTACTCCGCCTCGCCGGGGGTGTCGATGCGGACCACGGCGTCGAACTCGACGGCAGAGCCGTCGTCCTTCGTCGCGGTGACGTGCATCGTCTTCGGCGTGCGGCCCTCGTTCAGCTCGGTGATGCCCGAGATGTCGAAGGTCTCGGTGCCGTCGAGCTTCAGCGACGCCGCCGACTCGCCGGCGGGGAACTGCAGCGGGACGACGCCCATGCCGATGAGGTTGGAGCGGTGGATGCGCTCGAACGACTCGGTGATGACGGCCTTGACGCCGAGCAGGCGGGTGCCCTTGGCAGCCCAGTCACGCGAGGATCCGGAGCCGTACTCCTTGCCGCCCAGGACGACCAGCGGGATGCCGGCGTTCTGGTAGTTCTGCGACGCGTCGTAGATGAAGGCCTGCGGGCCACCGTCCTGCGTGAAGTCGCGGGTGTAGCCACCCGAGACGTCGTCGAGGAGCTGGTTGCGCAGCCGGATGTTCGCGAACGTTCCGCGGATCATGACCTCGTGGTTGCCGCGACGCGAGCCGAAGGAGTTGTAGTCCTTGCGCTCGACACCGTGCTCGTCGAGGTACTGCGCAGCAGGCGTTCCTGCCTTGATGTTGCCGGCGGGGGAGATGTGGTCGGTGGTGACCGAGTCTCCGAGGTACGCCAGCACGCGCGCACCGGAGATGTCCGTGACGGCCTCCGGGTCCTTGGGCATGCCGTCGAAGTACGGGGGCTTCCGCACGTAGGTCGACTGCGGGTCCCACTCGAACGTCTTGCCGTCCGGGGTGGGCAGTCCGCGCCAGCGTTCGTCGCCCTTGAAGACGTCGGCGTAGCCCTTGGTGTACATCTCCTTGGAGATGGACGAGTCGATCGTGTCCTGGATCTCCTTGGGCGAGGGCCAGATGTCCTTCAGGAAGACGTCGTTGCCCTCGTTGTCCTGACCGAGAGCGTCGTGCTCGAAGTCGAAGTCCATGGTGCCGGCCAGCGCGTAGGCGATGACGAGCGGCGGGGACGCCAGGTAGTTCATCTTCACGTCGGGGGAGATGCGGCCCTCGAAGTTGCGGTTACCGGACAGGACCGCGGTGACCGTGAGGTCGTTGTCCTGGATGGCCTCGGAGATCTTGGGATCGAGCGGTCCCGAGTTACCGATGCACGTGGCGCAGCCGTATCCGACGAGGAAGAAGCCGAGCTTCTCCAGGTACGGCCACATGCCGGCCTTGTCGTAGTAGTCGGTGACCACCTGTGAGCCCGGCGCCATCGAGGTCTTGACCCACGGCTTGCTGGTCAGACCCTTGTCGACGGCCTTCTTGGCCAGCAGGGCAGCGCCGAGCATGACCGACGGGTTCGAGGTGTTGGTGCACGAGGTGATCGACGCGATGGCGACGGCGCCGTGGTCGAGGACGAACGAGCCCTGCTCGTCCGAGTCGACGCGCACCGGGTTGGTCGGGCGACCCTCGGCGTTGCCGGCGGCGGAGTGCAGCGGAGCCGCATCGTCGTCGGCGAAGGACAGCGTGGCCGGATCCGAGCCCGGGAACGTCTCGTCGAGTGCCTCGTCCAGCTTCGACGGGGTGGCGTCGACGTCCTCGCCACCCACGTAGTTGTGGATGTCCTTGCGGAACGCGATCTTGGACTCCGACAACAGGATTCGGTCCTGCGGACGCTTCGGTCCGGCGATGGACGGCACCACGTCGCCGAGGTCGAGCTCGAGGTACTCGGAGTACGTCGCCTCGTTCTCGGGGTCGTGCCACATGCCCTGTTCCTTGGCGTACGCCTCGACGAGCGCGAGCTGCTCGTCGGAGCGTCCGGTCAGGCGCAGGTAGTCGACGGTCTCCGAGTCGATCGGGAAGATCGCCGCGGTGGAACCGAACTCGGGGCTCATGTTGCCGAGCGTCGCGCGGTTGGCCAGGGGGACCTCGGCCACACCCTCGCCGTAGAACTCGACGAACTTGCCGACGACGCCGTGCTTGCGCAGCATGTCGGTGACGGTGAGCACGACGTCGGTCGCGGTGACGCCGGGCTTGATCTCGCCGCTGAGCTTGAAGCCCACGACACGGGGGATGAGCATGGAGACGGGCTGGCCGAGCATGGCAGCCTCGGCCTCGATGCCGCCGACGCCCCAGCCGAGCACGCCGAGGCCGTTGACCATCGTGGTGTGCGAATCGGTGCCGACACACGTGTCGGGGTAGGCCTGACCGCCCCGCACCATGACGGTGCGGGCGAGGTGCTCGATGTTGACCTGGTGCACGATGCCGGTGCCGGGCGGGACGACCTTGAAGTCGTCGAACGCACCCTGGCCCCACCGCAGGAACTGGTAGCGCTCACCGTTGCGCTGGTACTCGATGTCGACGTTGCGCTCGAAGGCGTCCGCGCGGCCGAACACGTCGATGATGACGGAGTGGTCGATGACCATCTCGGCCGGAGCGAGCGGGTTGACCTTCTCCGGGTCGCCGCCGAGAGCGGTGACGGCCTCACGCATGGTCGCGAGGTCCACGATGCAGGGGACACCGGTGAAGTCCTGCATGATCACGCGGGCCGGCGTGAACTGGATCTCGATGCTCGGATCGGCGGACGGGTCCCACGCGGCGATCGCGTCGATGTGGTCCTTGGTGATGTTCGCGCCGTCCTCGGTACGCAGGAGATTCTCCGCGAGGACCTTGAGGGCATAGGGCAACTTCTCGGTGCCGGGGACGGCCTTCAGGCGGAAGATCTCGTACGAGTTCTCTCCGACCTCCAGCGTTCCCTTGGCGCCGAACGAATCGATACTTGCGGTCACGTCAGCTCCACTCGTCTTCTGGGCTGCCGTCGACGGGGCTGTGTCGACGGCGTGGCGAGAGCGGGCGGACATCGCCGTGGGTGAGGGTGCACCCGGGTGGCGTCGAGGCCGCCGCAGTCTCGGTGTTTCGATTCTAACAGTACGCTTGTCCTGTGAGAACGAGTGGCCGAATCGCCGTGTCGCTCTCACCGTGGTGCGCACTCATCGTTCCCCGGCAGCGTTCCGGGCGCAACGAAGGGCTGCCTCCGTGCACCTCGGTGCGCCTCGGACTCGGCGACGGTCCCGTCCCGTAGGGTCCCGCTCGACGGCGCACACACTTCGACCATCATCGCCTCGCGATCCACCGCATCGCCTCGCGATCGACGACAACGGACGGACGATGTCTCTCTCTCCTCTCCCGGCCCTACCGCTGAGTGATCAGCCGCTGGTCGCCCTCCCGATGATCAGCGAGGTGCCGACGTTCGTCGACCTGCAGGCGACCCTCGCCGACGTCGCGGACGACGGGGTGGCCGCGCCGGGTCAGGACGTCGTCGGGCTCGAGGGTGTCGTGGCGCGCGCCGGCGAGCACGGTATCGACCTGAGCATCGTCGTGCTCGACGCGCCGGCGCCGCTCGATTCGCAGCTCCGCGATCTCGCCACGTCGGTCGGTGCCACCGACGGTGGGACGGTCCTCGTGATCGGTCCGGGACAGGTCGGCACGTTCAGCGACTCGATCGATCGCGTGACGCTCGAAGCGGGTCAGGATCAGGCGTACACCGGCAACGCGGTGCAGTCCGCGGACAACTTCCTCGACGTGCTCGTCGAGCCCGGCCCACCGTGGACCGGCATCACTCTGGGCCTCGTTCTCGTGGTCGTCGCCGTGCTCGGCGGCACCTGGTGGGTGAACGAACGCCGTCATCGTTCGGGAGATGTCACCGATCGAGAGGCCGTCACGCCCGACGGGCAGTGACCGTTCCCAAAAAAGTCTCAACGAATCTTTCTCGGACAACGTCCTGATCAGCGCGGATGCGGTCGGCGGAATGACACATGTGTCATTTGTGACTGGAGTTCCTTAAGCGTTCGAAGTGTCGTACGGTTCGCATGGCACTGCTTGGGGAAGAAGTGTCGCAGAGGGGCTGATCGTTGCTCCCGGGTCGGCCGTTGTCGGCTGTGGTCCGGGATCCTGTCACGCTGCGTCGTGTCCTCCCCACGCGTGCGGTGGGTGAATCCGCACTGCGGACGTGAGGGAGACGAACAGGTGAAGCGATACTCCGGAGGTCGACGGCACGTCGGTCGATCGCGGGCTCTGCGTCGCACGATCGGGGGCGCCGTCGTCGCGACGACGCTGCTGCTGTCCGGGACGGGGTTCCTCGCACCGAGTCTCGCGTCCGCCGTGCCGCCGCCCCCGCCCAATCCCTCCGACTCCGACATCGCCGCCGCCGGCGCGCGCGTGGGGGACCAGCTCGGACGAGTCGGTCAACTCATCGACCAGGTCGCCTCGGCCAACCAGCAACTCGCCGCGATCGACGCGCAGGTGGCCGTCAAGCGCGAGGACGTCAACAAGGCCCTCGTCGACCTGCAGAACGCTCGCACCGTCGCCGACGCCGCCGCGGCGGCCGTCGGCATCGCGCAACAGGCCCTCCGCGACGCCGGCCAGATGATCTCCGACGCGCAGAAGAAGTTCGACGCCTTCGCCGTCACCGACTACGTCAAGGGCACCGGGTCCGCCGGTGTCTCCTCACTCCTGGACGCGCAGGGGCCGCAGGACGTGCTCGATCGCGCGCAGATCCTGCGGATGCTGTCCGCCAAGCAGAACGCCACCCTGGACAGCCTGCAGCGGGCGCGTACCGAGGAGGCCAACCGAGACTCCACCGCACGCCAGAGCAAGATCGAGGCCGACCGTGCCTCCGCGGAAGCGGACGCGAAGAAGGACGAGGCGGAACAGGCCATCGCCGCGGCCGTGTCCGCACAGCAGGAGCAGGCAGCGCAGAAGGCGGCCGTCGAGGCACAGCGGGACAGCGCCTCCGCCGAGCTCGAGCAGGCGCGCAACGACGCCGCGGGGCTCGAGGGACAGCGCGACGCGTACTCGCAGTGGGACCAGCAGCGTCAGGCGGAGGAAGCCGCCGCCGCGGCAGCCGCGCAAGCAGCGCAGGAGGCAGCGGTGGCCGCGGCCGCCCGGGTGGCCGCGAACCAGGCCGCCGCCGATCGTGCCGCAGCGTTGGTGGACGGGGAGCGCGACCACACCGACCTGACCGGATCGACGTCGAGCGGCACCTCGTCGGGCGGCACGTCGTCCGGTACCTCGTCCTCGGGCGGCACGTCCTCGGGTACCTCGTCGTCGGGAAGCACGTCGTCGGGCAGCACGTCGTCGGGCAGCACGTCGTCGGGCAGCACGTCGTCGGGCAGCACGTCGTCCGGCGGCGGTCGCGGGACCGCCACCAAGGATCCGTCGCTCACCGGGTCCGCAGCCATCGAACTCGTCATCGACCGCGGCATGTCCGTGTTGGGCACCCCCTACTCGTGGGGTGGCGGCAACGAGAACGGGCCGACCAAGGGCATCCGTGACGGCGGTGTCGCCGACAGCTACGGCGACTACAACAAGGTGGGCTTCGACTGCTCCGGCCTCATGATGTACGCCTTCGGTGGACTCGGGATCTCGCTCCCGCACTACACCGGCTACCAGTACACGGCCGGCAAGCAGGTGCCGTCGTCCCAGATGCGCCGCGGCGACATGATCTTCTACGGTCCGGGCGCCTCGCAGCACGTCGCCCTCTACCTCGGTGACGGCAAGATGCTCGAGGCTCCGCAGTCGGGATCGGTGGTGAAGGTGTCGCCCGTCCG
The DNA here is from genome assembly GCF_019836105.1 of Rhodococcus sp. BP-316. NCBI lineage: Bacteria > Bacillati > Actinomycetota > Actinomycetes > Mycobacteriales > Nocardiaceae > Rhodococcus > Rhodococcus sp. BP-316. The sequence continues at coordinate 212,900 of NZ_JABUEE010000001.1, read as the reverse complement.
TTTCGACGGCATGACGCCGTACGCCGTCCGCATGGTGGAGTGACACCCCGTCCGAGCAGGTAGAACGTCATGTGTCCTCGCCACCTGCAATAGTGGTGCTCGGCAGCAGAGTCCGGGTAGAAAGCGGTGGTTCCACAGGTGACGTCACGAGAGACCGACACGACCGACATCTCTCGGGACGTGCAGACGCTCGAGAAGGCCGTCTACGAGGTCAAACGCGTCATCGTCGGTCAGGACCGACTGGTCGAACGCATCCTCGTCGGGCTTCTCGCACGGGGGCACGTCCTGCTCGAGGGTGTTCCCGGTGTGGCGAAGACGTTGGCGGTGGAGACGTTCGCGACGGTGGTCGGGGGCTCGTTCTCCCGCGTGCAGTTCACGCCCGACCTGGTGCCCACCGACCTCATCGGTACGCGCATCTACCGTCAGGGCAAAGAAGAATTCGACACCGAGCTCGGCCCGGTGGTCGCGAACTTCGTGCTCGCGGACGAGATCAACCGAGCTCCGGCCAAGGTGCAGTCGGCTCTCCTCGAGGTGATGGCCGAGCGCCACGTCTCCATCGGTGGTCACACGTACCCCATGCCGGATCCGTTCCTGGTCATGGCGACGCAGAACCCCATCGAGAACGAGGGCGTGTACCCCCTTCCCGAGGCGCAGCGCGACCGCTTCCTGTTCAAGATCGTCGTGGACTACCCGACGGTCGAGGAGGAGCGCGAGATCGTCTACCGCATGGGCGTCGCGGCACCGAAGCCCAAGCAGATCCTCGACCCGGTCGAGTTGGTGCGCCTCCAGAACGTCGCGGCGTCCGTGTTCGTCCACCATGCTCTGGTCGACTACGTCGTGCGCGTCATCGCCGCCACCCGTACTCCGCGCGACGTGGGCCTCGACGACGTGGCCGGCTGGATCGCCTACGGCGCGTCACCCCGTGCGACCCTCGGCATCATCAGTGCCTCCCGTGCGCTGGCGTTCCTGCGTGGACGGGACTACGTCGTGCCGCAGGACGTCCTCGACGTGGTGCCGGACGTGCTGCGGCACCGTCTCGTGCTCTCGTACGACGCCCTGGCCGACGAGATCACACCCGAGCAGATCATCACGCGCATCCTGCAGACCGTGGGTCTGCCGCAGGTCGGCGCCCAGCCGGTCCAGCAGCAGGCGCCGGCTCCCCAGCACAACGGGCCCTTGCAGAACGGCCCCCAGCAGGCGGGACCGGGCGGACCGCAGCAGTTCCAGCCCGGACCCCCGCAGCCCGGTCCCGACGGACCGTCGCAGCAGGGTGGCCCCCAGCAGAACGGTCCTCAGCAGGGTGGCCCGGCGCCGTGGATGCAGAAGCAGACTCCCGCGACCGATCCCACGCGGTGACCATGGCGTCACCCACGGGTGGCCGGCCCGGTGATCCGGTGTTCGGCGCGCCCGCCGTGCAGCAGTCGTTGCGCGGTGCGCCCCCGTCCTTCGCCTCGGGATCGCTGGAGGACCCTCGGTTGTCGGCTGCGCTGCGCACCCTCGAGCTGACCGTTCGTCGGCGCCTCGACGGCGTTCTGCACGGCGATCATCTGGGCCTCATCCCGGGCCCGGGTTCCGAGCCGGGCGATGCACGCGAGTATCAGCCGGGCGACGACGTACGTCAGATGGACTGGTCCGTCACCGCCCGGACGACGCACCCCCACGTCCGGCAGAGCGTCGCGGACCGCGAGCTCGAGACGTGGATGGCGATCGACCTGTCGGCCTCCCTCGACTTCGGCACCGCGGGGTGCGAGAAGCGCGACCTCGCCGTCGCGGCCACGTCGGCCATCGCGCATCTGACCAGTGGCGGCGGCAACCGCATCGGCGCCGTCGTCGCGACGGGCGAACGCGTCGTCCGGGTCCCCGCGCGGGGTGGTCGGGCGCACATCCAGTCCCTGCTCCGCACCGTGGCCACCACACCGCACGCACCCGACGGCACCCGCGGCGACTTCGTCGGCGCCATCGACGCTCTGCGACGGCCCGAACGTCGACGCGGCATGGTGGTCGTCGTCAGCGACTTCCTCGGTCCGACGGACTGGGAGCGTCCGCTCCGCGCCCTGGCGGCGCGCCACGACGTGCTGGCCGTGGAGGTCGTCGACCCCCGCGACCTCGAGCTGCCGGATGTCGGTGACGTGGTGTTGCACGATCCAGAGACGGGACGGACGCGGGAGTTCAGCACGACACCCCGGTTGCGGGAGGACTTCGCGGCCGCCGCTGCGGCGCACCGCGCGAACGTCGAGAAGATCCTGCGTGGCTGCAGCGCGCCTCGGCTCACCCTGCGGACTGACGGCGACTGGATCGCCGACGTCGTCCGCTTCGTGTCCCGGCGACGCCACGGCGCGAGCATGGGAGCGAGTACGCGGTGAGCCTGTCCGATTTCTCGTCACCCTGGTGGCTGCTCTTCCTCCTCGTGGTCGCGGGCCTGGTGGTGGCCTACGTGCTCGCGCAGCGCCGCCGTCAGCGCAACACCATGCGCTTCACCAACATGGAGTTGCTCGAACGCGTCGCACCGAGGCGCCCCGGACTGGTGCGCCACGTCCCCACGGCGCTCGTACTCGTGGGGCTGCTCTTCCTGACCGTCGCGCTGGCCGGACCGACGTCCGATCAACGGGTTCCGCGTAATCGGGCGACGGTCATGCTGGTCATCGACGTGTCGTTGTCGATGGAGGCCACCGACGTCCAGCCGACGCGACTGGCAGCGGCGCAGGAGGCCGGCAAGCAGTTCGCCGACGGCCTGACTCCCGGCATCAACCTCGGACTCGTCGCGTTCGCGGGCACGGCATCGGTGCTGGTCTCACCGACCACCGATCGTGAGGCGACGAAATCGGCCATCGATCGGCTGCAGCTGGCCGAGCGGACCGCCACGGGCGAGTCCATCTTCACGGCGATGCAGTCGATCGAGACACTCGGCGCGGTTCTCGGTGGATCGGACGCGGCGCCGCCGGCACGGATCGTGCTGCTGTCCGACGGCAAGCAGACCGTTCCCGAGAACCCGGACGACCCGCGCGGTGGGTACACGGCGGCCCGCGAGGCGGAGACGAAGGGGATCCCGGTCTCCACCATCTCGTTCGGCACCAGTTACGGCACGGTGGACATCACCGACGAGCAGGGCGACACCCAGCGCGTCGCGGTGCCCGTCGACGACCCGTCGCTCGAGGAGATCGCACGCCTGTCGGGTGGCAACTTCTTCACGGCGTCGAGTCTCGAGGAACTCACCGAGGTGTACGACACGCTCGAGGAGCAGATCGGCTACGAGACCACCCGCGGTGACGCGAGTCGGCCCTGGTTGATCGCCGGAGTGCTGTTCGTGTCGGCGGGACTTGTCACAGCATTGTCACTACGCCAGCGAGTCCCCTGACACGCATCGGTAAAGTACGCGCGGGTCGAGGCGATCGACGACGTCCGTGATCGCCCACCGACTGGCCGTTGCTGCGAGCAGCACCCCCGAGAGAGAAGGTTCATCCGTATGTCCTCTGCGCCCGAGTCCGCGACACCCGACGCGACGGCCGGCGGGGGATTCGTCTCCCGGTCCGTGCTCGTCACCGGCGGTAATCGGGGCATCGGCCTGGCCGTGGCCCGCCGACTCGCCGCGGACGGCCACAAGGTCGCGGTCACGCACCGCAGCTCGGGTGCACCGGACGGACTGTTCGGGGTGCAGTGCGACGTCACCGACACCGCGTCCGTCGATGCCGCGTTCACCCAGGTGGAGAAGCATCAGGGCCCCGTCGAGGTGCTCGTCGCCAACGCGGGCATCACGGACGACACCCTGCTGATGCGGATGACCGAGGAGCAGTTCACCTCCGTCATCGATGCCAATCTCACCGGCGCGTTCCGGGTGGCCAAGCGAGCGAGCCGCTCGATGCTGCGGGCACGCTTCGGACGGTTCGTCTTCCTCGGTTCCGTCGTCGGTCAGGCCGGCGGACCCGGCCAGATCAACTACGCGTCCTCCAAGGCGGGTGTCGTCGGCATGGCGCGCTCGCTCACCCGTGAGCTGGGCTCGCGTTCGATCACCGCGAACGTCGTGGCACCCGGGTTCATCGAGACCGACATGACGGCCGAGCTCGACGACAAACTGCGGGACACCGCGCGCGAGTACATCCCGCTCAAGCGACTCGGTACTCCCGAGGACGTCGCCGCGGTGGTGAGCTTCCTCGCGTCACCCGATTCGAGCTACGTCTCCGGCGCGATCATCCCGGTCGACGGCGGTATGGGCATGGGCCACTAGCCCACCTCGTCCCGACTCCTGCCCGATCGACTCGGGCCCACCAGACTTCACACGAAAGGCACACGCACATGGGCGGACTGCTCGAAGGCAAGACCATCCTGATCACCGGGATCATCACCGACGCGTCCATCGCGTTCCACGCGGCCAAGGTCGCGCAGGAGCAGGGAGCCAAGGTCGTCATCACCGGGTTCGACCGGCTGCGACTGATCGACAGGATCGCCCAGCGACTTCCGGCGCCCGTGCCGCCGGCGATCGAGCTCGACGCGACGAACGAGGAGCATCTCGCCGCACTCGCCGGTCGCATCTCCGAGGTCGCTCCGGAGGGCATCGACGGCGTTCTGCACTCCATCGCGTTCGCTCCGCGCACCCTGATGGGCCCGGGTTCCAAGCCGTTCCTGGAGGGACCGGGTCCCGACGCAGCCGCCGCGTTCCAGATCTCTGCCTGGTCCTACGCCTCGCTCGCACGCGCCGTGCTCCCCGTCATGAACGAGGGTGGATCGATCGTCGGCATGGATTTCGATCCGCGCACGGCGATGCCGTTCTACAACTGGATGGGCGTGGCGAAGGCTGCGCTCGAGTCGGTCAACCGCTATGTCGCCCGCGAGGTCGGCGAGGCCAAGAAGGTCCGTTCCAACCTGGTCGCCGCGGGCCCGATCAAGACGCTCGCCGCCAAGGCCATCGCGGGTACCGCGACGGGTGACGCGGACAAGATGAACCAGCTCAACGAGTACTGGAACGGTGCGTCCCCGATCGGCTGGAACTTCAACGACCCGACGGCCGTGGCCAAGTCGATCTGCGCGCTGCTGTCGGACTGGCTGCCGGCGACCACCGGGTCGATCGTCTACGTCGACGGCGGCGCGAGCCACAACACCTGGCTGCCCGAGAATCTCTGACATCTCGCCTCGATCCGAGCATCCTCTCGGGTCCACCGAAACGGGTTCCGGCACAATGGCGTCATGACCTACGACGCGCTTCTGCTGCTGTCCTTCGGTGGGCCCGAGGGGCCGGACGAGGTGCGGCCGTTCCTGGAGAACGTCACCCGTGGCCGCGGAATCCCGCCCGAACGCCTCGATGCCGTCGCCGAGCACTACCACCACTTCGGTGGGGTCTCGCCGATCAACCGACTCAACCGCGAGATCATCGCCGCGGTCGAAACCGAGTTCGCGCTCACGGGCATCGATCTGCCGGTGTACTTCGGTAACCGCAACTGGCACCCCATGGCGGAGGACACCGTCGCCGCGATGAAGGCCGACGGCGTGCGCAACGCGCTGGTGTTCCCCACCTCGGCCTGGGGCGGGTACTCGGGCTGTCGGCAATACCACGAAGACATCGCCCGCGCCCGTGCCGCCGTGGGGGAGGGTGCTCCGCAGCTCACCAAACTGCGGCAGTACTACGACCATCCGCTCATGGTGGATGCCTTCGCCGACGCGATCCGCGCGGCGATCGGCAGGCTTCCGGCGGATCGCCGGGCCGGTGCTCGCGTGGTCTTCACGGCGCACTCGGTGCCCGTCTCGGCGGACGAGGCCGCGGGTCCGCCGTCGGCGGGCGGCCACCTCTACAGCCGTCAGGTCACCGAGGCGTCCCGATTGTGCGCCGCCGCAGCAGGTGTCGACGAGTTCGACGTCGTGTGGCAGTCCCGGTCGGGACCGCCACAGATCCCGTGGCTGGATCCCGACATCTGCGATCACCTCGAGGCCCTGGCGGAGACGGGCGTCGACGCCGTGGTGATCTGCCCGGTCGGGTTCGTCTCGGATCACCTCGAGGTGGTGTGGGACCTGGACACCGAGGCGGTCGAGAAGGCGCAGGAACTCGGCATCGCTCTCGAGCGTGCCGGCACCCCGGGTGCGGACCCTCGATTCGCCCGGCTCGTGCGCACGCTGGTCGAGGAACGCACCGTGGGCACCGCGCCGCTGCGTCTGGGTTCCGAGCCCGCCTTCGGGACCACCGTCGACGGAACGCCGTGCAATCCCGGCTGCTGTGAGCCCCCAGTGCGTCGCCGCCCGGCCTGACAGCTCGAACATCCCGGAACCACCCACCCGCGAGTACGCCGAAAATGTCGTGATCCGGGCATGGATCGCGACACTACGGACGTACTCGCGCGAGGGGGTACCGCTAGCGTCGATCGGGCGACAGGTACCCGTCCACGGCGGCGCGCACGGCGGCACGGCGCGCGGCGCGCACGGCGCGACGCAACGGTCGGAGCACGGCTTCGCGGGCCTCGGCACCGCTGCTGCTGGGTGCCTCCGAGGGCGCCGACGTCTGCGCGGCCGCGAGGATGGCGTCCACCCGGTCGGCCGTGTCGAGAACTCGGGTGGTGCGTTCGGGGAGCGGCGGGTAGCGATGGCGGCTCGCGATGGCGAGGCGCTCGGCAATCATCGTGTGCGGGTCGCCGCCGGAACGGCCGGTGTCGACCGTCTGCACCGCGGTGAGGGCCTCGGCCGCACTCCGGACGGTGTCCCGCATCGAGTACTCGATCTCCCCGAGCGCCAGCTCCTGGTAGGTGACCGGCACGGTGACGGTGAACACCGTCCACCGCATGACGTCGGGGCCCTCGTCGGTGGGGACGAGTCCGACACCCGGCTGACCCGGCACTCCGATGACGACGCCTTCGCCCGCGAGCACGGCGGCTGCCGAGAACGCGGAGTCGGTCGGCAGCCCGGCGACGTCACCGGGGGCGGGAAGAACCATGTCGACGGTCACCTCGCGGTCGCCGACGGGCGCCGCGGCGCGGACGACTCGGAGCAACTGGGCGATGCCGACGTCACGAGGAGTGGGCCACGGGAGGTCGTGCCGCTCGGATGTCTCGGGATCGGCGGCGACGACGAGGGCCAACGGTGCCCACTCGGTGAGGGCATCGATCACGTCGTCGGGCGGCGCGGCTCCGGCGAGCCAGGCGCCGCACCAGATGGCGAGGCTCGAGGATGGGGACGACACCGTCCGATCATAGGCGGCGTCGGAGGCGACCGGCGTGGCTGCGGTCGGGGAGTGCGCGGCGCCGATACCGTGGGACGGCCCGGTGACCCGACAGTCCTGTCCCGGGAGTGAGCGCGGAGGGCGAGGGAAGACGATGACAGCGGACAACCGGTACGGCGGCGACATCTTCGCCGGGCACGCGAGGCGAGCGCGACGCGTGGTCCCGACGATGGCGGCCGAACGGGACGTGGTGGTCGAGGACGCGGCGACCGGATTCTGCGGCGCCGTGGTGGGTTTCGAGCGCACGTACGACGGTGACTTCGTCCGGCTCGAGGACGGCCGAGGCGTACGGAGGCTCTTCGCGATGCGCGAGGCCGCCTTCCTCGTCGACGGAAGCCCGGTGACGCTGACGCGTCCGGCGCCGACCCGTGCCGTCGCTCCGACCCGCTCGGCCTCCGGGTCGACGCGGGTGGAGAACGTACGAGCGAAAGTGGCTCTGCCCAGCCGTATCTGGGTGGAGGGCATTCACGACGCCGCCATCGTCGAACGGGTCTGGGGCCACGACCTGCGGGTCGAGGGTGTGGTCGTCGAGCATCTCGAGGGACTGGACAACCTGGCAGAGCGGTTGCAGGAGTTCGGACCCGGGCCGGGACGCAGGGTGGGGGTTCTCGTCGACCACCTCGTCGACGGTTCGAAGGAGGACCGCCTGACGCGGTCGCTCGGCCCGTACGTGACGGTCACGGGACACCCCTACATCGATGTGTGGGAGGCGGTGAAGCCCGCCGCGGTGGGCATCGAGGCATGGCCACGGATCCCGCGCGGCACCGACTGGAAGACCGGCATCTGCCGCGAGTTGGGTTGGGGCACACCGCAGGACGGGTGGCGCCGGGTCTACGGTGCGGTGTCCAGTTTTCGCGATCTCGAGGCGCCACTCATCGGCGCGGTGGAGCGCCTCGTCGACTTCGTCACCCTGGGTGACGAGAACGGGGAGACAGGTCGGTAACGATCTCCCCACGACGGTCGCGCGCACCCCACGGGCTCGTCGTTCGTCGCTACTGTGGAGTTCGTGGTTGCACTTCTGTGGCTCGTCGGAGCGGTGATTCTCGCTGCGGGTGAAGCGCTGTCCGGAGATTTCTTCCTTCTCATGCTGGCCGGCGGGGCCCTGGGTACCGCGGGCATCTCGGCGCTGACCGACTTCCCCGTGTGGGGCGACGCGATCGTGTTCGCGATCCTGTCCGGAGCCCTCGTCCTGGGTGTCCGGCCGGTGCTGACCCGCCGGTTCTCGACGCCCCCGCCGACCCCCACCGGGATCGCCGCGCTCACCGGGCGATCCGCGCAGGTGCTCGATGCCATCGATCAGCACTCCGGCACGGTGCGGCTGGACGGTGACGTGTGGACGGCTCGTCCGCTCGATCCCACCGAGGTGTACGCGGCCGGAACGACCGTGACCGTGATGAAGATCGACGGCGCCACGGCCGTCGTGTGGAAAGGACCCTAGATGGGTGACTATGCCGCCTTGATCGCCCTTGCCGTGGTGGTGCTGTTCGTCGCCGTGGTGGTGGCGAAGTCGGTGACGCTCGTGCCGCAGGCCGAGGCCGCGGTGATCGAGCGTCTGGGCCGATACTCCAAGACGGTTTCCGGGCAGCTCACGTTCCTCGTGCCGTTCGTCGACCGTGTCCGGGCGAAGGTCGACCTGCGTGAGCGCGTCGTGTCCTTCCCACCGCAGCCGGTGATCACGCAGGACAACCTGACGGTGTCCATCGACACCGTCGTGTACTTCCAGGTCACCACCCCGCAGGCCGCGGTCTACGAGATCAGCAACTACATCGTCGGTGTCGAGCAGCTCACCACGACGACGCTTCGCAACGTGGTCGGCGGTATGACCCTGGAGGAGACGCTCACCTCGCGTGACTCCATCAACGGCCAGCTCCGCGGAGTGTTGGACGAGGCCACCGGGCGATGGGGCCTGCGTGTCGCCCGAGTGGAGCTCAAGAGCATCGATCCGCCGCCCTCCATCCAGGAGTCGATGGAGAAGCAGATGAAGGCGGACCGCGAGAAGCGCGCCACCATCCTCACGGCCGAGGGACACCGTGAGTCGTCCATCAAGACGGCCGAGGGTGACAAGCAGTCGCAGATCCTGTCCGCGGAGGGCGCCAAGCAGGCCGCCATTCTCTCCGCAGAGGGTGAGCGTCAGTCCCGCATCCTCCGTGCGCAGGGTGAGCGGGCGGCCAAGTACCTCAACGCACAGGGTGAGGCGAAGGCCATCGAGAAGGTGTTCGAGGCGATCAAGGCCGGCAAGCCTACGCCGGAGTTGCTCGCGTACCAGTACCTGCAGACGCTGCCGAAGATGGCGCAGGGTGACGCCAACAAGATGTGGGTGGTGCCGTCCGACTTCGGCGACGCCCTGAAGGGCTTCGCCAAGAATCTCGGTGCACCGGGCGACGACGGCGTGTTCCGCTTCGAGCCCAGCGACCAGGGCGAGACGCACTCTAAGCCGGAGGACGACTCCGCGGAAGTGGCCGACTGGTTCGACACGAAGACGGACCCGGCCATCGCTCGGGCGGTGGCCGACGCCGAGGCCGTGGCACGCAAGCCTGTCGACACGTCGTTGGCCGCCGCACCCAACCCGGCGCGGGACTCGGCTCCGGAGCCCGCAAAGGCCGTCGAGGCCTCCACGCCGGACGGGTCCGGGTCGGGCGACGACGCACCGCGCGAACTGGACCGCTGACGGTCAGGCAGCCAGACCCGCGCCGATGCCGCCCGCGGCGAGTGCCCAGAGCACGCTGGTGAAGGTGCCGATGATGAAGTACTCGGACGCCCGCGGATCGCGGAGTTCGGGGTAGCGCGCGAGTCCCTTCACCGCGAGCACCACGGCGATGCCCTCGGGCCACCCCGCGAGCACTGCGACCACGACGGCGATGCGTTCGAGTGTGCCGATGACGAGCCCCCCACGCAGGACGGGGCGCTCGTCGTCGGCATCGCCGTCTCCGGGCTCGGGCCGTCGGCGCGCGAGATGGAAGACCGCGGGAACGACGACGGTGCCGCCGGTGACGGCGACCGCGACGACCAGGACCATCGCGACGACGAGTGGTGGCCCGGTGACCGGTGCGCCGGCGATCGCGGCAGCGAGACCCGCCAGTGCGAGCATCCCGGCGGACAGGAGTGCCGGAATCCACCAGCGCAGCGGCGGCAGCCACCGGACGCGGCGTCCCGGCGCAGCCGTCGGTGGGATCGTCGGCACCGGTCGGGCGGGAAGCAGTGCTGCTCCGGCGGAGAGCGCGAATGCGAGCAGCGCGAGGGTGGTCGCCATCAGGCGTCCGTTCCGCGTGCGCGCAGATCGGCGAGCGCGAGCATCCGCGCCACGACCGGTCGTGCTGCACGCTCGGCCTGCCACCCCGCGACGGCCAGTCGTTGGGACACTGCCTGCGGTGTGATGGACAGTTCCTCGGCGACGGCGGTCTGCGATCCGAGCCTGCGGACACTGTCGACCGCGGCGCGGCCCTGCTCGGTGCGCCGGACCAGGAGCAGTGCGAGCAGTGCCACCACGGCGTCGGCATCGCCGGCGGACTCGGCGTCACCGCCGCGGACCGCGATGTGGGCGACGGCGTTCTTGGCGCTGTCGACGGCGTCCCGCGCGGCTTCGAACGCCGGGCCCCGACCCGCTCTGGTGGAGCGTGGCAACGGATCCTCCACGGCCCCCACCCCGATCCCGACGCTCCAGTGCCCGTCCTCGAGGAAGTCGAGGGCGAGGTCGAGTGCCACCGACGCGTCGTCCGCCACACCCTGGACCTCGTCGCCGGCCGTGCGTTCGAACGGGCGGACCAGGTCGGTGGCTCGGTCGAGGATGTCGGCGACGCGATCGATGTCGCGTCGACTTCCGCGTTGGTCCACGGTCAGAACGAACATCGATCAACCCTAGAAGCTTGATCAGTCCGAATCAAGCCTCGAGTCTTGATGCGTTGCGACGTACAGAGTTCGTCGTCGACCTTGATCCAGCCACATCAAGCCCGTGACCTTGACCTCATCGATCGCCGGCCACCGGCATCCGCGCGTCCAGGATCAGTCCCACGACGCCCACGGCAATGCAGACCCCCGAGATCGCGAGCAGGACCGGATCGCCGTGACCGGCCAGAGCGTCGCCGAGCAACACGATGCCGACCGTTCCCGGGATCACCCCGACCACCGTCGCCAGCGCGAACGGCACCACGGCCACCGAAGACAGGCCGGCGGAGTAATTGACCACCGAGAACGGCACCGGCGCGATGAGTCGAAGACTCCCCACCGCCAACCATCCCCGTCGCGCGAGACGGGAATCGACGGCCCGGATCACCGGATGGTCCCAGCGTGCGGTCACCACGTCGCGGCCGAGTGCTCGGACCAGCAGGAACGCGAGCACTGCACTCACGGTCGTCGCTGCGACCGCCACACCGACCCCCGTCACGGGTCCGAACAGCACACCCGCCGACACCGTGAACAGGGTGCGGGGGATCGGCGCCACCGTGATGATCGCGTGCGCCGCGAAGAAGACGAGGGGGAAGGCCGGCCCGACGGCGACGGCCCACTCCCGCACGCGGTCGATGGTGGGGAGGGGGACGAGCAGTGCCACGACGATCAGGGCGGCGAGCACGGTGACGGTCGCGGCCACGCGCAGCACGAGCGCGCGGCGGCCTCCGACGACGATCGACTCCTCCGACGGCACTGTGTCGTGCGGGTCGATGTCGGGGGTCGTCACGTCTGCTCACGCTACCGAAGAGCGATGCGAGCGGTGCTCGTCGACGCGGTCGGAACGGTCACTAGGAGGACCAATGCTCGGACGCCCTACTAGTGTGAAGTTTGTCTCAGGCCACTGTGATGGGACTCGGGATAGCGTGCCCGGAGTGCGGTTAACATCACAGCATCCGCAGGCGCGAAAGGGACACATGGCCACGTCACACACCGGGACACCGGATTCCGTCGCTGCCGAGGACGTCGGCGCGGCCGTACCGGTGAGCAGCGCCGAGGAGGGTTTCGCGACCTGGCGCCGCGGCGTGGCCGGGGTGCTGGCCAAGGCTCGTCGGGTGGACGTCTCGGAGCTCCCCGAGCATCCGGAGACGCTGCTCGAGGTGACCACGTACGACGGGGTCACGGTGCGGCCCCTGTACGGGCCGCTGGACGAGACTGCCGAGGCTCCGCTGCCCGGCACCTTCCCCTTCACGCGCGGCACGGACGCGCATCGCGACGTCAACGTCGGGTGGCTGGTCGCCGGTCGGTTCGGTCGTCCCGCCGGTGCGGACTCGGACGCGGCGACGCTCAACGACCAGCTCCTCGACGCGCTGCAGAACGGCACGAGCGCCCTGTGGCTCGACACGGCGTCCGTGGGCGCCGAGGGCCTGGCCCGCGCACTCGACGGGGTCCTGCTCGACCTCGCGCCCCTGACACTGGACGCGGGTGCGGACGTCACAGCGGTGGCCGACGCGCTGTTCGCGCTCCTGGACGAGCGCGGTGCCGCCGCCGACGTCCGACTGGGGGCGTCACCGCTGACCGATCGATTCGCCGACCTCCCGGGTGCGAGCGAGCAGGACGCGATCGATCTCGCGGTGCGGGCAGTGGCGCGCACCGAGCGGGTGCGCGCGATCACGTTGGACGGCACCGTGTTCCACGCTGCCGGGTCGGCAGACGCGCAGGAGGTCGGTCTGACCGTCGCGGCCGGACTCGAGTATCTGCGCGCGCTCACGGCGGCGGGACTGTCCACTGTCGAGGCATTGGGACAGGTGGAGTTCCGGCTCGCGGCCACCGACGAGCAGTTCGAGACCATCGCCAAGTTCCGTGCGGCCCGGCGGGTCTGGGCCCGGGTGGCCGAGGTGCTCGGGGCGCCGGAGCACGGCGGGGCCCCACAGCACGCCGTCACCTCGGCGGCGATGATGACGCAGCGCGATCCCTGGGTGAACATGCTGCGCACGACGCTGGCCGCGTTCGGCGCCGGTGTGGGCGGAGCCGACGCGGTGACCGTCCTGCCGTTCGACGCCGCGATTCCCGGCGGCGCCGCGGACGTCTCGCAGACCTTCGCCGCACGGATCGCGCGCAACACCCAGCTGCTCCTGCTCGAGGAGTCCCACCTGGGTCGGGTGGTCGATCCGGCCGGTGGTTCCTGGTACGTCGAGTCGCTCACCGACGCGCTCGCGGACTCGGCGTGGTCGGTCCTGCAGGCGGTCGAGGCCGCCGGCGGTTACCGCGCCGCCCTGGAGTCCGGTGAGATCGCGCGCCGGGTCGAGGAGACCCGAGCTGCCCGTGCGAGCGACATCGCCCACCGCCGCACCGCGGTCACCGGTGTCAACGAGTTCCCGAACCTGCAGGAGCCGTCGCCCGCGGCCTCGGGGAACGGCACCGTCGCCGGACGTCCCGCGACGCGGTACGCCGCCGAGTTCGAGGCGCTGCGTGATCGCAGCGACGCGGTGCTGGCGGACAAGGGCAGTCGCCCGGTGGTGCTGCTGGCGCCGTTGGGCAGCGTCGCGGAACACAACGGACGCACCACGTTCGCGGCGAACCTCATGGCGTCGGGCGGGATCGAGGCGGTGAACCCCGGTGCGGGAGCCGATCTCGCCGCGGTGGCACGCGAGACCGCCTCGCCGATCGCCGTGCTGTGCGGCACCGACAAGCGGTACGCCGCCGAGGGACCGGACGCCGTCGCCGCTCTGCGGTCGGCGGGGGTGCGGACGGTGCTCGTCGCCGGCGGTGCCTCGGCCTTCGCGGACGCGTCGCCGGAACAGACCCCGGACGGACATCTCACGCTCACCATCGATGCCGTCGCCGAACTGAGTGCTCTTCTCGATGCACTCACCGGCGAGGCTCGTACGGAAGGACACACCGCATGACCGACGACGCTGGTGACATGGGCCCCGTGGGCAGTTTCGCGGACGTTCCGCTCGTCGACCCCCGCGGCGCGGACGCGGCAGCGCCGGCGGGGGTCGACGATGCGCGCGCCCACGTCGAGGCGGCCGCGGCGGCCCACGGCTACTCGCCCGAGCAGGTGGTGTGGTCCACCCCCGAGGGCATCGACGTCCGACCCCTGTACACCGGCGCCGACCGGGCGGAGGCGGCCGAGGCCGGGTACCCGCTCGACTCCTACCCGGGCACGGCTCCGTTCCTGCGCGGTCCGTACCCGACGATGTACGTCAACCAGCCGTGGACGATTCGTCAGTACGCCGGATTCTCGACGGCGTCGGAGTCCAACGCGTTCTACCGTCGCAACCTCGCTGCCGGTCAGAAGGGGCTGTCGGTCGCGTTCGACCTCGCGACGCACCGCGGCTACGACAGTGACCACCCGCGCGTGCAGGGCGATGTCGGCATGGCGGGTGTCGCGATCGACTCGATCTACGACATGCGCCAACTCTTCGACGGGATCGACCTGGGGTCGGTGTCGGTGTCGATGACCATGAACGGCGCCGTGCTGCCGATCCTGGCGCTGTACGTCGTCGCGGCGGAGGAGCAGGGCGTCGGACCGGAGAAGCTCGCCGGCACCATCCAGAACGACATCCTCAAAGAGTTCATGGTGCGCAACACCTACATCTATCCGCCCGAGCCGTCGATGCGGATCATCTCCGACATCTTCGCGTACACCTCGACGCACATGCCGAAGTTCAACTCGATCTCCATCTCCGGTTACCACATCCAGGAAGCCGGCGCGACGGCCGATCTGGAGCTCGCGTACACCCTCGCCGACGGGGTGGAGTACATCCGCGCCGGGCTGGCCGCGGGCATGGACATCGACACGTTCGCCCCGCGGCTGTCCTTCTTCTGGGCCATCGGCATGAACTTCTTCATGGAGGTCGCCAAGCTGCGCGCGGGCCGGTTGCTGTGGGCGGAGCTGGTGCAGAAGTTCGATCCGTCCAGCGCGAAATCACTGTCGCTGCGCACACATTCGCAGACGTCCGGCTGGTCGCTGACGGCGCAGGACGTCTTCAACAACGTCTCCCGCACGTGTATCGAGGCGATGGCCGCGACGCAGGGACACACGCAGTCACTGCACACCAACGCGCTCGACGAAGCGCTCGCGCTGCCCACCGACTTCTCCGCCCGGATCGCCCGCAACACCCAGCTGCTGCTGCAGCAGGAGTCCGGCACGACGCGGCCCATCGATCCGTGGGGCGGCTCGTACTACGTGGAGTGGCTGACCCACCAGCTCGCCGATCGGGCCCGCGCGCACATCGCCGAGGTCGAGGAGGCCGGCGGAATGGCCAAGGCCATCGGCGAGGGCATCCCGAAGCTCCGCATCGAGGAGGCGGCGGCGCGGACGCAGGCGCGCATCGACTCCGGTCGGCAGCCGCTGGTGGGTGTCAACAAGTACGTGCCCGACGAGCCCGACGCCATCGAGGTGCTCAAGGTCGAGAACTCGCGGGTGCGCACCGAGCAGATCGAGAAGCTGGAGCGGCTGCGCGAGGAGCGCGACCCCGGCCGCGTCGAGGCGGCGCTGTCCGCCCTCACCGCGGCGGCCGCGTCCACCGACGGCGGGATGGAGAACAACCTGCTCGCCCTCGCCGTCGACGCGGCGCGGGCCATGGCGACGGTGGGCGAGATCTCCGACGCTCTCGAGAAGATCTACGGACGGCACCGCGCCGAGATCCGCACGATCAGCGGTGTCTACCGGGACGAGGCGGGGAAGGCCACGAACATGGTGCATGCAGGCGAGCTGGCGACGGCGTTCGCGAAGGCGGAGGGCCGCCGACCCCGCATCCTGGTAGCGAAGATGGGGCAGGACGGACACGATCGCGGGCAGAAGGTCATCGCGACGGCGTTCGCCGACATCGGCTTCGACGTCGATGTCGGCCCCCTGTTCCAGACCCCCGAGGAGGTGGCGAACCAGGCCGCCGACAACGACGTCCACGTCATCGGGGTGTCGTCGCTCGCCGCCGGTCACCTGACGCTGGTTCCGGCGCTGCGGGAAGCACTCGCCGCCGTCGGCCGGTCCGACATCATGGTCGTGGTCGGCGGCGTCATCCCGCCGGGCGACTTCGACGCGCTGCGTGAGGCCGGGGCGGCCGCGATATTCCCGCCCGGCACGGTGATCGCCGACGCCGCGGTCGATCTCATCGGCCAGCTCGCGGAGAGCCTGGGTCACGGCGCGGCCGTCTCGGACGCAGGAGCGAACGCCTGAGCATGTCCGACGCGACCGCAGCACGTCCCACGCGTCCGGCGATCGATCTCGACGCGCTCGTGGCCTCGGTGCGGGCCGGTGAGCGTGCCGGGCTGGCGCGTGCCATCACCCTCGTCGAGTCCACCCGCGACGACCATCGCGACCTCGCCCAACAGATGC
The DNA here is from genome assembly GCF_019836105.1 of Rhodococcus sp. BP-316. NCBI lineage: Bacteria > Bacillati > Actinomycetota > Actinomycetes > Mycobacteriales > Nocardiaceae > Rhodococcus > Rhodococcus sp. BP-316. The sequence goes on along the minus strand of NZ_JABUEE010000001.1, from coordinate 196,476 downwards.
TGCTCGAGCTCCTTCCGCACGCCGGGGGGTCGCATCGGGTGGGCATCACGGGCGTACCGGGAGTCGGCAAGTCGACGTTCATCGATGCCCTGGGCATGACACTCATCGAGAAGGGCCACCGCGTCGCGGTTCTCGCGGTGGATCCGTCGTCGACCCGTACCGGGGGCTCCATCCTCGGGGACAAGACGCGGATGGCACGGCTCACGGTCGCGCCCGAGGCGTACATCCGGCCGTCCCCGACGTCGGGAACCCTCGGCGGTGTCGCGAAGGCGACCCGCGAGACGATCGTGCTGCTCGAGGCGGCCGGCTACGACGTCGTGCTGGTGGAGACCGTCGGGGTCGGGCAGTCCGAGATCACGGTCGCGGGCATGGTGGACACCTTCTGCTTCCTGACGCTCGCGCGCACGGGAGATCAGCTGCAGGGCATCAAGAAGGGTGTCCTCGAACTCGCCGACGTGGTCGCCGTCAACAAGGCCGACGGGAACCATCTCCGCGACGCCAAGGGTGCCGCGCGCGAACTCGCCGGAGCGCTCCGACTGATCTACCCGCACGACGCCCTGTGGACGCCGCCCGTGCTGACGATGAGCGCGATCGAGGAGACCGGACTCACGGAGTTCTGGGACACTGTGTGCCGCCATCGCGACGTCCTCAGCGCGGCAGGCGACTTCGACGCCCGCCGCCGCGACCAGCAGGTCCAGTGGGTGTGGACCATGGTGCAGGACCAGCTGATGCGCCGACTGTCGTCGAGTCCCGCGGTGACCGCCGTCCGCGCCGACGTGGAGAGGCGCGTGGCCGACGGATCGCTCACGGCCGCACTGGGTGCGCAGGAGATCCTGACCGCCTTCGACGGCTGAACTCAGGTCCCGGCGGCGAACGCCCCGACCGTCGCGAGCAGGTGATCGAAGAAGGCGTCCGGATCGGTCGACACGGCGATCGCGGCATTGGGGCGACGTCCCCAGAACCCGCGCCGGTCGGCCACCGTCGTTCCCCGCGTGAGGGTCCCGACGAGTTCGACGTCGACGGTGGCCAGGGCGTACTCGGCGATCTCCGGGTGCAGTGCGACGGCCGCCGCGAACGGGTCGTGCATGTGCGCCAGGTATCCCTCACCCTGCGCGTGGTGGAACTCCATGTAGAACCGCACCGCGTCGGTCAGGTACCGCACGACGGGCACCGACGCCGTCGAGCGTGCTCCCACCTCGTCGATCGAGAGATGCTCCACCGGAACGGATCCGGCGATCTCTGCCAGACGTGCCACGTGCGACGGACGCATCTCGATCCGTTCCGTCAGGCCCAGGGCGCACACGATCGGCTCCCGGCCCGAAGGCACCGCGTCGAATGCGTCGAACACCTCCTTCGCGGCTTCCGGGTCGACCGCCACGTTCCATTCGGATGTGGGCGTCGTGTTCCCCGGGTGATCGATGCTGCCGCCCATGATCACCAGACGCTTCAGCAGCACGGGTAGTGCGGGCTCGAGCCGCAGTGCCAGAGCCAGATTCGTCATCGGACCGGTCACCAGTCCGACCAGCTCGCCCGGGTTCTCGCGCGCCAGGTCCACCCACGCCTGCGCCGCCGTCCGATCGGAGACGGTCATGGTGGGCGCCGGCAGATTCGCGTAGCCCACTCCCAGCGGACCGTGCGTGTCCTCCGTCGTCATCAGCGGGGCGACCAGAGGTGCGTCGACGCCGACGGCCACCTCCACGTCGGTCAGACCACAGATCTCCAACCAGGACAGCGTGTTTCGTGTCACCTGCGCGGTGGGCACGTTGCCCGCCGTGCAGCACACGGCCACGATCTCGGCGTTCGGACTCGCAGCCAGGTAGACCAGAGCGAGGGAGTCGTCGATTCCGGTGTCGACGTCGACGAGGAGTCGAGTGCGGGCGGGGGAGTCGACGTCGGTCATGCCGCCATCCTGTCAGGACGGGAAGCGTGGCTCGTCGCGTCCCCACGGGCGGGCCGGGAAGGGGTGATCGTCGTACTCCGCGAGCGCCGGTCGGGCCGTGCGCACGTCGTCGTGGAGGACGGTGTGCTCGTCCGTCGGCAGCACGGGGTCGGCCGGAGTGTCGACCCTGCCGTCGGCATCGAGCAGCCAGGCGGCAGTGCGTGCCAACGAGACCGACACCGTCCTACCGATGCCACCGTCGAGGCGCTGGGTCAGAGCGTCGACGATTCCCGCCGCCAGCAGGTGGCCGGACGCGTGATCGAGCGCTTGCACCGGCAGCGCCCCCGGAACCCCGGCCGTCCCGCCGTCATCCGACCGGCCTCCGGCCTTCCCGCCGTCATCCGACCGGCCTCCGGCCTTCCCGCCGCACATGTTCGCGATGCCGGACGCCGCCTGCACCAGGCTGTCGAATCCGCGCCGCCGTGCCCACGGCCCCCGGCCGCCCCACGCACTCACCGTCCCGATGATCGCTCCGCTCGGCCGGTGCGCGCGGAGGTGGTCGTCGATGTAGGAGCCCGGCCGGTAGCCGCCGACCACCACGTCCACCGACGACATCAGCGCCGTCAGTCGCTCGTCGTCGTCGTCGACGAGCACGTCCAGGAGTGTCGAGTACTTGCCGGCGCCGGTGTCGAGGTGCTGGGCTTCGATCTCCGGCAGCAGTGGGGAGTCGACCCGCAGTACCGATGCACCGAGGAGGGCCAGATCGCGCGCGGCGACCGGGCCGGCGATGACCCGCGTGAGATCCAGTACGCGCACCCCGGCCAGCGGTCGCATCGGGTCGGTCGGTGGTTCGGGGAGCGACGGCAGACCGTCGGGACGCACGGTGGACGAGACGATGGGGCCGGAACGCGTGAAACGGCCGGGCGCCGAGCCGAACCACTCGTCCGGGGTCCGCACCGCCACGACGAGCGCGCCGAGTTCTGCTGCACGCTCCTCCACGTCCAGAGCCTCGTGGCGGAGCAGAGCCGCCGCGACGGCGGTGTGGTCGGCGTCGTCGGCGAGCTCGAGTAGCGAGAGCAGTCGCGCCCGGTGGTGCGGGTAGTTGGCGTGGGTGCGCACCCACCCGTCCGCGGTGCGGAAGAAGCCGGACAGGGCGGCGAACCCTGCGACCGGCCGCCCGTCGATGCGCAACAGTCTGTCCCCCGCGAACGACGCGGCGACCCGATCGCCGACCACCACGCGCGGTGACGGTGCGGTCAGCCCCGAGGCGACGCGGAACCGGTCGACCGCGGAACCGAGTGCAGCGACCGCACCGACGGCCAGCGCGGCCACCGGCAGGGTCGACGACAACACGCCCTCGGACACGGGTCGCACGGTGATGTCGGCGGCCTGAGCGAGACCCAGGTCGGCCTGGTACCGGTGCAGCAGGTCGGTCATACCTTGCGCGCGGAGATCTCCATGCCGGCGCCGCGGAGTCGGTGGATCAGCGCGTCACCGATTCCGGAGGCCGGGGTGAGCACGCCGCCGCCGACGGAGGGGAGTGCGTCACGGTCGAGCGCGAGCGCCAGTGCCGATTCGCCCAGCATCATGGCGGTGGCCGCGTAGCCAGGATCGCCCTTCGCCTTCACGCGCGAGACGTACCGGTCACCGGTGCTGGTGGTGGTGTAGACGTCGATCGTGAAATGCCCCTTCTGCCGGGTCTTCTCGCTGGGACCGTCGCCCGGCTTGGGCAGGATCTTGTCGAGAAGGAACCGGGTGGGTTTGAAGGCCATGCCCGCGACGAAAGCGCCCAGTCCGGCGAGCACGGCACCGGCGATCACCGGGGAGGCGGGCGACGAGCCCACGCTCATGACCTCGCTGTAGCGGAAGTTCTTGCCGTACGGGTATCCGAGCAGCGCGTTCGTGCGGCGCACGACCCGAGTGTTGTACGAGGACATCACGAACGGTGCCTTCCACCCCTTGAGATCGGGGTGGATGTCGGCGCCCTTGACGATGGGGGTGTCGCTCTGGCGTCCCAGATCCGGCTCGATCGAGCGGTCGGGGCTGAGCGAGTAGGGGCTCGCCGCCATCTTCGCCGCGGCGCGGTCCTTCGTGATCTCGTCGATCTGGCCGCGCAGCGAGTCGATGGTGCCGCCGCTGACCCCGCCGCTCATCGACGTCACGACGAGGGTGGTGTCGGTCAGGTCGCCTGCTCCGTCCTCGTGGACCTTGGAGTAGAGCGCGTGCACGCCGATGTCGGACGGCACCGAGTCGAAGCCGCAGGAGTGCACGATCCGAGCGCCGGTGGAGTGTGCGAGATCGTGGTTCTGGTCGGCACTGAGACGAGCGAACAGCACCTCGCCGGTGAGGTCGACGTAGTCCGTGCCCTGCGCCGCGCAGACGTGCGCGAGCGTGCGTCCGAACTTCGCGTACGGCCCGACCGTGGTGATGACGACCTGTGTGCGAGAAGCGATGTCGATGAGCGCGGCCTCGTCGTCCGCGTCCGCGACGAGCAGTGGCCAGTCGGCGGCGCGGGACGGCAGACCGCGACGGGTCGACTCCAACTTGGATCGGGACCGGCCCGCGAGTGCGATCGACGTGCCCTGCGGGGCATGATTCGCCAGGTACTCGGCGGTGAGCGCGCCCACGAAACCGGTGGCGCCGTAGACGACGACGTCCAACTCGCGATCCCCTGCCGTGTCGAGATCGGACGCAGTGTCGAGTTCGGATGGGTCAGGTGCGGAAGTCTCGGCCATCACCCGAGCCTACAAGCGCTCCTGTGACCCACCACCACTCACCACGACCACGTGTGGACGGCCTCGCCCTCGTGCATGAGCTGCAGGTAGTCGGACAACATGCCCGCCACGGCGCGCTCGCGCGACTCCCCGGCACGCTCGCGTGCGACGACGGCATTGCGTTGCCACACCGATCCGGACTGACGGCGCAGGCATCGACCCTCGATGACCCGGAGGTAGCGGTCGCGCACCTCGGTGTCCACGCCGTACGACGCGAGACCCGCCTCGGCCATGGGCAGCAGTCGGCGCAGGACCAGCTCCTGCGGCGAGATCCAGCCGACCTCCGGCCAGTAGAGCCGCGAGTCGAACCCGCCGCGGGCCGCCGAGTGCAGGTTCTCCACGGCGGCGTCGAACGACATCTGCGTCCACACCGGCCGGTCCGCGTCGACGAGCGACCGCAGGGTGCCGTAGTACAGCGCCGCGTCGGCGAGGACGTCGAGCACGGTCGGCCCTGCGGGAAGAACGCGGTTCTCGAGGCGGATGTGCTGCTCGCCGTTCGAGGTGTCGTAGATCGGACGGTTCCATCGGTAGACGGTGCCGTTGTGCATCTTCAGCTCGGTCAGGCCGGGCGCTCGGCCCGCCGCGAGTTCGGCCATCGGATCCTCGTCGGACACGACCGGCAGCAGCGCGGGGAAATACCGCGAGTTCTCCTCGAACAGATCGAAGATCGACGTGATCCAGCGCTCGCCGAACCACACGCGGGGTCGTACTCCCTGGTTCTTGAGTTCCTGTGGGCGCGTGTCCGTCGCCTGTTCGAACAGGGGGATCCGGGTCTCGTGCCACAGTGCCTTGCCGGCGAGGAAGGGGGAGTTGGCGGCCAGTGCCACCTGCACTCCCGCCAGCGCCTGCGCGGCGTTCCAGTGCGCGGGGAACTCCGTCGGCGAGACCTGCAGGTGCAGTTGCACGGAGGTGCACGCGGCCTCGGGGAGGATCGTGTCGGAGATCTCGTTCAACGACTCGATGTCGTGGCTGCCGGGCAGAGGGACCCCGGTGATCGACAGTTCGATGTCCTCGCCGCGCGCCGCGAAGATCTGTTGGTTGAGCAGGTCGTATCGCGGATTGCTGGACAACCACTGGTGGGCGAAGTGATCCTTGCCCAGCGTGGGCAGCATCCCGATCATCGCCAGGGCGCATCCCTGCTCACGAGCACGGGCGTCCGCGGTGTCCAGAGAGGTGCGTAATCCGTTCTCCAGGATGCGCATCCGGTCGCCCGCCAGCGGTTCCGGGGCCACGTTGATCTCGATGTTGAACTGGCCCAGCTCGGTCTGGAAGTCCGGATCGGCGATCGCCTCGAGCACGGCCGCGTTGGCCATGGCCGGCTGCATCGACTCGTCCACCAGGTTGAGCTCGATCTCCATGCCCAGGCGTGGCTCGTCCACCCGGAAGGTGTCATCCGCCAACATCGCCGCCAGGGCGTCCAGACACTCCTGCACCTTGTGCCGGAACATCTGCCGGTCCTTACGGCTGAACGTGCGCTGCTCGACCTCGTCGCCCATCACGACATTGCACCACGTGGGCGGCCGCCAGGCGCACGACACGGGGGTTCGGCGGTGTCACCAGGGCGAGGCCGCGTAGTCCTTGAGGAACTTCCCGTGCAGATCGACACCGAGCTCACCCTGGACGATGGGGTCGTAGACACGGGCCGCGCCGTCCACCAGATCCAGGGGCGCGTGGAAGCCCTCGTCGGCGAGGCGGATCTTCGTCGGGTGCGGGCGTTCGTCGGTGATCCAGCCGGTGTCCACCGCGCTCATCGAGATGCCGTCGTCGAGCATCTCGTTCGCACTGGTGCGCGTCAGCATGTTCAGTGCGGCCTTGGCCATGTTGGTGTGCGGATGCCCCGGTCCCTTGTAGCCGCGGCCGAACTGGCCCTCCATCGCGGAGACGTTGACGACGTAGGACCGGCGATGCGGCGACGCCGCCAGGGCGACGCGCAGGCGCGAGACGAGGATGAACGGCGCCACCGAGTTGCACAGCTGCACCTCGAGCAGCTCGACGGGATCCACCTGGTCGACGGTGTGCACCCAGCTGTTGGTCGGCGCCTCGTCGGGTACCAGCCCACCCGCGTCGATCGCCGTTCCGGCAGCCATGCGCTGCAGGGACGCCGAACCGGCGACGAGGGCCATGGAGGTCACCTGCGACGGCCCCATGTTCGCCATGACGGCGGTGTCGAGAGCGACGGTGTCGCCGTCGGTCTCGCCGAACGCCCCCACCAGCGCTGCCGGGTGGGCATCGCTCGTCGCGCCGAACGTGCGCACCCCGAGCGCTGCCAGATCGACGCCGTGCTCACCGTCCTCGAGGGCGGTGTACGAGCCGGCGGACCGCTTGACGGTCTGAGCGGCGTTGTTGATCAGGATGTCGAGCGGGCCCTCCGCCGCGACGGAGTCCGCGAACGCGACCACCTGCGCGGGATCACGCAGGTCGATGCCGACGACGGACAGCCGATGCATCCAGTCGTGGCTGTCGGACATCGAGGAGAACCGGCGCACCGCGTCCGCGGGGAAGCGCGTCGTGATGGTCAGGTGAGCACCGTCGCGCAGCAGGCGCAACGCGATGTACATGCCGATCTTCGCGCGCCCGCCGGTGAGCACGGCGCGGCGGCCGGTGAGATCGGTCCGGGCGTCCCGCTTCGCGTGGTTCAGGGCGGCGCACTCGGGGCAGAGCTGGTGATAGAACGCGTCCACCGTCGTGTACCGCTGCTTGCAGATGTAGCAGGGACGCGCACGCTGCAGTGTGCCCGCGGTCTCGGTGGTGGTGGCCGACGTCAGCGCCAGCCCGGCGGTCTCGTCGTCGATGCGGTCGGGTGATCCGGTCGCCGTGGCGGCGACGACGGCGCGGTCGGCGTCGGCGACGCGGGCGCGCGACTCCAGGCGGCGACGCTTCTTCGCGGCCTTGAACATGCCGGCCGTGGCACGCTGCACGGTCACGGCGTCGGGGTGATTGTCGTCCAGGGCCGCCGCGCGGTCGAGCACGCGCAGGCACGCCGCGAGTTCGTCGGGGTCGATGCCCGTCACGCTGTGCTCCGTCATCGCCGCCTCCACGCTCCCGTGTCATGACGAAAGCCCCGATTCCGTGAGGAATCGGGGCTTTCGTCGGTCTGTCTTCGGTGTCCGAGGGGGGACTTGAACCCCCACGTCCGTTAATAGGACACTAGCACCTCAAGCTAGCGCGTCTGCCATTCCGCCACTCGGACAACCCGCGTCACTCCCTGCTGGTCACACACAGTTCACGATCGCGTCGCACCCGTGTTCTCGGTGCGGTCGCTAAATCTAGCCGATACCGCGCCCTGGACCAAAACCGCACGTCGGAGCACCTGCCGAGGCACCTGGAGTGGTAGGAACGAGCTGTGTCCGCAACAGGAGAGAACGACCACCAGACCGAGAAGCAGACCGTGGCCGTGGACGAGGTGGTCGACCTCGTCTCGTCGCTGATCCGCTTCGACACCTCCAACACCGGTGAGCTCGAGACCACCGCCGGCGAGAAGGAGTGCGCCGAGTGGGTGGCGCGCCAGCTCGAGGCCGTGGGGTACGAGACCGAGTACGTCGAGTCGGGTGCGCCCGGCCGCGGCAACGTCTTCGCCCGACTGGCCGGCGCCGACAGCTCACGCGGCGCGTTGCTCGTGCACGGCCACCTCGACGTCGTTCCGGCCGAGCCCGCCGACTGGAGCGTGCATCCCTTCTCGGGTGCCGTCGAGGACGGCTACCTGTGGGGACGCGGCGCCGTCGACATGAAGGACATGGTCGGCATGGCCCTGGCGCTGGCCCGACAGTTCAAGTCGGCCGGCACCGTCCCGCCCCGCGACCTGGTCTTCGCGTTCCTGGCCGACGAGGAGGCCGGCGGCAGGTACGGGTCGCACTGGCTCGTCGAGCACCGACCCGATCTGTTCGAGGGTGTCACCGAGGCCGTCGGCGAGGTCGGCGGCTTCTCGCTGACGGTGTCCACCCCCGAGGGCGACGAGCGTCGCCTCTACCTCGTCGAGACGGCGGAGAAGGGGCTCGCCTGGATGCGTCTGACGGCCAAGGCTCGCGCCGGTCACGGATCGTTCCTGCACGAGGACAACGCCGTGACGTACCTCGCCGAAGCCGTTGCAGCACTGGGTAACCACCAGTTCCCGCTGGTGATGACGGACTCGGTGACCGAGTTCCTCGCCGCCGTGAGCTCGGAGACCGGCCTGGCCTTCGACCCCGAGTCGCCCGACATCGACGGCACCCTCGCCAAGCTCGGCAGCATCGCCCGCATCGTCGGCGCGACGCTGCGCGACACGGCAAACCCCACGATGCTCTCGGCCGGGTACAAGGCCAACGTCATCCCGCAGACGGCCTCCGCCACCATCGACTGCCGCGTCCTGCCGGGACGCAAGGCGCAGTTCGAGCGCGAGGTCGACGCGCTCATCGGTCCGCACGTCGAACGGTCCTGGATCACCGACCTGGAGCCGTACGAGACCACGTTCGACGGGCACCTCGTCGACGCGATGAACGACGCGATCCTGGCGTTCGACGAGAACGGTCGCACGGTGCCCTACATGCTGTCCGGCGGCACCGACGCCAAGGCGTTCGCCAAGCTGGGCATCCGCTGCTTCGGCTTCGCGCCGCTCAAGCTGCCGCCCGAGCTCGACTTCGCGGCGTTGTTCCACGGCGTGGACGAACGGGTACCCGTCGAGTCGTTGATCTTCGGTACCAAGGTCTTCGAGCACTTCCTTCTGCACAGCTGACAACCCCCGAACCCATATCTCCCGAGAGGACCTCATGTCACACGATCCCTACGCCGCACTGCCGTCGCTGCCGTCGTTCGAGCTCACGTCGGACAACGTCACCGACGGTCAGCCGCTCCACGAGGACCAGGTCAGCGGCATCATGGGCGCGGGCGGCCACGACAACTCGCCGCAGCTGTCGTGGTCGGGTTTCCCTGAGGAGACCAAGAGCTTCGCCGTCACCGTCTACGACCCCGATGCGCCGACGGCGTCCGGTTTCTGGCACTGGGCGGTGGCGAACATCCCCGTCTCGACCACCACCCTGGTCACCGGAGCGGGCGACGACAGCTCCACCGGGTTGCCGAACGACGCGATCACGCTGCGCAACGACGCGGGCCTGGCCCGGTTCATCGGTGCCGCACCCCCGCAGGGGCACGGACCGCACCGCTACTTCGTGGCGGTACACGCCGTCGACGTCGAGAAGCTCGAGATCGACGAGAGTGCGTCACCGGCGTACCTCGGATTCAACCTCTTCAGTCACGCCATCGCGCGTGCCGTCATCGTGGGCACGTACGAGCAGAGCTGACGAGAACCGAGTCAGCGCGGCCCGGGCCGCGGGACAGTCTCCGTGCCGACCGCGTCGGCCACCGAGGCGAATCCCGCGGCCCGGGCTCGTCGAGCCAGGCCGACGGCGACGCGGCGCGCCCAGAACGGACCGCCGTAGACGAAGCCTGTGTACCCCTGCACGAGGGTGGCACCGGCGAGGATGCGTTCCCACGCGTCGTCGGCGGTCTCGACACCGCCGACCGAGATCAGCGTCATCGAGTCCCCGACGCGTGCACGCAGTCGGCGCAGCACCTCGAGTGATCGGTCCGCGACGTACGGGCCGGAGACGCCACCCGCTCCGAGATCCGCGGCCCCGGCCGTCCGCAGCCCGTCGCGCCCGATGGTCGTGTTGGTCGCCACGATGCCGGCGGATCCCAGCTCCATGGCCAGGTCTGCCACCGCGTCGACGTCGTCGTCCGACAGGTCGGGCGCGATCTTCACCAGGACGGGCACCGTCACGACGCTCGCCACGGCGGCCAGCAGAGGCCGCAGCGATTCCACCGCCTGCAGATCCCGCAGTCCGGGGGTGTTCGGCGAACTCACGTTGACCACGACGAAGTCCGACAGCGGGCCGAGCAGCCGCGCACTCTCCGTGTAGTCGATCGCGGCGTCCGCCGCGGGAACCACCTTCGTCTTGCCGATGTTGGCGCCGACCGGGATGTCCCCGCGTCGTCCGCGCAGACGCTCGGCCACCGCCGCCGCACCCGGATTGTTGAAACCCATGCGGTTGAGCAGGCCTCGGTCGGCGGGAAGCCGGAAGAGTCGAGGCTGTGCGTTTCCGGGTTGCGCCTGCGCGGTCACGGTGCCGACCTCCGCGAAACCGAACCCCAGCGGACCCCACGCGTCGACACCCTCACCGGTCTTGTCGAAACCGGCGGCCAGCCCGACCGGGGTGGGGAACGTCACGCCGAAGGCGGTCGTCCGCAGTGCCGGATCTCGGACCGAGAGCACGCGCGAGACCAGCGCACGCAGGGGCGCGAATCGAGTCACCGCGACCATCGCCGCGAATGCGAGGTGATGAATGCGTTCCGGAGGGAGCAGGAACATCGCGCGGAGCAGCAGCCGGTACGGGCTCACAGCCTGGAACCTCTCGTCGGGAATCTCGTCGGTGGTGCGGCGCCGCCACTCGGTCAGAGACCGGGATCGGGCACGTGGTGCGCGGTCTTGCGTCGTTTGAGAAGTACTCGCCTGCTGCCGTCGGTGTACAGCCGGACCCGGGAGAGCTCCCACCCACCGAACTCGGCGGAGATGGCCAGCCGCATCGAGGCCGTCACTCGGGTGACGTCCGGCGGCAGCTTGATGGGCACGTACTCCCAGTCGTCCGACTGGGTCTCCCAGCCGACGGGCATCGCACGGTTGTTCCGGTTCACGGATCTCGCTCTCGTCCTCGCGGGCACTCACGCCCGGGTCGGGATCACCTGGACCCCGGCGCCACTGTTCGAGCCTACGAAAAGTTCGCCGGACTGCGAGTCCACGGCGAGCGAGTCGGGCTGGCGCACTGTGGGGAACCGTGCCGACTCGACAGGAATTCCGGAGGTGATGTCGAATCCCACCACCTCGTTCAGTGCGGTCACGGTCACCCACACGGTGCCGTCGTCCTCGCACGCGACGGCGAACGGGGAACCGGCGACGGGGTAGCGCTGTCGCATGATCAGATCGGGGTCGCCCGTGAAGACGAGCAGTTCGTCGTCGGTCGTGTCGGCGACCACGACGGCACCGTCGGCGCATCCGGTCATGCGGGTGGCCCCGTCGCCTGCGCGCAGCGCGGCGCCGAGACGTTCGGCACCGACGTTCACGGACGTCACCGACGTCTGCCGGGTGTCCAGGGACACCAGATCGTCTCCGGTGCGTACGAGACCGTCGACCGACGCCTGACCGGGGATGGTGCTCTCGACCGCGCCGTCGGCTCCCGTGATCACGACGGTTCCGGTCGGCGTCCCGACGGCGTACCCGTCGTCCCACGGCGTCACCGAGGCGGCGCCGCCGTCGATCGCGACGTCGGTCGCCTCACCGGACTGCGCGTCCACCCGGCTGATGCCCGACGACGACGTGACCAACAGTTCGCCGTCCCTGCCGGCGGAGACGGACGTGCCGGGTGCGGAGAGTCGCACCGAGCGCGGATTCTCCTCCGAGTCGAGCGGGGTCAGCAGCAGCGTCGTACCGTCGTCGGTGAGGATCCCGGCGATCCGGTCGCGAGGCTCGATCGCGAGGCCGTCGACGGTGGCCGGACCGCCGAAGCGCGGGTCGGCCGTGACGCCCGCCGGCGTGACGGTCGTGTCGGGGGACACCGCGGCGACCTCCGGCTCACGCGTGTTCAGCTGCTCCGGATCGTCGGAGTTCGCGCATCCTGCTGTGACCGTCGTCACCAGGGCGAGGCCGAGAAGGACGAAACGGGTACTGCTGCGTCGTGCCGAGTGGGCACGGGTCGGTCGGGGTGCCATGGGGGTGATTCTCCTTCAGGTCTTCTCTCATCCGATCATCTCGCCGTCCCGGCGCGAGCACAGGGGAGGGATGTGTCCACCATGACGCGTCTGTACGTTTCGACGAGTGCCTGTCGACGAGAGAGAGCGAGGGAGGGCGCATGACGGGGCCGAGCAATACGGAGTTCTCGGTGGAGGACGTGTCGGTGGGGGCGCACGCCCACGGGTTCGGGTCCACTCCGGACGGGCGGAGCTTCGCCTTCCGGGTACGCGGTAAGTCGTTGCGCGTGGAGGTCTACCGCTCCGACCTGGCGCAGGCCGTTCCCGACGATCTCGACGTCGACGCGGTCGCGGAGCGCGATGTCACGGACGTCGACCTCTCGGACGAGCGCTCGATCGTCGCCGCGGTCCGGGACGCGGTCGCCGACGTCCGTCCGCTCGACTCGCCGCAGCCGCCCGACACCACACTCCTGCGATCGCTGCTCGGGCGGCTGGGCAACGCGATCGACCCGAAGTGACGGTCAGGAACTGACGTCGTCCAGCGCGGAGGTGATGGCCGACGGAAGCGCGACCTCCTCGGCGGCCAACACACCCGTCAGCTGACCGATGTCCCGCGTCCCGACCACGACCGACGCGACACCGGGGCGATCTCGGGCCCACGCCAGAGCCACCGCGAGTGGCGACGTGCCCAGACCGTCGGCCGCCGTGATGACAGCCTCGACCACCTTCCCGCCGTCCTCACCGAGGAAGGGTGCGAGCGCGTAGCGTCGGTGATCGTCCGCGCCGCGTGAATCCGCGGGTACACCGTCCCGGTACTTGCCCGTGAGCACGCCGCCCGCCAGAGCCGACACCGCGAGAACGCCCACGCCGTGGTGGTCGGCCGCGGGGAACAGCTCGTCCTCGGCGCCGCGCGCGAGCAGGGAGTACTCCGCCTGCGCCGCGGTGATGTCGACGGACGCCGACACGGTGGCCAGCTGCCACGCCGTGAAGCCGCGAACACCCGCGTAGCGGACCCGCCCGGACGAGACCGCGTGCTCCAGAGTCGCCGCCACCTCACCGAGAGGGGTCTGCGGATCCCACGCGCCGACGCTCCACAGATCGAGGTGATCGGTGCCGAGCTCGCGCAGTGTCCTGTCCAGGTCTGCGAGGAGCGCGCGCCGCGAGCAGTCGACGGTCCAGTGCCCCGAGGTGTCCGGACGCGAGACGCCGGAATCGATGCTGAGAACCAGCTCACCGCGCGGAACCACGTCGTCGACGATTTCGGCCAACACCCGCACCGCGCGTCCGTCTCCATACGAGGCGGACGCGTCGACGAGGGTCCCGCCCGCGTCGACGAACGCCGTCACCTGCGCCGCGGCGTCGTCACCGTCGACTCCGCGTCCCCATTCACCCGTTCCGAGCCCCAGGCGTGACACCCGCAGCCCGCTGCTCCCGACCGTTCTGTGCTTCATGAAGGCAGTGCATCCGTTTCGCCGTGTTCCGTCCGTGTCTCGTCCTGCCGACACGGTGGTCGAGGCACGACCCTAGTACGGTCGTGCCTCGTGACTTCGACAGGAAACCTCGTCGGTGGCGTCTGCGCGCCGCGGAATCGGACGGCAGGAGAGCAGCGATGATCGCGGAATCGATGTCCTGGGTGCAGGCCCTCGTGCTCGGCGCCGTGCAGGGGTTGACCGAGTTCCTCCCCATCTCCTCCTCTGCACACCTGCGCATCGTCTCCGAGGTCTTCTTCGGTGACGACGCCGGCGCGTCGTTCACCGCGGTGACGCAGCTCGGTACCGAGGCCGCGGTCCTGCTCTACTTCGCCCGCGACATCGGGCGCATCGTCGCGGCGTGGTTCCGCGGTATCGCCGACAAGTCCCAGCGCGACACTCTGGACTACCGCATGGGGTGGTACGTCATCTTCGCCACCATCCCGATCGGGGTGCTCGGCTTCGTCTTCAAGGACGCGATCCGGACGGGTGCGCGCAACCTGTGGATCATCGCGACGCTGCTCATCGTGTTCGCCGTGGTCATCGCCGTCGCGGAGAAGGTCGGCCGACAGACGCGACCGATCGAGAAGCTCACCACCCGCGACGGCCTCGTCATGGGCGCCGCGCAGTGTCTCGCGCTCATCCCGGGCGTGTCCCGATCCGGCGCCACCACGAGTGCCGGTCTGTTCATGGGCCTGACGCGTGCCGCCGCGGTCCGCTTCTCGTTCCTGCTCGCGATCCCGGCCGTCACCGCGTCCGGACTCTTCTCCTTGCCGGATGCCTTCGAACCGGCGGGCGAAGGTCTGCAGGCGTCGGGATCCCAGCTCGTCGTGGCGACGCTCGTGGCCTTCGTACTGGGGTACGCCTCCATCGCCTGGTTGCTGCGCTTCGTCGAGAACCACTCGCTGTACTGGTTCGTCGGGTACCGCATAGTCGTCGGCGTCGCGGTTCTCGGCCTCCTCGCCACGGGTGTCGTCGCAGCGAACTGACGCCACCGCGACGCCGGGCGCCCCTCGCGTCTCACTAGGCTGAGGTCATGACGGTCATACTTCTGCGCCACGGACGCTCGACGTCCAACACGGCCGGCACGCTCGCGGGCAGGTCGGACGGCGTGGAACTCGACGATCTCGGTCGGGAGCAGGCGATGCGTGTCGTCGCCCGTCTCGAGGTGCTCCCGCTCGCGGCGATCGTGCGATCACCGTTGCTCCGGTGCGAACAGACGGTCGCGCCCCTCGCTGCGGCGCGCGAGCTCGAACCCGTCGTGGAGGATCGGCTGCTCGAGGTCGACTACGGCGAGTGGACCGGCAAGCCGATCAAGGATCTCGTGGGGGAGCCGCTGTGGAAGGTGGTGCAGCAGCACCCGTCCGCTGCCGTCTTCCCCGGGGGTGAGGGCCTCGCCGACGTGCAGATCAGGGCGGTGCGCGCGATCCGTGAGATCGACGCGCGGCTCGCCGCCGAGCACGGCGCCGACGTGCTGTGGGTGGCCTGTTCGCACGGCGACGTCATCAAGTCCGTCCTGGCCGATGCTCTGGGGTCGCACCTGGACCAGTTCCAGCGCATCGTGGTGGACCCGGCGTCGATCAGTGTCGTCCGGTACACCGAGACGCGGCCGTTCGTCCATCGTCTCGGCGATCTCGGTGGGGATCTGACGCAGTTCGTTCCGACGCCGCCCGCCGAGACGGACACCACTGCCGAGGCCCCGTCCGACCAGGCTCCGACCGCGTCGGAATCGGACGCCGTCCCCGGTGGTTCCACCGGACAGTGACAACACGCGGATAATGGGAGTCACAGCCGCGGCAGTTCGGCGGCGCGATCTTTGGAGGTGCAGATATGCCACGCGCGATTCACGTCTTTCGCACCCCCGACCGGTTCGTCGCCGGAACGGTGGGTGAGCCCGGCGATCGATCCTTCTACCTCCAGGCAGTGCACGACGCCCGAGTGGTGTCGGTGGCGCTCGAGAAGCAGCAGGTTCAGGTCCTGGCCGACCGTGTCGGGCTCCTGCTCGACGAGGTGGCGAGGCGCTTCGGTACCGATGTGCCGCCCGAGGAAGCCGATCCGAGCGACGTCGACCCACTGGTGATGCCCGTGGACGCCGAGTTCCGGGTCGGGACCATGGGTCTGGGCTGGGACGCCGACGCCGGCGCCGTCGTGGTGGAGCTGCTCGCCATCACCGAGACCGAGATCGACGAGTCGGTGGTGCTCGACGACACCGACGAGGGTCCGGACGCAGTGCGGGTGTTCCTGAGTCCGGAGCAGGCCCGTGAGTTCGCCGCGCGCAGCGAACGCGTCATCGCTGCCGGTCGGCCCCCGTGCCCGCTCTGCGGGGAGCCCCTCGCGCCCGGTGGTCACATGTGCGTGCGGACCAACGGGTACCGGCGCGGCACCGTGCTGGGAAGCGACACCACCGAGTTCGGGGACGAGTCCTGACCTCCGCCGGCGACGCCACCGCGCCCTGGACCGACGACGACACGGATCTGCTCGCGCACGGCGAGATGACCATCGTCGGTCGCGTGGTGCAGGCGTCCAACGCGACGCTAGTGTGCGAGATCGAGCGTGAGGATCCCGCGCCGGCACTGCGCTGTGTCTACAAGCCGGTGCGCGGGGAACAGCCGCTGTGGGACTTCCCCGACGGCACGCTGGCGGGCCGCGAGATCTCGTCCTACCTGATCTCCGACGCACTGGGCTGGGGCGTCGTGCCCACGACCGTGCTTCGGGACGGTCCGCTCGGTGTCGGCATGGTGCAGCGGTGGATCGACACCGTCGAGCGCCTCCCCGAGAAGGGCGAGGGCTACGACATGGTGGACCTCTGCCGCCCCGACCTCGTGCCCTCGTCCTACATCCCCGTGCTTCGGGCCTACGACGATGCCGGCGACGAGGTGGCACTGGTGCACGCGGACGATCCGCGGCTGCACCGGATGGCTGTTCTCGACGTCGTCATCAACAACGCCGACCGCAAGGGCGGACACGTGCTCGAGGCACTCGACGGCTCCGTGTACGGCGTGGACCACGGCATCGCCCTGCACCGGCAGAACAAGCTGCGGACAGTGCTGTGGGGGTGGGCCGGTCGACCCGTCGACGCCGCTCTGGTGGCCGACCTCGTCGACTTCTCCCGCGACCTGCGCGGTGCCTTCGGGGACACCCTCGCGCCGCACATCACCGACGAGGAGATCGAGGCGCTGGCCGGTCGCGTGTCGCGGTTGCTCGCGGAACCGGTCATGCCGGCGCCCGACTCCAGCAGGCCCATTCCCTGGCCCGCGTTCTAGACCGGGCACGCGGCGGCGGCTCCGGCCCGACCGGATAGTCTTCACCCATGCAGTCGTGGCCCGAAGTGGACGTTCCCAGCGTGCCGGGCGAGGGCCCGCCGCTCCGTTTGTACGACACGGCCGATCGCGCCGTGCGTCCCGTCGCGCCCGGTTCGACCGCCACCATGTACGTCTGCGGCATCACCCCGTACGACGCGACGCACCTGGGCCATGCGGCCACCTACCTGACGTTCGACCTCGTCAACCGGGTCTGGCGCGACGCCGGCCACGACGTGCACTACGTCCAGAACGTCACCGACGTCGACGACCCGCTCTTCGAGCGCGCGGCACGCGACGGCGACGACTGGATGTCGCTCGGACAGCGCGAGACCGACCTCTTCCGGTCGGACATGACCGCGCTCCGCGTCATCCCGCCGCGCGACTACATCGGCGCGGTCGAGTCCGTGACCGAGGTCGTGGAGCTCGTCGAGAAGCTCGTCGCCTCGGGCGCCGCCTACGTGGTGGACGACGCCGAGTACCCCGACGTGTACTTCCGCGCGGACGCCACCGAGCAGTTCGGCTACGAGTCCGGGTACGACCGAGCGACGATGGACACCTTCTTCGCCGAGCGCGGCGGAGATCCCGACCGCCCCGGCAAGCGCGACCCTCTCGACGCCCTCGTCTGGAAGGCCGAGCGTCCGGGCGAGCCGTCGTGGCCCTCGCCGTTCGGTCCGGGGCGCCCCGGCTGGCACATCGAGTGCGCGGCGATCGCGTTGAACCGCATCGGATCCGGCTTCGACGTGCAGGGTGGCGGCAGTGACCTCATCTTCCCGCACCACGAATTCTCCGCGGCCCACGCTGAATCGCTCACGGGCGCAGACCGTTTCGCGCGACACTACGTGCACACCGGCATGATCGGCCTCGACGGCGAGAAGATGTCCAAGTCGCTGGGCAATCTCGTCCTGGTCTCGAAGCTCACCGCTGCGGGTGTCGATCCCGGTGCCATCCGCCTCGGTCTCCTCGCCGGCCACTACCGGCAGGACCGCACCTGGACCGACGAGATCCTCGCCGCTGCGCAGGACCGACTCGCGTTGTGGCGCAAGGCCGTGGCGCTCGAGTCGGCACAGTCCGCCGAGGACACCGTCGCCCGCGTACGCCAGCACCTGGCCGACGATCTCGACTCCGCCAAGGCACTCGACGCGATCGATGCGTGGGCACACGACGCCGTGACGCTCGGCGGCTCCGACCCCGCGGCGCCGGGGCTGGTGTCGCTGGCGGTGGACGCGCTGCTGGGTGTGAAGCTCTAGCTCGTCGGGAGTGGTGTTCCACTCGTGGTTCGTGAACGCGGTTGTCCGCGCTGTGACCGATCGAGTGGAACACCACGCCCACGTCGTCCACAGGGTCGCTCGATCCACAGCTTCTCTGTCGACCCTGGTCGGCTGCGCTGACGATCGCACACACTCGTCGACGATCTCGGACATGACCACGTATGACCTGGCGACACGTCGGCAACTGTTGGCGGCAGGAGTCTCCAGCAGTTCCCTCTCTCGCGACTATCACCGCGTGTTACCGCAGATCTACTCTCGCACCGAACCGAGCTGGACCGGACGGTGCGCCGCCGTCCTGCTGTGGAGATCGGACGCCGTCCTCAGTCATCGGACGGCCGCCCGCTTGTACGGGTGGCTCGCCGAACCGGCCATCATCGAGGCCACGGTCCCCCGGGCGAGAAAGGGCCGTACTCCGTCGTGGCTCGTCCTTCATCGACGTGATCTGGCCGGTGATGCCGTCACTCGGGTCGACGACCTCACCGTCGTCACGGAGGCGCAGGCACTCCTCGACTGCGTCGCGATCATGGAACCTCGTGCGGCGGGTCGACTCGTCGATCATCGGCTGGCCGCGGGCATGACACGGGATTCCGTGCGGCGACTCGTCGCGTCGGCACCGGGGCGCTCGGGGAACGCTCGCCTGACCGAGCAACTCAGATCTGCCTCGACGAGGTTCGCATCCGAGCCCGAACGGGTTCTGGACCGTGCCCTCATCGCCATCGGGCTGCGCCTGAAGGTCAACGCGCGGGTCGGGGCGTTCATCGTCGACTTCTACGACGAGGCGTCGCGGGTGATCATCGAGGTGGACGGCCGGGAGTTCCACATCGACGGGGATGTCTTCCGACGAGATCGCGTGCGCCAGAACATTTTGGTCCTGGCAGAATTCCGTGTGCTCCGCTACGCGGCATTCGATGTGCTGCGTGATCCGGACAGCATCGCTCGACAGATCGCCCACGAGGTCAGAAGGCGACGGCACGCTCGTCGCTGAGGGAGTGTTGTGCCAGTGTCAGCCCGAGAGAGCGGATTCCCGCCGCGAACACCCGGTAGTGGAACACCACACCCACCATCACACCTCGGCGAAGTCCAGCCCACCCTCCGCGGGGAGGTCGACGCGGCGGCTCAACGGCGAGCCCAGTGCCGCCGCCAGGTCCGACCCGTCGTGCTCCGCGAGCAACTCCCCGTTCTCCCACACGAGAAGCGCTGCGCTGACGGTGTTCTCGACCGTCGAGTGCGCGAGGTCGTAGTGGGCGCACCCGGGCACGTCGCGGTAGGTGATCCAGAGGTCGTAGCCCGTCATGAAGAGGTCCAGGTCGAACTGCACACTGAGGCCGAGGAGTTCGCTGCGACCGTTGTCGTCGACACCCGCGAACGCCTCGTCCAGTGCGAGCAACCGCGGTGAGTGCGGGTCCGCGGACGACAGCATCACGTGCGCCGCCGCGAAGAGCGGGAGGTGCAGCGACACCGACTGCTCGCCGCCCGAGAGCGCACTGTGGCGTGCGACGGTGAGTCTGTCCTCGGAGCCGTCACCGGAGATGAGCGTGAACGCGAAGACGCGCCACTGCCGGTAGTCCAGTGCGGCACTGAGGATCTCGGGGTACGAGCGCTCAGGATGCTGCGCTCGCGCCGTCCGGATCTGTGCCGCGAAGTGCACACGCATCTCGGCCAGTTCCTCGGGTCCGAGCGCGGAGGCGTCCCGCTCGAGCAGCTTCGACACGGCACGGGTGCTGTCGTCGAGGTTGTCCGCGAGCACCCAGTGCACGCCGATGGTGTTGCCCGACGACATGCGGCGCTGCTTCATCTCCGATCCCATACGGGCGATCAGTTCGCGGGCGTCGACCGTGCGCTCGTGGATCTGCTGCGCCAGGCCGGTGAGCAGAGCGTCCTCGAGGATGCGGCGCTCGGCATCGGTGAGCAGCGTCTCCTGGTCGCGTCGTGCCGCGTCGATGCGATCCGCGAAGTCGGCGATGGTGGAGTGGCCCTGCTCGTCCTGCACCCGCACCACGGTGACCCCGTCGGCCGCGTCCCAACTGAGCCGGAAATCCTGACCCGACGCGGCCAGCTGAGCGTCGAACTCCTGCAACGCCGCCGTCAGCGCGCTGCGTGTGGAGCGGCGGCTCGCATCGCTGACCTTGACCTGCGCCGTCGCCTCGGTCAGCTCGGTGTGCAGTCGGTGCACTTCCGGGGGCAGCACGTCCGGGGCCTCGTCTGGCCCGGCAGCCGTGTCGGTTCGGTAGAGCAGTTGCTCGACCGTCGACCAGGCCGCGTCGCTCGCCGGCCAGGAGCAGTCGCGCGCCGCACCGAGCACCGCCAGCAGATCGCGGTGCGCGTAGGGAGCCAGTCGCGCGGCGTCGCTGAGCGCTTCGGTCAACGCGGTCGTCAGTCCGGCGACGGCCGTCTCGTGCGCGCCCTCCGCCTTGCCGATGGCCTCGCCCGATTCACGGTCCGCCTTCGTGGCGGCGCGCTGTTCGGTCTTGCACGCCTCGATGCGCATCCTGATCGCGTCGAGTTCGGCGTCGATCTTCTCGGCGCTCGCACCGAGCGAGTCCCGCAGCATCTCCAACTTGGCGTGCTGTTGCTCGTAGTCGGATTCGGCGATGGCCGCTTCCTCCGCGTACTCCTCGGCCAGAATCATGGCCTCGTCGAGGCGCCCGGCAGCTTCCCGGTCGCGCTCGGCGGACCGGTCCGCATCGCCGCGGTGGCGCAGGATGGCGGAACCGGTGTTCTCGAAGTGGCGGATCGCCGCCGCGAGCGCGTCGAGGTCTCGCGGCGTGAACGGAGCCCGCCGCGCGACGGCGTCCGTCCGCAGACGTCGTTCGGCGGCAGACAGTTCGGCGATCGCGTGGTCCAGTTCTCGGTCGGCGGACGCGACCGACTCGGTCGTCGATCGGAGAGCGCCGGCGGCCGACGTGACCGCCCGGAGCGCCGCGGTGACCTCCGACGTACGAGGAACCGTCGAGACGGCGGCGCGGATCGAGTCGAGACGTTCTCGACACTGCTCGGCGACTCGATCGGCCTCGTCGCGCCGCGCGGTGGCCACCTCGAGGGCCTCGTCGATCTCCGCGATGCGGGACGTGCGCCGTGCAGCCCGAGCCGTCGCGCCGATGTACTCGGCGGCGTCCTTGTGATGCGCGCCGCGCACCAGACCGTGCGCGAAGCTCCCGTCCCGACTGACCCCCGCAGAACTGCCCACGTCGTCCAGAGCGATCGAGTCGAGGATCGCCCGCACGGTGCTGTGCTGCACGGGGATGTCGTCCTCGACGACGAGGACGTCGGCCAGCGATCGCCCGGTCACCGGTGCGCCGGCGGTCAGGTACTGATCCGAGACGAGCCCCGTCGGAGCCGTGTCGGCGACCCACGCGTCCAGCAGGGTGGCCGCGTCGAGCGCGGCCTCGAGGGCTGCGGCATCGTCGGCGCTGACGTCGTCGGCGAAGCGGACGAGTGTCCAGAACGGTGCGCCGTCGAGACCCGCACGGTCGCCGGTACGGGTGCGCAGCGCCGGGGGAGCGTCGTCGTGCTCGGCGGCGACCGACGCGCGCTCGGCCGTCGACTCGGTGATGGTGCGCGCCGCGTCGTCCCGGTCCTGCAGTGCAGCACTCCGTCGGTCCCGCACCGTGTCGAGCAGCTCGCGAACTCCGTCGCCGAGTACCTCGCCGAGTGTGGGTGCGTCGTCCTCGCCGATGCGTGCGAGCGCGGTGTGCAACGACTCGAGGATCTCGCCGTCGTCCAGCACCGAGGCGTGCGTGGCCCACCACGCGCGCAGCGCTTCCGCCGTCGCGGCACGGGACGACTCGACGGCGGCCTCGGCCTCGCGGACGGAGGCCACCGCGGCGTCGTGCAGTGTGTGGGCGCGGTCGGCGGCCCGTTCGGTACGGGCACGCTCGGTGGTGGCACGGTCGACGACGGACAGCGCGGCACGTACGGCCCGGACGTCCCCGTCCCGCTCCTCGGCATGACCGCGTACCGCTGCCGTGATCTGGTCTGTACGGGCGTCGCGGGGGAGTGGCGTCCAGGCGATGCCGGCGTCCTCGGCGGCCGCGAGGAGCTCGTCCTCGGCGCGGACGATCGACGCGGTCGACTCCCGCAGCGCCACTGCGGCCTCGTCTGCCTCTCGTCGCCGGACGTCGACGGCCTCCGTCGCCTTGCGAGCCTTGTCGCGCTGCTGCGCGGTGGACACCTCGAGCTTGCGGACCGCATCCGCGAGATCGTCGAGCTGCTGCTTGCCCTCGTAGGCGGTGGACCGTTGCAGGGTCTGCTGGTCGGCGACGGCGAGATCGAGTGCGCGCTCGGCTGCCTCGTACCTCTTCTCCGCCTCGACGCGCTCGACCCGTCGTCGTTCACGCAAGCCCTTGGCGGCGAAGAGGGCGACGGTGGCGTGGTCGACGGCCTCGAGACGTCGACCGACCTGATCGACGTCGGTGCGCGCCTGGACGGCAAGGTACTTCGAGTAGACCTCGACGAACCTCTTCGACGCGTGGTCGGCCTGCACCAGTCCCTCGAGGGCGCGGCCCACCTCCTCCATGTCGCTGAAGGAGCGCGCCGCCTCGAGGACGAGGTGCTCGTCGAGGGGGCGCAGTCCGTCGGACAGCGCACGGGACAAGCCCTTCGGGTCGAGATTCTTCGCCAACTGCGGGCGTCGCAGCGTGAGAATCAGGGTGATGAGCTGGTCGTACCGCTCGGCGCCGAGACCGAACAGTCGCGCGTCGATGGCGGCGCGGTAGTCCACCGGCCGATCGACGATGGCGTCGGTCCCGATCTGCTCGGCCAGTTGCTTCTTCGTCAGCGGCCTGTCGTCGGTGCCCAGCAGCGAGAAGTCGACGCCCACGCGGCCGTCGGCGACGAAGTACCAGCGCGTCACCTTGTCCGCCGACCGTGTCGCACGCATGCCGATGCCGACGGTCACCGCTTCGGGCTCGTCCCGATCGCCACGTGCGAACTCCATCCACACGTACGAGTGCGCCGAATCCTGGCCGCGGTAGAGCAGATTGGACTTCATGGTGCGTTCCTCACCCGCGAACGGGTTGAGGCGACGCGGCTCGATCCGGCCGTCGAACACGAACGGGAACAGCACCTCGAGTGCCTTGGTCTTGCCGGATCCGTTGGGGCCACGCAACACCAGCCGACCGTCGGCGAACGAGAACTCCTGATCGCGGTAGTCCCAGAGGTTGATGATGCCGGCGCGCGTGGGCCGGAATCGGGTGCTGCGCGTCACGGGGTGTGCTCCTCGAGGGTGCTCGTGTGATCGGTGGGAAAGAGGCCGGCGGACGCCTGTTCTCGGACGGTGACGACCACTCCCCGATAGCGCGCCAGGGCCGGCAACGCGACGATGCCCCCGCGTACCGGTGCCACCAGAGTGAGGTTCGTCAGGAGTGCGACAGCGGCCGCGCGAACCCCGGCACGGTCCGCCTGCCACTGAGCGGCGAAGGTGCGGCCGTAGGCGTCGACGAGGGCGCCGACGGTCTCGTCGAGCCAGGAGTCCGCGACGAACGGGTGCCGGATCGTCTCGTCCGACGCCTCCACCGTGTCCGGGGCGACCGAGTCGTCGACCAGGTCGTCCACGACGCCGCCGTCCGGGATCGCGCTGTCGAGGGCCGCGAGCAGCGTGTCGGTGGGGTCGATGTCCGCCTCGAGCGTGGTCCGATCGTCGGCATCGGGATCGAGTACCCGCTCCGCGATCTCACCGGCGAGGAGAAGGGCGACCTGCGCGACCGTGCCGGTGGACGGAAATCTGATGTCCGACAGGCGTCCCGACGTGTCGATGAGCGCGATGCCCTCCGCCCGGCGTTCGACGG
Organism: Rhodococcus sp. BP-316; assembly: GCF_019836105.1. Lineage (NCBI taxonomy): Bacteria > Bacillati > Actinomycetota > Actinomycetes > Mycobacteriales > Nocardiaceae > Rhodococcus > Rhodococcus sp. BP-316. The sequence continues at coordinate 172,285 of NZ_JABUEE010000001.1, read as the reverse complement.
ACAGTCCGGTCAGCAGCCGGACATCCTCGACGGACCGGTCGTCCGGCACCGAGTCGGGGCCGTGGACCACGGGCTGCTCGACGAGCGCACGGCGGGCACGGCGAGCGCGATCGGCCGGGTCGTCCGTGGTGCTGTGCAGCAGGTGTGCCGTGCTGCGCAGATGCTGGAGCGCGCGCGGTGGACGAAACAGGGCCACGACGACGGAGCGGTCGATGTCGTACAGAGCCTCTCCCGCGTCGGGGTTGTGCGCCCACCCGCCGGCATCGCCGTCGGCCAGGGTGATCGCACCGCGAACGGACAACCAGCCGACGGCGTCGACGAAGGCGTCCCGGTCGGTCGCGCGTTCGGTGTCGAGGTCGACCCCGACCACCCGTCCGGCATCGGAGGCGACCTGAACCGCCAACTCGGACAACGTGATCTGGTCACCCGCGCGACCGAGTGCCGCCAGGGTGAGCGCCAGGAATGCGTAGCGGCGACGGTCGAAGACGCGGTCGGAGGTCGTGCGGGCCGGTCGACTCGCGTCCAACCGGTCGAGTACGGGGTAGAGCCGGGCCGTGGTCTCCGTGACCTCGAGTCGGTATCCGAAGAGATCGAGCATGTCCTCGCGCAGTTCCGTGGCCCATCGGCGAACCAGGGGCAGGGCGATGCGGTCCGGGTAGGTGCGGGTGATCAGGTGGTGGGACAACACGACTCGGGCGGCGCGCTGGTAGGAGTCGAGTGCCAGGCTCGGAATGGTGCGTGCTCTCATCGCCGCGCGCCGATGGTGAGTGACAGCCGTTCGAGGTGCAGCAGACCGCGTTCGGTGCGCACCACGGTGGACTGCTCGTGCGGTGCCAGTGTCAGGGTGACGCCACCCTCGGATCCGGTCGAGCTGCCCACGCGGCCGCTGACCGGGACGCGTGCGGTGAGGGCGGCGTTGAGCAGCCCGAGCAGCACGTCGGTCTCCTCGTTGGTCAGATCCCGTTCGTACACCCCGTGTTCGGCGAGTGATCGCGCGGCCTGAGCGCGGCGACGCTGCACGCTCAGCTGTTCCTCGCGCAGACGCCGGACACCGGCGTCGTTGCGGTGGACCCTGGCAGGAGCACCGGCGGCGGGGGGCCGACCGGTCTCGGCGAGCGTGCGCGAGATCTCGACAGGCGGAGCGTCCCACCACGATCGCGTGGTGGGAATGATGTCGTCGTCGGGGTGGACCATCGACAGGTGACGAGGCCGGCCGAGGCCGAACACGGCACCGAACAGGGCGTGGGCGGACTCCTCGGAGGGAGCGGACGCGAACCACCCGGCGAGATGTCGCAGCTGGGACTCGCGACTGACTCCGCCCCTGCGGGTCTCGATGACGCGGCGCAGCAGCGACAGCACGGTGGCGATGGCGCTCATGGTGCCCTCCCGCAGACGATCCGACTCGGTGAGCTCGCCGTCAGTGGAGGTGAACCAGTGCACGAGACCGGTCCACCGGCCCGCCCAGTCGGCGCGGCGCTCCTCGCGGCTGAGGAAGACGCGTTCGTCACTGGCTGCCACCCGGTCGAGCAGCGAGTCGAGTCCGGTGGCATCCACCCGCTCGATGGCGGCGGTGAGCTTGGGGCCGAAGCGGGCGAGGTCGAGGGAGAACTCCCGCATGTGGGAGAGCAATGCGTCCTTGTGTGCCAGGAACGACTCGGGTGTGACGTCCGTGGTGCGGACGAGGTCGCCCAGCGACAGGTAGAAGTGCGCGGCGCGGGTGGCCATGTCGTTGAGAGCGGTGTCGAGCCGATCGAGTTTGCGGTACACCAGGTCGGCGTCCCCGGCGAGGTTCGCCGCCGCGAGATCCTCCAGGTCGGCGAGCAGCTCGGGCAGCACCAGACGCGAGAGCGAGGCGTCCTCGGGGCGGGCGGCCAGGACGTCCTCGACGGCGCGGTATGCCTGGTAGCCGACCTGACCGAACTGGTAGACGTAGTGGCGATTGCGGTACTCGGCGAGCGTGGCCGCGCGGGTGCCGTCGTAGCTGCGTTCGAGGACGCCCCACGTGTGCAACTGTTCGAGCAGCGGGCCGATCTCGACGCCGGTCAGAGTGTCGCCGCCGTCGGTGCGGGCCAGGATCTCGGCCACCTCGCCGGCGTGCAGCAGAACGACATAGCCGGTGCGGGCATGTTCGAAAGCGCGCAGAACCCGCAGGTAGTCGGCCCGTTTCTCGGCTGTCGCGAACGAGAAGAGCCGGAGCCTGTCGTCCACCACGAAGGAGTCGGCGGATTCGGTCACTGCAACAGGGTAGGCGGTCAGGACAGTCGGACAGCCACCTGCCCGTCGACGACGTCGGCACGGTGGGTCGCGACCGTTCCGATGCCGTCGGTGGTGCACCGGCCGGTGTCCAGGGAGAACTGGTACTGGTGCAGGGGACACACGACGACGGCCCCGTCGATCTGCCCGTCCGCCAGCGGCCCGCCGCGATGGGGGCACACCGCGTCCATGGCGCGGACCGTCCCGTCGGTCAGGAGGAAGACGGCGATCTGTCGTCCGTCGACCACGTAGGTCCGGCCCTCGCCGGGGGTGAGATCGTCGACGGTTCCCACCACGGTCGCCTGTGCCGTCGTCATCGAACCGGCACCTGAGGCAGCGGGAGAAGCGGGAGGGAGGGCGCGAACTGGGCCGGTGACCGCGGCGCCGCGCGTTCCTTCCACGGATCGGTGTAGCCGTCGATGGATATCTGGATGCGCTCGTCGAGTCCTGCACAGAGACCCTCGGCGTCGTCGACGAGCAGTCGCTGCAACGTCTCGAGGCCGACCCGCGGGACGAAGGCGTAGGTTCGCTCGAGCCACTTCGCCTCCTCGCGGTAGTACTGGATGAATCGGCCCGCGAGGGTCAGGACCTCCTCGGGGGAGTCGACCGTGGCGAGGACGTCGCCCTTGCGGATGTGTGCGCCGGCCGCGCCGCCGATGTAGATCTCCCAGCGGCCGTCGCCGACGGCCACCACACCGAAGTCCTTGCAGAGCGCCTCGGAGCAGTTGCGGGGGCATCCGGCCACGGCCAGCTTGAGCTTTGCGGGAGTTTCGAGACCCTGGAACCGTTCCTCGATCGCGATGCCGAGTGCGGTGGAGTCACCGAGCCCGAAACGGCAGAAATCGCTGCCGACACAGGTCTTCACGGTGCGCATGCTCTTGCCGTACGCGAACCCGGACGGCATGTCGAGATCGCCCCACACCTTCGGCAGGTCCTCCTTCTTGATGCCGAGAAGATCGATGCGCTGTCCACCGGTGACCTTGACCAGCGGGACCCCGTACTTGTCGGCCACATCGGCGATGCGCCGCAACTGGTCCGGGGTGGTCACGCCGCCCTTCATCTGCGGCACGACGGAGAAGGTGCCGTCTCGCTGGATGTTGGCGTGAACGCGGTCGTTGATGAACAGCGCGCCTCGCTCGTCGACCCAGTCGGGTCCCCAGACCACGCGCAGCAGCGAGGCCAGCGGCATCTTCGCGGTCGCGTCCTCGGCGTCGGCCAACGCATCGAAGACTGCGGAGACGGACCGGAGGTTCTGCGAGCGGACGGCCTCGATCAGCTCGGGCTTGGACATCGGGATACAGGGGACGTACCAGTCCGCCGCGGGATCGACCGCGAGCGCTCCACCGGCGGCGCAGGCGACGATGTCGGCGACCAGGCCCTTGCAGGATCCGCATCCCTTGCCCGCACGGGTCTTTCCCACGACCTCGGAGACGGTGGTGGCCCCGCCGTGCACGCAGGCGACGATGTCGCCCTTCGTGACCCCGTTGCAGTTGCACACCTGGACATCGTCGGACAATTCGGCGGCGCCGGTCTCCGCGCTCGGCGTGCCCATGTCGAACAGCATGCTGATGCGCTCGTCGGGAAGCGGTACCTTCTCGTCGAACGCCTGAGTCAGGAAGCTCACCTTGCTGATGTCGCCCAGCAGCATCGCGCCGATCAGCTTGTTGTCGCGCACGACCACCGACTTGTAGGTGCCGCTGCGGGGTTCGTAGAACTGCACGAACTCGTCGGTGTCCCGCTCGGGACCCTTGACGCCCATCGCCGCAACGTCGACGCCCGCGACCTTGAGCTTCGTCGTCAGTCGCGAACCATGATAAGCCGCAGCCGGATTCGCACCGGTCAGCACGTCGGCCAGGACCGACGCCTGCTCCCACAAGGGAGCCACGAGGCCGTACACCTCACCGCGATGCTGGCAGCATTCTCCGACTGCGTGGATCGCTCCCTCGTCCTCGCACCGCATCTGATCGTCGACGACGATGCCGCGCTCGATCACCAGTCCGGCACGCCGCGCGAGGTCTACGTTGGGGCGGATACCGGCCGTCACGACGATCATGTCCGCGGGCAGGGTGGAACCGTCGTTGAACGCGACCCCGGTGACGGCACCGCTCTCGTCCCGCAACACAGCCGTGGTGCGCTTGGACGTGTACACGCCGACGCCGAGGTCCTCGATCTTGTTGCGCAGCACGCGTCCACCACGTTCGTCCAGCTGCTGGTTCATCAGGTGTCCGGGGGAGTGCACGACGTCCACGTCGATGCCCTGCGTGCGCAGACCGTAGGCGGCTTCGAGGCCCAGCAGTCCGCCACCGATGACGACGGCGCGGATGCCGTCGCGGGAGGACGCCATCTGCAGCATGCCGTTGGTGTCCTCGATCGTCCGGAAACCGAAGACGCCGCGCGCCAGTCTGCCGTCGGCCTCCCGCAGTCCGTCCATGTTGGGAAAGAACGTCGTGCTCCCGGTCGCGATGATCACGGTGTCGTAGGGGACGACGCGTCCGCTCTCGCACGTCACGTTCTTGGCGAAGCGGTCCAACGCCACCGCCCGGTCTCCGACGTGGAGGGTGACGCCGTTCTCCCGGTACCAGGCCATCGGGTTGAGCATCAGATCGTCGTCGTCGATGGACGACTCGCCCGAGAGCACGTGCGAGAGCATGATGCGGTTGTAGTTGCCGTACGGCTCGTCGCCGATCATCGTGACGTCGAACTTCGCACGGTCGCGGCCGAGGATCTCCTCGACGGTGCGGGCCCCCGCCATTCCGTTGCCGACGACGAGCAGGCGCTGCCGTTCTCCTGCAGCCGGCATCAGAAGATCATCATCCCGAAATCGACGACGACCTCGCCGCTGCAGCCGTCGGGCGCCGCGACGGTGAGCTCGAGAACCGAGTCGGGATCGACGTCCTCGACGACGCGCAGCGGAACGTTGACGCTCGCCTTCGCGCCCATCGGGAACACGCGCATCGACTCTCCGTCGCGCGTGAGCGTGACGACGACCAGTTCGTCGGAGGAGTTACCGCCGCGGAAGTAGAGCGGCTGGGCGGTCAGGCCCGACGGAACGGTGTACGCCGTGGCGGCGTCGAGAAGCTCGGACTTGCCCAGGCCGTGCCCGACGAAGGGAAAGACGCCTTGGATGAACTTCGGAGTGCTGGCCATGGGACGACTGTCCGTGCACGCGGTGACGGCACTGCTGCGCCCGTGTTACGGCGGCGTCATCATTCACTCTCGAGCGCGGCCGGCGCAGTGTCAGGTCTTCCGCCCGGTCATCACCAGCGGCGCGACCACTGCCAGCAGGACGGCGGGAATGAGGAAGGCCGACGTCGGGTGCACCCCGTACAGCGGGGTGAGCGCGAGAGGAGCGAAGGCCGCCCCGGAGAACCGGAACGACTGGACGACCGACACGGCGCCGCCGCGGTTCGCCCCCGACGAGCCGAGGACAGCGGCGTTGACGCCGACGAGGATGAACTGGCTGGCGACACCCGCGGCCGCCCAGACGAGGCCGACGACCACCAGGCTGGGCATGGTGCCGGCGAGGGCGATGAGGACCGCGCCGACAGGAGCGGCACCCACGATCGCTCGGCGTGGCCCGATGCGGTCGATCAGTCCACCGACGCGTCGCGCCACCAGGATTCCGGCGACCCCGAACACGGTCAGCAGCAGTCCGCGCTGTGTGGAGGACAGACCGAACGTGTCCTCCGCGCGGAAGGCGACGAGGAAGTTGAGTCCCCCGAGCGCGCCCCAGCCGAGGAGCGCGACCACTGCCACGCGGAGGACCGGGACGGTGAGAGCGTCGCGCAACCGTTCGGGACGACCGCCGGGGGTGGACGGCGCGGTGGCCGCGGGGAGCCCGACCAGCCCGAGGATCGCGGCGACGACGGCCAGCACGACGAACGCGTACCGCCAGTCGAACTCGGCGGCGAGGCCACCGACCAGCGGCGCACTGGTCTGACCCGCCGCCTGCAGGGCGCCGAAGGTACCCAGCACCCGTCCCAGGCGCTCGCGGGGAGTGACGGCCGCCAGTGACGCGAGGAGCAGCGGCGTCGTGAAGGAATTGCCGATGCCCTGCAGTGCGCGCGCACCCAGCAACAGGTCGAGCGTGGGCGCGACCGCACACAGGAGCGAGGAGACGACGTAGAGCAGGTAGGCGAGGCGCACGGTGCGCACCCGGCCCCATCGCGCGCCGAGAGTGCCCGACACCAGCATGGCCAGAGCGAACGGAAACAGGTACGCGCTGAGAGTCGATGCCGCCGACCCGGTGGACACCCCCAGATCCGCGCCCATCTCGGGCAGCATCGAGGACACCACTCCGCCGCCGAACGGGCCGAGGAAGCCACCGGCGTACAGAGCGCCGATGCGAAGCCGTGCGAGTCGCGCGCTCACCGGTGACGAGCGCGCGTCACAGCCCGAAGCTGCCCGGCCCGCGTCGGCGCAGGTAGCGCTCGAACTCGGCGGCCAGCGCATCGCCGTCCACCTTGGAGACGGCCTCCGACATGTCGACCTCGGCGTCGCCGCGCTCCTCGAGGGTGCGGACGTACTCGGCGATCTCGTCGTCGTCCTTGGTCATCTCGGTGACCGACTCCTCCCAGTCCTCCGCCTGGGACGGCAGCTCGCCGAGCGGCACCTCGATGTCGAGGACGTCCTCGACACGCTGGAGCAGGGCGACGGTGGCCTTGGGGTTCGGCGGCTGGGACACGTAGTGCGGGACCGCCGCCCACAGGGACACTGCCGGAATCCCCGCTTTGACGCACTCGTCCTGCAGAACACCGGTGATGCCGGTCGGGCCCTCGTACCGGGTCTGCTCGAGGTTGAACTGCTCCGCCGACTCGGTGCTGTACGCGGTGCCGGTCACGGGAACGGGCCGGGTGTGGGGCGTGTCGGCAAGCAGTGCGCCGAGAATCACGACCGTCTCGACCCCGAGCTGGTCGATGAACTCGAGCAGGTCGTCGCAGAAGCTCCGCCACCGCATGTTGGGCTCGATACCGCGCAGCAGCACGACGTCGCGGTCGCTGCCGGGAGGCGAACACACCGACAACCTCGTCGACGGCCACTCGATCTCGCGCGTCACACCGTCCACCTGTCGGACCGTCGGGCGGTTGACCTGGTAGTCGTAGTAGTCCTCGGAGTCGAGCTCGGCCAGGGGCGTCGCGTCCCAGATCAGTTCGAGATGCTCCACCGCGCCGCTCGCGGCGTCGCCCGCGTCGTTCCATCCCTCGAACGCCGCGACGAGAATCGGGCTGCGCAGGGTCGGCAGGATCTCGTCCAGCTCGGACTCGTCCGTCGCGGAGTCCTGATCGTCCGCTCCGACACCGGCCACCAGCTCGGCAGCCACGCCGGCGGCGAGGTCTGTCGGGGGGTCCTGGACCACGGGGAGATCGCCCTCGGGCGTTTCTGGCGCACTCACCCGCCCAGCCTACGACCAGAGCTGTCGGGACAGACCACTACGCTTGGGGGCATGCCTGTCGAATTCCGATCACGCCTGCTCGATGCGCTGTCCCAGCGTGTTGTCATCGGCGACGGTGCCATGGGAACGATGCTGCAGGCCGCAGACCTGACGCTGGACGATTTCCGCGGCCTCGAAGGCTGTAACGAGATCCTCAACGACACGCGTCCCGACGTGCTCCGCCAGATCCACCGGGAGTACTTCGAGGCGGGCGCGGACGCCGTCGAGACCAACACCTTCGGGTGCAACCTCCCCAACCTCGCCGACTACGACATCTCGGACCGCATCCGCGAGCTGTCCTACAAGGGAACGATCCTGGCCCGCGAGGTCGCCGACGAGATGGGTACCGGGCGAGACGGCATGGGCCGCTTCGTGCTCGGGTCCATGGGGCCGGGCACCAAACTGCCCACCCTCGGCCACGCCCCGTTCCGGGCGCTGCGCGACGCCTACGCCGAAGCTGCGCTGGGAATGATCGACGGTGGCGCCGACGCCGTCCTGATCGAGACGTGCCAGGACCTGCTCCAGGTGAAGGCCGCCATCCTCGGCAGTCAGGCCGCGATGGAGCAGCTGGGCATCCGCATCCCGATCATCACGCACGTGACGGTCGAGACCACCGGCACGATGTTGCTGGGCAGCGAGATCGGCGCGGCACTGACCGCGATCGAGCCGCTCGGGGTCGACCTGATCGGCCTCAACTGCGCCACGGGCCCCGCCGAGATGAGCGAGCACCTGCGTCACCTCAGCAGGCATGCCACCGTGCCGGTCTCGGTCATGCCCAACGCCGGCCTGCCGCAGCTCGGCCCCAAGGGTGCCGAGTACCCGCTCGGTCCCGACGAGCTGGCCGAGGCGCTCAGCGGCTTCGTCACCGAGTTCGGCCTCTCCCTGGTGGGTGGCTGCTGTGGAACCACCCCGGAGCACATCCGCCAGGTCGCCGACGCGGTGCACGACGCGCGCCGCGGAGTGCGGGACCCGAAGCCCGAGAAGGGTGTCTCGTCTCTCTACGCAGCGGTGCCGTTCGAGCAGGACGCCAGCATCCTCATGATCGGCGAACGCACCAACTCCAACGGTTCGAAGGCGTTCCGTGACGCGATGCTGGCCGAGGACTACCAGAAGTGCCTCGACATCGCGAAGGACCAGACGCGCGACGGCGCGCACATGCTCGATCTCAACGTCGACTACGTCGGCCGCGACGGTGCTGCCGACATGTCGGCTCTGGCCTCGCGCCTGGCCACCTCCTCGACGCTGCCGATCATGCTCGACTCCACCGAGCCCGCAGTCCTGGAGGCCGGGCTCGAGCACCTCGGTGGGCGCAGCGCGGTCAACTCCGTCAACTACGAGGACGGCGACGGGCCCGACTCGCGCTTCCAGCGCATCATGACGCTGGTCAAGCGTCACGGAGCGGCGGTCGTCGCGCTGACGATCGACGAGGAGGGTCAGGCCCGGACGGCGGACTGGAAGATCCGCATCGCGGAGCGGCTCATCGCCGACATCCGCGACAACTGGGGTCTTCCGGAATCGGACATCATCCTCGACACCCTGACGTTCCCCATCTCGACGGGCCAGGAAGAGGTCCGGCGAGACGGCATCGAGACCATCGAGGCCATCCGTCGACTGCACGAGAGTCATCCCGAGGTGCACTTCACCCTGGGTATCTCGAACATCTCGTTCGGCCTCAATCCTGCTGCGAGGCAGGTGCTCAACTCGGTCTTCCTGCACGAGTGCACGGAGGCCGGGCTCGACACGGCCATCGTCCACGCGTCGAAGATCCTCCCCATGGCGCGTATCCCCGAGGAGCAGCGCCAGGTCGCGCTCGACCTCGTGTACGACCGTCGCCGCGAGGGCTACGACCCGTTGCAGGCGCTCATGGCGCTGTTCGAAGGCGTCTCCGCGGCGTCCGCACGCGAGTCGCGGGCGCAGGAACTGGCCGGCCTTCCCTTGTTCGATCGCCTCGAGCGCCGCATCGTCGACGGTGAGCGTGCCGGGCTGGGAGACGATCTCGACGAGGCGATGCAGGAGAAGCCGCCGCTCGCGATCATCAACGAGACGCTGCTGTCCGGCATGAAGACCGTCGGTGAGCTGTTCGGGTCCGGGCAGATGCAGCTTCCGTTCGTGCTGCAGTCCGCCGAGGTGATGAAAGCGGCTGTGGCACACCTCGAGCCGCACATGGAGGCGTCCGACGAGGACGGCAAGGGCCGCATCGTGCTCGCCACCGTCAAGGGCGACGTCCACGACATCGGCAAGAACCTCGTCGACATCATCCTGAGCAACAACGGCTACGAGGTGGTCAATCTCGGTATCAAGCAGCCCATCTCGGCGATTCTCGACGCCGCGGTGGACAAGCGTGCCGACGTCATCGGCATGTCCGGTCTGCTGGTGAAGTCAACGGTGGTCATGAAGGAGAACCTGCTCGAGCTCAACGCCAAGGGCGTCGCCGAGAAGTTCCCCGTCATGCTCGGTGGCGCAGCGCTCACCCGGTCCTATGTCGAGAACGATCTCGCCGAGGTCTACGAGGGTGAGGTGTCGTACGCGCGTGACGCGTTCGAGGGCCTGCGCCTGATGGACACGATCATGAACACCAAGCGTGGTGTGGCACCGGCGGAGAACAGCGAGGAAGCCCTCGCCGCGAAGCAGAAGACCGCCGAGCGCAAGGAACGGCACGAGCGTTCGCGTCGCATCGCGGAGAAGCGCAAGGCCGCCGAAGCACCCGTGATCATCCCCGAGCGGTCCGACGTTTCCGTCGAGAAGGAACTGCCGTCGCCGCCGTTCTGGGGCAGCCGCATCGTCAAGGGCATCTCGCTGTCCGAGTACTCGGGGCTTCTCGACGAGCGTGCCCTGTTCCTCGGTCAGTGGGGTCTGCGCGGCGCACGCGCCGGTGAGGGCCCGTCCTACGAGGACCTGGTGGAGACCGAGGGCCGTCCGCGCCTGCGGTACTGGCTCGACCGCCTCAGCACCGACGGCATCCTCGCGCACGCGGCACTGGTGTACGGGTACTTCCCGGCAGTGTCCGAGGGTGACGACGTGGTGGTCCTCGAGTCCCCGGAACCCGATGCGGCGGAGCGCTTCCGGTTCACGTTCCCGCGCCAGGACCGCGGCAGGTTCCTCTGCATCGCGGACTTCGTGCGGTCGCGAGACCTCGCCCGTGAGACGGGGGTGGTCGACGTCCTGCCGATGAACCTGGTGACGATGGGTCAGCCCATCGCCGACTTCGCCAACGAGCTCTTCAAGGCGGATGCGTACCGCGACTACCTCGAGGTGCACGGCATCGGCGTGCAGCTCACCGAGGCGCTCGCGGAGTACTGGCATCGCCGCGTCCGCGAGGAACTGGTGCTGCCCAGCGGCCGCTCCCTCGTGGATCAGGATCCGTCCGACGTGGAGGGGTACTTCAAGCTCGAGTACCGCGGTGCCCGGTACTCGTTCGGGTACGGCGCGTGCCCCGATCTGGAGGACCGCATCAAGCTCGTCGCGATGCTCGAACCCCAGCGCATAGGGGTGGATCTGTCCGACGAGTTGCAGTTGCACCCCGAGCAGTCGACGGATGCGTTCGTGCTGCACCACCCGGAGGCGAAGTACTTCAATGTCTAGCGGGCAGGCCGGAGGCCGGTCGGAGTTGAGCGGGCAGGCCGGAGGCCGGTCGGAGTTGAGCGGGCAGGCCGGAGGCCGGTCGGATGTCTGAGCTCCAGGCCGTCTTGTTCGACATGGACGGGACGCTGTTGGACTCGGAGCGCCTGTGGGACATCGCGGTGTACGAGCTGTCCGAGTCCCTCGGGCGCGAGCTCACTCCGGAGGTGCGGGAGTCGACTCTGGGCAACTCGATGATGGGTGCGCTGGCGAAGGTCTACGCGCACGTGGGACGGGAGGCGTCGCCGGAGAACCTGGCGGAATCCGCTGCCTGGCTCAACGGCCGTGTGGTCGAGCTGTTCGCGGGTGGTCTGCCGTGGCGTCCGGGTGCGGAGGCCGCGCTGGATCTGGTGCAGTCGGCCGGTCTGGGCTGTGCCCTCGTCACCAACACCGAGCGCATGCTGACGGAGATCGCGCTCGAGACGCTGGGCCGTCACCGCTTCGGCGCGACCGTGTGCGGCGACGAGGTGACGCACGCGAAGCCCGCTCCCGATCCGTACCGCCGGGGCGCAGCGCTGCTCGGTGTCGACACGGCGTCGTGCGTCGCCGTCGAGGATTCGCCCACGGGAACCGAGTCCGCCGTCTCGGCGGGATGCGCCGTCGTCGTGGTGCCCTCCGAGGTGCAGGTGCCCAGCGGACCGGGCCGTACGTTCCGCACCACCCTCGAGGGGCTCACCCTCGACGATCTCCGGTCTGCGCGCGCCGGGGGACACTGATAGCGGTCCGCGGGCCGCGTCGTGGAACAATCATCACCCGTGAAGAACTTCGAGTCCCTGTTCGCCGAGCTCACCGACCGCGCTGCCACCAGGCCCGAGGGCTCGGGCACCGTCGCCGCGTTGGACGCGGGTGTGCATCAGCAGGGCAAGAAGATCCTCGAGGAGGCCGGCGAGGTGTGGATCGCCGCGGAGCACGAGACGGACGAGGCGCTGGCGGAGGAGATCTCGCAGCTCCTGTACTGGATCCAGGTGTTGATGGTCGGGAAGAACCTCTCCCTCGAGGATGTCTACCGACATCTGTGAGCGGACCGACCCACTTCCACCGCCACCGATCTTCCCGCACCCCAGGAGTCCCACCATGCTTCGCGTCGCCGTCCCCAACAAAGGTTCCCTGTCCGAGCTCGCCGGAGAGATTCTGAGCGAGGCGGGCTACCGTCGCCGCGCCGATTCCCGCGATCTCACCGTGCTCGACAACGCCAACAACGTCGAGTTCTTCTTCCTCCGTCCCAAGGACATCGCCATCTACGTGGGCTCGGGTGAGCTCGATCTCGGCATCACCGGCCGGGATCTGTCGCTCGATTCGGGCGCACCCGTGACCGAGCGGCTCGCACTCGGATTCGGCAACAGCACCTTCCGCTACGCCGCGCCGGCCGGCAAGGAGTGGACCCCGAACGGTCTGGCCGGGCTCCGCATCGCCACGTCGTACCCCAACCTGGTCCGCCGGGACCTCGCGGCGCGGGGCCTCGAGGCCACCGTGATCCGTCTGGACGGAGCCGTCGAGATCTCCATCCAGTTGGGTGTCGCCGATGCGATCGCCGACGTCGTGGGCTCGGGACGCACACTGCGCCAACACAACCTGGTGGCGTTCGGTGAATCCCTGTGCGACTCGGAGGGCGTGCTCATCGAGCAGGCGGGCTCGCCAGTCGACGACAAGGCGCGCAACCAGCTCATCGCGCGTGTCCAGGGCGTCGTCTTCGCCCAGCAGTACCTGATGCTCGACTACGACTGCCCGCGCAGCATCCTCGACGACGCCGTCAAGATCACGCCCGGCCTCGAGTCGCCGACGCTGTCCCCGCTCGCGGACGAGGCGTGGGTGGCCATTCGTGCCATGGTTCCGCGCAAGGGACACAACGCCGTGATGGACGAGCTCGCCGAGCTCGGCGCCAAGGCGATTCTCGCGTCCGACATCCGGTCGTGCCGCGCATTCTGACGCGTCCGCTCCGTTGTGATCGGTCCCAGTAGTTCCTGATCGGTACCGACCAGTCTCCTCTCGTCGCTAGAGTCGCGTCGTCGAGAGGATCCGTCATGACCGTCGTCGATTCTGCGAGCCCCGACCTGCTGGTCTCGCTCGCCGCTGCACTCACCGGAACACTGTCGCGTCCGGGGGAGCCCGGATACGAGCGGTCGGTGCCGTGGAACGTCGCTGTCCCCGTCGATCCGGTGGCAGTCGTCGCGGCCGCCACCGCGGACGACGTCGCCGCCACCGTGCGGGCAGCGCGCGAGGCCGGGCTTCGCGTGGCCGTACAGGCCACCGGACACGGGGCGGTGCGCATCGGTCCGGACACGATTCTGGTCCTCACCGGTGATCTCGACGAACTGACGATCGACCCCGACACGCGCGTCGCCCGGCTCGGCGCCGGGGTCCGGTGGCAGCAGGTTCTCGACGCCGGCGCGCCGTCCGGATCGGCGCCGCTGTGTGGGTCGTCGCCGAACACCGGCGTCACGGGATTTCTGACCGGTGGGGGAATCGGGCCGGTGGCTCGGACGTACGGGGTCTCGTCGAGTCGTGTGCGCGCGTTCGATCTCGTCACGGGCGACGGCACACTGCGCCGGGTGACACCGGACAGCGACGCCGATCTCTTCCGCGGCCTGTGTGGGGGCAAGTCGACACTCGGCATCGTCACCGCGGTCGAGACGGAGCTGCTGCCGATCGCCGAGTTCTACGCAGGCGCACTGTATTACGACGGCCGGCACGCGGCGGCGGTACTCGAGGCGTGGCGGGTGTGGAGCGCCACGCTGACCGAGGAGCACAACACCTCGCTGGCGTTCCTCCAGCTTCCACCGCTGCCCGGCGTGCCGGAACCGTTGGCCGGGAAGTTCGTGGTCGCGGTGCGTTTCGCATCGGTCGCGGAGCCGGGGATCGCAGCCGACGTTCTCGCGCCGATGCGCGCTGCGGCCCCGACCGTCATCGACACGGTCACGACCATTCCGTACGCGGCGGTGGGGTCGGTGCATGCCGACCCGGTGGATCCGATGCCGACACGTGAGGCCACGACGATGCTCCGCGTGTTCGACGAGGAGGCGGCAGCGACCGTGTTGGTCATGACCGGCCCCGCGTCGAGTTCACCGCAGGTGATCGTGGAGCTGAGGCTGCTCGGCGGCGCTCTCGGCCGGCCGGGACCGCATCCCGACGTGTACTGCCATCGCGAGGCCGCCTACAGCCTCCTGTGCATCGGAGTGCTGGCGCCTCCTGTCGCCGATGCGGTGATCGCGCACGGCGAGGCAGTCGTGGAGGCTCTGGCACCGTGGTCGACCGGTGGCGCGTTGCCCAACTTCGCGGCGTCCGACGACCCCGCTCACCTCGCACGGGTCTACGACGAGGACACCCGGGCCTGGCTCGGAGCCCTGGCCGAGCATCACGATCCCGCGGGGATCTTCCGCGTCGGACAGGTGGTCCGGCTCGGCTGATCCGGTGTGGAGACGTCAGGCGCGAGCGCGCACCTCGAGTGTCTGGAACGTGCGGCCCACCGACCCCGTCGCGTCGTACAACGTCGAGGTGCACAGCCCGATGCCGTCGTCGCCGATCGCGGTGCGGGCCTGCACACCCACCCATTCGCCGACGGGTTCGCGCACGATCTGCACCGTCAGATCGGTGTTGAGGAACGTCCACTCCGTCGGATCGAGAAGCGCCGCGACGCCATTGGCGATGTCCGCCACGGCGAACAGTCCGACGATCGGCGACGTCTGCTCGCCGGCCACCACGGGATACCTCGGACGTGCCCACACCCGGCCGGGCTCCGACGCCGTCACCGGGCGGGCGCCCCGGAACTCGAGACTGTCGAGGAACCCGCCGTGCCAGTGGTCCGGAAATGCCCACCCGGCCTCGGACTCGTCCGGACCGGGCACCAACGGTGGATCGAGAGTCTGCCCGGCCGCCGAGGTGTCGGTCATCGCCACGCGCCAGGCCGTGGCACGCGCGACCGCCCTGGTCGACCCGTCGGGCAGATCCGCGACGAGGTCGGCCGACAGCATGGCGACCCGGCGACCGGGGCGTTCCACACGGGCCTGCACGGTGAGTTCTCCGACGGGCACCGGCCCGAGGATCTCCATCGTCACCCGCGCGAGCCGGGTGCCCGGCACCGGCGAACACTGCTCCAGTGCTCGCGCGAGCAGCGCCGACGGGGGAGCGCCGTGTTGCATGGTCTCCGCCCACACACTCGTGGTGAGCCGCGTGGCGCGATAGCGATCGGTTCCCTCGACACGGACGAAGAGTGCATCCTCGCTCACGCCGTGACCTCCGTCGGCTCGCTCGGCCACCCCGGGTACTCGGGCGGAGTGCCGCCGAAGGACGGGCACAGGGCCTGGAAGTCGCACCACCCACACAGCTTTCCGGGCTTGGGGCGGAAGTCGCCCGTCTCGCCGGCGGACCGGATGGCCGTCCAGATGGCGGACAGCGTCCGTTCGAACCGGCGGAGCTCGTCCTCGTCCGGGGCGTAGGTGAGAATCTGGCTGTCCTTCAGGAACAGCAGGCGCAGCTGCGCGGGAACGATGCCGCGCGTGCGCATCAGCACCACCGCGTAGAACTTCATCTGGAACAACGCCTTGGCCTCGGCGATCTCGCGCGGCGCCTTGCCCGTCTTGTAGTCGACGACGCGCAGCTGCCCGGTGGGCGCGACGTCGATGCGGTCGATGTAGCCGCGCAACAGCACGCCGTCGTCCAGTTCGGTCTCGACGAGCTGCTCGCACGACTCGGGGTCGAACCGTGTGGGGTCCTCGAGCGAGTAGTAGGACGCCACGAGCGACTGCGCCTCGGCGACGAACTTCTCGCGCTCGTGCTCCTCGACGAGATCGGCCGCGTACTCGTGCGACACGACCATGGCGTCCCATTCCTCCTGCACGAGGGTGCCGGCCCGCGTCGAGACCCGGTCCGCCGCGGGCAACGCGTAGAGCGACTCGAGGGCGGAGTGCACGAGGGTGCCGCGCAACTGCGCCTTCGACGGCGGTGCGGGCAGGCGGTCGATGGCCCGGAACCGGTAGAGCAGGGGGCACTGCTTGTAATCCGCTGCGCGCGAGGGCGACAACGCGGGACGACGGCGAGGACGGTCGGGTGCCGCCGCGGCGACGTCGGTGACGACGGGGTCTTCGGTCGAGATGCTCACGGCGCCGACACTATGCCCGCTCACCGACACGATCCGGTATCTGCCCTACAGTTCCCCGGGGCGCGTCGCGCCCCGAGAGCGCCCCGCTTCGTGGGCGGGACCAGAGTGCACCGGAAAGAGGACCACCCGTGGAACCGACCGACACCGACACGTCTGCGCGCGCGAGCGGACCGTTCCGCGTCGGTGATCGCGTGCAGCTCACCGACGCCAAGGGGCGGCACTACACGGTGGTGCTCGACGCGGCCAAGGAGTTCCACACCCACCGCGGCGGGATCCGCCACGACGATCTGATCGGTGTCGACGAGGGCAGCGTCGTGAAGTCGACGAACGGCACCCCGTATCTCGCTCTGCGCCCGCTCCTCGTCGACTACGTGCTGTCGATGCCGCGCGGCGCGCAGGTCATCTACCCCAAGGACGCCGCCCAGATCGTGCACGAGGGCGACGTCTTCCCGGGTGCCCGCGTGCTCGAGGCGGGTGCCGGTTCCGGCGCCCTGACGTGTTCGCTGCTGCGTGCCGTCGGTCCGCAGGGGCGCGTCATCTCCTACGAGGTGCGCGAGGACCACGCCGTGCACGCGGTGCGCAACGTGGAGACCTTCTTCGGCGAGCGGCCGGAGAACTGGGACCTGGTGATCGACGACGTCGCCGCGTTCGACGTCGCGCGTCACGAGGGCATGGTCGACCGGGTGGTGCTGGACATGCTGGCGCCGTGGGACGCACTCGACGCCGTCGCCGGTGCGCTGGTTCCGGGCGGCGTGCTGATCGTCTACGTGGCCACCGTCACGCAGTTGTCCAAGGTCGTCGAGGCCCTGCGTGCGCAGGAGTGCTGGACCGAGCCGCGGTCGTGGGAGTCGATCGTGCGGGGGTGGCACGTCGTCGGGCTGGCAGTGCGACCCGAGCACCGCATGCAGGGGCACACCGCGTTCCTGGTCAGTGCGCGTCGTCTGGCCGAGGGCACCGTCACCCCGAAACCGCAGCGACGGGCCGGCAAGACCCCCACCGAACCCGCCTGACACCGGGGGTTCATGCACCGACCGTGTGCCGTTCGTCCGCTGTCTGTCGGTGGTCGGTGACAGTGTCTGACCACGGTCGTCACACACGTTTGCGTTTCGCCCGGTAGCGTTGAGAAATCGCTTTGGGAGGAGTCCTGCATGAGCCCTACAGACAACCCGGACCAGTCCGCAGTCCTGGCCGAACTCGATGCCCTGCGAGCCGAGGCCACCGTCCTGCGCCGACAACTCGACGCTTCCCGTGGGGGTGCGCCGTCGGCGGACACCCGTAACACCGACGTGCGTGATCTCGAGTCGCGGGTCGACTCGCTCTCCACACGCAACACGAAGCTGATGGAGACGCTCAAGGAGGCGCGCCAGCAGCTCATCGCCCTGCGCGAGGAGGTCGACCGGCTCGGCGCACCGCCCAGCGGTTACGGCGTCCTGGTGCACACCTACGACGACGCGACGGTGGACGTGTTCACCTCGGGCCGCAAGATGCGCCTGACGTGCTCGCCGAACGTCGACGCCACCGCACTCCGGCCCGGCCAGACCGTGCGTCTGAACGAGGCCCTCACCATCGTCGAGGCGTGTGAATTCGAACGCGTCGGCGAGATCAGCTCCCTTCGCGAGATCCTCGAGGACGGCAAGCGCGCCCTCGTCGTCGGCCACGCCGACGAGGAACGTGTCGTGTGGTTGGCGACTCCGCTGCAGGAGATGGCCGACGACGAGGCACCGGAGGATCCGGACGGGCCGTCGCGCCGCCTGCGCCCCGGCGACTCGTTGCTGGTCGACACCAAGGCCGGCTACGCGTTCGAGCGCATTCCCAAGGCCGAGGTCGAGGACCTCGTGCTCGAGGAGGTCCCCGACGTCGGCTACGAGGACATCGGCGGCCTCGGGCGGCAGATCGAGCAGATCCGCGACGCCGTGGAACTGCCCTTCCTGCACAAGGATCTGTTCCGTGAGTACTCGCTGCGCCCGCCCAAGGGTGTGTTGCTCTACGGGCCTCCCGGCTGCGGCAAGACACTCATCGCCAAGGCGGTCGCCAACTCACTGGCGAAGAAGATCGCCGAGGCACGGGGGCAGGACGCACGCGACGCGAAGTCCTACTTCCTCAACATCAAGGGCCCCGAGCTGCTCAACAAGTTCGTCGGTGAGACGGAGCGCCACATCCGGTTGATCTTCCAGCGGGCTCGCGAGAAGGCGTCGGAGGGCACTCCCGTCATCGTGTTCTTCGACGAGATGGACTCCATCTTCCGTACCCGTGGGTCGGGCGTCTCGTCCGACGTGGAGACCACCGTCGTTCCTCAGCTGCTGGCCGAGATCGACGGTGTCGAGGGCCTCGAGAACGTCATCGTGATCGGTGCGTCCAACCGCGAGGACATGATCGACCCGGCCATTCTTCGCCCGGGCCGTCTGGACGTGAAGATCAAGATCGAGCGGCCGGACGCCGAGTCCGCGCTCGACATCTTCTCGAAGTATCTCGACGACTCGCTGCCCGTCAACGCCGACGATCTCGCGGAGTTCGGCGGCGATCGCGCCGCCTGCATCCGCGGCATGATCGAACGCGTCGTCGAGCGCATGTACGCCGAGAGCGACGACAACCGATTCCTCGAGGTCACCTATGCCAACGGTGACAAGGAGGTCCTGTACTTCAAGGACTTCAACTCGGGCGCGATGATCCAGAACATCGTCGACCGCGCGAAGAAGTACGCCATCAAGTCGGTGCTCGACACCGGGACACCGGGTCTGCGCGTCGGACACCTCTTCGACTCCATCGTCGACGAGTTCGCCGAGAACGAAGATCTGCCCAACACCACCAATCCCGATGACTGGGCGCGCATCTCGGGCAAGAAGGGTGAGCGGATCGTCTACATCCGCACGCTCGTCACCGGTAAGAACGCCAGTGCGAGCCGCTCGATCGACACCGAGTCGAACACGGGTCAGTACCTCTGACCGCCCACCTGTAGCAGCGCCGAGACGATCACGCGGGTGTCCGGAACGAAGGGCCACGCGGGATCGTCCAGGTGTGTCAGCACCTCGACGTCCGACCACCACCAGCCGTCCGCGATCTCGGACGGCTGGTGGTGCATCGGTCCGTCGTGACGCACCTCGTACGCGAACAGGTGGCAGCGCACCGTCGCAGCGCCGGATCGTCCCGTCCAGCGGCCGACCACCGGGTCGCCCGTCACGTCCGCTACGACGCCGAGTTCCTCGGCGAGTTCTCGCGAGGCGGTCTGTCGAGGGTCCTCCCCGGCATCGACGACCCCACCGGCCAGAACGTCGTGCATCCCCGCGAACACCGACTTGGTCGTCGTGCGGCGGTGGACGTACACGCGTGACCCGTCGGTGGATCGCACCAGCACGCCGGCACTCGCGTGCCACAGGCCGCGCTCGTACACCTCGGTGCGCGGCGCTTCGCCCACCACGTGGCCACGCTCGTCGTACACGGCCACGATCTCGTCGTCAGGCATGCGTCACCGCTCCCACTCGATCAGGGGTCACAGGGTCGATAGCCTAGGGTCGAGAGCATGCAGCGCATCATCGGCATCGAGGTCGAGTACGGAATTTCCTCTCCTACCGAGCCTTCCGCCAATCCGATCCTGACATCCACCCAGGCGGTGCTGGCGTACGCCGCCGCGGCGGGTGTGCCGCGGGCCAAGCGGACGCGCTGGGACTACGAGGTGGAATCGCCGCTGCGTGACGCACGCGGGTTCGACCTGGGCCGGTTCAGTGGCCCGGCGCCGATCATCGACGCCGACGAGGTCGGCGCGGCCAACATGATCCTCACCAACGGCGCGCGTCTCTACGTCGACCACGCCCACCCGGAGTACTCCGCACCGGAGGTGCGCGATCCGCTCGATGCCGTCATCTGGGACAAGGCGGGGGAGCGCGTCATGGAAGCGGCTGCGCGCCATGCCTCGAGCGTGCCCGGCGCCCCGCGCCTGCAGTTGTACAAGAACAACGTCGACGGCAAGGGCGCGTCCTACGGCACCCACGAGAACTACCTGATGTCTCGCGAGACCCCGTTCTCCGCGATCATCGCCGGGCTCTCGCCGTTCTTCGCCTCCCGCCAGGTGTTCACCGGCTCGGGCCGCGTCGGCATCGGTCAGTCCGGAGACGAGCCCGGATTCCAGCTCTCGCAGCGCGCCGACTACATCGAGGTCGAGGTGGGCCTCGAGACGACGCTCAAGCGCGGCATCATCAACACCCGCGACGAGCCGCACGCCGACGCCGACAAGTACCGGCGCCTGCACGTGATCATCGGTGACGCCAACCTCGCCGAGATGGCGACCTATCTCAAGGTCGGAACGACGGCCCTGGTGCTCGACATCGTCGAGGCCGGCGTGGACCTGTCCGATCTGCAGCTGGCCCGTCCGGTGACGGCGGTGCACCAGATCAGTCACGACCCGACGCTGCGCCGCACGGTCGCGCTCGCGGACGGTCGCGAGCTGACGGCGTTGGCACTGCAGCGCATCTACCTCGAGCGCGTCTCCGCGCATCTCGACGCACAGGGCGAGAAGGATCCGCGCGCCGCCGACGTCGTCGAGAAGTGGGCGATGATCCTCGACAAGCTCGAGCGCGACCCGATGGACTGCGCTTCCCTCCTCGACTGGCCGGCGAAACTGCGGCTGCTCGAAGGGTTCCGCAACCGCGAGGGACTCGGCTGGTCGGCGCCGCGACTGCACCTCGTGGACCTGCAGTACTCGGACGTCCGCCTCGACAAGGGTCTTTACAACCGGCTCGTCGCGCGCGGATCGATGGAACGGCTGGTCTCCGAGCAGGACGTCATGGACGCCGTCTCGAACCCCCCGACCGACACCCGCGCGTACTTCCGCGGCGAGTGCCTCCGCAAGTTCGGCCGCGACATCGCGGCCGCGAGCTGGGACTCGGTCATCTTCGACCTCGGTGGAGACTCGCTGGTGCGTATCCCCACCCTCGAGCCACTGCGGGGGAGCAAGGCCCACGTCGGTGCTCTGCTCGAATCGGTGGACTCGGCCGCAGAACTGGTGGACCAGCTCACCACCTGACGGTCCGCCCGTGCCGGACGTACGGTGGGTTGTCACCCTGTGACGGCGCATGCTCGGTAGGGTGAAGTTTCGCTGCGTGTCGAGAGAACACGCGGTTCGTGACGAGGAGGTCGGCTATGGCACAAGAGCAGACCACACGCTCCGGCGGTGGCGATGACGACGACGGTTCGGCCGAGGGCGCATCGGGTCAGGAACGACGCGAGAAGCTCGCCGAGGAGACCGACGATCTCCTCGACGAGATCGACGACGTGCTCGAGGAGAACGCGGAGGACTTCGTCCGCGCCTACGTGCAAAAGGGCGGCCAGTGACGGACGCGAACTCCGTTCCCCGTCCCCACGAGAGCGACACCACCCTGCGCTACGGGTCGCCGTTCTCCTCCTTCAGTGAACACCTGCGGGCCTACGCACCGCACCTGTTGCCCGAGAACCGTTTTCGTGCGGATCTCGCTCTGTCCCCGGAGGCGACGATGCAGTCCGACATCGCACCGCACGGCACCACCATCGTGGCCGTCACCTTCGACGGCGGCGTCATCCTCGCGGGTGATCGCCGCGCGACGATGGGCAACCTCATCGCCAGTCGCGACGTCGACAAGGTGTACGTCACGGACGACTACTCGGCTGCCGGCATCGCGGGAACCGCCGGCATGGCGATCGAGCTGGTGCGGCTGTTCGCGGTCGAACTCGAGCACTACGAGAAGATCGAGGGCGTCTCCCTCACCTTCAACGGCAAGGCCAACAAGCTGTCCTCCATGGTGCGGGCCAATCTCGGTGCGGCCATGCAAGGTCTGGCTGTGGTTCCGCTACTCGTCGGCTACGACCTCGACGCCGCCGACGCCCGCCATGCGGGGCGCATCGTCTCCTACGACGTGGTCGGTGGCCGCTACGAGGAACGGTCCGGCTACCACGCGGTGGGATCGGGATCGCTGTTCGCGAAATCGGCGATGAAGAAGCTCTACCGCGAGGACATGACCGAGGACGAGGCTCTGCGCGTCGCGGTCGAATCGCTGTACGACGCTGCCGACGACGATTCGGCGACCGGCGGACCGGATCTGACCCGCGGCATCTACCCGACGGCGGTGGCCATCGGTGCCGGGGGAGCGAACCTGGTGGGATCGGACCGCATCGAGGCTCTGGCCCGTGCGGTACTGCAGGACCGATCGGAAGAAGGGGGTGCGCGCCGATGACGATGCCGTACTACGCGTCCGCCGAACAGATCATGCGCGATCGTTCGGAACTGGCGCGCAAGGGAATCGCACGCGGTCGCAGCGTGGTCGTGCTGACCTACGCGGACGGCGTGCTCTTCGTCGCCGAGAACCGGTCCTCCGCACTGCACAAGGTGAGCGAGCTGTACGACCGCCTCGGCTTCGCCGCGGTGGGCAAGTACAACGAGTTCGAGAATCTACGCCGCGCCGGCATCGTGCACGCCGACACCAAGGGCTACACCTACGACCGTGCGGACGTCACCGGACGATCGTTGGCCAAGGCGTACGCGCAGACGCTCGGCACCATCTTCACCGAGCAGCTCAAGCCGTACGAGGTGGAGATCTGCGTGGCCGAGGTCGGTGCCGTCGACGAGAGTCCCCGGTCCCAGCTCTACCGCATCACGTACGACGGCTCGATCGTCGACGAGGTCGACTTCGTGGTCATGGGCGGTGCCACCGAACCGATCTCGACGGTCCTGCGCGAGAAGTACCGCTCGGGGCTCGATCTCGACGCGGCGGTCGCGCTGGCAGTCGGTGCGCTCCAGGACTCCACGTCGACGCCGCCGACCAACGGTGCCGCGAGCGAGCCCGCGGAGAAGCGCGTCCTCGAGGTCACGAGCCTCGAAGTGGCCGTTCTCGAACAGACGCGGCCGAGGCGTGCGTTCCGGCGGATCTCCGGAGCGGCGCTCCAGGGACTGTTGCCCCCCGGTTCGGAACCTGCGGGCACCTGACCGACCGGCTACGAAGCACCCGTCACGCGCGCGGCGCGTCGGCGGTGCCCGTTCCGTACAGCGTGAGCAGCGAGGGCCGGGCCCGGTAGTCGAAGGCCCGGCCCTCGCCCGCCACCTCCCCGTCCACCGCCACCGCGACCGTGGTCTGCAGGTTGCGCACCGAGACCGCCGGCACCCGCAGATGGCGGTAGGTGGGCGACGTGCCGAGAGTCCCGGTCATCGCGGCGAGTGCGAGGCGGGTACGCGAGAGCCGCATGTGCGCGCGCAGGAACCGCACGTCCAGCACACCGCTCGCGATCGACGGCCGCGACATGGGCACCTGATCACCCGGCGTGTAGGTGCCGTTGCCGACGAACATCATCCACACCGAGTCGCGGCGCCCGTCGATCTCCACGTGCATCGGCTCGGCCACCGCCAGGACGGCCACCATCGCGGCCGCGGCCGCGGGCCACTTCCCGATGCGTGAGCTCCACTTGTCCCGCAGCCGAACCGAATCCGGGTAGCCCCCGATGCTGGCGGTGTTGACGAAGAGGATCTCCTCACCGCCGTCGATGCTCACACCGCCGAGATCCACCCGGCTGGACGCGCCGCGAGTGACGGCGTCCGCGGTGACCGACACCTCCACCGCGCCGACGTCCCGTGCGAAGTGGTTCAGCGTGCCGCCGGGGAACACCGCGAGAGGAAGCCCCGTCCGCACCGCGGCCGCGACGGCAGCGGCCACCGTGCCGTCCCCTCCGCAGACTCCGAGCGCGAGCACGTCCGATCCTGCGGCGCGGACGAACTGGGCGGTGAAGTCGTCGTCGGCGTCCGGCTCGAGGAACCGCGCCCTCGGCAGGGCCTTCGCCACGTCGGCGACGACTTCCGAATTGTGGGTGCCCGCGCCCGGATTGACCAGCACGAGCATTCCCTCACCCTCGTGCAGGGCGGGCGCCAGCCCCGCGGGGCCCAACTCGGCCGACTCGGTGGAGCGCACGGCCCACCAGCGGCGGGTCGACAGCGCGACCGCGACCCCGAGCGCCGCGCCCACCACCACGTCCGACGGCCAGTGCACGCCGACGTGCACTCGCGAGTACGCGACGGTCGCGGCCAGCGGGGCGACGAGGAGACCGGCGAGCGGAGCCTCGAGCGCCACGCCCGTCGCGAACGCCGCGGCGGAGGCGGCGTGACCCGACGGGAACGACGACGACACGGGTGGGGTCATGATCCGCCGGAGCGCGGGGACCGACGCGGCCGGTGGACGATCGCGGGGGAGCAGCGGCTTGAGCACCCCGTTCGCGAGCGAGCTGGCACCCACGACCGCGAGCATGCCGCGTACGGCACCTCGTCGTCGGGGGCCGCCGGACGCGGCGAGCGCCGACGCCACGATCGCCCACAGAACACTGTGATCGGCGAGCCCGGTGAGCGTGCGCAGCGCGGGGTCCAACCCCGACGGTCGCGACGCGAAACTGGCCTTCACCAGCGCCAGATCGACGGAACGGGTGCGGCCGCGCAGCGATCGGGGATTCACCTGCGCCACACTACGGCTGCCACGGGCTCGGGTAGCCGATGCCGCGGTCGATGCCGTTGTACTGTCGAAGTGTGCAGCGACGAATCATGGGGATCGAGACCGAGTTCGGTGTGACGTGCACGTTCCACGGGCACCGTCGACTCAGCCCGGACGAGGTGGCCCGGTATCTGTTCCGGCGTGTCGTGTCGTGGGGACGCAGCTCCAACGTGTTCCTGCGCAACGGTGCGCGGCTCTACCTGGACGTCGGCTCCCATCCCGAGTACGCCACTGCCGAGTGCGACAGCCTTCTGCAGCTGGTCACGCACGACCGCGCCGGCGAGCGTGTTCTCGAGGACCTGCTCATCGACGCGGAGCAGCGTCTCGTCGAGGAGGGCATCGGCGGCGACATCTACCTGTTCAAGAACAACACCGACTCCGCGGGCAACTCCTACGGCTGCCACGAGAACTACCTCGTGGTGCGCGCCGGCGAGTTCTCCCGCATCTCCGACGTGCTGTTGCCGTTCCTGGTCACCCGCCAGCTCATCTGCGGCGCGGGCAAGATCCTGCAGACGCCGAAGGCCGCCACGTTCTGCCTCTCGCAGCGCGCCGAGCACATCTGGGAGGGCGTGTCGTCCGCGACCACCCGCTCACGGCCCATCATCAACACGCGCGACGAACCGCATGCCGACGCCGAGAAGTACCGTCGTCTGCACGTCATCGTCGGCGACTCCAACATGGCCGAGCCGACGACCATGCTCAAGGTCGGCACCGCAGCGCTGGTCCTGGAGATGATCGAGGCGGGCGTGTCGTTCCGAGACTTCGCCCTGGACAACCCGATTCGCGCCATCCGCGAGGTGTCCCACGACTCGACGGGGCGGCGCCCCGTCCGTCTCGCGGGGGGACGCCAGGCCAGTGCACTCGAGATCCAGCGCGAGTACCACGCCCGCGCCGTCGAGCACCTGCGCAACCGCGAGCCGGACGCGCAGATCGAGCAGGTCGTCGACCTGTGGGGCCGCACCCTCGACGCCGTCGAGGCGCAGGACTTCGCCAAGGTGGACACCGAGATCGACTGGGTGATCAAGCGCAAGCTGTTCGATCGCTATCAGGACAGGTACTCGATGGACCTGTCCGACCCGAAGATCGCCCAGCTGGACTTGGCCTATCACGACATCAAGCGCGGCCGCGGCGTCTTCGACGTGCTGCAGCGCAAGGGACTGGTCAAGCGCGTCACCGAGGACGACCAGATCGACGAGGCGGTGAACACGCCGCCGCAGACGACACGCGCGAAGCTGCGTGGCGAGTTCATCAGCGCCGCACAGGAGGCGGGACGCGACTTCACCGTCGACTGGGTGCATCTCAAGCTCAACGACCAGGCTCAGCGCACGGTGCTGTGCAAGGACCCGTTCCGCTCGGTCGACGAGCGCGTGGAGCGCCTGATCGCGTCGATGTAGAGGCCGACGGTCCTCCTTCTCCACAGGAGTCCCGTCCTCCCCACCCCGGCGATGCGCACGGGTGGGGAGATGCTCAGCCACTAGGCTGGGTCGGTGGCGATCTCCAAAGTCGAGCGGTTGATGAACCTCGTCATCTGCCTGCTCTCGACACGGCAGTACCTGACCGCCGAGCGCATCCGCGAGTCCGTCGCCGGATACGAGGACTCGGCGAGCGACGAGGCCTTCAGTCGCATGTTCGAGCGCGACAAGAACGAGCTGCGTGATCTCGGCGTCCCGCTCGAGACCGGTCAGATCTCGCGCTTCTCGACGGTCGAGGGGTACCGCATCAACCGCGATCGGTACGAACTCCCCGACGTCGACCTGGCCAGCGACGAGGCCGCTGCGGTCGCCGTGGCCGTCCAACTCTGGGAGTCGCCCGAGCTCACCTCCGCCGCTCAGAGCGCGATGTTGAAGTTGCGCGCCGCGGGCGTGCAGGTGGACACCGAGAACTCGCCGGCCGCCGTGACCGCCGTTCCGTCCCGCAGTCGAGGTTCCGAGCCCGCGCTGGGCAAGCTGCTCGCTGCTATCGACGCCGGCCGGTCCGTGCGGTTCTCGCACCGTTCCACCCCGGCCGCCCCCTTCCGGGAGCGCACCGTCGAGCCGTGGGGAGTGGTCACCCACTCCGGACGCTGGTACCTCGTCGGGCACGACACCGAGCGCGACGCCGTCCGTACCTTCCGCCTGTCACGGATCGGGGACGACGTCGTGGCCTTCGGACCGGCGGGATCGGTGCGCAAGCCCGACGACGTCGATCTCGGTGTCATCGTGGCCCGCGCCGCCGCGAGCGGTGACGTGGCGGGCAGCGCCGACGTCTGGGTGTCGGAGGGACGGGGACTCGAGCTGCGCCGTCTCGGCACCGAGGTGGAGACACGTGATCTCGTGGGGCGACGCGGTTCCGTGGTCCGCATCCCGGTGCGGTCGTGGGAGTGGATCGCCCGGGTGGTCGCCGGCCACGGCGCCGACGCGATCGTGCTGTCGCCGACCGAACTCCGCGACATCGTCGTCGGCACCCTGTCCGTGAGCGCGCACCGCGCGCCGACCGACGCCGTCTCGCCCGGGAGCAGCTCATGAGCGTTCGCCTGTCCTCGCGGCTGGCCCGGCTGCTCAACCTCGTGCCGTACTTCATCGCCAATCCGGGTATCAGCGCGGCCGACGCCGCGGCCGAGCTCGGGGTCACGACCAAACAGCTGATGGACGACCTGAACCAGCTGTGGATGTGCGGACTGCCCGGATACGGTCCGGGCGATCTCATCGATCTGTCGTTCTCCGAGGACAGCATCGAGGTCACGTTCTCCGCCGGTATCGACAGGCCGCTGCGTCTGACGTCCACGGAAGCGACCGCGCTGCTCATCGCGCTGCGGTCACTCGTCGAGATGCCCGGCATGGTGGACCCGTCCGCGGCGTACCGCGCCATCGCGAAGATCGAGGCCGCGGCGGGTGTCGCGGCGGCCGAGGGGCCGGACGACACGCCCGAGCCGCAGGAGAGTCCCAGTGTCACGACCGTCCGTGGGGCGCTCGCCCGCGGTCGCGCGCTGCACATCACCTACTACTCGGCATCGCGGGACGTGGTGTCCGAACGCACCGTCGATCCGTTGCGCATCGTCCTCGTCGACGATCAGAGCTACCTGCAGGCCTGGTGCCGCGACGCGGAGGGCGTCCGGCTGTTCCGGCTGGACCGCATCGATGCCGCGACCGAGCTGGACGAGCCGTCCGCACCGCCCGAGCAGGCCAGGACCGGTGGGGACGCACTCGATCTCTTCCACGACGATCCGTCGCTGCCGCTCGCACGGCTCGTCGTCGCACCCGACCACGTGTGGATTCTGGACTACTACCCCATGACGCAGACCGCTGCGCACGACGACGGCTCGATCGAGGTCTCGATGCGATTCGCGACGCTCGACTGGATGAGCCGTCTGGCGCTGGGTCTGGGGTCGGGAGTGCGGGTGCTCGGACCGCCCGCACTGGTTCGTGAGGTCACCGCTCGGTCGCGCGACGCCCTCGACGTCTATCGCGCCGTCTCGGGAGCGTGACCGGCCCATCTCGAGTCGTCCGGACATGCAGGACTCGTCCGGTGAACTCTCGGCGAACGGTCGGTACGCGGGTCCACCGGACACCGGGTGGGAGCCATCGGGTCCGGTAGCATCGAATCCACCGAAACTGGGAGGTTTTCATGGGTGCGTTACAACCCTGGCACTGGATCGTCCTGATCGTCGTGCTCGTACTGCTGTTCGGATCGAAGAAGCTGCCCGAGGCCGCACGTGGCCTGGGACGCTCGATGCGCATCTTCAAGAGTGAAGTGCAGGAGATGCAGAACGACGGCAAGAAGCCGGACACCACCACGAACACGGCGCCGGCACCGCAGTCGCAGTTGCCGTCCCCGAACACGGTCACCCCGACCGTCGCGTCGACCGAACCGACGCACGAGCAGCACCCGCGCTCGGCCTGACACTCGCAGGCACCACGGTCGGGGCGATGTCGCCTCGGCCGTTTCGTGGGTGGTGACCGAGGTTCGCGCCCGCTGCGGCGTGCGCACCTCGGCACCCGTCACCGCGAACCACAGTCTTCAGTCCAGGCACCGCAGTCGACAGGCGAAGAGTCACCGTGCGCATACCGTTCGATCCGCGACAGCGCAGGCGTCGCGTCAATCCCGACGGCACCATGTCGTTGGTGGAGCATCTCTACGAGCTCCGCACGCGTCTGCTGTGGTCGATGCTGGCCATCGTCCTCACCACGATCGTGGGGTTCTTCTGGTACTCGCACTCGCTGCTGGGTATCGAGTCGCTCGGTGACCTGCTCCGCGGGCCGTACTGCTCGCTCCCGTCCGAGAGTCGCGCCGAGCTCACCGACGACGGCACGTGTCGGCTGCTCGCCACCGGACCGTTCGAGCAGTTCATGCTCCGGTTCAAGGTGGCCATCACCGCGGGCGTCGTGCTCGCCTGCCCCATCTGGCTCTATCAGGTGTGGGCGTTCATCACGCCCGGCCTCTACCGCCAGGAACGGCGCTACGCCATCTCGTTCGTCACGGCGGCGGCCGTGCTCTTCGTCTCCGGCGCCGTCCTCGCCTACATCGTCGTCGCGAAAGCCCTGCACTTCCTGCTGACCATCGGCGACAACGTCCAGGTCACCGCTCTCAGTGGCGCCGAGTACTTCGGCTTCGTCATCAACCTGCTCGTCATCTTCGGCGTCAGCTTCGAGATCCCGCTTTTGATCGTCGCGCTCAACGCCGTCGGCGTCCTGAAGTACGAGAAGCTCCGCGGCTGGCGTCGCGGGCTCATCTTCGCGATGTTCGCCTTCGCCGCCGTCGTCACGCCCGGCGGTGACCCCTTCTCGATGACCGCGCTGGCACTCGCGCTGAGCATCCTCGTCGAGTTCGCCATCCAGATCGCGCGCGTCAACGATCGACGGCGCGCACGGCGCGAGACCGAGGAGTGGGGGAACGTCTCCGATGACGAGGCGTCGCCTCTCGACACCTCGGCCGCCCCGGTCGGCAGGCCCGTCCCGGTGCGTCACGACGCCGACGCCGACTACTCCGACACTCTCTGAGTTGCCCACGCTGTCTGAGTGACCCCCATCGGCGGACACCCTCTAATCTGGAGTCGTGGCCAATCACAGCGGGCAGCAGAACACCGGCGACATCCGGACTCGACTCGTGGACGGGCCGAAGCTGACCGAGTTCGCGGCGTCGCTTCCGTTCCCGCTCGATCCCTTCCAGATCCGTGCGTGCTCGGCCCTCGAGGACGGGCACGGCGTACTGGTGTGCGCGCCGACCGGAGCCGGCAAGACCGTCGTCGGCGAGTTCGCCGTCCACCTCGCACTCACCAGCGGCGCGAAGTGTTTCTACACCACCCCCATCAAGGCACTGAGCAACCAGAAGTACGCCGAGCTCGTCGCGCGCTACGGCAAGGGCTACGTCGGCCTGCTCACCGGTGACCAGAGCATCAACTCGGACGCACCGATCGTCATCATGACCACCGAGGTGCTCCGCAACATGCTGTACGCGGAATCGCCTGCGCTGCGCGGACTCTCGCACGTGGTGATGGACGAGGTGCACTACCTCGCCGACCGGTTCCGCGGCGCCGTGTGGGAGGAGGTCATCCTGCACCTGTCCGAGGACGTCCGGCTCGTCAGCCTGTCGGCGACGGTGAGCAACGCCGAGGAGTTCGGCGCCTGGATGGAGACGGTGCGTGGCAACACCACCGTCGTCGTCGACGAGACCCGCCCGGTTCCGCTGTGGCAGCACATCCTCGTCGGTCGCCGCCTGTTCGACCTTTTCGACGTCGAGGCGAACAACGGTGCTCCGGGCGGCGTGGTCGTGGACAAGAACCTCGTCCGGTACGTCAAGGAACGAGTGCAGGCCGAGCGCATGGGCGCCTGGGAGGCCCCACGCGGCCGTGGCCCGCGGTCGGGTCGGTCCGGTGGCCGCCCCGGCCGGCCGGAATCTCGTCCGATCCCGCGGCCCGACGTCATCAAGCTCCTCGACGAGGAGGGGTTGCTTCCCGCCATCACGTTCATCTTCAGCCGCGCCGGGTGCGACGGCGCCGTCGATCAGTGTCTTCGATCGGGACTGCGGCTGACCTCCGAGGAGCAGGCGCGCGAGATCACCGAGGTCGTCGAACGCCACACCGCCGAGATCCCGCGCAGCGACCTCGAGGTGCTCGGCTACTGGGAGTGGCGCGACGCCCTCGAGCGGGGCATCGCCGCGCATCACGCAGGGATGCTGCCGGTGTTCCGGCACACGGTAGAGGAGCTGTTCGTCCGCGGTCTGGTCCGCGCGGTCTTCGCGACGGAGACCCTCGCCCTCGGCATCAACATGCCGGCGCGGACGGTGGTGCTCGAGCGCCTCGTGAAGTTCAACGGTGAGGCGCACGCCAACCTGTCGGCGGGGGAGTACACGCAACTCACCGGCCGCGCCGGTCGTCGCGGTATCGACGTCGAGGGTCATGCGGTGGTGCTGTGGCAGTCGGGTGTCGAGCCGACGGAGGTGGCCGGGTTGGCCTCCACCCGTACGTTCCCCCTGCGGAGTTCGTTCCGCCCGTCGTACAACATGGCGGTGAACCTGGTCGACCGGATGGGTGTCGACGCGTCCCGGATGCTGCTCGAACGGTCGTTCGCGCAGTACCAGGCCGATGCGTCCGTCGTCGGGTTGGTGCGCGGTATCGAGAAGAACGCCGTGGCTCGGCGCGAGTTGCTCGGCAAGTTGGGCGGCGAGGACTCGCCCTACGTCGAGTACACCGCCCTGCGCGCGCGCCTCAAGGAGCGCGAACGCGAGCTCGAGCGTCAGGGCCGCACGGATCGTCGCAACGATGCCGTCACGTCGCTGGTGTCGCTGCGGCGCGGCGACGTCATCTCCATCCCGTCCGGTCGACGCTCGGGACTGGCTGTCGTCCTGGAGACCGACGCGAACTCGGTGGACCCGCGGCCGCTGGTGCTCACCGAGGACAAGTGGGCGGGGCGCGTGTCGTCGGCGGACTTCCCCACACCGGTGTCGGCTCTCGGCCACATGCGCCTTCCCCGCCACGTCGATCACCGCACGGCGCAGACCCGTCGGGACCTGGCGTCCGCGCTCCGGGGAACGGGGATCAGCGCGCCGGGACGCGGTCGGCGCCGGCAGTCGTCGGCAGGCGACGATCGCGAGCTCGGAGTGCTGCGCCGCGCCGTCCGCTCGCATCCGTGCCACACCTGGCCGGATCGTGAGCATCTCGCCCGGCTGGCCGAGAAGTACAGCCGGCTCGAACGTGACACCGATGCGATGAAGCAGAAGGTCGCCGCGACCACCAACTCGTTGGCCCGTACCTTCGATCGCATCCTGGCGCTGCTCACCGAGCGCGGCTATCTGGCCGCAGGTCCTGACGGCGAGGTCGCGGTCACCGACCGAGGAGCCAAGCTCGGACGTCTGTACTCGGAGTCGGACCTGCTGGTCGCGGAGTGCCTCGCCGAGGGAATCTGGCGCGGCCTCGGGCCGGCCGAGCTCGCCGCCGTGGTCTCGACCGTCGTGTACGAGTCGCGCCAGGAGGGTGAGAGCGCGGAGCAGGGTCCGACCGGGAACATCCGACACGCGTTGACCCGCACCGTCGCCGCGTGGCACGAGCTCCGCGCGGACGAGATCCGACTGAAGCTGCCTCCGACGCGGGAACCCGACACCGGGTTCGCGGTGGCCGTCTACAAGTGGGCTCGCAAGGAGTCGCTCGAGGACGTGCTGTTCGCCGCGGGTCAGCACGGCCGCGCCCTGTCCGGCGGAGACTTCGTACGGTGGTGCCGCCAGGTCATCGATCTGCTCGACCAGATCCGCTCGGCGTCCCCCGACGACGAGGTCACCGCGACCGCCACGAAGGCGATCTCGGCGATACGGCGCGGAGTCGTCGCCGTCGATGCCGCATGATGGTCTCCACAGTCACAGCAGTCACCACAGGCACCCACCGGAGGCGATGATGAGCGGCCCGTACAACCCCGACGACCGTTCCTCGGCCGGTGAGGACACGCCCACCAGCCAGTACCCGAGCGGACAGCAGCCGGGCTACGACCAGCAGGCCTACGGTCAGCAGCCCTACGGTCAACAGCCCTACGGTCAACAGCCCTATGGTCAGCAGCCGGGCTACGACCAGCAGGCCTACGGTCAGCAACCCCAGTACGGGCAGCCGCCTTACGGCCAGCAGCCCCAGTACGGCCAACAGCCTTACGGCCAGCAGCCTTACGGCCAACAGCCCTACGGCCAACAGCCCTACGGCCAGCAGCCCTACGGACAGCCGGGCTACCCGCAGGGCAACCAGCAGTGGAACGCCGCGCCGGCGCAGAAGCAGTCGAAGGTGCCGTTCATCGTGGGCGGCGTCGTCATCGCTGCGATCGTCGTGGCGGGTGGGATCTACGCGGCCACGTCGCTGGGCGGCGACACCCTGGACAACTCCGCGGTGCAGAGCGGGGTGGCCAAGATCGTGACGGAGTCCTACGGCGCGATCGACGTCTCCGCGGTGTCCTGCCCGTCGGGCCAGAAGGTGGAGGCGAACACGACCTTCTCCTGCGACCTGACGGTGGACGGTGAGGCGCGCTCGGTGACGGTGACCGTCAAGGACGACCAGGGCACCTACGAGGTCGGCCGGCCCCAGTAGCTCACCGCGCCATCGCGGTGAGAAGGCGGCCGACGGAGTTCTGCACGCCGAGTTCCTCGGCGAGCGCCGCGAGGCGTTCCGGATCGACGGGCTCGTGCGGCAGCAGGTCGGGACGCGACCAGATGATGTCCGCATCGGTCACCACCCGTACCACCGGGAGGGCGGCGTCGATGTAGTCGCGGGAGCTCTGGATCTTCGCGCGCACCCCGGCCGACATCTCGGGGTCGCCCGAGTCGGCGGCGGCGAGCAACGCCTCGAGGGAGCCGAACTTCTTCATGAGCGACGCCGCGGTCTTCTCCCCGACGCCCTTCACCCCGGGCAGTCCGTCGGACGAATCACCGCGCAGCAGTGCGAGTTCCGCGTAGCCCGGCCCGGGTCGGTCCGCGGGCACCCCGTACTTCTCGGCCACTTCTGCCGGGCCGAACAGCTCGGCTTTCGCCAGTCCGCGTCCCGCGTAGAGCACACGCACCGGAACCGGATCGTCGGAGACGACCTGCAACAGGTCGCGGTCTCCGCTGACCACCACCACGGTGCCGTCGCGCTCGGTGGCGGCGAGGGTTCCCAACACGTCGTCCGCCTCGAGACCCTCCGCTCCGGCCGTCGCGATGCCCGCGGCCTCGAGGATCTCCAGGATCAGGTTCACCTGCGGACCCAGTGCGTCGGGTGCCTCCTCCGCGTCCGGGCCCGCAGCGGACTCGGTGAGCACCCGATGCGCCTTGTAGGACGGCACCAGATCGACCCGGAAGGTGGGACGCCAGTCGAGGTCGAGGCAGACGGCCAGTCGGGACGCACCCGTCCGCGTGATGAGGGACGCGACCATGTCGGTGAAACCACGCACCGCGTTCACCGGCCGACCGTCGGGCGCCGTGATCGATTCGGGCAACGCGTGGAAGGCCCGGAACCACAGGCTCGCCGCATCGAGGAGAAGTACCGTGTCTCTGCTCTCGGCCGTCATGCGCCACATCCTGCCGCATGTAGGCGGCACCGGAGTCGATAGCCTGGCATCATGACGTCTCGGTTTCCCTCCTCCGTGTATCGCACCCGCCTCGACCGAGCGGCGGCTCTCGCTGCCGAGGCCGGTCTCGACGCGCTGCTGATCACGCCCGGACCCGACCTGCGCTATCTGCTCGGCTCGCGCGCCGAGTCGTTCGAGCGTCTGACCTGCCTCGTCGTCCCGGCGGACGGCACGCCCGCGTCGGTGGTGGTGCCTCGCATCGAACTGGCGGCGTTGAAGGACTCGGCCGCGGCCGACCTGGGAATCGAGCTGCGGGACTGGGTCGACGGCGTGAATCCGCATCAGGCAGTCGCGGCGCTGCTTCCCGGCCCGGCCCGGACCGCTGTCACCGACGCCATGCCCGCCCTGCATCTCGTTCCGCTGACCGAGGCGCTCGGCGCGATGCCCGTCCTGGCGACGGCGGTCCTGCGCGAGCTCCGGATGACCAAGGACGACGCGGAGATCGGCGCGTTGCGCACGGCGGGCGCCGCCATCGACCGCGTCCACGCGCGCATGGGCGAGTTCCTCGCGGCCGGGCGCACCGAAGCGCAGGTCGCTGCCGACATCTCGGCCGCGATCCTCGAGGAGGGACACACCGAGGCGGCGTTCGTCATCGTCGGCTCGGGCCCGCACGGCGCCGACCCGCACCACGAGGTGTCCGAGCGCGTGATCGAGGAGGGCGACGTCGTCGTCATCGACATCGGTGGCCCCGTCGAGCCGGGCTACAACTCGGACTCCACCCGGACCTACAGCATCGGCGAGCCGTCGGACTCGGTCGCTGCGACCGTGGCGGTCCTCGAGCGCGCGCAGCAGGCAGCCGTCGATGCAGTCCGTCCCGGAGTCACCGCGGAGTCGATCGACGCCGCCGCACGCGACATCCTGGTCGACGCCGGCTACGGCGACGTCTTCGTGCACCGCACCGGGCACGGCATCGGCCTCTCGGTGCACGAGGAGCCGTACATCGTGGCGGGCAACGACATTCCGCTCGAGGTGGGGATGGCGTTCAGCATCGAGCCGGGGGTGTACTTCACCGGCGAGTGGGGCGCCCGCATCGAGGACATCGTCATCGTGACTCCGGAGGGCTGCGAGTCGGTCAACACGCGGCCGCACGGCCTGACCGTGCTTCCGGTGCGATGAGCCTCGACCTCCTCGCCACACTGCGACGCGAGGGCGACCGCCTCGCGTCGATGCCTGTCGAGGCGCTGACGGCGCCGGTACCCACCGTGCCGGGATGGACGCTCGAGCACGTGGTCCGACACACGGGCAAGGTCCACCGGTGGGCGAACGCGGTGATCCTGGCGGGCCCGGGTGCGGACACGGGCGCGGTGGCGAAGCAGCAGGTCGAATCGTTACCCAAGGGCCCGGACAGTCTCCCCGCGTACCGATCGTCGCTGGAGGCGATGGTCGCCACGTTCGAGTCGACGGATCCCGAGGCGGTCGTGGAGACGTTCGTCGGCGCGCGCACGGCCGCGTGGTGGCTCCGACGGCAGGCACACGAGGTCGCCGTGCACCGCATCGACGCCGCCGACGCCGTCCGCGCCGCCGGGGGAGTGGCGCCCGAGGCGCTCGATCCCGACGCCGCCGCGGACGCCGTGGCCGAGCTGACCGAGGTGCAGTATCCGCACCGACTGCTCCTCGACCGCCTGACGCCCGAGTCGATCGGGCGCACCGTGCACGTGCACGGAACGGACGTGGACGACCTGGAGTGGACGTTCACGCTCGGGGCCGAAGTCCTCGCCAGTGCGCGCGGGCACGGGAAAGCCGATGTGGCACTGCGGGGTACGGCAGAGCACCTGCTGCTGGTGCTCTGCCGTCGTCGACCACTCGACGTGCTCACCGTCTTCGGTGACACTTCGGTCGCGGAGTCACTGCTCGACGCGTCCCGCTTCTGACGTCACTCGAGGAAGTCGAGCAGCGCCGTGTTGACCTCCTGGTAGTGGGTCCACAGGAGACCGTGGGGCGCGCCCTCCACCTCGACGTAGGTGGCCTCGGGGAAGGCGTCGTGGAACGGGCGACCCGTCGAGTCGATCGGCAGGATGTTGTCTGCGGTGCCGTGCAGGATCAGTGTGGGCTTGCCCGACTCCCGGACGGTCTGTACGTCGGCGCGGAAGTCGGTGAGCCACGTCGGAACCACCGCGTACGCGGCGATCGGCGCACTCGCCGCCGCGACGTTCCAGCTGTTGCGGACGGCGGCCTCGCTGATGCGCGTGCCGAGCGTGTCGTCCAGGTTGTAGAAGTCCTTGTAGAACGCGTCGAACCAGGCGAAGCGGTCTCCGCGTGCGGCGGCTTCGATGCCGTCGAACACCGACTGCGGCACACCCGTCGGGTTGTCGTCGGTCTGCAGGAGGAACGGCTCGAGCGACGCGAGGAAGGCGAATTTCGCCACACGGTCGGTCCCGTATCGCGAGGCATACCGCGCCAGTTCACCGGTACCCATGGAGAATCCGACGAGAATCACGTCGCGCAGATCCAGCGCTTCGAGCACCTCGTTCAGGTCCGAGGCGAAGGTGTCGTAGTCGTACCCGGACGTGGGCTTGCTCGACTGTCCGAAGCCTCGACGGTCGTACGTCACGACGCGGTGGCCGGCGTCGAGCAGAGCCGCGGTCTGGCGCTCCCACGAGTGTCCGTCGAGCGGATATCCGTGAATGAGGACGACGGGCTGTCCACTGCCGTGATCCTCGTAGTAGACGTCGATCGGGGTGCTGTTCTCGTGTCCGACAGTGATGTGTCCCATGGCGTGCGCGACCTTTCGACGGGAATGTCTCTCGTGAAGAACGAGCGTTCTCGCTCGTGTCGGCTACAGTAGAGAACGTTGGTTCTCGCCGCAAGTGCTCACGACGACAGGAGGGTTCGTGGAGACCGATCATCGCGCCAGGATCCTCTCGGCGGCAGACACGCTGTTCTATGCCAAGGGGGTGCAGGCCGTCGGTATGGACGAACTGCGCACCGAGGCGGGCGTTCCGCTCAAACGGCTCTACGCGGAGTTCCCGTCCAAGGCCGCGATCGTCACCGCGGTGCTCGACGGCCGGACGACGATGTGGAACAACCGCATCGACGAGGCCGAGAGCGCACACGAGTCACCGCGGGACAAGCTGTTGTCGATCTTCGACTTCCTACACGACTGGTTCCTCGAGGACGACTTCCGCGGGTGCGCGTTCATCAACTCGTTCGGGGAACTCGGCGCCACGATGCCCGCGGTGTCCGATGCCGCGCGCGCCCACAAGCTGACGTTCATCGACCATGTCACGACGCTGGCCGTCGCGGCCGGGGCGTCGCCCACCGTGGGACTGCAGATCGCGCTGTTGGCCGAGGGTGCTCAGACCACCGCGGCCATCACGCGGTCGAGCGAGACCGCGCGGGCGGCCAGGGAGGCCGCCGCCCGATTGCTCAGTCCCGCAACGACTGGGAGCCCATCACCCGGGTGACGGTGATCTCGATGACCACGCGCTCCGGGTTCTCCCGCGGCGTCCGGTAGCGCTGGGCGTAACGGTTCTCCGCATCACGCACGGCGTCGGGTTCGCGCAGGATGCGTGCCGGCCCCTCGAGGGTCAGCCATCGCGCCCCGTCGACCTGAGTCACGGCGCCGTAGCCGCCGCGCTCGGCGTTGCGCACCTTCTGCGATCCGTCCCGCGTGATCACTCGCGCCAGACCTGCCTCCGGATCCCAGGTGAATCCCACCGCCACCACGTGCGGTGTGCCGTCCTGACGCTTCGTGGCCAGCGTTGCCAGATGACGCTCGGTGAGGAAGGTTCCGGCGTCGGCGTTCAGCGAGGAGGGGGTGGCGGGCATGACCGCCACGATAATCGAGGACACTGGACGCCGTGACCCACCCACCGGCCGGCCGTGACCTGACCACACCCGACCAGTCGAGCACCGGCATTCTGCTGCTCCTCGGTGGTCGCAGCGACATCGGTCTCGAGATCGCGGAGCGCCTCGCGCGCGGCCGCCACGTCGTCCTCGCCGCCCGGCGGTCCGACGATCTGGTCGCCGAATCGGAACGAGTGCGCGCGGCCGGCGCGAGTCGGGTGACGACGCTCGAGTTCGACGCCGACGACCTGGCGTCGCACGACGGTCTCGTGACGTCGGTTCTGGCTCACGGGCCGATCGACACGGCGGTCCTGGCCTTCGGCATCCTGGGCGATCAGACGCGCGCCGAGACGGATGCGGCGCACGCGGTGGCCGTCGTCCACACGGACTACGTGGCGCAGGTCAGCATGCTGACACATCTCTCGACGGCGCTGCGCGAGCAGGGATCCGGCCGGCTCGTCGTCTTCTCTTCCGTCGCCGGCGCTCGGGTCCGCCGGGCGAACTACGTCTACGGGTCGGCGAAGGCCGGACTGGACGGATTCGCGTCCGGTCTCGCCGACGCGCTGCACGGGACCGGCGTGCGGTTGCTGCTGATCCGACCGGGTTTCGTCATCGGCCGGATGACCGAGGGGATGTCTCCCGCACCGATGTCGAGCACACCCGGCCAGGTGGCCGACGCGGTGGTCCGCGCGTTGAGCTCGCGGACCGACGTCGTGTGGGTGCCCGGCCGTCTGCGCCTACTCGTCGCCCTGATGCGCGTCCTCCCACGTCCGATCTGGCGCCGGATGCCGCGATGATCGACGTCGTGGGCGTGGGCGCCGACGGATGGGCCGGGCTGTCGCCGACCTCCCGTGACGCCGTCGAATCCGCGGACGTCCTGTTCGGCTCCGAGCGTCAACTCGACGCGGTGCCGGGCACCGCGGCTCGGCGAATCGCGTGGCCCACCCCGATGCTGCCCGCCCTGACCGGTCTCCTGGACGAGCATGCCGGTACGCGGCGATGCGTGCTCGCGAGCGGTGACCCGATGTTTCACGGGATCGGCGTGACGTTGACGCGGCTCCTCGGTGCTGATGCGGTGCGCGTCCTTCCGCACCCGTCGTCGGCGTCGCTCGCGTGCGCCCGTCTCGGCTGGGCGCTCCACGACGTCGAGGTGGTGTCCCTGGTGAACAGGCCGATCGAGACCGTACTGCCCGCCCTGACACACCGACGCCGCGTCCTCGTGCTCGCCGAGAACGAGAGCACCGCAGCCGAACTCGCGACTCTGCTGCTGAGCCGTGACCTCGGCTCCAGTGCCATGTCCGTGCTCGAGCAACTCGGGGGACCGCGCGAGCGGGTGCGTGCGCTGCCCGTCACCGACTGGGTGCACGCGCGCGACGTCGACTCACTGAACGTCGTTGCGCTCGAGGTGCGGGGCCACACCGTCTCGCGCGCACCCGGACTCGACGACGCGCTCTACGTGGGCGACGGTCAGCTGACCAAACGTGAGGTCAGGGCGCTGACTCTCAGCGCCCTCGCGCCCTCACCGGGTGAACGTCTGTGGGACGTCGGCGGCGGGTCGGGAAGCATCGCGATCGAATGGATGCGCACGCATCCGGCATGTTCCGCGATCGCGTTCGAGCGCGTCGAGTCCAGATCCGCCACTATCCGGACCAATGCTGTCGCCCTGGGCGTTCCGTCGCTCGTCGTCCGCGGCGCGGCACCCGATTCCTTGTCCGGTGCGCCCGAACCCGACGCCGTGTTCGTCGGGGGCGGCGCGACGCAACCCGGAGTGATGGACGCCTGCTGGGACGCCCTGCCCGAGGGTGGGCGGCTGGTGGCCAATGCCGTCACCGCGGAGTCGGAATCGCTACTTCTGCAGTGGTATTCGCAGCACGGCGGTCTGCTGCGACGATTGCAGGTGCACCGCGGCGAACCGCTCGGCGGATTCACCGGGTGGCGTCCGCAGATGCCGGTGACGCAGTGGAGCGTCGTGAAGAAGGAGACAGCGTGACCGTCAGATTCGTCGGCGCGGGACCCGGTGCGGCCGATCTCGTGACCGTCCGCGCAGCCCGCATCATCGCGTCGAGCCCGGTCTGCCTGTACGCCGGGTCGTTGGTGCCACGCGAACTGCTCGACACGTGCCCGGCAGACGCCCGCGTCGTGAACACCGCTCGCATGACGCTCGACGCGATCGTCGACGAACTCGTCACCGCCTCGCGTGACGGCCTCGACGTCGCCCGCGTGCACTCCGGCGATCCGTCGCTGTACAGCGCCGTCGCCGAGCAGTCGCGACGACTCGACGCGGCGGGCGTGGACTACGAGATCGTGCCGGGTGTTCCGGCGTTCGCCGCGGCTGCGGCCGCGCTGGGTCGCGAACTCACCGTGCCCGGGATCTCGCAGAGCGTGGTGTTGACACGGGTGTCGACGTTGTCGACGGCCATGCCCGACGGCGAGGATCTGCCCACGTTGGCACGGAGCGGGGCGACACTGGTCATTCATCTCGGTGCGCGCCAGATCCACAGCATCACCGAGCAACTCGTGCCGCACTACGGATCCGACTGTCCCGCAGCGGTGGTGGCCTTCGCCAGCCGCGCGGACGAGGTGATCGTGCGGGGCACACTGGCCGATCTCGCGGACGCGACGGTGGCGGCAGGCATCGTCAAGACGGCGGTCGTGGTCGTCGGCCGCGTCTTGTCGGCCGAGGGCTTCCCGGACAGCTTCCTGTACTCGGCGGCCCGGCGACGGCTCGATCACTGACTGTCCGGGGCCGGTAAGGTCGCCCCAATGCATGTTCTGGTTCTCGGTGGCACGTCCGAAGCACGTCAGCTCGCGATCAAGCTGGACGGACTGCACGGCACCACCGTGACCTCCTCGCTCGCCGGCCGAGTGGCCGATCCCGTGCTCCCGGTGGGGGAGGTGCGGATCGGCGGCTTCGGTGGAGTGGACGGTCTGCGCGAGTGGATCACGGAGCACGAGGTGACGCACGTCGTCGACGCCACGCATCCCTACGCCGCGACGATGACGGCGCATGCGGTCGAGGTCTGCACGGCGGCCGACGTGCCGCTGGTGCTGGTGCGTCGCGCGCCGTGGAGTCCGCTGGCCGAGGACGACTGGATCACGGTGCCGTCGATGCCGGCGGCAGCGCAGGCACTCGCCGACCGACCCGCTCTCGCCCGCGTCCTGCTCACCATCGGCCGACAGGGCGTGCACCACTTCGCGTCCCTGGACGACCAACACTTCATCGTGCGGTGCATCGATCCGCCCGAGGGCGAGGTCCCCGCGCACTCGAGCATTCTGGAGTCACGCGGGCCGTTCGACCTCGAGGGCGAGCGCGAGCTGTTGGACGAGCACCGCATCGACGTGGTGGTGAGCAAGAACAGCGGCGGCAAGCTCACGTCGGCCAAGCTTCAGGCCGCCCGCGAGCGCGGCATCCCCGTCGTCATGGTGGAACGGCCGCCCGTTCAGGACGACGTTCCCGTGGTGCCGACAGCCGACAAGTGCGTGACCTGGTTACTGAAGCGACGCACTCCCCGCGCCGCTCCCGACGCGGGCGATGGGATCGACGGTGTCGTAACGCCGTGACGTGAATACCCGCGGGCCGTCCGCGGTGTGATCGACCGTCGTGGTGGACGCTCCGACGATGAGCAGACAGCGCATGTCGATCGTGGCCGGGTCGAGATCCCCGAGCCGGACGACGGTCACCGATTCCTCGGGTCCCGAGACGTCGCGGCCCACGACGACGGGAGTGTCCGGGCCACGGTGCTCGAGCACGAGCGTCTTCAGCGCCTCCACCTGCCAGGTCCGCGAGCGCGAGGCCGGGTTGTAGACGGCGAACGCCATGTCGGCCGCCGCGATCGCGCGGATGCGGCGCTCGACCACGTCCCACGGCTTGAGGCGATCGGACAGGGACAGAACGGCATAGTCGTGGCCCAGGGGAGCGCCGACGCGGCTCGCGACCGCGTTGGCGGCCGTGACCCCGGGGCAGACGCGCACGGGAACGTGGCGCCATCGGTCCTGCGCCGCCACCTCGAGAACCGCTGCGGCCATGGCGAACACGCCGGGATCGCCGGAGGACACGACGACGACCCGACCGCCGCGAGACGCGAGATCGAGTGCCATCTCGGCCCGTTCCGATTCGACTCGGTTGTCACTCGCGTGTCGACGCTGGCCGGCTCGAACGGGCACCCGGTCGATGTAGGTGGTGTAGCCCACGAGATCGGTGGCGCGGAGCAGCTCGCCGCGCACCTCCGGCGTGGTCCACTCGGCGGAGCCCGGCCCCAATCCGACGACCACCACCTCGCCCGACGCAGCGGGTTCGCTGACCACGTAGGACGGGCTCGAGACCACGGCGATGGAGAAGTACGGAACGTCCGTCGCATCGTCGGCGGCGAGAACGCGTTCGCCGGTGGTGCTCGCGCGCTCGACGTAGCGGGCGCGGTCGATCATGCCGCTGTCGCGCAAGGCTTCGCGCACAGCGGGATACGTGCGGCCCAGCTTGAGGATCGCGGCGGAGTCGGTGTCCTCGAGTCGCCGCGTGAGTTCAGCGCGGGGCAGGGTCCCCGGCAGGATGGTCAGGACCTCGTCACCCTCGACGAGCGGTTCCCCGACCGCCGCGGACGCCGCACTGACCGACGTGACGCCGGGGATCACCTCGGTGTCGAAGCGGTGCGCGAGACGAACGTGCATGTGCTGATACGAGCTGTAGAACATCGGGTCGCCGGCGGCGAGCAGCGCGACCGAGCGCCCGGCCTCGAGGTGCGCCGCCAGACGTTCGGACGCTTCGACGTAGAAGTCCGCGAGCGCGCCGTCGTACCCGCCGGGGTGGTCGGTGCCTTCCGTCGTCACCGGGTAGACCAGGTGCTCCTCGATCTGCCCCTCGCGCAGGTACGGCTCCGCGGTGCGGCGCGAGATGCTCTTGCCGTGCCGGGCGCTGTGGAAGGCGACGACGTCGGCGGCGGTGATGACCCGCGCGGCTTTGACCGTCACCAGCTCCGGATCACCCGGGCCGATACCTACACCCCAGAGCTTGCCGCTCATTCGCGTTCCGTCGCAATGGCATTGACGGCGGCCGCGGCGATGGCGCTGCCACCGCGGCGGCCGAGGACGAGCAGGTGGTCGAGGCCGAGACCGGAGGCGACGAGATCGTCCTTCGACTCCGCGGCGCCGATGAAGCCCACGGGCCCACCCAGGATCGCGGACGGGCGCGGAGCGCCCTGCTGGATCAACTCCATGAGCCGGAACAGTGCGGTGGGTGCGTTGCCGATCGCGACGACGGCGCCGTCGAGGTGGTCGACCCACAGATCTACCGCTGCGGCCGTTCTGGTGGTGCCGCGCTCGCGCGCCATCTCCGGGACGTCCGGTGCGTTGAGGGTGCAGATCACCTCGTTGTCGGCTGGAAGCCGTCGACGGGTGATGCCGGACGCGACCATGGTGGCGTCGCAGAGGATGGGAGCCCCCGCGCGCAGCGCAGCACGGCCCTTCGCCACGACGTCGGCCGTCGACGCGATGGACTGCGCCAGATTCACTTCTCCGCACGCGTGGATCATGCGCACGACGACCTGCGCCACATCGTCGGAGAACGCCGACAAGTCGGCTTCCGCTCGGATGGTCGCGAAGGAGCGCCGGTAGATCTCGTCGCCGTCGCGAATGTAGTCGTGCATGGCTCCACGATAGGGAGCGATGACGCGCCGTGGTCGGCCAGGGTCCGGCGCCGCGGCACGGGGGAGAGGCACCACGGATCGACACCGAATCGTAACGATGGGTCTGTTCCGGTCGTGCTGCAACGCTCGTAACGTTGCCGAGACGAACGACCGCGGGGTCGTCGACGAGAACGGAGCCGAACCATGTTTCCGAGCACTCTGTTCGACCTCGCCGGCCACTGGCTGGTCGACAACTACGCCTTCCCTGGCCAACAGATACTGGCTATCGGTGCCACGCTGTACTACCTGATCGTGACCGCACCGGGCTCCTGATCGGATGCAGGCGGCTCAGGAGCGCTGGTAACCGCTCTCGGTCGCGACCACGTCGGTGACCTCACCGCGGGGTCGGCCACATCGGCGCTCACACCCGACCCAGTGCTCCCGGCCGTCGCCCACCTCGCCGTTCTCCACGGCGACGTCGAGATCGGCGCGCACGTCGGAGTGCGACTTCGCGCAGCCGGGAGAGCCGACGCACGAGCTGGCCCGCACCCACGGTGACTCCGCGTCGAAGATCAGGCCCATCGGGGCCAA
Source organism: Rhodococcus sp. BP-316 (assembly GCF_019836105.1). NCBI lineage: Bacteria > Bacillati > Actinomycetota > Actinomycetes > Mycobacteriales > Nocardiaceae > Rhodococcus > Rhodococcus sp. BP-316. The sequence goes on along the minus strand of NZ_JABUEE010000001.1, from coordinate 127,850 downwards.
CACACGCACGACCTGCTCGGCGACGCCCTCGTCGAGATCGAGGAGCACGATGCCGCGCCACGGCGTGACGTGGATCGGCTTCTCGACCGCCGCGAGGAAGAGGGCGGTGCGGGCCGGCAGCACGCCGTGGGCGAGTGCGGCACCGAGCGCGACGGTGGCGTCGTCCTGCACGAACCATCCGATCGGCGGCTCCACCGACGTCTCGACGGCGACCCGAGGGTGGTCGCCGACAGCGTGATCGACGTGACCGAGCACAGCCTCCACGCCGTTCGGCATCTCCGCGATGCGCCAGTGCCCCTGCCGCTCGCGGCGGAACCCGCGTGCCGCGTCGAGCATCACCGCGACCGCGTCGGCCCGCGGGACCCGGACGCCGCTGTCGGCGCCCCCGAGGATGAGGGCGAAGGAGTCCTCGTCGATGGCGTGGACGCCGATGTCGGCGCCGAAACCCGTCACATCGCCGCGGCCGTCGTCGACCGAGAAGAGCACCCGACCCGGCAGGTCGGCCAGCTCAGGATCACCCGTGAGCGAGGTGTCCAGCGAGGACACCAGGTCGCGGACGTCGGCCGTTCCGCCGAGACGACCCGAGAGTGGCGACGCCAGGATGTTGCGGACCCGCTCGTGGGTCTCCGACGGCAGAAGTCCCGCGGCCGCGAGTCGGTCGGCCAGGTCGTCGGGATCGCGTACCGCGCGGAGCTGGACGTTCCCCCGGGAGGTGAGCACCAACTCACCGTCGGACAAGTCTGTCGATGCCGCCGCGAGCACACCCATCTGCTCGGCGCTGAGCGCGCCGCCGGGCAGACGCACCCGAGCCAGCAAGCCGTCCTTCGCCTCGTGCAGTTGGAGCGCCCCGGGGCAGGCGTCCCGTCTGCTCCTGTCCCCGGCATCACTCATGCAGTCCAGGCTACGACGTACGATCATCGCGAAGCACCCCGGAAGCCGGTGAGACTCCGGCGCGGTCGCGCCACTGTGACTCCAGCGTCTCCGGAGAAGTCAGACCTGGGGTGCACACCGACGCCGACGGGGCGCGAAAACCCCAGGGAAGGCTCCACCACCGTGATCTTGCTGCTCTCGACATCCGACACCGATCTGCTGAGCGCACGTGCGTCCGGCGCCGAGTACCGCTGGGCCAACCCGTCCCGCATCCTCGTCGACGCCGATCTGCCGACGCTCATGGACGGTGTCGACCTGGTGGTCGTGCGCATTCTCGGCGGGCGCCGGATGTGGGAGAGCGGTATCGACGCGGTGCTCCGCGGCCCCGTTCCGGTGGTCATGCTGGGCGGCGAGCAGGCTCCTGATGCCGAGTTGATGGAACTGTCGACGGTTCCCGCGAATGTGGCAGCGCAGGCGCACCAGTACCTGGCCGAGGGCGGCGCGGACAACCTCGAGCAGCTCGCCTATTTCCTGTCCGACACGGTGCTGCTGACGGGCCACGGGTTCGCCCCGCCCGCCCATCTCCCGACGTGGGGTGTGCTGCGCACCCGTGCGCGCACTTCGTCGGCAGAGCCCACGATCGCCGTCCTGTACTACCGAGCCCAGCACCTCGCGGGCAACGTCGACTACATCCATGCCCTGTGCGACGCCATCGAGGCGAAGGGCGCCCGCGCGCTCCCGATCTACTGTGCGTCGCTGCGCAGCGCGGAACCCGAACTGCTCGAGGCGTTGCGCGAAGCCGACTCCATGGTGGTCACCGTGCTCGCGGCCGGCGGAACCCGTCCCGCCAACGTGGGCGCCGGTGGCGACGACGAGGCCTGGGACGTCGCCGAGCTCGCCGCGCTCGACGTGCCGATCCTGCAGGGCCTGTGCCTCACCAGCTCCCGCGCGATGTGGGACGCGAACGACGACGGCATGTCCCCGCTGGACGTCGCGACCCAGGTCGCGGTGCCCGAGTTCGACGGTCGCATCATCACGGTGCCGTTCTCGTTCAAGGAGATCGACGCCGACGGCCTCAGCACGTACGTACCCGACCACGAGCGCTGTGCGCGTGTCGCCGGCATCGCGGTCCGGCATGCTCGACTGCGCCGAATTCCCGCAGCCGACAAGCGCATTGCGCTGATGCTGTCCGCGTACCCGACCAAGCACGCCCGCATCGGCAACGCCGTCGGACTCGACACCCCGGCGTCGGCGATCGGTCTGCTGACGCGGATGCGCGAGTTGGGCTACGACATCGGACCCGTCGACGGTGACGACGCGGTGCCCGGCCTCGCCGCGCAGGACGGCGACGCCCTCATCCACGCGCTCATCGCCGCCGGTGGGCAGGACGCCGACTGGCTCACCGCCGAGCAGCTCGAGGGCAACCCCATCCGTATCTCGGCCGCGCGCTACCGACACTGGTTCGACACGCTGCCGGAGGACCTGCGATCCGGCGTTGTCGAACACTGGGGCGAGGCACCGGGCGAGCTGTACGTCGACCGTTCAGCGGATCCGGAGGGCGAGATCGTCATCGCCGCACTGCGGTTCTCCAACGTCGTCCTCATGGTGCAGCCGCCTCGCGGGTTCGGCGAGAACCCCGTGGCGATCTACCACGATCCGGATCTTCCCCCCAGCCACCACTACCTCGCCGCTTACCGCTGGCTCGCGGCCCCGGAGGAGGACGGCGGTTTCGCCGCGGACGCCGTCGTGCACCTCGGCAAGCACGGCAACCTCGAGTGGTTGCCCGGCAAGACTCTCGGCATGTCCGCTTCGTGCGGCACCGACGCCGCGTTGGGCGATCTGCCACTGATCTACCCGTTCCTGGTCAACGACCCGGGTGAGGGGACACAGGCCAAGCGCCGCGCGCACGCGACTCTCGTCGACCACCTCATCCCGCCGATGGCCCGCGCCGAGAGCTACGGCGACATCACCCGCCTCGAGCAGTTGCTCGACGAGCACTCCAACATCTCGACTCTGGACCCGGCGAAGCTGCCGGCGATTCGTCAGCAGATCTGGACGCTCATGACCGCGGCCCAGATGCACAAGGACCTCGGCCTGGAGGAACGCCCCGACGAAGAGGTGTTCGACGACATGCTGCTGCACGTCGACGGCTGGCTGTGCGAGATCAAGGACGTGCAGATCCGCGACGGGCTCCACGTCCTCGGGCAGGCTCCGCGCGGTGAGGCGGAGGTCGACCTCGTGCTTGCCATGCTGCGGGCCCGTCAGATGTGGGGTGGGGAGCGCACCGTTCCGGGTCTGCGGGAAGCGTTGGGTCTCAGCGAGGACGGCGACGAGGCCCGTACGTCGGTCGATGCCGTCGAGGAGCAGGCACGTGGTCTCGTTGCGGCACTGCACCGCGCCGACTGGTCGGTGGACGCCGTCGACGGCATCGCCGCGGGACTGCCCGACACGGTCGCCGAGATCCTCCGCTTCGCGGCCACCGAGGTGGTTCCCCGTCTGCGCGGGACCGACCAGGAGATCGACCGTGTGCTGCATGCGCTGAACGGCGGATTCATCCCGGCCGGCCCCAGCGGGTCGCCGCTGCGTGGACTCATCAATGTGCTGCCGACCGGCCGCAACTTCTACTCGGTCGACCCCAAGGCGGTGCCGTCGCGGCTCGCGTGGGAGACCGGCCAGGCGATGGCCGAGTCGCTCGTGGCCCGCTACCTGCAGGATCACGGCGAGTACCCGCGCTCTGTCGGGTTGTCGGTGTGGGGGACCAGCGCCATGCGTACCTCGGGTGACGACGTGGCCGAGGTGTTCGCACTGCTCGGCGTGCTGCCCGTGTGGGACGAGGCGTCGCGCCGCGTCACGCACCTCGAACCGATCGCTCTGGACGAGCTGAAACGGCCGCGTATCGACGTGACGGTCCGCATCTCCGGCTTCTTCCGCGACGCATTCCCGCACGTGCTCGCGATGATGGACGACGCCGTCCGCATGGTCGCGGGCCTGGACGAGACCGACGAGCAGAACTATGTGCGTGCGCACGCACAGGCCGATCTCGCGGAGCACGGCGACGACCGCCGAGCCACCACCCGCATCTTCGGATCCAAGCCCGGCACGTACGGCGCCGGACTGCTGCAGTTGATCGACAGCAAGAGCTGGCGGAGTGACGAGGATCTGGCGCAGGTCTACACGACGTGGGGCGGCTTCGCGTACGGCCGCGGACTGAACGGCGTCCCGGCAGCGGACGACATGCGTTCGTCCTACCGGCGCATCGCGGTGGCGGCGAAGAACACCGACACCCGCGAGCACGACATCGCCGACTCCGACGACTACTTCCAGTACCACGGCGGCATGGTGGCGACCGTGCGTGCGCTCACCGGAACGTCTCCCGAGGCGTACATCGGCGACAGCACCCGCCCGGAATCGGTGCGCACCCGCACGCTGCACGAGGAGACGTCCCGCGTGTTCCGTGCGCGCGTCGTCAACCCGCGCTGGATGGACGCGATGCGGCGGCACGGGTACAAGGGCGCATTCGAGATGGCCGCGACGGTCGACTACTTGTTCGGGTACGACGCCACCACGGGAGTCGTGCAGGACTGGATGTACGAGAAGCTCACGCAGGAGTACGTCCTCGACGAGACCAATCGGAAGTTCATGTCGACGTCCAATCCCTGGGCGCTGCACGGAATCTCCGAGCGACTGCTCGAGGCCGTGGAACGCGGCATGTGGGCGGAACCGGACCCGACAGTGCTCGCGGACCTCCGTGCGGCCTACCTCGAGAGCGAAGGCGAGCTCGAGGGCGACTGACCGGCCTATCCTGTCTCGTATGAGCAACCCGTTCGGTGACGTCGGCACCGCGAAGTACGTCCTCCTGACCACATTCACCAAGGACGGCACCCCCAAGCCGACACCCATCTGGGCGGCGCTCGACGGGGACCGGCTCCTCATGTGGACGCAACGGGAGTCGTGGAAGGTCAAGCGGATCCGCAACACTCCCCGCGTCACGGTGGCCACCTGCGATCGCAGTGGAAAGAACGTGGGCCCGGCCATGGACGCTGTCGCCGAGGTGCTGGACGACGCAGGCACCGCGCGTACCCGCGACGTGGTGATCGAGAAGTACGGCATCACCGGCCGCATCGTGGTGACGATGAGCTCGCTCTTCAAGGGCAAGAGCAGCACCGTCGGGTTGGCGCTCCGCGTCGCTTGATGGCTGTTCGAGTAGACCTCACCGAACGTCCGGATCAGGCGCTCCCGCTGACACTCCATGTTCCCGGAGTTGCGAGGCGCCGCGCGGCCCGGTTCGAACATACGTTTCAGTTTCTGTCGGTGGGGTGAGTTAGTGTTTGGTCAGGTCGTCGGGGGGCGGCCTGATCGGGGCATCACCGGGGGGTGAATTCGTGTACGACGCACCAGTTTCCGTCGATGTGTTGGTGTCGGCGAAGGTCGACGCCCAGGCCTCGTTCGCCCGCACCGTCGCCGCGTCGTGCTCCTACATCCACTCCGAGTCCCGACGCCCCGCCGTGCTCGCGACCGGTGGGGTATTCGACGCCGACGCCGCCGAAGCATGCGCGGTCGCGGAGGTCGCGTCGGCGCTGTCGGTGTCCACCAGCACTGTCACGGAGTGGCTGTTTTTGATTCGCACCGCCCGTCCTGCGGTGCAGGAAGCGTTCGATGCGGGCCGGTTGGCGTACGCGGCGTTCCGCACGGTCTGCCGATCCCTGGCCGGGTTCCATCATGCGACCGAAGCATTACTGCAGCGGGTCATTGCTGTCGCAGCCCGGTGCACGCCGGGTGCGGTCACGTCGGCGATCGACCGGATCCTCGCCGACTTCGACGCCGACTGGCACCGCATCATCCGTGAACGGGCAGCATTGGAGCGGTCGGCGACGGTGCGCAAGCTCCCGCGCGATCAGGCCGAGCTGAAGATCCGTGGTCCGGCCGACAAAGTCGCCGCACTGTGGCGGAACATCGCCGCTGCCGCCGCACGCGGGGTGACCGATCCGACGTCGTTGCCGGCTCGGTTGTTCGACGCCGCGCACGCGCTCTTGACCGGGGCCGTGTCGGGTACGCCGGCCCGTGCCGTGATCGTCCTCGATGCTGCCACCGCAGCAGGGTTGGCGGGGGAACCCGGTCACCTCGTCGGTTGGGGTCCGGTTCCTGCGGACGTGGCCCGGAGGATCGCCGGGGATGCGACGTGGCAGGCGATGATCACCGCCGCGAAGGTCGCGGAACCGCGGGTGGGGTGCAGCTGCCGATGCCCGGAACACGACCCGCCGACCGACTCCGAACCACCGGGCCCGCCGATGCCCGCCGCCGGGCGGGAAGTCCGCCGCACCCGCCGCATGCCCGCAGGCTGGACACCGACCACGGGGAAACTGGGCAGCACGACAGCCCGAAAAGCCAGGGAGCAGGTCGACTATCTCCGCACGCTCCCACCATCGGCGGTGGACCGTGCCGTCGCCGACCCCGACGGACATGGGGGATTCGCCGTACCCCCGGCCGGGGCGTTGACCTATCGGCCGTCCGAGGCGATCGCGTCGCTGGTGACAGCGCTGTATTCGACGTGCGTTCACCCGGGATGTGCTGTGTCCAGCGAAGACTGCGATCTCGACCATGTCGTCCCGTTCGACCACACCGACCCCCCGGAGTGGCGGATGGACCGTCACCGGCAACCTCACGCCGCTGTGCCGCCGGCACCACAGCCTGAAGACCCGGCGGCAGTGGCACCACCGCATGCTCCGGGACGGGATCGTCCATGTCCGCGACTCGCACGGCACCGACCATTTCACCGCACCCGGCGAGTGAGGCCCCTCCTACTGGGCCGCGCTCACGGACGACATGTGGAAGTCGGGGATCCGCATCGGGGGCATCGCTGCGCGGGTGAACCAATCCGACCACTCACGCGGCAGGGTGGGAACGGTCGTACCCGCCTCTGTCGCGCGGCGCAGGATGTCGAGCGGGCTCTCGTTGAACCGGAAGTTGTTCACGGCAGCAGTCACCCGGCCGTCCTCGACCAGGTAGACGCCGTCCCGCGTCAACCCGGTGAGGAGCATGGTCGTCGGGTCCACCTCGCGGATGTACCAGAGGGTCGTCAACAAGAGTCCGCGTTCGGTGCGCGCGACGAGGTCGTCGACGGAACCGCCGGCGCCGCCCACCATGACGAGGTTGTCACCGGGCACAGTGGGTGTAACCCCGAATTCTGCTGCGGCGGAACGTGGGTAGGCAAGGGAGGTGATTGCACCGTCGCGAATCCAGTCGGTGCGGCCGGCGTCCATTCCGTTGTCGAACACCGACACCGCGTCGCTCGAGGATCCGGTGACCACGAACGGGGCGTACTCGAGGCCGTTCTCGGACGGGTCGGAGTACAGCGTGAGACCGAGGTGTCCGAGCACCTCACCGACGCGGGTGCCGCCGCCGGGAGCGGACAGGGCGGTGCGGCCCTCCTGCGCGCCCCGGCCGTCCATCGACCACAGCAGATCGATCATCAGATCGGCGACCGCGGACGGTGGGAGGATCGTCTCGTAGCGTCCCGCGGGAAGGTCGACGGTCCGGGCGGACCAGTCGAGCCGGCGCGTCAGTTCGGCCAGGGACGCATCCAGATCGATGTCGCGGAAGTCTCGGGTACCGGTGCCCACCCAGGCACTGGCACCGCCCGAGAGACCACCCCTCTTACCGTTGATCTCGAGCGACCCGACAGGTTCGACGACGCGCCGCCGTACCCCGGTGGACGTGCCCAGCCACACGGTGCGGACCGTGTGATGCGCGAAGCCGTACAACGCATCGGCTCCGTCGAATCCCCGCGCCAGGCCCGGTACCACGGAGTCGAACACGTCGATCCCTTTGCGGAGCGGGACGTCGCCCCAGCCGGAGTCCGGCGTCGGGGCGCCCTCGACGAGGGGCATCGCATCGGTGGCGGGCTGAGCCGCACGAGCGGCGTCCTCGGCGGCTGCCACGACGCCGGCGACATCATCCGGATCCATGCTCGTGGACGAGACCGTTCCCACCCGCGCCGCCGTGCCGTCCCGCACGATCGAGACGACGGTCCAGGACCTCGAGTCACCCACGCCGTTGGTGGTCATCGAGTTCCCGGCCCACCGCAGGGATGCCTCCGAGATGTCGGCGACGATCACGACGGTGTCCGAGACGGTGGCGTACGACAGCGCACGCTCCACCAGATCGTGGCCGCCGAGGGGAGTGCTGACGCTCACTGACCCGCCTCCGTTCGTGTGTTGAGGACGTTGACCGAACGGAAGAGAGCAGCGGGGCAGCCGTGCGACACCGCCGCCACCTGACCGGGCTGCGCCTTGCCGCAGTTGAACGCGCCGCCCAGACGCCACGTGGACGGTCCGCCCACCGCCTCCATCGAGCCCCAGAAATCGGTGGTCGTCGCCTGGTACGCCAGGTCCCGGACCTGGCCCGCGAGAGCCCCGTTCTCGATGCGGAAGAAGCGCTGGCCGGTGAACTGGAAGTTGTAGCGCTGCATGTCGATCGACCACGACTTGTCGCCCACCACATAGACGCCGTGCTCGACGTCGGCGATGAGATCGTCCACGCTGCGATCGACGTGCGGGTCCGGTTGCAGCGAGACGTTGGCCATCCGCTGGATCGGGACGTGGTGGGGCGAGTCCGCGTACGAGCACCCGTTCGACCGCTCGAGCCCGAGGCGGGGGGCGAACACCCTGTCGAGCTGGTAGCCGACGAGAACCCCGTCGCGCACCAGATCCCACGACTGCGAGGCCACGCCGTCGTCGTCCCACCCGATGCTGGACAACCCGTGGCGTTCGGTGCGGTCGGCGGTCACGTGCATCGACTCACTGCCGTAGCGCAGCGTGCCGAGCTGGTCGGGCGTCGCGAAGGACGTTCCGGCGTAGGCGGCCTCGTAGCCGATGGCTCGGTCATATTCCGTGGCGTGGCCGATGGACTCGTGGATGGTGAGCCACAGGTTGGTCGGGTCGATCACCAGATCGGTGAGACCCGGCTCCACGCCGGGGGCCTTCGTCTTCTCGGCGAGCCAGTCGGGGATGCGCGAGAGTTCGTCGTCCCAGTCCCACAGTCCGTCGGCGCCGGTCCCGTCGGAGGTCAGGTACTCCCAGCCACGTCCCGTCGGGGGAGCGAGGGTGCGCATCGAATCGAAGCCACCCGACGCGGAATCGACGGACACGGCGTCGATCTGCGGGTGGAGTCGCACCCGTTGCTGCGTGATGCGCGACCCGGCGAGGTCTGCGTAGAACGACTGCTCCTTGACCTGCAGCACGGAGGCACTCACGTGGTCGACGCCGTCCGAGGCCAGCAGACGGCCGGAGTACTCGCCCAGCAGATCGACCTTGTCGGTGGTGGGGACGTCGAAGGGATCGATCTCGTAGTCCGACACCCACGACACGTTCTCGTACACCGGCTCGGAGGCGAGCACGACGGGATCCCGGTTCAGGTCGCGCAACGCCTGTGCGACGAGCACGGCGCGCGAGGTGACGGAGACGGCCTCGTCCACCGACAGCACCGCACCGGACGCGAATCCCCAGGTTCCGTCGACGATCACCCGGACCGCGAGGCCGAGCGTCGTCGCCTCGACACTCGACTGCACCTCGCCGTCGCGGAGAGCGAGCGACTGCGTCCGCAGTCGATGCACCCGCAGATCCGCATGCGTGGCACCGGACGCACGTGCCGCTGTCAGCGCCGCGTCCGCGAGCGCGTGCAGTGGCAGGGCGACGAAATCGCTGTCGACGTCTCTCACATCGGTGACGCTAGCCGAACTGTTGCCACCCGAGTCGGATGACGAGCGCGAACACCACCACCAGCAACACGATGCGCACGAACCCGGCGCCCCGCGAGATCGCCATGCGTGAGCCGACCAGCGAGCCCGCGACGTTCGCGACGGCCATGGCGAGGCCGAGCAACCACAGGACGTCGTCGGTCGCCGAGAAGTACAGGAGGGCGCCGATGTTGGATCCCAGATTCAGCACCTTCGCCATCGCCGCGCTGCGCACGAACTCGGTGCCGAGCAGGGTGGCGAACGTGATGATGAGGAAGGTGCCGGTGCCCGGACCGAGGATGCCGTCGTAGAACCCGATGCCGACGGCGGCCACCACCACCACGATGGTGATGCGGCGGCGCGTCGGCGGATCACCCACCACGACGCCGACGGTGGGGCGCAGCGTCACCAGCACCGCGACGCCGACCAGCACCACCAGCACGATGGGGATGAAGAGGTCCTTGTCGATGAGACTGACCGTGGCGGCGCCGAACGCCGCGCCGACCGCGGCCACCACTCCGGCGGGTGCGAGGAGCCGCCAGTTCATCGGGACCTTGCGGGAGAAGGTCAGCACCGCGGCGGTGGTGCCGGCGACGGAGGCCAGCTTGTTGGTGGCCAGCACCGTCTGCTGGGTCGTGGCCGCCGGCGTGACCAACAGGAGTGCGGGCAGCAGGATGAGCCCGCCGCCACCGACCACGGCGTCCACCCAACCCGCCGCCAGCGCGGCAGCCAGCAACACCGACCAGTCACCAGCACCCATGGCGGACATTCGATCACAGCTCCCGCGCTACGCTTCGACCACGATGCGCCGATTCAGCGAATGGCTCCGCCACCGTCCGTTCGCGGTCGACTGTGCGCTGGCGGTGTCACTCTTCCTCATCGAGCTCACGGCCGTCGCTGCCGTGGAGCAGCCACTCGTCTACGTGGCGATGGCGGTCGCCGTGTCCACGCCGATCGCCTGGCGCCGCCGCTACCCGGTGGCCGCCGCCTGGACGGCGCTCGCACTCGGCCAGGTCGCGACTCTGATGGTGTGGGCATCGGAGGAACCGCGCACGCTGCCGCCCGGGCAGCTCGGCTTCGTGGTGATGCTCTACACGCTGGCCGTGTACACCGACCGGCGCACGACCCTCCTCTTCGCGCTGGGCCTCGCGGCCGACATCGTCGTCGTGCGACTCGTGCTCGGGTCCGACTGGACCTCCACCATCTTCTTCGTCCTCCTCTACGCCCTGGCCTACATCACGGCGGAGTTCCTCGGGACTCGCCGGGCCTACGTCGCCGAGGTCAGCGCACGGCTCGCCGTCGCCGAATCCGATCGTGACCGACGCGCCGTCGAGGCGGTGTCCGCCGAGCGCACCCGCATCGCCCGCGAACTGCACGACGTGGTGGCCCACGCGGTGAGCGTCATGATCGTGCAGGCGGACGGGGCGTCCTACGCGCTGCGGTCGGACCCGGAGCGGGCCGCGGCGGCACTCGCGAACATCTCCGCGACCGGCCGCACCGCACTCACCGAACTCCGACGCACGGTGTCGCTGTTGCGGACCGACGAGTCGTCCGAGTCCCACCCCGAGTACGGCACCGCGGCCCTCGCCAAGATCGTGGAGTTGATGCGCGCCGCCGGGCTGCGGGTGTCCATCGAGCAGACGGGCGAACTCGACGACCTGCCGCCGGCGGTGTCGCTCGGGGTGCACCGGCTGGTGCAGGAATCGCTCACCAACGTGCTGCGCCACGGCGGTGAGCGGCCCCGAGCCGTGGTGGCCGTGCGCCGCGAACCGTCCGCGGTGACGGTGTCGGTGATCAATTCCTCGGACGACACCGGCCCGGCCGTCGACATTCACGCCGCACCCACCACCAGCGGCTTCGGCGTCATCGGCATGCGCGAACGTGTCGCCGTGCTGGGCGGAGAGCTCCGCGCCGGTCCGCTGCCGGACGGCCGGTGGCGCGTGGCCGCGACGCTGCCCCTCGAACTGAAGGCCGCGCTGGGCGTCGACCAGGACCACCCGGACCGCTAGGTTGTCTCCCGTGTCCATCTCGGTGCTCCTGGTCGACGATCAGGAACTGATGCGCATGGGTCTGTCGATGGTTCTCGGCGCGCAGCCCGACATCGACGTGGTGGGCGACGTGCCCGACGGTGCCACCGCGATCGCCGCGGCCGCGCGCCTCGAACCGGACGTCGTGCTGATGGACGTCCGCATGCCCGGTATCGACGGTGTCTCGGCCACCGAACGCATCATCGCGGCGCAACCCGAGGTGCGGGTCATCGTCATGACGACCTTCGACCTGGACGAACACGCCCTGGGCGCACTGCGTGCCGGTGCCAGCGGATTCCTCCTCAAGGACACGCCTCCGGAGGACCTCGTGTCCGCGATCCGCAGCGTGGCGGCAGGGGACGCCGTCGTCTCGCCGCGGGTGACCCGACGTCTGCTCTCCCGAATCGTCGCCGGGCAACCGCGCGATGTTCCCGGACGATCGGCAGCCGTCGAGTCGCTCACCGACCGTGAGCGCGAGGTGCTGCTGCTCATCGCCGCCGGTAAGTCGAACGCCGAGATCGCGGGTGAGCTGTTCCTGTCCGAGGCGACCGTCAAGACCCACGTCGGCCGCATGCTCACCAAGCTCGGGCTGCGCGATCGCGTCCAGGCCGTCGTTCTCGCCTACGAGCTCGGACTGGTCACTCCGGGCGCCTGACCGGCCGGGAGAAAAACGAGGCGGTCGCGCGTTGACACGGCAGACGGGTTCGACCAGTCGCCGAAAGGACTCCCGCGATGCCACTGCTCTACTTCTTCCTCTACCTCGTCGTCGAGATCAGCGCCCTCGTGTGGCTCGGCTCGGCGATCGGCATCCTGTGGACGGTGTTCGTGGTGATCGCACTGTCCGCTCTGGGCATGGTCGCGATCCGCTCCCAGGGTCGGCGCGTGCTCTCGGAACTGCGCTCGGCCAACGCCGGACGCCGCTCACCCGGCGGCGCGGTCGCGGACGGCGCGCTCGTGGCCCTCGGCTCGGTCCTGCTGACGATCCCCGGTCTCGTCTCGAGCGTCCTCGGCCTGCTGCTGATGATCCCGCTGACCCGCGCGCTGCTTCGTCCGGTCATCGCGCGGTCCGCCGCCCGGCGCGTCGAGACGGCCGTGGCCTCGGGCCGTACGTTCCCGTCCGGTGGATTCGGGCCGCAGGGATTTGGGGCCGGTCACGTGGTCATCGACGGCGACGTGATGCCGGACCGCGGGAATTCGGCCCCTCGCGACACCCGCGGTGTGATCGACGGCACCACCGGCCGCGACGAGCGCTGACCCCCGACACCCCGGCCGCCCGACACCGGGCACACTGGCGAGCGTGAGTACGCATCTGCTGGTCGGCGGACGGATCTACAGCCCGTCCGCGCCCGACGCGACAGCCATGGCCGTCACCGACGGCACCGTCGTCTGGATCGGTGAGGATCGCCCCGCGCGGGCGCTGCATCCCGACGCCGAGGTGGTGGAACTGAACGGGGAGTTCGTGACTCCCGCGTTCGTGGACACCCATGTCCACACCACCGCGACAGGTCTGGCGCTCATCGGACTCGATCTGAGCGGCGCTCGGTCTCTCGACGAGTGCCTGCGCGCTCTCGCCGCGTACGCGGCCGAGGACGGGGGCACCCTGATCTGGGGACAGAACTGGGACGAGTCGACGTGGCCGGAGGGGCGCGGCCCCACCACCGCGGAGCTCGACGCCGCAGCACCCGGACGGGCCGTGTACCTCTCGCGCATCGACGCGCACTCCGCGGCGTGCTCGACGGTGCTGCGTCGCGCCGCCGGAGACGTGGTCGCCACCGCAGATCCGCAACGGCCGCTCATCGCGGAGGCGCACCATGCCGTGCGCACCCGGGCGCTGGACCTGCTGAGCCCCGCGGGCCGGCACCGCGCCCGCGTCGCCGCGCTCGATCATGCTGCCGCGCACGGGGTCGCCGCCGTGCACGAGTGCGCCGGCCCCGACATCTCCGGCCGCGTCGACCTGGCCGAACTCCTCGCCCTCGAGCACGGCGTCGAGGTGCGCGCCTACTGGGGCGAGGCCGTCTCGACCCCGGACGAGGCGACGGCACTCCTGGCCGCGACCGGCGCGCACGCCCTGGGCGGCGACCTCTTCGTCGACGGTTCGATCGGCTCGCACACCGCCTGGCTGCACGACCACTATGCTGACCACTCCGGTTGCGGCCGTTCGTATCTCGACGTCGACGCGATCGCGGCGCACGTCTCCGCCTGCACCCGCGCCGGGATCCAGGCCGGCTTCCACGTCATCGGCGACGCCGCCACCAGTGCCGTGGTCGAGGCGTTCGGGCGGGTCGTGGCCGAGCTCGGCGGCCCCGCCGTGGCGTCTCGCGGCCATCGCCTCGAGCACATCGAGATGGTGTCGTCCGAGCAGGCCGACGCCCTCGCGGCGTGGGGTGTCATCGCGAGCGTGCAACCGGTGTTCGACACCTACTGGGGCGGTGAGGAGGGCCTGTACGCCACTCGACTCGGCGCGGAGCGCGCTCGCGCACTCAACCCGCTGGCGATGATGGCGTCCGCCGGGGTGTCGCTGGCCATCGGGTCGGACGCACCCGTCACGCCGCTCGAGCCGTGGCGCGGTGTCCGCGGAGCGGTCAACCACCGCACACCGGGCAGTGCCGTCTCGCCCCGCGCCGCGTTCTCCGCGGCGACGCGCGGCGCCTGGCGCGCCGGGGGAGTACGCGACGGCCTGGCCGGCACGCTGGTGCCGGGCGCGCCGGCCAGCTATGCGGTGTGGGACGCCGCGGAACTGGTCGTGAGCGCACCACGGGACTCGGTGCAGCGCTGGTCCACCGACCCGCGGTCACGAGTTCCGGCCCTGCCTCGCCTCGATCCCCAGGCGCCGGACCCGGTGTGCCTGGAGACCGTGCACCGCGGCACCACGGTGTACCGCGCGTGAGCGTTCCCGCTCGACTGATCCCACCCGCGCGGCTCGCTCTCTCGGCCGGCGCCGGCGCGCTCCTGTTCGCGTCGTTCCCACCGCGATCACTGTGGTTTCTCGCGCCTGTCGCCCTGGCGCTCGTCACGTTCGTCCTGACCGAGCGGCGGGTCGACGATCCGGCGCGCGCCCTGTCGCTGAAGGGCGGCTTCCTGTACGGGTTCGCCTTCGGCCTCGGCTTCTTCCTGCCGCTGCTCCCGTGGATCGGCGTGTACGTCGGACCGCTGCCGTGGATCGCGCTCGCCGTCGCGGAGTCACTGTTCCTCGGTCTGTTCGGACTGCTCGCCGTGGTGGTGTCCCGCCTACCGTTCGCCGCGGTGTGGATCACCATGGTGTGGTCACTGACGGAGTGGTTGCGCAGCACGGTCCCGTTCGGCGGATTCCCCTGGGGCCGTCTGGCCTTCGGTCAGTCCGAATCACCCCTGCTTCCGCTGGCCGCACTCGGCGGCGCCCCGCTGCTCAGCGCCGCGGTGGCACTGATCGGTGTGTGCCTGACGCTGCTGTGCAGGAGTTTGCGCACCGGCTTCGCCGTCACCTCGGTCGCCGGGCTGGTCGCGCTCGCCGCCGTGGCGCCGGTCGTCGCACTCGTCGTGCGCCCCACGCTCGCGGGTCCGCAGGACGGTGACGACGCGATCACCATCGCGGCCATCCAAGGCAGCGTTCCCCGGCTGGGCCTCGACTTCAACGCGCAACGCCGCCAGGTGCTCGACAACCACGTGAACGAGACTCTCCGGCTGGCGGAGGAGGTCGAGGCGGGGCGGACACCGAAGCCCGACGTCGTCATCTGGCCGGAGAACGCGTCGGACGTCGATCCCACCCGCGACGTGACCGCAGCGGCCGAGATCACCGCCGCCTCCGTGCGGATCGACGCACCGATTCTCGTGGGCGCGGTGCTGTCGAATGCCGACGGCACCTCCACCAACTCGGTCATCGCCTGGGACGGAGCCGCCGGACCGGGGGAGCGCCACGACAAGAAGATCGTCCAACCGTTCGGGGAGTATCTGCCGTACCGCAGCTTCTTCCGGCTGTTCTCCTCGTACGCCGACTCGGCGGGCAACTTCGTGCCCGGCGACGGTGACGGCGTCGTGCACGTGCCCGCCGGCACGGATCGCGAGCAGCGGGCTCTCGCCGTGGGAGTCGCGACCTGCTACGAGGTGGCCTTCGACCGCGCACCCACCGAGGCGGTGCGCGCCGGCGCCCAGATTCTCGCGGTGCCCACCAACAACGCGACTTTCGGCGACACGGAGATGACCTACCAGCAGCTGGCCATGTCGCGAGTCCGGGCGGTGGAGCACTCGAGGACCGTCGTGGTCGCCGCCACCAGCGGGGTCAGCGCCGTCATCGCGCCCGACGGTTCCGTGACCTCGCGAACCGCTCTCTTCGACGCCGACCATCTGGTCGCCACGGTGGGTCTGCGCACCGACACCACACTCGCGACACGGCTGGGATCCACCGTCGAGTACGTGTTCGTGGCCCTCGGCGTCCTGAGTGTGATCGGCGCCACGATACCGAACGCTCGACGGCGCCGGGCCCGCTGACCGGGCACACGGCTCCGCGTCCGCTGGTCGGGGCGGTCTTTCCGCACTTTTCGTGATCTGTCACCGCGATGGACGTAACGTTTCGGGTCCGCAAACCGAGAAGTTGGTAAGTCTCACCCATCCACGGCGGGTGGTTGAGCGAATGCCACATACAGCTCAGTACAGAGTGCGACCACGGTCGGGGACACCGGAAGTCACACACAGCATGTAGACGTGCGGCCGAATCGGCCGCGGCGTCGATGCTCTCTGCGTCCGTTCGGTGGAAGTGTGCGTCGTCTCGCACAGCCCGGGGAGCAGAACCGCTCCTCGGCCACGGGACCGACGAGGAGGAGCGAACGATGACGACGTCGGACAGCGCACCGAGAACCACCGAACCGGCCGACACGACACCTACCGTGAACCGGACAGCGTCCGATCCCTTCCCGCTCTCCCCGGCGCAGGCCAGCCTGTGGTTCGCCCAGAAGCTCGCTCCCGAGGTTCCCCTCACCGTCGCGCAGTACGTCGACGTGCAGGGTGACCTCGACATCGACCTGCTCGAGCGCGTGGGTGCCCGCGCGGCCGCGGAACTCCAGTCCGGCGAGATCAGGCTCGTGGAGATCGACGGTCAGCCGTATCAGGTCGTCGACCCGGCAGCCACCGTGCGCACCACTCGGCTCGACGTCCGGTCCGAGGCGGACCCGATCGCCGCGGCCCTGGCCTGGATGCAGAAGGAGATGCGCTCCCCGGTCGATCTGGACCGCGATCCGCTGACCGTCAACGTCGTCTTCCGCGTCGAGGACCACCGCTACTTCTGGTACACCCGCATGCACCACATCGCCGGTGACGGATACGGCGCCGTCACCGCCATGAAGCGCGTCGCCGAGCTGTACACCAACGAGCAGGCCGGTGTTCCCACCCCGGACAGCAAGGCCGGCGACCTGGCCACGCTCTACGCGGCAGAACGCGCGTACCGCACCTCCACCAGGTTCGAGACCGACCGCGCCTTCTGGCAGGACACGCTCCAGGGTCTGCCGGACACCTTCTCCCTCGCCGATCGCACCGCCCCGGCCGCGCCGAGTCGCCTGCGACTCAACGGTGTCACCGACGAGACCGTCGGCGACATGCTCACCTCCGCGGAGGAGCGATTCGACGCCAGTGCCGCTGCCGTCGTGGCCGCGTCCTTCGCCGCCTACCTGCACCGGGTCACCGGGCGCGCCGACGTCGTCATGAGTCTGCCGGTGTCCGTCCGCACCACCGCGGCGCTGCGCCGCTCGGGCGGCATGGTGTCCAACGTCGTACCGATCCGCGTGTACATCTCGCCCGACATGAACATCGGCGACCTGGTGTCGTCGGTGACCCTCGAGATCACCGGTGCGCTGCGCCACCAGAAATACCGCCACGAGGACATCCGCCGCGACCACGGCAGCTCGACCATGCACCGCGGGTTCTTCGGACCCATGGTGAACATCATGCTGTTCGACTGGACCGTCGGTCTGGGCGATCTGGTGGGCCGGCTGCACCTGCTCTCCAGCGGTCCCATCGAGGACTTCACCTTCAACGCATACAACAGCGGCGGCAACTCGCTGAACATCGACTTCGAGGGCAACCCGTCGCTGTACGACGAGGACACCCTCGCTGCCCATCATCGGCGGTTCCTCGCCTTCTTCGAGAACTTCCTGGGACGCGGGGCACGAACTCGCGTCTCCGGTCTCGACGTCGTGCTGCCCGACGAGTACGACCGTGTGGTCACCGAGTTCAACGACACAGCCGTGAGCGTTCCGCGGACCACGCTGCCCGCGCTGTTCGACGCACAGGTGCGGCGCACCCCGGACGCGACGGCCCTGGAGTTCGCCGGCACCGCACTGACGTACGCGGAACTCGATCGTCGCTCGTCCCGCCTGGCGCGGGCGTTGATCGCCCGCGGCGTCGGACCCGACGTGCTCGTGGGCCTGGCCATGCAGCGCTCGCTCGACCTCGTCGTCGCGATGTACGCGATCGAGAAGGCCGGCGGCGCCTACGTACCGCTCGACCCCGATCATCCCGCCGAGCGTCTCGGCCACGTCCTCGACACCGCCCGGCCCGCGTGCGTGCTGACGGTGTCCACGCAGGGTGTCGTCCTGCCCGACACCGCTGCGCGCGTCGACGTCGACACGCTCGATCTCGCCGGACTCGCCGACACGCCGGTCGGCGACAGTGAGCGCACGGCGACTCTGCGACCCGATTCGCTGGCGTACGTGATCTTCACGTCGGGTTCCACGGGCCGCCCCAAGGGTGTCGGGGTGTCGCACCAGGCGATCGTCAACCGATTGCTGTGGATGCAGAACGAGTACTACCTCGGCGCCGACGACGCCGTGTTGCAGAAGACTCCGGCGACGTTCGACGTCTCGGTGTGGGAGTTCTTCTGGCCGCTCCAGGTCGGCGCCCGCCTGGTGATCGCGGAGCCCGACGGGCATCGCGATCCGCGCTACCTCGCCTCGATCATCGCCGGATCAGGCGTCACCACGGCACATTTCGTGCCCTCGATGCTCGGCGCCTTCGTCGCTGAACTGCGCGCGTCCGACGCCCGGCTCGGTGACCTGCGTCAGGTGTTCTGCAGCGGTGAGGCACTGCCCGCGGAGACGGCATCGGCATTCCGCTCGCTCACCGGGTCCGCGCTGCACAACCTCTACGGGCCGACCGAGGCCGCCGTCGACGTCACCTACTGGGAGGTGACCGACGCCGACGCCGTCACGGTGCCGATCGGACGGCCGGTGTGGAACACCGCGTTGCAGATCCTCGACGCCCGGCTCGAGCCGGTTCCGGTGGGAACGGCGGGCGAGCTCTACCTCGCGGGCGACCAGCTCGCCCGTGGCTACGTCGGTCGGCCCGATCTGAGCGCCGACCGGTTCGTCGCCGACCCGCTGTCGGCGCACGGCACCCGCATGTACCGCACCGGCGACCTGGCGCGTTGGCGGGCCGACGGCGCCGTCGAGTACCTGGGCCGCACCGACTTCCAGGTCAAGATCCGCGGACTGCGGATCGAGCTCGGCGACGTCGAGGCGGCTCTGGTCGCGCATCCCGCCGTGCACCACGCGGTGGCCGTGGCCCACGTCGACGAGCGCGGCGAGACCACGCTCGTCGCGTACGTCGCACCCGAGCCCGGCACCGACGCGGCGAGCGTCGAGGTCCGCGCTGTCGCCGCGACCGTCGCCGACCGCCTCCCGTCCTACATGGTGCCGTCGCTGGTGATCGTTCTCGACGCACTTCCGTTGAGCGCCAACGGCAAGGTCGACCGCAAGGCATTGCCGGAACCGGTGCGCCGCCGGGCCGACGTGCCCTCGGTCCCGCCGCGCACAGAGGTCGAGCGACGCATCGCCGAGACCATCGCCGACGTGCTGGACGTCCCCGTTCCCGGTGTCCACGACAGCTTCTTCGAGATCGGCGGCAACTCGCTGCTGGCCACGCGCGTGGTCTCCCGCATCAGCGCCGAGCTCGGTGCCGACGTGGGCATCAAGGACCTCTTCGAGGCGCCGACCGTGGCACGTCTGGCGGATCGCGTCGCCCATGCGCCCGTGGTCACCACCGGGCCGCCGCTGGTCGCAGGACCTCGCCCGGATCGCATTCCCCTCTCGCTCGCCCAACAGCGACTGTGGTTCCTGAACCGGTTCGACTCGGCGTCCCCGGCGTACAACATGCCGTTCGCCATCACGTTGCACGGCGACCTCGACGCGGACGCTCTGAGTGTCGCGCTCGCCGACGTCCTGGAGCGCCACGAGACGCTGCGCACCGTGTATCCCGACTCCGCCGACGGTCCGCACCAGGTGGTGCAGGACCCCGCGCACTACGACCTCGCGCCGATCGACACCGACGACTCGGCGCTGGCCGACACCGTGCGGGAGTTCGCGTCTCACGGATTCGACGTCACGCGGGAGCACCCGGTCCGTGTCCGCCTGTTCAGCACCTCGCCGACGTCGCACACGCTGGCCGTGGTGCTGCACCACATCGCGTCGGACGGGTTCTCCTTCGGCCCCCTCGCGACCGATGTCATGACCGCCTACGCTGCGCGGACGCAGGGGAGTGCGCCGCTGTGGGCACCGCTCGACGTGCAGTACGCGGACTTCACGCTCTGGCAGCACGCCGCACTCGGAGACGAGAACGATCCGACCTCGATCCTGCGCAGTCAGATCGACTACTGGACCGCGCGGTTGGACGGCCTGCCCGACACGCTCGAGCTGCCGACGGATCGCCCCCGTCCCGCTGCACCGTCGCACCGCGGCGGCGCCCACGACTTCCACATCGACGCCGATCTGCACCAGCAGCTCCTCGTGCTCGCATCGGACACCTCGGCCAGCCTGTTCATGGTGTTGCACGCGGCACTGTCCGCGCTGCTGGGACGGCTCGCGGACTCGGACGACGTCGCGATCGGGTCGCCCATCGCCGGTCGCGGCCACCGCGCGCTCGACGGACTCGTCGGCATGTTCGTCAACACACTGGTGCTGCGGTCGACGCCCGCGCCGCACGTCCCGTTCACCGACCTCCTCCGCGAGGTACGCGATCACGACCTCGAGGCGTTCGCCCGCGCGGACGTCCCGTTCGAGCGTGTCGTCGACGCGGTGGCACCGGAACGCTCGACGTCGCGCCACCCGCTGTTCCAGGTCGTTCTCTCCTTCGAGAACCTCGCGCCGGTCCGCGTCGAGATGGCCGGACTGGATGTCGAGGTCGCCGAAATCGACTCCGGCACAGCCAAGTTCGACCTCACACTGCAGCTCTCGGAGCGCACCACGGTCGACGGTCGGCCCGACGGGGTCGATGCGCGCCTGGGCTACGCCCGCGATCTGTTCGACGACGCGACAGCCGCGACGATGGCGCAGCGACTGGTGTCCGTCATGCGATCGGTCGCGGTGGATCCCACCCGAGCGATCGGCGACATCGACCTGTCCACGTCCACCGACGCTCCTGCCGTCCTCGTGGGCGCGGCAGCCGGGCCCACCTCGTCGCTCGCCGACATCCTCGTCTCGGCCGCGCGGCGCGATCCGTCCGCCACCGCCGTCGTCACGGCGGACGGCTCCGTCACGTACGGCGAACTCGACGACGCGTCGGACCTGCTGGCGCACGCGTTGATCGCCGAGGGGGTCGGCCCGGAATCGATCGTGCCCGTGTGTCTCGAGCGCTCGATCGACTCGATCGTCGCGACCTGGGCCGTGACGAAGACCGGCGCCGCCTTCCTCCCGGTGGATCCGCGCTACCCGGCGGACCGCATCGAGCGCATGGTCACCGACGTCGCCGCGTCCCTCGGCATCGCTGCCGCGGGAGCCGCACTGCCCGTTGCGGTCCGGTGGGTCACCGTCGATCACCGATCCGACGAGTCCTCGGCGGCACTGCCCGTACGGGTGCGCCCGGAGAACCCGGCCTACCTCATCTTCACGTCCGGATCCACGGGCACCCCCAAGGCGGTCGTGGTGCCGCACCGCGGCCTCGCCGACTTCGCCCGCGAGCAGGTGGCGACCTACCGAGTCGGACCGCGATCGCGCACACTGCATTTCGCCTCGCCGAGTTTCGACGCCTCGATCCTGGAACTCCTCATGGGATTCGCCGCGGGCGCGACCGTCGTGGTCGCCGGTACCGACGTCTACGGCGGCGACCGCCTCACCGCACTGCTGCGTGATCAGCGGGTGACCCACGCCTTCGTCACCCCTGCTGCTCTCGAGACGGTGGACCCTGCGGACCTCGACGCTCTGACCTTCGTCGGGGTCGGCGGCGACGTCTGCAGTCCCGCCCTCGTCGAACGGTGGGCGCCCGGCCGCCGCATGCTCAACCTGTACGGGCCGTCCGAGGCCACTGTCGTCGCGACCCTGACACCGCCGATGGCACCCGGTTCGCCCGTCACCATCGGCGCCCCGCGCCGCGGTGTCGACGTGCGGGTGCTCGATCGTCGTCTGCGCCCGGTGGTCCCCGGAGTTCCCGGCGAGCTCTACCTGTCCGGGCCGGCGCTGGCCCGCGGGTACCTCGCGCGCCTGCCGCTGACCTCCACCCGCTTCGTCGCCGATCCGTTCGGCACGCCGGGTGACCGTATGTACCGCACCGGCGACGTCGTCGCCGCCGTGACCACCACCGCGGGAACCGAACTGGTGTTCCGCGGCCGAGCCGACGACCAGGTCAAGGTGCGGGGTCACCGCATCGAACTCGCCGAGATCGACGCGGTGCTCCAGCGTCATCCGTCGGTCACGTTCTCCGTCACGAGCGTGCAGAACGCGGGCCGGGCCGACGCCCGCCTGGTCTCGCACCTCACGCTCGCGCCGGGCGCCGCCGGAACCGAGCCGGTGCTCGAGCACGCCCGCCGCACCCTGCCCGGGTACATGGTGCCGTCCGCGGTGGTCGTGCTCGACGAGGTGCCCCTCACCCCGTCGGGCAAGCTCGATCGCCGCGCGCTGCCGATGCCCACACCGGAGACGACGGAGGCGGCGTATCGCGAGCCCCGCACCGAGACCGAGTGGACCGTCGCCCGCGTGTTCGCGGACGTCCTGACGGTGCCCCGGGTCGGTCTGGACGACAGCTTCTTCGACGCCGGTGGCAACTCGTTGATGGCGACCCGTGTCACGAGTGCGATCGGCGCCGCGCTGAGCCGTGAGGTGGAGGTGCGCACTCTCTTCGAGGCCCCGACCGTCGAGGCGCTCGCGGCTCACCTCGACGCCGACAGCGGTGCGGCGTCGCGGATCCCGCTCGTCGCGATTCCGGCGGCGAGCCGTCCTGACCGGATCCCGCTGTCGTCGCCGCAGCAACGGCTGTGGTTCCTCAACCGCTTCGACCCCACCTCCGACGCCTACAACATCTCGTTCTCGGTGCACCTGGACGGCGTCCTCGACGCCCCCGCGATGGCACTGGCGTTGGCCGACGTGGTGGAACGGCACGAGAGCCTGCGGACCGTGTTCCCCGAGAGCGATCACGGACCGCACCAGGTCGTCGCACCGGCAGCACCCGCACCGCTCACGACGACCGTCGTGGACCGCGGCGACGTCGCGGACGCGCTGACCCGGTTCGCCCGTCGCGGGTTCGATCTCACGGTCGAGACCCCGCTGCGCACCACACTTCTGTCGATCTCCGAGACGGAGCACGTGCTCGGTCTCGTCGTACACCACATCGCCGCGGACGGGTGGTCCCTCGGACCGCTGACCCGCGACGTCATGGTCGCCTACGCTGCCCGCACCCGCGGAGCTGCCCCGCAGTGGACCCCACTTCCGGTGCAGTACAGCGACTTCACCCTGTGGCAGCGAGCCGTGCTCGGAGAAGAGGCCGACCCGGAGAGCCGGGCACACCGCGAACTCTCCTTCTGGACCGACACTCTCGCCGATCTTCCGGACGAGTGCACCCTGCCCGGCGATCGCGTCCGCCCGGCGGCGCCGTCCCACCGGGCCGGCGTCCACGAGTTCGCCGTCGATCCGGCTGTGATGACCGCCCTGTCGGCCGTCGCCGAGCGCCGGGGCGGCACCACGTTCATGGCGATGCACGCCGCACTCGCGGTCACGCTCGCTCGGCTCGCCGACACCCGGGACGTGGTGATCGGCACCCCGATCGCCGGCCGACGCGATCGCGCACTGGACGAGCTGGTCGGCATGTTCGTCGGCACCCTGGTCCTGCGATCCGACGTGGCGCCCTCCGACACCTTCGCCGACCTTCTCGGCCGGGTCCGCAGCACCGATCTCGACGCGTTCGCCCACGCGGACCTGCCGTTCGAGCGTCTGGTCGACGCTCTGTCGCCGTCGCGGACGGCCGGTCGGCACCCGCTCGTGCAGGTCGTGCTGGCCTTCCACTCCGACGGTGTCACCAGCGGCGAACTCGACGGTCTCACCGTCACCGCGTCGGAGATCGACCTGCAGCGCAGCAAGTTCGACGTCGAGCTCGCCGTCACGGAGAGCACCGACGCCGACGGTGAGCGGTCGTGGCGGTTCCGCGTCACCTATACGCGCGATCTCTACGACGAGAGCACCATCGCCGCCTTCGCGGACCGTGTCAGCGCCGTGCTCACCACGGTGGCCCGAGACCCGTCGGTGACCGTGGGCGACATCGAACTCCTGTCCCATCAGGAGTCCCGCGAGCTGACGACACGGGCCGGCGAGCGTCCCGGCGCACCGGTACTGCTGCCCGACCTGTGGGCCGCCGTCGCGCGGGAGAACGCGAACACCACTGCGCTGGTGCATGATCCGTCCCACGGCGTCGACGTCACGGCTCGGCGGTCGCGCACGTACGCCGAGCTCGATGCCGACGCCACCCGTCTCGCCCGGGTCCTGCTCGAACGCGGAGCCGGACCCGAGCGCGTCGTCGCCCTGGCGCTCACCCGGTCGGCGGAGTCCGTCGCGGCGATGCTCGCCGTGGCGATGACGGGCGCGGCCTGGGTCCCCGTCGATCCGCGCTACCCGGCGGACCGCATCGACCACATGCTCACCGACAGCGGGGCCGACCTCGGTGTCTGCACCGCGGCCGACCGCCCGCCGGCAGGACGGGACGTCGACTGGATCGTGCTCGACGACCCGGCCACCGTCGCCGACATCGCGACCCGGTCGACGGAACCCGTCACCGACCGTGACCGGACGTCCACGCTGCGGGTCGACCATCCGGCCTACGTCATCTACACCTCCGGATCGACGGGACTGCCCAAGGGCGTCGCCGTGACGCACTCGGGACTCTCCTCGTTCGCAGAGGTGCAGCGCACGACGTTCGGCATCACCGGAACATCGCGGACCCTGCACTTCGCCTCGCCGAGCTTCGACGCGTCGGTGCTCGAGATCCTGATGGCGATGGGCGCCGGCTCCATCGTCGTCGTCGCCCCGAGCGACGTCTACGGCGGCGCGGAACTGGCCGAACTGATCGACCGCGAGTCGGTCTCGCACGCCTTCGTCACCCCGGCCGCGCTCGCGACCGTCGACGTCGCCGCCGGATCACTGCCGAGTCTCACCACCGTGGTGGTGGGCGGCGACACGTGCTCCGCGGACCTGGTGCGGCGCTGGTCGGTCGGACGTTCGCTGTACAACGGGTACGGCCCGACGGAGGCGACCATCGTCGCCGCCATCGCGGAACTGCGTGCCGACGAACCGGTCACCATCGGTACGCCCATCGCCGGAGTCCGCGCCGTGGTGCTCGACGCGCGTCTGCATCCGGTGCCGGTCGGCGTCACGGGTGAGCTGTACCTGTCGGGTGTCGGCGTCGCTCGCGGCTACCTCGACCGCGCGGGACTGACGGCGGGCCGGTTCGTGGCCGATCCGTACGGCACCGCGGGGGAGCGGATGTACCGCACCGGCGACGTCGTGCGGTGGACTGCGGACGGCCGGCTCGACTACGTCGGACGCTCGGACACTCAGGTCAAGATCCGCGGATTCCGCATCGAGCTCGGTGAGATCGACGCCGCACTGACGAGGGACCCGTCCGTCGGCTTCGCGCACACTCTGGTGCACACCGATGCCTCCGGTCGCGCCTCGCTGGCGTCCTACGTCGTCGCCGCCACCGGACACGACATCGATGTCGACGCGGTCACGGGCGGCGTCCGCTCCGTTCTGCCCGGCCACATGGTGCCGGCATCGATGACGGTTCTCGAGCGCATCCCTCTCACTCCCGTCGGCAAGCTGGACGTGCGGGCGCTTCCCGCCCCGGTCGTCGTGGCCGTCGACCGCACTCACGACGCGCCGGCCTCCGAGACCGAGCGGACCGTCGCCGAGACCGTGGCGGCAGTGCTGGACCTCGACGTCGAGGTCGGACGCGACGACAGCTTCTTCGCACTCGGTGGCAACTCCCTGTTGGCCACACAGGTCGCGTCCCGCCTGGGTTCCACTCGCGGCGTTCGGGTTCCGGTCCGGGCACTCTTCGAGCACCCGACGGTCGCAGCCCTCGCCGCGCACATCGACGGGCTCGCCGAGTCCGCCGGCCCCGCTCTCGAGGCACGGCCTCGACCCGACCGGATCCCGCTGTCCTCGGCGCAGCAACGCCTGTGGTTCCTCAACAGGTTCGACCGGGCGTCGGGGGCGTACAACGTGCCCTTCGCGGTGCGCCTGACGGGACCGCTCGACATCGCCGCGCTGGAGGCCGCGCTGCGCGACCTCGTCGACCGCCACGAGGTGCTCCGGACCGTGTACCCGGACTCGCCCGAGGGCCCGCACCAGGTGATCCTGCCTGCGCACGAGGTGCCGGTGGCGCTGGAGCCCGTCGTGACCGAGCCCTCCGCGGTGACGGCCGCGATCGTCACGAGCGCGGCCCGCGGGTTCGACGTGACCACGCAGGCGCCCCTGCGGGTGGACCTGCTCGAGGTGGCGGCCGGGGACGAGCACGTCCTCGTCGTCACGCTGCACCACATCGCCGCGGACGGCTGGTCGCTGGCGCCGCTCGCCGCCGACCTGCTCACCGCCTACACCGCGCGGTCCACCGGCACGGCACCCGCGACGGAGCCACTGCCGGTGCAGTACGCGGACTACACGCTGTGGCAGCGTGACCGGCTCGGCTCCGAGGACGACCCGTCGAGCCTCGTCTCGACGCAACTGGCGTACTGGACGGCGGCGTTGACCGGAGCTCCCGACCGTATCGACATCCCCACCGACCGTCCGCGGCCGAGCGTGCCGTCTCACCGGGGCGGGGTGGTCACCACCACGGTGGGTGTCGACACGCACCGGCGGCTCGTCGACCTTGCGCGGCGGGAGAACGCGACGCTGTTCATGGCCGTCCACACCGCCCTCGCCGTCGTGCTCGGCCGTCTCGCCGGCCGCTTCGACACGTCCGTCGGTACCGCGGTCGCCGGCCGCGGCGACCAGGCACTGGACGCGCTGGTCGGAATGTTCGTCAACACGCTGGTCCTGCGCACGCGGGTCTCGCCGACCGCGTCGCTGACCGAGGCGTTGCAGCACGTGCGCGCGGTCGATCTGGACGCGTTCGCGCACCCCGACGTTCCGTTCGAACGTCTGGTGGACGTGCTGCACCCGCAGCGCAGCACGAGCCATCACCCGTTGTTCCAGATCATGTTGTCGTTGCAGGACGACGTTCCGACGACTGCCCGCATGGGCGAGGTGACCGTCGACGCGGCCGAGGTGGACGTCGCCGTCGCCAAGTTCGACATCCAGTTCACGGTCACCGACCGGCGCACCGACGACCGGGAGCCGGCGGGGCTGACCGTCACCGCCGACTACGCGACCGATCTGTTCGACGCCGCCACCGTGAGCACCATGCTCGATCGTCTGGTGGGCGTGTTGGGCGTCCTGGCCACCGAACCCGACCGCAGCATCGGCAGCGTCGAGATGTTGACCTCGCAGGAGCGAGCCCATCTGGTGCCCGTGCACGGCGGCGAGACCGATCCCGATCCGTCGCTGACCCTGTCCGAGGTGTTCGAGCAGACCGCACGCCGGGTTCCCGACCGCATCGCGGCGGAGTACCTCGGCGCCCACATCACCTACGGCGAGCTCGACCGACGTTCGACCACGGTGGCCCGAGCTCTCGTCCGGCGCGGTGTCGGACCGGAATCACTGGTGGCCCTGGGCTTCACGCGATCCTTCGACTCTCTCGTCGCGGTCCTGGCCGTCGCGAAGGCCGGCGGCGCCTTCGTCCCGGTCGACCCGCACTACCCGGCCGACCGCGTCCGTCACATGCTGACGGACTCGGCGACCACGTGGGGACTGACGACCGCGGAGCACCGGGCGGCCGTGGACGGAGTCTCGTCGACACGGTGGCTCGTGCTCGACGACGCGGACACCCTGGCCGAGCTGGCTCGTACGTCCGACGAACCCCTCACGCCCGCAGAGCTTCTCGGACCCATCGCTCTCGTGCACCCCGCGTACGTCATCTACACCTCGGGGTCGACCGGGACACCGAAGGGCGTCGTCGTCACCCACGCCGGCCTGTCGAACTTCGCCGGCGAGCTGCGCGATCGATTCGAGGTCGACGAGACGGCACGCGTACTGCACTTCGCGACACCGAGTTTCGACGCCGCCGTCATGGACCAGCTGTTCGCGTACGGATCCGGCGCGACACTCGTCGTGTCACCGCCCGGGGTCTACGGCGGCCGCGAACTGGGCGACCTGCTGGGATCGGAACGCATCACGCACGCCTTCATCACGACCGCGGCATTGTCGACCGCGGACCCGGCGAGCGCGACGTCGTTGCGACACATCCTCGTCGGCGGCGAGGCGTGCCCACCGGAACTGGTGGAGCGCTGGGCTCCGGGACGCTCGCTGTACAACGTGTACGGGCCGACGGAGACGACCATCGTCACGACGATGAGTGCGCCGATGGTGCCCAAGGGTCCGGTCACGATCGGTGGACCGATCCGCGGTGTCGCGGCGCAGGTCCTCGACCGCCAGCTGCAACCGGTGCCGTTCGGCGTCGTCGGCGAGCTGTACCTCGCCGGACCGGAACTCGCTCGCGGATACCTCGGGCGCACGGCGTTGACGTCGTCGCGGTTCGTCGCCGATCCGCACGGCAAGCCGGGTGAGCGCCTCTACCGCACCGGTGACCTGGTGCGCTGGCGCGAGCCCGCCGACGGCGACCCGACCCTGTCCTACGTGGGCCGGACCGATCATCAGGTCAAGATCCGCGGGTTCCGCATCGAGCTGGGTGAGATCGACGCCGCGTTCGACGTGCACGACGGCGTGGACTTCGCGACCACGATGGGCCACGTCCTGCCCTCGGGGGACACCGTGCTGGTGTCCTACGTCCTGCCGCACCGGGAATCGTCGGTCGACACGGCGTCGCTGCGTCGCCATCTGCAGGAGCGACTGCCCGGCTACATGGTGCCGCAGTCGATCATGCTGCTGGACGAGCTGCCGCTGACCGCCGTCGGCAAACTCGATCGGCGGGCGCTGCCCGCTCCGGAGTTCGCCGTCACCGGCGAGCATCGCGATCCGGGCACCGCGACCGAGCGCGCCGTCTGCGCTGTCTACGAGGAGATCCTGGGGGTGGCCGGAGTCGGACTCGACGACAGCTTCTTCGAACTCGGCGGCACGTCGCTGGTGGGGACGCGCGTGGTCGCTCGACTCGAAGAGACCCTCGGCACCACGGTTCCGATGCAATGGTTGTTCACCGACTCCACGCCGGCAGCTCTCGCCACGCGCATCGACGACACCGCGCATCTGTCGGCGGACGAGGTCGCGGCGACGGCCACGGCGTCACTGGACATGCTGCTGCCGCTGCGCCCGCAGGGTTCCGCGTCACCGGTGTTCTGCATCCATCCGGCGTTCGGACTGTCCTGGAGCTACAGCGGTCTGCTCGCCCACCTCGACTCGAATCAGCCGGTGTACGGCCTGCAGTCACCCGTCGTCTCGGGACGCACCGAGGAGTTCGACACGGTCGAGGAGCTGGCCCGGTACTACGTTCGCGAGATCCGGTCGATCCAGCCGCACGGTCCGTACCACCTGCTGGGCTGGTCGCTCGGCGGCCTCATCGCCCACGCGATGACCGTCGAGCTGCAGCGGGTGGGGGAGAGCGTCGCGACGCTGACCATGCTCGACAGCTACGTGCTCGCCGACGAGTACCTCGAGTCGACACCGTCGGTGCGGGACCTCATCGAGGAGTTCACCGGCCACGAGTTGCCGGCAGGCGTGGAACCGACGGTCGCGGAGGCGGCGGCCGCGCTGCGGTCCGAGGGTGGTCCGATGGCGGCGATGACCGTCGACACCCTCGAGCGGCTGTACGCGGGCTACGTGAACGGGACCTCGCTGGCGCACGGGTACTCACCGGGCGTCGTGGACTGCGACGTGCTGTTCTTCACGGCGACCGAGGACGAGGTGAACCGGAACGACGTACGGCGGACCGCCTCGGCCTGGCGTCGACACGTCCGCGGTGCCATCCACGATCACGCGGTGCCGGTCGCACACTCCGCGATGACCGATCCGCAGGCACTCGCGATCATCGGACCGATCGTCGCGCAGCACCTGCGCTGATCTCGGACGGACCCGAGACACACCGAGGGCCCCGGAGCAGATGCTCCGGGGCCCTCGGTGACGACAGGGGAGAGGCGGTCAGACTCCGGCGCCGCGACGCTTCGCCTTGAGCAGATCCATCCGCTCCTTGAGCAGTTCCTCGAGCTCCTCCACCGAACGCCGCTCGAGCAGCATGTCCCAGTGGGTGCGCGGGGGCTTGACCTTCTTGGCCTCGGGCGCGGTGCCCTCGATCAGACTGCCCTCGAGACCGTTGCGGCAGAGCCAGGTGCCGGGCAGCTCGGCGTCGTCGGCGAAGGGAACGTCGAACTCCTCGCCGTTGTCCGTCCGGTATCGAGCCATGCGCCGGGGCGCGAGGTCGTGGTCGCGATCGGTCTCGTAGCTCACCGCTCCGAGTCGACTACCTCGTAGAACGCGATCTGCCATGGTGGAGTCCTCTCTCGATCGTGGTACGCATGTCGCGTCCGTCGAATTCAACGCGCGTGGTGCGCGGAACGTTCCCGCACGCGAACACCCCATTCTAACCGGTGATGCGGCAGGGTCCGCGCACGTCGGTATCGTCGGGTCGATGCGGGGTGAATCCGGGACGGTGGGCGGTGGGATCGGTCGGTCCCGCGCACGGCGCCCGAGCACGTGTCTGTGGTGCGGTCGGCCGGTGGTCGAGGGCGCTGCGGGCCGGCGCCGACGGTACTGCCGTCAGTCCTGCCGTCAGCGTGCCTACGAACAGCGGACGTCGCTGAAGGACACCGTCGTCGCGGACGACGCCGTGGTGCTCACGGAGGCCGAGGCCGGTGCCGCCGCCGATCGCGCGTTCGGAGTCCGGTGCGCCGCCGAGGACGTGGCCACGGCCGTCGCGGAGGGCGCCGACGCGGCCGAACTCGCCGAGCTCTGCGACCGGTTGGTCACCCTGGCCAAGGACGCGGAACGACTGCGCTGATCCTGATCAGACACCCAGGTCGCTCGGGTGGTAGCCCTGCGGGTACCCGGGGTACGTCCGGTTGCGCGGATCCTGCGCCGACCGCGATGCCGTCCGCTTGGGCAGCAGACGCTCCACGCGGCCTCGGGCCTGCAGCGCCGACTCGAGCGCCGGGCGCACGGCGGGGACCGGGTCGCCGAACCCGAAGGCGCGGGTCATGTCCTGATCGATCATCGACAGCACGGCGCCGCGCACCGCGGAGCGGACAGGGCGCGGGTACCACGACGCCAGCAGGTCGCGGGTGTACTCGCCGATGGCCCTGTTGTCGTCGGAGTAGACGAACCGCTCGCGCTCGTACCGCACCTTGAAGGCGTGGAAGTCGGCTGTCGACGCGGGAATGTCCCGGATGCCCATCCGGATCCCGACCTCGCGGTAGAACGCGACGCTCGCGATCCGTTCGTGCGGATGCAGGCGCCGCCACCCGTAGCGGTCGATCCAGTCCAGCGGATCGAACGCGAAGGTGGAGAGCACGTACAGCATGTCGTCGTTCGAGATGTCGTAGCGCGCGTGCATGCGGTTGACCGCGCGGAGCGACGCGCGCCCGCGCTCGGAGTCGTACCCGTGTTCCACGAGTTCCGACATCAGCAGCGCGGTGTCGTCGTACCGCTTCTGAGGGCGGTGCTCGAACTCTCCCGTCCTGCGGAGCAACGCCGAGATGGTGGGCACGCAGTACGTGCGGAACAGCGCGAACTCCAACGCGCGCTGATAGTCCCAGGGAAACTCGCAGCCCGCCGTGATCTTGAGGACGGTGGCCGCGTCCGCCACCGGATCCAGCTCGTCGATCACCCGCACCCACCCGAACCGCCCGAAGCGCGGCCGGGGGAGGGTGGTCATCGCCCGTAGACCTTGGTCAGCAACAGGCGCGCGACCGCGACGTCGCGCCGCTTGCGCGTCATCGTCACCAGGCCCAGCGGGGCGGCGAAGCGTTGCTTCGTCACCGACTTCACCCGGGAGAACTCCCGCAACCCATCCGCGCCGTGGATCCGTCCGAAGCCCGAGTCGCCGACTCCGCCGAACGGCAGCGCGCCCACCGCTGCGAAGCCCAGCACGGAGTTGACCGTCACCACTCCGACCCGGAGCCGGTCCGCCGCCCGCTCGGCCGCGGCCTTCGACGCGGTGAAGACCGACGCGCCCAGCCCGTACTTCGAGGCGTTGGCCCGCTCGATGCCCTCGTCGAGATCACGGACGCGGTTGACCACCACGGTCGGACCGAACGTCTCCTCGGCGACGGCCGAGCTGTCCTCCGGCACGTCGAGCAGCACGATGGGATCGACGTACGGCGCCCGGACGGATTCGAGTCCGCCGACGACGGCGCGACCACCGCGCGCCAGGGCGTCCTCGACCTGGTCCCGCACGATGTCGACCTGCTTCGGCAACGTCATGCGTCCGTACTGCGCATCGTCCGCGTCGCCGACCCGGAGGTCGCGTACACGGGAGGTCAGGATGTCCACGAAACGATCGGCGACCTCCTCGACCACGTAGATGCGCTCCACACCCGCGCAGGTCTGGCCCGCGTTGCCCATGGCGCCGAACGCGGCGAAGGTCGCCGCGGCCTCGAGGTCGGCGGTGGCGTCGACGATGAGCGCGTCCTTGCCGCCGCCCTCGACCACGATCGGCGTGAGCGTCTCCGCGCACACCGCCATGACCTTCTTCGCCGTCGCGGTGGACCCGGTGAAGGCGAGCTTGTCCACTCCCGAGCGGCACAGCGCCTCGCCGACCCGACCGTCGCCGGTGACGGTCTGGAGCACCTGGTGCGGCGCCGCCAGCGACGCCCAGGCGTCGGCCAGCCAGGTGCCGGTGCGGGGAGTGAGCTCGCTGGGCTTGAAGACGACGGCGTTGCCGGCGGCCATCGAGTACGCGAGCGACCCCATCGGTGTGTAGACCGGATAGTTCCACGGGCCGATCACGCCGACGACACCCATCGGTTGATACCGCACGGAGGCAGCGTGATTGATGCTCACCAGACCCGGGAAGACGGACCGCTCCCGCAGGACACGTCGCGCGTTCTTCGCGGCCCACGTGAGATGCTCTACCGCCAGCATGACCTCGAGCAGAGCGTCGTCCTTCGGCTTGCCCGTCTCCTCGCGCACGGTGTCGACGAGCGACCCCGACGTCCGGGCGATCCTGGATCGGAACTCGAGCAGCCACCCCTTGCGATCCGTGAAATCGAGAGCGCCCCACCACAGTGCCGCGTCACGCGCGCGGGCGACGGCCGCGTGCACCTCTCCGTCGGACGGCGTCGGTGCCGCGGTGCGTTCCGGAGAGTGCTGGACCGTCATGTGTGTACCCCTCAGTCAGCCGAATGATCCACTGTGATCGGTGACACTATGGCTGATCGCCGTCCGCGACAATGACCGAGCCGACCGTGGTCGGTGACCCGAACCGACCGTCAGGCGATGTCGCACCCGTCGGTGGGTACGTCGGCGAACCGGTCCATCAGGTACGCCGCGGCCGCACCGCCGTAGCCGTCGATGATCTGCGGACCGAAGTGGTTGGGCAGCACCGCACCCGGCAGGATCGGCGGCAGCGGGTTCGACCGGAACGTCACCGACGCACCCTGGCCGCACCACTCCTCCGCCAACTCCCGCGCCTGCCCGTACGGCACCGTGTCGTCGTTGATGCCGCTGGTGATCAACACCGGGGCCGACGGCCGCAGGGTGCCGGTACGCAGCTTCTCGAAGATGGGACCGGCCTCGGGCACGGATCTCAGATTCTCCGACATCGAGCGACCGTCCTTCGTCAGCGTCTCGGTGCGCAGGAACGGATACGTCAGGATCGTGTCGGCGATGCACTGGGTCGACAGGTCGTTCAGCACCGTCTTGCCGTGATCGGAGACGCGCTCCTCGACGCGGGCCCGCAACGACGGGTTCCGCTCGAGGACTCCGTTCAGTGCGTACCCGATGACTCCGCCGATGAGAGTGCCGTCCACCGTGTTCAGCACGTCGAGCAGGTCGGCCGTCGGTGCGCCCGCCCACGTGCCCTTGATGTTCAGTTCCGGTGCGTACGTCGCCGCCGACTCGGCCGCGGCGGCGGTGGCGCCGCCGCCCTGCGAATAGCCCCAGAGACCGATGGGGGAGTCGGGGTCGCCCGCCAGCGCGTTCGCCGCTCGCGCGCCGTCGAGCACCGCGTGCGCCTCCTCCGGCCGGTTGACGTAGGTGTGCAATCCCGGCGTGCCGAGACCGATGTAGTCGGTCACGAAGACGCGCGCGCCCATCGACCCCCAGAGCGTCGACGACACGAGTTCCTGGTTCGCCGAGAGGGACAGGGGGTCCGTCGTGAGGTTCAGCCCGAGCGGGAACGCCCGCGACGGCGCGCACTGGTCGCCCTGCCCCACCGTCCCCGGAGCGACCACGACGGTGGGTCTGGGGCCGACGCCGCGCCAGGGAACGGCCGAGTCGATGAACGTTCCGGTCACCGCGACGGGCTCGTCGTTCTCGGTCCGCGAGGTGTACATGACGCGCTGCGCGGTGGCGGGATAGCGACCGTCCACTCCCGGCGCAGCGAGAAAGAGCGACATCGGCTCGGTGCGGAGCACCGTGCCCGGCGCACCCGCGACGTCCGTCGGTGGGGAGTAGAAGTCGTCACCGGGGGCTGCGTCGGCGAGTGCGGGTGCGACACCGACCAACGCCACGAGCACGGCTCCGACGATCAGACTGCGTGACAGTGTCATCGACTTCCTTCCCGCTGCGCGGACCCCCCGGCAGGCGCCCTGAAGTTAGACAGTTCTGGCACCAGGTGTCAAGGTCGCGAGGTGAAGCCCGTCACTCCGGCGGCACGGTCATCGACGCCGGGAGCCACCGCAGGAGGAAGGCGCGGAGGTCGTCGTCGTCCGCGATGGACGGATCGTCGAAGAGCACGACGGACAGTCCGAGACGAGTGGTGATGAGGACGATGTCGTCCAACACCTCCGCGACCCGGGGGTCGAGTGCGGTCAGCGGGGACAGTAGATCTCGCACGACGGGAATGGCGTGCTGGACGACATCGGGATGCAGCACCGGGTTGATGCCGTCCAACCGCAGCAGCGCTCCCATCGCGGGAATGTCGCGCACCGCCCGCCGACCACCGATCACCATCTCCACGACGTAGTCGCGCACGGTCTCCGGGCCGTCGAGGCGCGACCGGATCTCGGTCATGACCTCGACCGCCAAATGCTCCATCGTGCGGGTCACCAACACCTCGCGCGTGCCGAAGATGGAGTACACGGTCTGTCGGGAGACCCCGGCAGCGGCGGACACACCCGCGATGGTGACGCCGTCGAAACCGTGCTCCGCGATCACCTCGAGGGTGGCCTCCATGATCTTGCCGCGCGATCGCATGGGACCAGTGTGCGGGATCCTCACGTCAGCTGCGGTTGCGCCGAGCCACCTCGAGCTCGAACCCGGCCGGCATGAGGGTGAGGCGTTCCTCGATGGCGAGCTCGTAGCCCGGATCGGGAGCGACGTCGAAGGTCTGGAGGATCGTGCCCAGCACCAGCAGCGACTCGTGGAGAGCGAACTGGCGCCCGATGCAGGCACGCTCGCCCGTGCCGAACGGCTTGTAGGCGTGCGGCGGCCTGGCCCGCACGTTCGCCGACAGGAAGCGGTCCGGGTCGAACACCTCGGGATCCGGCCCCCATACGGGATCGCGATGCAGACCGGGGATCAGCACCAGGGCCCAGTCGCCCGCGGCCACGGGACGCCCGCCGACCGTCGTGTCGTGGCGTGCCTCCCGCGCGTAACCGGGGGCCGTCGGCCACAGGCGCAGTCCCTCGTCGAGAACCCGTCGGACGAAGCGCAACTTCGCCACCTGCTCGAAGGACGGCGTGTCCGCACCCCACACCTCGTCCACCTCCGCACGCGCCCGAGCCCACATCTCGGGATGCCTCGACAGGTAGTACAGGGCGAACGACAGTGAGCCGGAGGTCGTCTCGTGTCCGGCGATGAGGAAGGTGACGATCTGATGCCGGATGTTCACCTCGTCCAGCGCGTTGGGATCACCGTCGCGTGCCGCCTGGAGCATGATGTCCAGCAGATCGCCGTCGCCGCTCGTCTCACCGTCCCGGCGGGCCCGCACGATGTCGTCGAGCAGCTCGGCCATGAAGGCCTTGTCGGCATCGTTCCGCCGTTCGCGACGCCGGAACACCAGGTCGCCGACGACGGGGAGCGGCAGCAGTGCGCGGCGCTGGTTGTGCTGCAGGGTCCGCACCATGGCCCGGACGAACGGATGCGTCTCGGCGCGGGTGAACGAGTCGAAGCTGTAGCTGAACCCCGTGCGGCCGATGGTCTCGAGCGTCAACTTGGTCATGTCCGAGGAGACGTCGACCCGATCACGGGACGACCAGTGCGACACCAGCTGTCCGGCGACGTCCACCATGATGTCGTGGTAGCTCCGCATGGCCGACTGCGTGAACGCCGGCCGGAGGAGATCGTGGGCCTTGCGCCAGTTCGGTTCGTGCGAGTACGCCGTGAACAGTCCGTCCCCGCCGATCGAGCGCAGTCCGGCGACCGCGGGTGCCACGTGCTTGACGAACCGCGACTCGTCGCTGAGTTCCTCCACGAGATCGGCGCCCGAGACGATCACGAACCGGCGCCCCAGGACCACCCGCTCGAAGATGGGGCCCAGCTGCGCGGCCAGCGCCACCGAGTCCTGCACCGGGGTGCTCGCGTGTACGCCCAGCACGTCGCCCAGCACCGGGAGTCGTCGAGGGGGATGGGGAAGCGGAGAAGTGGACGAGATCGTGGTGACCACGGTCGGACCCTTTCGCGTGGGTGGCCGGCGTACTGAACCGGGATACAACAGCGGACGGTACCCCCTACTGAACGCGTGTCAAGTATCACGAGCAGTCCCGTAACATGGCGCAGGTCATGACCTCTCCCCGCAAACGCC
Organism: Rhodococcus sp. BP-316; assembly: GCF_019836105.1. Taxonomy (NCBI): domain Bacteria; kingdom Bacillati; phylum Actinomycetota; class Actinomycetes; order Mycobacteriales; family Nocardiaceae; genus Rhodococcus; species Rhodococcus sp. BP-316. The sequence continues at coordinate 91,052 of NZ_JABUEE010000001.1, read as the reverse complement.
TGTCACCCGATCAGCGTCGGCACCAGCTGCTCGAGATCGGGTCACGACTGTTCGCGGAACGGCCTTACGAGGAGGTGTGGATCGAGGAGGTCGCCGACCTGGCCGGCGTCTCGCGTGGGCTGATGTATCACTACTTTCCGTCCAAGAGGGATTTCTTCGCCGACATCATCCGGCTCGAATCCGCGCGGATGGTCGAGATCACGGCTCCCGACACCACGCTGCCCGTCGAGCACCAGGTGTCCGCCGGACTGCGCGCCTACATCCGCTACTCCACCGATCACGCTCACGGACTACGGGCCATCAATCGAGGAACGATGTCGGGCGACGTCGGTATCCAGGCGATCCTCACGGCCGAGTTCGAGACGCAGCAGCAACGGATCCTGGCGGCTCTGGGACCCGACGACGGCGCGGACGAGGTGACGCGGGTGGCCGTGGCCGGGTGGGTGTCGTTCGTTCGCGCCGTGTGCGTGGACTGGGTGGACCGGCAGTCGATCTCGGCCGACGAGGTGCATGATCTCTGCATGCGCGCACTGCACGGACTGCTGCGCCGTTCCTGAGAGGAGGACGCGTGACCGACACCGGTGCGGACTCGCGACACCTCGACGATCTGCGTCGTCTCCGTCGAGTACGGGATCGAATGGACCGCGAGTACGCCACGCCACTGAACCTCGAGACCCTGGCGCGCGACGCGCACGTGTCCGCGGGGCACCTGAGCCGGCAGTTCCGCGCCGCGTACGGAGAGTCGCCCTACGCGTACCTGATGACGCGGCGCATCGAACGAGCCATGGCGCTGCTCCGGGGGTCGGAGAGGTCGGTGACGGAGATCTGCTTCACCGTGGGGTGCTCCTCACTGGGCACCTTCAGTACCCGTTTCTCCGAACTGACCGGACTGTCCCCGTCCGCGTATCGGCAGCAGAACCAGTCCACGGAGGTCGGCGCGCCGTCGTGTGTCGAGAAGGTGGTCACCCGACCGATCAGGAATCGAGAAGCGGACCGCGTAAGGCGAACCTAGTGTCGTCGCCATGACACTCACCATCGCCTCCAGCTTCCTCCCGCAGGACGATCCGGAGGCCGCACTGGCCTTCTACCGCGACCTTCTCGGCTTCGAGGTCCGCCTCGACGTCGGGTACGAGAACCTGCGGTGGCTCACCGTCGGCCCGCCCGGGCAACCGGACACCGCCATCGTTCTGACACCGCCCGCGGTCGACCCCGCCATCACCGAGGACGAGCGCCGCACCATCACCGAGATGATGGCCAAGGGCACGTACGGCGGCATCCTGCTCGCGAGCGACGACCTCGAGGCGACCTTCGATGCACTCCAAGCCGCGGATGCCGACATCGTGCAGGAACCGACCGACCAGCCCTACGGGATCCGGGACTGCGCGGTGCGTGATCCCGCGGGCAACCTGGTCCGCATCCAGCAGCGTCAGCGGTAGTCGCTCAGATCGAGGTTCGCGTCGTCCGAGCCGCTGAACCTGCCGGCCAGCGCTCGCACCGGCGCCGAACCGGCCAGTCGCACAGCAGAGTTGAAGACCGCGAGCCCCACTGCCGTCTTCGGGTGCGCCAGCCTCGGCGTTCCCGGCGGCAGCGACTGCACCGTGTCGACGAAGGGCCGCATCCGCGCGTCCCACGCCGTGAACGCGGCCCGGTGATCATCGGTGCGGGCGAGTTCGGCGGCCAGTACGTAGGCACCGGTGATGGCCAGTGTCGTGCCCATCCCACTCACGGGAGTCGCGCACCAGGCCGCGTCGCCCACCATCGCGACCCGGCCCGACGACCACCGTGGGGCGCGCACCTGAGCGAGACGGTCGACGTACAGCTCCGAGGCGGAATCGAGCGACTCCAGGATGCGGGGAGTCTCCCAGCCGGCGCCGGCGAACGTCGTCCGAAGGGCGGCGACGACCTCCGACTGCCCTGCCCGCTCGAGGCCGGTCGGCCCCGACAACCAGGACAGGCTGAAGCGCGTGGTGCCCTGGTTGTCCGGGCGCAAGCCGGCCACACGTCCGCCGGTCGCGTTGTACCAGCGCCACCATGCATCGTCGTCCGAGGTGCGGGGGAGCACCCCGTAGGCGGTGAACAGCCCGAGATCTCGCGTGACGGCCTCGCCGGGAAAGACGATCTCCCGGCTCCCGGACCGCACTCCGTCGGCGAACACCACGAGGTCGTAGCGCTCGGGAGCGCCGTGCTCGAACGTCACGTCGACACCGTGGGCGTCCTGATCGCAGCCCACGACCCGGTCGCCGTAGCGGTACTCGACGTCCGGTCCCGACGCGTCGACGAGGATGCGCGCGAGTTCGCCGCGGAGGATCTCCAGCTCGGCCGTCGCGCCTCCGCTGTCCGCCGTACCGGCCGGGAACGTCGCGATCGTCGCGCCCCGTCGATCGACGAACCGGGTGCCCTGTTCCGTCGTGGTCGCGGCGAAGAGAGCGTCCTCCAGACCCATGCGGCGCACGACCTCGCGGCCGGGACCACGAATGTCGATGTTCTGCCCGCCGAGCCGGGGCGACGGAGCGCGCTCGACGACGGTCACAGCACGACCCGACCTCGCGAGCCAGTACGCGAGGGTCGGGCCGGCGATGCTGGCCCCGGTGATCAGTACGCGTCGTTCTGCAGTCACGATCCTCGCCTTCCGTGCTCACGACCTGTGAGGTACAGGAAGGACTTCGTCGACCGACGGTACGTCGGTCGACGTGCTCAGGCACGGTGTCCAGGTGATACCATATCGTGCCGATAATCGACATTATGTCAACTATTGTGAATCTCCCGCCCCCTACCGCGCCAGGTACCTCGCCAGGTGCAGTCCACCCGAGAACGTCCGCGTCTCCACCAACTCCAGGCCCGCCCACTCGTCGAGCACCGTGAAGAACGGCGTACCGGCGCCCACCAGAACGGGATGCGTACTCGTCGATCAGCCCGGCCCTCATCGCCGCCGCGGCCAGTGTGGCGCCGCCGATGTCCATCGGGCCACCGTCGCCGGCCTTCAGACGGACGATCTCCGCCACGGCGTCACCTGTGACGAGCCGCGCGTTGCCCTCCACCGCGTCCAGGGTCGACGAGAACACCGCCTTGGACATGTCGCGCCACCGACGGGCGTACTCGACGTGCGCGGGCGTCGCCCCTGGCTGCCGATCGGCCGTCGGCCAGTGCGCGTTCATCGCCTCCCACAGCCTCCGCCCGTAGAGCGTGAGGCCCGTCGAGTCGACGCGGTCGGACCACCACTGGAACGCCTCGTCGCTCGGCACGCTCCAGCCGAGGTCGCCATCGGGCGCCGCGACGTAACCGTCCACACTCGTGTTCATCGCGAATCTCAGTGTGCGCATGATGTTTCCCCGTCAGCGGCGCACATCGAACACCTGCTTCTGGACACCGTTGCCGTAGACCTCGTGCTCGACGAGCGTCAGCACCGTGGTGCCCTTGTCCGTGTCGCTGAACAGGCGCAGGCCGGCGCCGAGCAGCAACGGGAACACCAGCAGGTGGTACCTGTCGACCAGCCCGGCGTCGGCCAACGCACGTCCCAGCGTCGCGCTCCCGTGCACGAGGATCGGTCCGCCCTCGGTCTCCTTCAGCGCGGCGACGTCGTCGAGTGATCGAAGAACCGTTGCAGGCCAACGCGAATCATCATCATCGAGCGTCGTCGAGACCACGTACCGCGGCATGGCGTTGTATCCGGCGAAGTCCTCCATCGTCGGCCACACGGGCGCGAACGCCTCGTAGGATCGGCGACCGAGCAGCAGTGCGGCGGCCTCCCCCTGCTCCCGCCCCTTGATCTCGTACGCGGCCTCGTCGAACTCGACGTCCGTGAAGGTCCAGCCCGCGTTGCGGTATCCGGCCTCTCCACCAGGCGCCTCCATCACGCCGTCGAGCGAGACGAACGCGGTGACGATCAACGTGCGCATGTGCACTCCTTCGTTCCCCGTGGGCGCTGGTCGGCCCACGAACACTCCGACCGACGCACACGTCGAAAGTCATCGGTTGCGCCACACCCCGGATCGCCTGTAATACTTACCCTTATGGCTAACCATACGGCAGAACTCGACGCCGTGCTCACCGCCCTCGGAGATCCGACGCGGCGAGCAATCGTCCGGCGTCTCGGTGCCGGTCCGGCAAGCGTCGGTGAACTGGCGGCGCCGTTCCCGATCGCGCTTCCCACCTTCCTCAAACACGTCCGCAGTCTCGAGTCGAGCGGGCTCATTCGCACGGCCAAAGTAGGACGCGTCCGGACGTGCACTCTGCACAGGGAACGACTCGACCTCGTCCAGGACTGGCTCGACGATCAACGACACCTCTGGGAGAGCCGCACGGATCGGCTCGAACAACTCGTCACCTCCCCGACTCCGACGGAAGAAGACTCATGACCGCGCTCCCGATCGATCCTGCCCTCGACCTCGTACTCGATCGCGTCATCGCGGCTCCTCGTCACCGCATCTGGGAGGCATGGACGAACTCGTCGTTGCTGTCACAGTGGTGGACACCGGCACCCACCGTCACTCGGGTGGACCACCTGGAGGTGCGACCGGGCGGGGCGTTCGTCACCGAGATGAGCGACGACGGAACGACATTCGTGCCCCACACCGACGCCGTGTTCCTCGTCGTCGAGCCCGACACCCGGCTGGTGTTCACCAACACTCTCGACAGCGGGTGGCGCCCCGCGTCGCCGCAGCCGGTCGCGATGTCAGCGGAGATCACGCTGACCGACCACCCGCGCGGCACTGCTTACCGGGCCGTCGTCCGTCACGGAGATCCGACGACACGCGATCGTCACGCGAGCCTCGGGTTCGCGGAAGGGTGGGGCTCGGTCACCGCAGCACTCGCCCGGCTGGTCGAGTAGTCGGGCGGCTGTAGCGTGTCGGGCGTGAACTCCTCTCGTACCCTCGGTGTCCTGCTGGCCTCGTCCGCGTCGCTCGTCCTGGTGCTGTCCGGATGCAGCTCCGACAACGACACGCCATCTGCCGCCACCTCCTCCAGCGCCGCATCCTCGTCCGCGGGGTCGTCGTCGACCGCAGCTGCCGAGTCGTGCCCCACCGCGGCGCCCGAGTCCGGTGCCGCGGCCGAGTGGGACCTCGACGGTGACACGGGCAGCATCGCGGTGACCGGGTCCACCGACGATGCCGCTCCCCTGGTCACCGTCGAGGCACCCTTCAGCGTCGCGGAGACGCAGGTGCAGACATTGCAGGCCGGCGACGGCCCCGTCGTCGCGGCGGACGCCACCGTCTCCGTCTGCTACATGGGCGTCAACGGACGCGACGGATCCACCTTCGACAGCAGCTACGAGCGCGGCGCCCCGGTCGAATTCCCCCTCGACGGTGTCGTGGCCGGTTTCCAGAAGGCCATCGCCGGCCAGACCGTGGGATCGACGATCGGCGTCGCGGTGACCTCCGCGGACGGTTACCCCAACGGTCAGCCGCGCGCGGGCATCCAGCAGGGCGATTCTCTGATCTTCGCGATCAAGGTTCTCGGCGTCAGCTGAGCAGCATGACGAGGGACGTGCCGGTCGACCGCGGACCGCTGTTCGACGGTGTCCGCATCGGCCGGCCGGCGACCGGTGCGTTGATCGACGCGGGGTATCGCACGGTGCACGACCTCCCGGCGAACCTCGCGACTTTGTCCGCGCTACACGGAGTGGGGCCGTCCGCGATCAGGCGGTTGGCCGAGGCACGCGACGATCGGCGATGAGGGGAACCTCGCCAGAATCGACGCGGCACTGCGGCACCGCAGGCGGAGACTCCGCACAACGATGCGCGAGAGGAAGTCTGGGCGGTTCTGGGCGAGATCCTCGTCGACCGCCTCGTCGCCAACGTGTCGGCCGGAGAGCGGGCGTCGTCGCTGCGTGAAATCGACGAGCTCTGCGACCGAGTGGAGTCGTCGTGGACGGTGATCGATGCTCCCGATCTCGTCGCCGACCTCTGGACTGTGCCGGCGTACCTACGCCACTGCGCACCCTGGCTCGACGACGATGACAGGGCGGCGGTCCGCAGGAACGTCGGGTCCCCCTGGACCACAGCAGATCTTCCGGTCCTCGATGTCGCTCGTCGCCGCCTCGGCGATCCACGGGCGACGGCGATGCGCGCGCGCCGCGCTCGTGCCACGCTCGGTGCGCACCACCGGCGTGGGCGTCCGGCACGCCGACGTCGACGACCTGGCGGCGGTGCTGGACGAGCGGGCCGCGACGAGTGAGGGTGTGGCCTGCGTCATCGCGATGCCGTCTCTACCTGACACCGCGAGGATCCGATCGTCGAGCGCACGATCGGCGAAGGGCCTCGGGTTCGATCTCGTCGACCGGTCGAGTGCGGACAGCGCCGTCGATCGCTACGTGGCGATGACCCGCGCGACCCAGCAGCTCGTCCTACTCCGTTGATCAGCTGTCGAGGGTGATCACCACACGCACGCCACCCTTGTCGGCGACCACCGCCTGTGCGCTCCCCCGATGCTGATGGCCCGCGATGTCGACGGTCACCGGGGCGGGGTCGGGATGGAAGTTGCGCCACCAGGCTTTCTGGCTCGGTGCCGCGACCATCACGGTGACCCTGTCGCCCGATCGCCGGTAGGAGACGGGCAGCGAGATGGTCCGGCCCGACCGTCGGCCGGTGTAGGTGATGGTGGCCAGGCCACGCCCGAGTACGGCGGACAGCACAGGCAGTCGCATCAGCGGTCGAACGACCTGGTTCGCGGCGTTGGCGACGGTCTGGAACGCGGTCATCTTCGTACCCCTTGCGAGCGATGGATGTCGCCTCGCATCATGCCCCCGCGGGGGCCGGACGACACGCCGTTCGACCCGTGTTCGCGCCCCGTTTCCTGACTCATTCCAGAAAAGTCGTGCATACTGTTCGACGTGAGCCCATCGTCGAACTACCCGGAGATGCTGCGTGGTGCCGCGCTCCGAGTCACCCGCCCCCGTCTGGCGGTGCTCGACGCGGTGCACGAACATCCGCACGCCGACACCGACACCGTCTACGGAGCCGTTCGGGCCACCCTGCCCGACGTCTCCCGCCAGGCCGTGTACGACGTGCTCCACGCTCTCACCACCGCGGGACTGGTACGGCGCATCCAGCCGTCCGGCTCGGTCTCGCGGTACGAGAGCAGAATCGGCGACAATCACCACCATGTCGTGTGCCGCGCGTGCGGCACCATCGCCGACGTGGAATGCGCCGTCGGCGAGGCTCCGTGCCTCACTCCGTCGGAGTCCCATGGTTTCGTCGTCGACGAGGCAGAGGTCATCTACTGGGGCCTGTGCGAGAACTGCTCCACCAGCGTCAGCCCCTGATCTCGAGGCGCGAAGGCGCCGCGAAATCAGTTCATTCATCTTCTCTTGGAGGGAAACTCGTGTCCGAGGACCACACAACACGCGAAAAAGAGATGAACCAGGACCAGCCGCAGGACGCGTCCGGCGGCTGCCCTGTCATGCACGACAAGATGCCGATGCCGGTCGAGGGTGGCACCAACCACGAGTGGTGGCCCAAGGCACTGAACCTCAAGATCCTGAAGAAGAACCCCGCCGTCGGCGATCCGATGGGCGCCGACTACGACTACGCGGCCGAGTTCAACTCGCTCGATCTCGCCGAGGTCAAGCGCGACATCGAAGCGGTCATGACGAACTCGCAGCCGTGGTGGCCCGCGGACTTCGGCCACTACGGCCCCTTCTTCATCCGTATGGCGTGGCACGCAGCCGGCACGTACCGCAAGCAGGACGGACGCGGCGGAGCCGGAGCCGGCATGCAGCGCTTCGCACCGCTGAACAGCTGGCCGGACAACGCGAGCCTGGACAAGGCCCGTCGCCTGATCTGGCCCGTGAAGCAGAAGTACGGCCGCAAGCTCTCCTGGGCCGACCTCATCGTCCTGACCGGCAACGTCGCCATCGAGTCCATGGGACTGCCGACCTACGGCTACGCCGGCGGTCGCGTCGACGCCTGGGAGCCGGACGAGGACGTCTACTGGGGCCCCGAGCAGACCTGGCTGGGCGACGAGCGCTACGACGGTGATCGCACGAGCCTCGAGAACCCGCTGGCCGCCGTGCAGATGGGTCTGATCTACGTCAATCCCGAAGGCCCGAACGGCAACCCGGATCCCGTGCAGTCCGCACTGGACATCCGCGAGACCTTCGGCCGCATGGCCATGAACGACGTCGAGACCGCAGCACTGGCCGTCGGCGGACACACCTTCGGCAAGACCCACGGTGCGGCCGACCCCGATGCCCACATCGGAGCCGAGCCCGAGGGCGCCCCGATCGAGCAGATGGGCCTCGGCTGGAAGAACAGCTTCCAGAGCGGTGTCGGCGCGGACGCGATCACGAGTGGCCTCGAGGTCATCTGGACCCCGACCCCGACGCAGTGGGACAACACCTTCCTCGAGACCCTCTACGGCTTCGAGTGGGAGCTCTACAAGAGCCCCGGCGGCGCTCACCAGTGGCGTCCGAAGAACGGTGAGGGCGCGGACCTGGTCCCCGACCCCGCCGACCCGACCAAGCGTCGCCACCCGTCGATGCTGACCTCGGATATCGCCATGCGCGTCGACCCGATCTACGAGCAGATCACCCGTCGCTGGCTCGACCACCCCGAGGAGCTCGCAGAAGAGTTCCAGAAGGCGTGGTTCAAGCTGACCCACCGCGACATGGGACCGGTCAGCCGGTACCTCGGACCCGAGGTGCCGTCGGAGACCCTGCTGTGGCAGGACCCGATCCCGGCCGTCGACCACGAGCTGATCGGTGACGCACAGATCGCCGAGCTCAAGTCCGCGATCCTCGATTCCGGGCTGAGCACCGAACAGCTCATCTCGACCGCGTGGGCCGCAGCGTCGTCCTTCCGCGTCAGCGACAAGCGCGGCGGTGCCAACGGTGGTCGCCTGCGTCTGCAGCCGCAGGCCGGCTGGGAGGTCAACGAGCCCGACGAGTTGGCACAGGTCATCCGCGTGCTCGAGGGCATCCAGGAGTCGTTCTCCGGAACGGTCTCGTTCGCCGACCTCGTCGTCCTCGGCGGCGTCGCGGCACTCGAGAAGGCTTCGGGCGTCAGCGTTCCGTTCACCCCGGGCCGCATGGACACCACGCAGGAGCAGACGGACGTCGATTCGTTCTCCGACCTCGAGCTGAAGGCCGACGGCTTCCGTAACTTCCTCGGCAAGGGCCAGAAGCTGCCGGCGGAGTACTCTCTCGTCGACCGGGCGAACCTGTTGTCGCTCAGCGCACCCGAGCTGACCGTCCTCGTCGGTGGTCTGCGTGTTCTCGGCGCCAACTACCAGAACTCGTCGCACGGCGTTCTGACCGACAAGGTCGGCACACTGTCCAACGACTTCTTCGTGAACCTCCTCGACATGGGCACCGAGTGGGTTCCCACGTCCGAGGACGGCATCTACGAGGCCAAGGATGCTGCCACCGGTGCGACGAAGTGGACCGGCACCCGTAACGACCTGGTGTTCGGCTCGAACTCCGAACTCCGTGCCATCGCCGAGGTGTACGCCTGCGACGACGCGAAGGACAAGTTCGTCCAGGACTTCGTCGCCGCGTGGGACAAGGTCATGATGCTGGATCGCTTCGAACTGGCCTGATCTCGCTCCTGCACACCACACCACCCCCGCACCGAGTCCTCGGTGCGGGGGTGGTGTCGTCTCAGCGTCGGGTGCGGCGGACGGAGATGGGGAGCCCGGTCAGCGCTCTCGCCGCCGAGCCTGCCATGGCCAGATAACCCGCGGCGCTGCGCCACGACGCCGCCACCGAGCGGACGGTCCTGGTGGCCGCGGGTCCCGGTCGGCGCCCGGCGAACCGGTCGTCGAGCCATCGGAGCGTCAGCGGGACCGACAGCGGCAGCAGCGTGATGTGCTCGCTCGTGCGATCGCGGACGTACTCGACCTCGGCACCCGCGTCTCGATAGCGCGTCACCTGCCCGTCGACGTCGTCCACGGCGATGATCTGATCGTGCGACGCCTGCAGGACGAGCAGCGGGAATCCGGGCGCCGACCGGCCCGGCTGGATCTCCTCGAAGATCGTCACCATCTCCGGACGAGCCATGACGTCGGCGATGGGAATGGTCGAGTAGGCGTCGAGGTCGAACCCGCGGAGCGCGATGATGGCTTGCATCGTGGTCATCTTGTTCGTCGACGCCAGCAGCTCGAGACCCTCCTCGGTGACGAACTCCTGCATGACGTCGTCCAGGGCCGGGTAGGTACGCCGCAGACCCTCGATGACGAGAGTCGGCAGCGCGGCGTAGCGGGTGGCGTTCAGCCGGAAGAACGCCGACGCCGGATCACCCACCGGCGACCCGAGAACGGCTCCGACGACATCGATCTCGGGTGCGTACTCCCCCGCGGCCTCCGCCGCCCAGGACGACGCGAGCCCGCCACCCGAGTATCCCCACAGTCCGACCGGTGTGGTCGTGTCGAGACCGAGCTCGTCGAACGAGAGCGCGGCCCGGACGGCGTCGAGAGTGCAGTACCCGGGCTCGAGCGGCGCACCCCAATGCCCCTCGGCGCCTTCGTGATCCGGGATCGAGACCGCCCAACCCAGACGCAGGGCGTGCAGGACGAGCAGGAACTCGTACTGCGGCACCGTGCCGCGCGCACGTGACCCGAGCCGGAGCGCGTACGACGGGAACGATCGACCGGAGACGGCGTCTATGGCGCACTGATACGACAGGAGTGGTCGCGTCGCGTCGGGGACGGCTCCGGCGGGCAGCAAGACCGTGGTGACACTCACGCGTGGCACGCGCTCGAGGTCCTCGGTGCGATACAGCAGCTGCCAGGCCTGCACGCGCTGCCGCACCCGACCGAACACACCGATGCGCACGGGTCTGGTGCGCAGGACGTCGCCGCACGCGGCACTCTCGAAACCGTCGGGCGCGACGTAGAACGGGTCCCGCTCCGGGGTGGTGACCGGGCCCTCGGACCAGTGCTCGGTCTCGGGCGGGCCGCCACCGTCCCTGTCGTACTGCTCGATGCTCATGCCCACGGTTACCCCTGTCGTCGGGTCACACTAACCTTCCGACCCGTGAGCAGGACCGATCAGCCCTCGACGGTGCCGACGCGGGTGGCCGGATCGTCGTCCGAGGCCCGTGCGAGCACCGGGACGAGCGCGTCCACCGCGTACGGAAGGCTGAGGGGGCTGGCGAAACCGAGAGCGGCCGGCACGGTGGTCCCGAATTCGCCGACGTAGACGGTGCGATCCTCCTTCACCACGTTCAGGCTCTGCAGCAGCGGATCACCGGCGACGTCCTCGGGAGTGACGCCCAGCAGCACGAGAGTCTGCTGATCGAGCAGGTCGTAACGCTCCGGGCTCACCGTCCCGGTGGTCTCGGGCGTCGCGAAGCCGAGGTCGGTGAAGAACCTGTTCCGCGGGTCACCGCTGTCGAGGATGTAGAAGGTGCCGTCGAGATAGAGCGCGACCGCAGCCGTACGGCCGGCGAAGGACGGGTTCTCGGTCGTGGCGTCTACGAACGTCGCGTCGACCTCGTCACGCACGGTCTCTGCCTCGGCCGTCTTGCCCAGGGCGGTTCCGTACGCGGCCAACTGGTCTCGCCACGACGGGGTCTCCGACCCGTCCGAGCCGGGGATGTCGCCGACCGTCGTGGCGATCTGTCCGAGCTGCTGGTACTCGGGCTCCTCCAGATAGGCGTACGTCGCCATGATGAGGTCGGGCTCCGCGGCCGCGACACCTTCGAGATCGAGTGTGTCGCTTCCCACCTCGGGAATCGTGGCACCGTTCAGCTGCTGCTGGGCCCACGGTCGGGTGGTGTAGTCGTACCCCGTGAATCCGCGGGTGGCCACGGGTGTGACACCGAGAGCGAGCGCGAAGTCCTGGTCGTTGTACCCGGCGGTCACCAGACGCTCCGGCGCACCCTCGACCGTCACGGTCCCGAACTTGTCGGTGACCTCGGCCGGGAAGGCTCCCGACGCGTCCGCGGCCGGCGCCGAGTCCGTGTCCGACGAGCTGCACGCCGCCGTTCCGAGCAGAAGAACGGTGGCCGCGACGGACACACCGACGGAGACGCGCATGAAGAACCTTTCGGGGACGACTGGTGGAGCAGGCTTGCGGTAAGGCTACCCTCAGCTCAACGGGAGAGCTCGAGGGCCTCACCCAGTCGACGCCAGTCGTCCACCGGCGGAACGTTCATCGCGGATCCGAGGACCTGAACGAGGACGCTGGTGGCTCCCGCCTCGATGTGCTCGCGCACTCGGGCCACAGTCGCGTCGAGTCCGCGCGTCACCATCGCCTCGGCGAGCTTCTCGCTGCCGCCGCGGACGAAGTCGTCCTGCCCGAAACCCAGACGCTCCCAGTTGTTCCGGTAGTTGGGCAGCCCGGTGTAGATGTTCAGATGCGCGTGCGCGCGTTCGGCCCACACCTCCGCGTCGGTGTCGGCGACCGGGTCCACCACCGCCGCCTGCTCGACGACCAGTTCCGGGCGCTTCTCGCCGTCTCCGGCATCGAGGATCTCGCGGGCCGTCGCCGTGTGCTCCGGTGTGACGAGGTACGGATGCGCCCCTGCGGTGCGATCGCGGGACAGCTCGAGCATCTTCGGACCCAGCGCCGCCAGCAGTCGTGGTGGGTTCTGCTCTTCCCCCGCCACTGCCGCGGGTGCGTTGTCGAGTGCGTCGAGATACTCCCGCATCGCCGCGACGGGCTTGCCGTAGTTGTGACCGCGCATGCGCTCGACCAGCGGAGCGTGCGACACGCCGAGTCCCAGGACGAACCGACCACCCGAGACGGCATGCAGGGTACGTGCCGCCGATGCGGTCGCCACGGCGTCGCGGGCGTAGATGCTCGCGATGCCGGTACCGACGATCAGCGACGACGAGGCGCCGAGGTACATCTGCGCGGCGGTGAGCGCCTCGCGGCCGTAGGCCTCGCCGAACCAGAGCGAGTGCCAGCCCTGCGATTCCACCTCCCCCACCACGTCGGGAACCGCCGAGGCGGAGACCCCGTCGAGCGTTCCGGTCCAGATGCCGATCGTCGCGTGTGACGTCATGGCGTCCAGTGTGCCCGCACTCGCTCCCTACGAATCCGGGGGACCGTCGACGGTCTGCCGGAGCCGTTTGAGGGTGGCCGCGATGTGGTCGCCGTTGACCGTGGCGCGGTCGCGGACACCCGTCGCCAGTCCGCCGACGCCGACGAACCACCGCGGACGCCGGTCCCACATCCGCTCGGTCACCGTGGTCTCGCCGCCGTCGCCACCGCCGTCGATGTCGTAGCGCCAGTGCGCGATCGGCAGCGAGAACGGGCCGTAGTGCACGTCGAAGGCGAAGGTTGCTCCGGGGTCGGCGGCGGTCACGGTGCATGTGGTCGACCATCGATGCAGACCGTTGCGGTTCCGACCGACGAAGGACGCACCCGGACGGGCGCCGGAGCTCCCCACCCACCTCATCGAGTGCGTCTCGTCCGCCAGATCGGCGAGTCGGTCGAGATCGGTCAGGAGGGCGTACACGTCCTCGGCATCGGCGCGGACCGTCACGGATCCGGACGCGAGCGGAGCGGTCGAGTCAGGCGTCACCGGTGCACCGTAGCGACCCGACAGCCTCGATGCGGGCGATCGACGACGGTGTCGCCTGAAGTCAAGAACGACGGCCCGCCGTCCGCGATGATCGAGACGTTGGTACCGCCGAGCTCAGGAGTTGTCATGTCGTCCTTGCCCCCCTTCCGCTTTCCCGGCGCCACCGCGCTCGTCACCGGCGCCGCCAGTGGCATGGGTGAGCAGATGGCCCACGAGCTCGCGCGACGGGGCACCGATCTGATCCTGCTCGACCGGGACGCCGATCGGCTCGCCGACGTCGCACGCGCCATCGAGTCCGCCTCACCGGCACGCAGCGTCGACGTCGTCGTCGCGGACCTCTCCGACCTCGACGCGCTCGGCGTGGTCATCGACGGTGTGATCGAGCGGCACGAGCGCATCGACCTGCTGATCAACAACGCCGGTATCGCGTTCGGCGGCTCGTTCGAGCAACTCACCGCCAAGGACTTCGACTCGGTGATGACCATCAACTTCCATGCGCCGGTGGACATCACCCGACGTCTGCTGCCGACGATGCGCCGATCCACGGGCGCGCACATCGTCAACGTGTCGAGCTTGTTCGGCATCGTGGCGCCTCCGGGGCAGTCGGCCTACTCGTCGTCGAAGTTCGCCATCCGCGGGTTCACCGAGTGCCTGCGCCACGAACTGGCGCCGACGATCGGCGTGACGTCGGTGCACCCCGGCGGCATCAAGACCCGCATCGCCGAGACGGCCGGTTCGGCCGCCGGAGCGACGGACAAGGAGATCGCGGACGGCAAGGCCACCTTCGCCAAACTGCTCACCTATCCCGCGGACAAGGCTGCACTCCGCATCCTCGACGGGGTCGAGAAGCGCAAGGGACGGGTCCTCATCGCCGCGAGTGCCCACGCCGTCGACATCCTCGCCCGCGTGTTCCCGTCCGCCTACTACGCCGTGATGCGCCGCGGCATGTGACGGACGCGCTGCCGCTCTCAGGACAGATCGAGAGCGGCAGCGAGGTCGGTCTCCACCTGGTCCCTCGTCACGCCGAGACCACTGAGCAGCCCCGTCCCGTTCTCGAACTCCAGCATCGCGAGCAGCACGTGTTCGGTGCCGACGTAGTCGTGGCCGAGGCGCAGCGCCTCGCGGAACGTCAGTTCCAGAATTTTCGCCGTCGCAGCATCGAACGGAACGAGTGCCGGCGGCTCACCGTGCTCCCCCGCGGACGAACCTCGTGCCGAGACGGCGGCGCGTACGTCGTCGGGCGTCACCGATTGTGTCGCGAGCAGACGGGTGCCGAACGAGTCGGGGTCCTGCACCAGTCCGATCACGAGATGGTCGGGAGTGATCGACGACACCCGTTGCGCTCGGGCCTCGGTCTGCGCCGCCACCACGATGTTCTTCGCGCGCTCTGTGAAACGAGCGAAACCCTGGCTCGCGTTCAACGCCTCGTCGGCGTGCGGCCTGGCCACGAACTTCTTCTGCACGGCCTGTTTGCTCACTCCCATACTGCGGCCGATGTCGGTCCAGGACGCCCCGGACCGACGTGCCTGGTCGACGAAGTGTCCGACAAGGTGGTCGGCCACGTCGCCGAGGCGCTCGGCGGCGACGACGGCTCGCGAGAGCTGGATCAGAGGGTCGGTGTCGGTGCGGGAGACAGCGACGATCAGATCGTCGAGGCGCACACCGGGCGCGGGATCGGTGTCGGTCATGCGTCGACCGTAGAATGACGACCACCCATCGTCAACCCTGAGTTGACGATGGGTGGTCCTGTGCGTTGCGGGTCAGGCGACTCCGGCGGCGCGTCGCACCGACCGACGCGGCGTACCCGAGAGGGTCTTGCCGAGGTCGCCCCGCAGCGTGGTGATGGAGTCGAGGATGTAGTTCTGACGCACCAGCCACGGGCCGTGATCGCCCTGCCGGGGAAAGGCGTCGATCGAGCGCTGGACGTAGCCGGACTGCAGGTCCAGCAGCGGACGCTCCTCGAGCGGGCCGTCGGGCTGCGGGACGATGGACGCGAAGTCCTTGTCGTCCATGTAGCCGAGCACGCGGCACACGAGACGCGACGTCAGATCGGCGCGCAGAGTCCACGACGCGTTGGTGTATCCGATGCAGATGGCGAAGTTCGGGACACCTGTCATCATGGCGCCCTGCCACACGAACTGCTTCGACAGATCGACGGTCACGCCGTCCACCTTGGGCTCGATGCCGCCGAAGGCGAGCAGTTGCAGCCCCGTCGCCGTGACGATCACGTCGGCGGGCAACGAGGCGCCCGACTGCAGGTCGATGCCGTCGGGGCGCACGGAGTGGATGCGGTCGGTGACCACCGACGCCTTCCCCTTCTTCATCGCCTTGAACAGATCGGCGTCGGGGACGGCGCACAGTCGCTGATCCCACGGGTTGTACTCGGGCGTGAAGTGCTCGGCCACCAGCTTCTCGTCGCCCAGGATCTTGGTCGAGAGGTTGGTGAGGAGTCGCCGTGCCGCCTGCGGACGACGCCGGCAGAACTGATAGAAGCCGGTGCTGAACAGAATGTTCTTGACCCGGATCACGCTGTGCGCCAGGCCAGCCGGGAGAAGATCACGAATCTTGTCCGCCTGCTTGTCACGTCCGGGGACCGCGCTGATCCAGGTGGGTGAACGCTGCAGCATCGTGACGTGACCGGCGTCGCGCGCCATCGACGGCACGAGGGTCACTGCGGTGGCGCCACTGCCGATCACGACGACGTTCTTGCCGGCGTAGTCCAGATCGTCGGGCCAGAACTGGGGGTGCACCACGGAGCCCTCGAACGTGTCGAGTCCCGGGATGTCGGGGTTGTAGCCCTTGGCGTAGTCGTAGTAGCCCGAGCAGCAGTACAGGAAGCCACACGTCATCTGCTGCTGCGAGGTTCCCGACTCGTCGGTCACGTCGAGAGTCAGGGTCCAGCGAGCCTCCGCGGTGGAGAAATCCGCGCCGACGACGCGGGTTCCGTACCGGATGTGCTCGTCGATCCCGAACTCCGCAGCGGTCTCCTCGATGTACTTCAGAATCGAGTGCCCGTCGGCGATGGACTTCGCTTCGCGCCACGGCTTGAACTGGTAGCCGAGCGTGTACATGTCGGAGTCCGAGCGCACACCGGGGTAGCGGAACAGATCCCAGGTGCCGCCCATCGAGGACCGCGCCTCGAGGATGGCCCACGACTTGCCGGGATGCTCCGTCGACAGGCGGTAGCCCGCACCGACGCCGGAGAGCCCGGCGCCGACGACGATCACGTCGAGATGCTCGAGGGTGGTGTCGGTCGGGGACGAGTCGAGTCGATCGGTGGTGGACGTCATGACTCCAGTGTCCTCGTGCCACCACCCGATGGCTTGACAACACACGACAACTAGTTGACTTCAGACGACAGCTGACCCAAGGTGAGCGCTGTGCCCGCCATCCGCTCCGCCGGTCTCCGCGGCTTCCGCGCGACCGTGGCCGAACTGGGCGGGGACGCCGAGGCGTACGCCGTCGCGGCGGGGCTGCCCGTGGACGCGCTCGACGCCGACGACCTCCTCGTCGAGGA
Organism: Rhodococcus sp. BP-316; assembly: GCF_019836105.1. Lineage (NCBI taxonomy): Bacteria > Bacillati > Actinomycetota > Actinomycetes > Mycobacteriales > Nocardiaceae > Rhodococcus > Rhodococcus sp. BP-316. The sequence continues at coordinate 74,069 of NZ_JABUEE010000001.1, read as the reverse complement.
CGTCGCCATGGCCGCGGTTCTCGAGATCGCCGCGGCGGAGCTGGCGTGCCCCGATCTGGGGTTGCGGATCGCACGGCGCCAGGATCTCGGCATGCTCGGGCCGCTCGCACTCGCGATCCAGAACTCCTCGACCGTGGGCGAGGCACTCGAGTGCACCGAGCACTACCTGTTCATCCATGCCCAGTCGCTCAGCCTGCGTGCCGAACCCGACCCGTACGGGACGCCGGGGATCGTCGCGCTGCGGTACGGAACGAAGCCCGGGGTCGTCGCGCCCGTCCAGGGCACCGACATGGGGCTGGGGTTCCTCCACCGCGCCACCATCGCACTGGTCGGCGGGTCGTACGGACTCCGCTCGGTCGAGCTCCCCTACGTGCCGGCGGCTCCGGTGTCGGTCTACGAGAACTTCTTCGGCGTCGCGGTCAGCGTCGGCCGTCCCGCCGCCGTCCTCCGGGTCCCGGCCACACTCCAGAACCGACCGCTCCACGGCGGAGACTCGAACCTCAAACGGCTGGCCCTGGCCTTCCTCGCTCGGCAGGGCGCCGGACCCACCACCGAGGTGGCACCGCGAGTGCGCACCATCCTGCAGCAGTCCCTCGGCACCACCCCACCGCACATCGACGGTGCCGCACATCTGCTGAACCTGCACCCGCGGACGTTGCAACGCCGATTGGCCGGGGAGGGAACGTCGTTCGCGGCGATCGTCGACGAGGTGCGCCGCACGGAGGCCCATCGGTACCTCACGACGACGTCGCTGCCGATGAGTCAGATCGCGGCCGCTGTGGGACTGTCCGAGCAGTCCGCCTTCACTCGTGCGTGCCGACGGTGGTGGAACGCGACGCCCACCACCGTCCGCCGCGGCGCTCTCTGACCCGACTCAACTGAAGTCGGTCGACGCCAGATCCTTCTCGTCGTCCACGATGGCCTTGACGATCCGGTCGGCGACAGCGTCCGGATCGAGACCGTCCGGCATGGTGGGCGCCGTGCCCGCGATCGCGCGCCCGGCCAGACCGGTCTCGGTGTGCGGCGGACGTACGTCCACGACCCGCAGCTTGCGCCGACGCGCTTCCGGTCGAGCCGCCTCGACGAACGCGCTGATCCCGGCCTTCGCCGCGCAGTACGCAGCCATCCCGCCGACGGGCTTCTCCGCGATCACCCCACTGATGCTGACGACGACGCCCCCGGACTCCACCTCGGTGAGTGCCGATCGCACCAGCCGCAGTGGCGCCAGCAGATCCACCAGCAGGAGATCGTCGACGGTGTCGTCGTCCACCTCGGCCGCGGGTCCGAACGCCACCACGCCCGAGGCGATCACGACGCCGTCGAGCGTTCCGGTGTGGCTCTTGGCCGCCGCGATCAGGTCGGCCGGGGCCGCGGGGTGGGTCAGGTCCGACGCCACGAGGTGCGCGCTGCCCAGGTCGACACCGGCCAGCGTCTGCTCCGAGCGGCCGGACGCGGTGACGGTGGCGCCGGCGTCGAGCAGGCGGCGAGTGATGCGCGATCCGAGAGCGCCGGAAGCGCCGGTCACCAGGAAGTGCTTGCCCGGGAGGTCCATGTCAGTTCTCCAATCCGGCGAGTGTGTCGACCACGGCTGCGGTGGCGGACCGGGTCCAGGTAACCGGGTCCTGTCCCTGCGGGCTCACGCACACGGTGTCGACTCCGAGCGCGGCGAACCCTTCCATCTCCCGGAGGAAGCCGGCCTCGTCGGCCACCGGGTCGAGCGAGGTGATGATGGTCTTCTCGATCTCCGCGTAGTCGCGGTTCTCGCGCTCGCAGTGACCGCGCAGCACGTCGAGCTTGTGTGCCACGGTCTCCTGGTCGGGGGCGAAGAGGTTGCACAGCGAGGCGTACCGCGCGACGAACGCGAGTGTCTTCTTCTCCCCCGACCCGCCGACCATGATGGGCGGACCCGGACTCTGCAGCGGCCTCGGCTCGCAGAGCGTCTCGGCCAGCGAGTAGTGCGTGCCCTCGAAGGGTCCGTCGTCGTCGCTCCACATCTGTCTGCAGATGCGCAACGTCTCCTCGAGACGCTCGAACCGCTCGGCCGTCGACGGGAACGGCACACCGAGGCCGCGGTGCTCGCGCTCGTACCAGGCCGCACCGATGCCGAGCATCGCTCGACCGCCGGAGAGCACGTCCAGGGTCGTGACCGTCTTCGCCAGGAGCCCCGGATGCCGATAGGTCACGCCCGTGACGAGCAGGCCCAGGCGGATGCTCTCGGTCCGGCCCGCGAGGAAGCCCAGCGAGGTGTAGCCCTCGAGCATGGGGTCCTGCGCGGTCGCCAGATTCTCCATCTGGAACCAGTGGTCCATGAGCGTGAACAGCGTGCACCCGCCGTCCTCCGCAGCGCGCGCGGAGTCGGAGAGCAGTCCCGCCGTGGCCGCGGAGCCACCCGGAAGGGTGAAGTAGGGATAGTGGACTGCCAACTGCACGATGGTTCTCCTCGATGGTCGGATCAGCACTCCGCCGACGCGGTGCACTCCCGGGGAACATTCGGAGCACCGGGCACCGTTGGTCCTCGTATGACTGGTTCGAGAACGACACGCACCGTGGTCGCCACGGCCTTCGGTGGACCCGACGTCCTGGCGATCCGCGACGAGGTGGTCGACGAACCGGGTCCCGGACAGGTCGTCGTGGACATTCGCGCCGTCGGCGTCAATCCGTTCGATCACAAGCTCTACAGCGGCGCATTCGGGACGGACGAGAGCACACTCCCGCTGCACCTCGGCAGCGAGGCGTCGGGCGTGGTGTCCGCGGTGGGGCGCGACGCCGTCGGACCGGCGGGTCCCGTCCGTGTCGGCGACGAGGTCATCGTTCTGGCAGACGGTGCCTACGCCGATCGCCTTCTCGTCGATGCCGACGCGGTGCTGCCGAAACCGCAGGCGCTCGGCTGGGAGGAAGCGGCCGGGTACTCCCTCACTGCGGCCACCGCCTACGACATGGCGGAGCTCGCGAGCGTCGAGGAGGGCGACTGCGTCCTGATCCACGGAGCATCCGGCGCCGTCGGCTCGCAGGCGGTCCAGCTCGCCCTGCACCGCGAAGCACAGGTGATCGGCACCGCGAATCCCCGCAACCTCGACGCGGTGCGCGCCCTCGGCGCCGTCGCAGTCGCGTACGGCGACGGTCTGCTCGACCGGGTACGCACCGCGGCGCCCGACGGCGTGGATGCCGCGCTGGACACGGCCGGCACCGACGAGGCGATCGACGTGTCCCTGGTGGTGGTGCAGGACCGGACGCGCATCGTGACCATCACTGCCTTCGGTCGGGCAGCCGACGAGGGTTTCCGGTCCGCGGGCGGCGGGAACCACGAGAGCGCCGCACGGCGCAAGGAGGCGCGTCTGCCTCTGCTCGAGTTGGCCGGATCGGTGATCACCGTGACGGTGGCCGGGACGTTTCCCCTCGCGGAGGCGGCCACCGCCCACCGCGAACTGCAGACGCACCACCCGCGCGGCAAGTACGTCCTCGTCCCCTGACGACGGCCTCGCGGAGACGCGCGGGGGTGGGGAGACTACCGTTGAGCTCAGAACGCATAGACATCTAGGAGCGGATACATGAGCGTCGAGACGAACGAGAAGAAGCGCCACCGCGTCGTCGTCATCGGTTCCGGCTTTGGTGGCCTCTTCGGCACACAGGCCCTCAAGCGAGCCGATGTGGACGTCACGCTCATCGCGCGGACCACCCACCACCTGTTCCAGCCACTGCTCTACCAGGTGGCCACGGGCATCCTCTCGGTCGGCGAGATCGCCCCCGCGACCCGCGTCATCCTGCGCAAGCAGAAGAACGCCGAGGTTCTGATGGGTGACGTCGAGACCATCGACCTGACGAACAAGACCGTCACCTCGCGGCTGCTCGAGCGCGAGACCGTGACGCCGTTCGACAGCCTCATCGTGGCTGCGGGCGCACAGCAGTCCTACTTCGGCAACGACCACTTCGCCGAGTTCGCACCCGGCATGAAGACGATCGACGACGCCCTGGAACTGCGCGGACGCATCCTCGGCGCGTTCGAGCAGGCCGAGTTGTCCACCGATCCGGCCGAGCGCGAGCGCCTGATGACGTTCGTCGTGGTCGGCGCAGGCCCCACCGGCGTCGAGCTCGCGGGCCAGATCTCCGAGCTCGCGACGCGCACTCTCGACGGAGCCTTCCGCAACATCGACGCCAAGGACGCGAAGGTGGTGCTGCTCGACGCGGCGCCCGCCGTGCTCCCCCCGATGGGCAAGAAGCTGGGCGAGAAGGCCGCGAAGCGCCTCACCAAGCTCGGCGTCGACATCCAGCTCAACGCGATGGTCACCGGCGTCGACAACGACGGTCTCACCGTCAAGGACAAGGACGGCACCGAACGCCGCATCGAGGCGCAGTGCAAGGTCTGGTCCGCCGGCGTGCAGGCCAGCCCGCTGGGCAAGCAGCTCGCCGACCAGTCCGACGGCACCGAGGTCGACCGCGCGGGCCGTGTCGTGGTGGAGCCGGATCTGACCGTCAAGGGACACCCCAACGTGTTCGTGGTCGGCGACATGATGTCGGTCAAGGACGTCCCGGGTATGGCGCAGGGCGCGATCCAGGGCGCCAAGTACGCGGTGAAGCAGATAAAGGCGTCACTCGACGGACAGAACCCGTCCGAGCGCAAGCCGTTCTCGTACTTCGACAAGGGGTCGATGGCCACCGTGTCGCGATTCAGCGCCGTGTGCAAGGTCGGCAAGCTGGAGTTCGGCGGATTCATCGCCTGGGTCGCATGGCTCGGACTCCACCTCTTCTACCAGGTGGGATACCGGAACCGTCTGACGACGGTGATCTCCTGGTTCGTCACCTTCCTGGGCAAGGGTCGGGCGCAGATGGCGTCCACCGAACAGCAGGTGTTCGCGCGCCTCGCGATCGAGCAACTCCACACGCTCGAGCAGGAGAACCGCGTCGACGGCGTGGCGATCCCCACCCGCACGGTCGAGGCGACCTCGAAGGCGGCGGATCGCGAGTCCGGTGCCACGGCCGACGCAGCGGAACAGAGCAAGCAGCTCGACAGCACGGAGAAGCGGGCCGCCTCCGGTGCCTCACCCACACCGGCGGAGCGTCAGGGCGAGGAGCCCTCCGCGAACGACGGAGCGGCGGAGACCGCGGAGGCCAAGCGCGCAGGCTGATCTCCCCGCGCCGAGAGCGCAGCGACCGACCGGGTGACCGGGAGCCGATGGCCGAGCCAGGTGGACAGTGTTCCGCCTCCGGCCATCGGCATCGTCGTCTCCAGTCCGGCCACGGTGTCGCCGGAGGGACTGTCCGACGGACACTCCGGCCAGGTCAACGTACTGATCGACGCGGTCGGCGCGAACAGAGCGTCGTGCCCTGCGGCGCCCCTGCCCAGGTCGAGTCGGTGGCGGAGCACCGGACCGGCCACGCCGTCGACTCGAAAGAGACCCGACCACCGGCCGTCCACTTCCCCGGTGCGGCCGATCTGGATCCGTTCGCGCACGGCGGCGCGTACCCGGTCGCCGAGATGCAGCGACACCGACGATCGGTGGTCCGCCGATCCGGCGACGATGGTGGGTTCCGGGTCCACGATCACCTCGGCGCCGTCCTCGACGTCCACGGTCCACGACGCGTGTGACACGTCGATCGAGCGCCCGGGCAATGCCACCGAGGCGGCGACACTGCACACGTGCAGCCGCGCCCCCGCCTCGACCACGATCCGGACGTCGATGGTGTCCCCACCCAGCGGGGTCGCGGCCGAGCCGACGAGGTGGACGCGGTCGACACCGGTCCGGCGCACGGCGAGCCCACCCACCGCCTCGATGCGCGGTGACCTGCTCCGCGACGCGACGACGAGCACCGTCGAGCGCAGCGCGCCGTGCGTCGTCACGTCAGGCGGCGACGGCAGCGAGCTGCTCGCGCACCCAGGTGAGCACCACCGTCGCGGCAGGATCCTCCGTGAGCGAGATCAGAGCGGTGGGACGACCCTCACGCACCCGCACCGCGTCGTTCTCCATGACCGTGAGGTCGGCACCCACCATGGGGGCGAGATCGGTCTTGTTGATCACGAGCAGATCCGAGAACGTCACGCCGGGACCGCCCTTGCGCGGCACCTTGTCACCGCCGGCGACGTCCACGACGAAGATCTGCACGTCGATCAGCCCGGACGAGAAGGTCGCGGTGAGGTTGTCGCCGCCCGACTCGACGAGGATCAGATCGAGTGGCGGATTGGCGTCGACCAGGTCGTCGATGGCGTCCAGGTTCGCCGTGATGTCGTCACGGATCGCCGTGTGCGGGCAGCCGCCGGTCTGCACGGCCGTGATGCGCTCGTCCGGCAGAACTGCGTGACGGCGCAGGAAGTCGGCATCCTCCGTCGTGTAGATGTCGTTGGTCAGCACGGCCAGCGACAGTTCTTCGCGCAGCTGGCGGCACAGCGCCGCCACCAGTGCGGTCTTGCCGGATCCGACGGGACCGCCGATACCCACTCGCAGCGCTTCCCCGGGTGTGCGGACGCGCTTCGGCCGGTCCAGGGCGTGGGAGTGGGGCTCGCCGTCGATGAGATGCGGAGGCATGGGTGTTCTCTCTTTCTGTGGGGTGATCAGGAGACGAAGAGGGGGCGTCCGCGCCGGACGTGACGTTCGCCCAGGTGGTCCAGCAGCGGATCCGATTCGTCGGACAGAGCCGGAAGCGCGCGTGCGACCGAGGCCGCGACCCGGTCGCACTCGGCCGCGAGCGCCACGGTGCACCCCGCCACGGCGCCCGGGTCCAACGCGAGAAGTCGCTGGGCGGCGATGGCGGCGCCCGTCATGGCCGTGTAGATCTGCACGGACGCCGTCTCGTACGGTCCCGCGCCGGTGACGGCACCGACGACTCCCGCCACGACGGGCAGGTGCGGGCGCCGTCCGACCGCCGTCCAGTCGTGGTCCGGCCACACCGTCTCGGCGAGGCGACGCAATCCCCTCCCCTGGGCGCGGGACGCGGCGCGAGCCGCAGGAGACGGCGTGCGGGCGTCGGTCTCGCGATCGGCGGCGTCCGCGGGCAGGACACCGGCGGCCACAGCGGCAGCGATCGACGCCGCCACGGCGCCGCTGATGCGCATACGCCGCAGCAGATACGCCTCGAGCGTCGGCAGGTCCCGGACGAGTCCCTCGGCGATCGCCTCCTCGACTCCCCCCGAGTGCACGTGCCCACCGATCGGGAGCCGTGAGTCGGCGAGGGTGAGCAACGTGGCGAGGCCGACACCGGAATGCGGATTCGTCATCAGAACAGGAAGTACCGCTGCGCCATCGGCAGCTCCGTCGCCGGCTGCTCGGTCCAGACGTCGCCGTCGATGCGGACGGTGAAGGTGTCCGGATCGACCTCGATGCGGGGAACCGCGTCGTTGTTCACCATCTGTGCCTTTCCGATGCCGCGGACGTTCCCGACCGGAACGAATCGACGCGCGACGTCGAGGCGATCGGCCAGCCCGGCGTCGAGCGCCTGGGGCGCGACGAAGTGCACGGACGTGGCGGCCGCCGCCTTGGGTGCCGCTCCGAACATCGGTCGCGGCAGTTCCGGCTGCGGTGTCGGAATCGAGGCGTTGGCGTCGCCCATGGTGGCCCACGCGATCATGCCGCCCTTGATCACCAGATGCGGCCGGACGCCGAAGAACGCCGGCTCCCACAGCACGAGGTCGGCCAACTTGCCGGGCTCGACGGATCCGACCTCGCCGTCGAGTCCGTGCGCCACGGCCGGGCAGATCGTGTACTTCGCGACGTACCGCATCGCGCGGTTGTTGTCCGCACGGTAGTCACCGGCGAGGAAGCCACGACGCTTCTTCATCACGTGTGCGGTCTGCCACGTCCGCATGACCACCTCACCGATGCGTCCCATTGCCTGCGAGTCGCTGCCGATCATCGAGATGGCACCCATGTCGTGCAACAGATCCTCGGCCGCGATGGTCGAGGGGCGGATGCGGCTCTCGGCGAAGGCGAGGTCCTCGGGAATGGACGGGCTGAGGTGGTGACAGACCATCAGCATGTCGAGATGCTCGTCGAGAGTGTTGACCGTGTGCGGCCGAGTCGGGTTGGTCGAACTCGGGAGCACGTGGGGCTGCGAGGCGACCGTGATGATGTCCGGCGCGTGCCCGCCGCCCGCACCCTCCGTGTGGTACGAGTGGATGCCGCGACCGGCGATCGCGCCGAGGGTGTCCTCGACGAAGCCCGCCTCGTTCAGAGTGTCCGAGTGGAGCGCCGCCTGCACACCGGCCTCGTCGCAGACCCGCAGGCACGCGTCGATGGCGGCCGGGGTCGAGCCCCAGTCCTCGTGCAGCTTGAATCCCGATGCGCCGGAACGTAACTGCTCCCACATCGCGTCGGGTGAGACGGTGTTGCCCTTGCCCAGCAGCGCCACGTTCAGCGGCCACCCGTCCATGGCCTCGAGCATCCGCGCCAGATGCCAGGCACCCGGGGTCACGGTGGTCGCCTTCGTGCCCTCGGCGGGGCCGGTGCCGCCGGCGATGATGGTGGTGATGCCACCGCCGAGCGCCTCCTCCATGAGCTGGGGGGCGATGAGGTGCACGTGGCAGTCGATGGCGCCGGCGGTCAGGATCTTGCCGTTGCCGGCGATGATCTCGGTGGACGGCCCGATGACGAGACCGGGATGCACTCCCGGCATGGTGTCCGGGTTCCCGGCCTTGCCCAGCGCCACGATCCGTCCGTCACGCAGTCCGACGTCGGCCTTGATCACGCCCCAGTGGTCGAGAACCACGACACCGGTGATGACCGTGTCGGGCGCACCGTCGGCCCGCGTGGCCCGCGACTGTCCCATCGACTCGCGGATCACCTTGCCGCCACCGAACACGGCCTCGTCGCCGGCGAGACCCGGCCCACCGCTGCGGTCCTCGGTGATCTCGATCAGCAGATCGGTGTCTGCCAGGCGGATCCGGTCACCCGTGGTGGGTCCGTACAGCTCCGCGTAGCGCGAACGATCGAGGTACGCCATCAGTGACCGTCCCGGGGTGTCGTGTCGTCCAGTGCGCCGGGCGGGGTGAGCGAGATGCCGTGAACCTCGCGGAGACCGCCGATGTCGACGAGCACGACCTCCTGCGCGATACCCGGTTCGAACCGCACCGCGGTGCCCGCCGGGATGTCGAGGCGCTTCCCGTGCGCGGCGACGCGATCGAACGTCAGCGCGGCGTTGGCCTGCGGGAGATGGACGTGACTACCCACCTGCACCGGCCGATCGCCGTCGTTCACGACGTCGAGAGTGAGCGACGCACGACCGGCGTTGAGCTCGATCGACCCGTCCTCGGTGATGATCTCTCCGGGAATCACGCGTACTCCTTCACGAGATCGGGTCATGAACGGTGATGAGCTTGGTGCCGTCCGGGAACGTGGCCTCCACCTGCACCTCGTGCAGCATCTCCGGGATGCCGTCCATCACGTCGGCGCGGGTCAGCACCTCACGGCCCGACGACATCAGTTCCGCCACGGACCGCCCGTCGCGTGCGCCCTCGAGCAGGTGGTCGGTGATCAGCGCGATCGCCTCCGGATGGTTCAACCGGAGTCCGCGCTGCTGCCGGCGACGCGCCAGTTCCGCGGCGTAGCTGAGCAGCAACCTCTCCTGCTCGTGCGGAGACAATCTCATGGGGGACACTTCCCTTCGCGGCGAACGACGGCGACAGGCAATGCTGGCACGACCTCGGCCGTCGCGCTCGCCGGACGCGCGTCAGGACGCGCCGATCCGCCCCGTGTCCTCGATGTTCTGCAGTCGGACCTGGCCGCGGGCGATGAGACGGTCCGCGGCATCGGTGATGGTGACGGTCCAGATCTGCTGGGTCCGCCCGCGGTGCACGGGCAGTGCCTCGGCGGTGAGCACGCCCTCGCGGGCGGCGCGGATGAAATCGGTGGTGTTGTTGACTCCGACGACGTGGCCGCGATCCCCCAACCACAGGGCGCCCGCCGTGCTCGCCAGCGACTCGACGACGGCGCAGTGCACGCCGCCGTGCACGATCCCGAACGGCTGCAGGAGTTCCGGGCGCACGGTCCACTCCGCGGTGACCCGATCGGGTCCCAGTTCGCGGAACTGCAGACCCAGCACCTTCCCGAAACCGCTGTCCAGCTGCTCTCGAAGTTCGTCCGACACCGACGGTGACACATCGTTCATGGCGTTCAGTGAATCACGTGGACGGACACGAAGCGGCGGGCCTCGCAGTGTGTCGCGAGGCCCGCCGGGGCACGGACGCCGACGTCGCTGCAGCCCTCAGGACGTCGGCACGATCCGAAGTTCGTGTGGCTCAGACTTTACAGGATAGCCTTGCCTAAGTCACGCAGGTCGCCGTAACCGAACGCGCCACCCCGCGTCGACGAACGCATCGAGGAGCATCTGACCCCTGCGCCAGCCGCCGTCACGAGAGACGCCACCCAGCAACGGAACTCGTGCCGAGGCGCCGAGGACCGACTCGCCCACGATGCGGCTCATCTGCGTGACGTCCAGAGGACCGAGCGCGGACAACCCTGCCGCGGCGACCTCGAGCGAGCGAGCAGCGCGATGCGCGGTCCAGGCCGCGAGCGCCTCGTCGCACGGCATGACCACCGTTCCCGCGGTCGCGCCCGAGCCGGACACCGAGCGCAGCGCGGTGTCCCGCACGCCCGCCCAGTCGATGCCCACGTCGCTGTCGAGATGGATCCAGAGATTCTCGGGGCCGGGGTCCCACACCCGTCCACATCCGACGAACGCCGCGGCCGACCGTCCCACGACCGCGTGCACGAGTGCGGCCGCCACCTGGTCCACCGCACGACGCGGGTCCGGATGGTCGAGCGACGACCGGCGCAGCAGGGCCTCGAAGCGGCCCGACTCGAGCCCGGTGGCGAACGACCACCAGCGACGCTTGCTCTGCTCGGCCATGTCCGCGACGGCGTACACGCGGGGGGCCTCCGGATCGAGGTGTCGCAGAGCGGTCATGGTGTGCCGGAAGGCGGTGGACACCGCGGCTCGACGATCGTGCGGTGAGACGACGGTGTCGATCGTGACTGTCATCGGATGGAACTCCTCGTCTGCAGGTGCCCGGACGGTGACACGCACCGACCGGTCGAGGCGACCGGTCGAGTCATAAGGTAAGCCTAACCAATACATCGAAGACAACCGGGTGTGGTTCGCATCACCGCGAGACCGCGCCGCCACACGACTGCTTAGGCTTGCGTAACCTTCCATGAGAGACACCACCACACCGATCGAGGAGGACCGCGTGACCGACACCGCGTCCGGACCTCTCGCATCTCACCCCGGCCCGAACGACCTCCCCGAGCCCGGCACCACGGTTCGTCCCGATCGCGACTACTCGATCGCCGACGCGGATCGGCGGGCGCCCGGCCGGGTGACCGTCGCGGCAGCCTCGGCGGTCGACGTCGGTGTCGTCCTGCTCCCCCTCGTGCTCGGCCTCGTCGTCGTCCGATCGCTCGCCGACGACAACGGCGGCGGCCAGGTCGACCGCGCGGTCTTCGGCGTCATCGCGGTGCTCGCGGCCGCGGGTGTGCTGGTGTGGAACCGGGGGTTCCGGGACGGTCGCGCCGGACAGAGCGTCGGAAAGTCCCTGTTCGCCCTCGTGCTGCGGGACGCCGAGACCGGTGACGCGGTGGGCGTCCGACCTGCGCTGACGCTGCGTCGGAAGCCCGGTGTCGAGACGGTCCGGCTCACCGTCGCGGTCGCGGAGGACTTCGAACCGGTCGCTCCGGACACCTCCTCGGCAGCGACCCGTCGACGCCGCACCTCCGGACTGATCATCCTCGTCGCCGCCATCGTGCTCGTCGCGCTCATGAGCGTGGCCGTCGGTGCGCGGCCGCTCACCTTCGCCGAGATCTTCCATGCGCTGTTCTCCGCCACCGGGACCGACACCGACGTGATCGTCCGGTCGCTACGCCTCCCCCGCACGATCCTGGGACTCGTCGTGGGCATCGCACTCGGTGTCGCCGGCGCCCTGATCCAGGGCCACACCCGCAATCCGCTCGCCGATGCCGGGTTGCTCGGCCTCAACGCCGGTGCCGCCTTCTTCGTCGTCATGGCGATCTACCTCTTCGGCATCACGTCCCCCGGTGGCTACCTCTGGTTCGCCTTCGCCGGCGCTGCCGCCGCCAGCATCGTCGTGTTCGGTACCGCGTCTCTGGGCGGGGCGCGGGCCAACCCGCTGTCGTTGGCCCTCGCGGGAGCCGCGATCGCGTTCTTCCTGCAGGCCATGACCAACGCGGTGGTGCTGCTCGATCAGACCACCCTCGACAGCTACCGGTTCTGGGTCGTCGGCTCCGTCTCGGGACGCGGGCCGGACATCTTCTGGACAGTGCTCCCGTTCATCGTCATCGGGCTGATCATCGCCGTCGCGGGCACGCCCGCCCTCAACACGATCAGCCTCGGTGACGACGTCGCCCGCTCACTGGGCACCAACATCACCCTCACGCGCGTCGTCGGCATCGTGGCCATCACACTCCTGACCGGCGCGGCGACCGCTGCGTGTGGGCCCGTGGCCTTCGTCGGACTGGTGGTGCCCCACATCGCGCGTGCCATCACCGGCCCGGACTATCGCTGGCTGCTCCCGTTCGCCGGCGCGCTGGGCGGTGTCCTGCTCGTGCTCGCCGACGTCATCGGTCGCGTCGTCGTGCGGCCCGGTGAACTGCAGGTCGGCATCGTGCTCGCGCTGATCGGCGCGCCGTTCTTCATCGCCCTGGTACGCCGTCGGACGTTGGTGTCGCTGTGACCGCCCACCCGACCGTCCGTTCCGCGGCGACCGCGCCGTCGGTGGCGGGTCGCCCGGCCTTCCGCATGGGACCGCTGTCGACGGTGCGTCGCCCCGCCAGGGTGCTCGTCACCCTCGCCCTCGCGATCGTGCTGTTCCTCGTGTTCTGTCTGAACGTCGGGCGCGGCGACTACCCGCTGTCGATCCCGGACGTCGTGAACGTGTTGGTGGGCGGCGGCTCGCGGATCGAGCGTTTCGTCGTCATGGACCTCCGCCTGCCGCGTGCCCTCACGGGCGCGCTCGTCGGCGCCGCGCTCGCCGTCTCCGGCGCGTTGATGCAGTCGATCACCCGCAACTCACTCGCGAGCCCGGACATTCTCGGCATCACGTCCGGCGCGAGCGTCGCCGCCATCTCGCTGATCGTCCTGAGCGGCACCAGTACGGCCGTGGGCCTGTTCGCCACGCTCGGCGTGACCCTCGCCGCTCTCGTCGGCGGGCTGCTCACCGCAGCGCTGGTGTACCTGTTGTCGTGGCGGGGCGGAGTGCAGGGCATGCGGCTGGTGCTCGTGGGCATCGCGATCAACGCCATGATGGTCGCGCTGATCGGCTGGATGTTGGTCAATGCCGACATCACCGACGTCACCCGCGCCCAGCTGTGGCTCACCGGGACGCTGTCCGGCGCCACGTGGTCGCAGGTGTGGCCCGTCACCGCCGCCGTGGTCGTTCTCGGAGCGGGCTCGGTGATCATGTCGTTCCGACTGTCCGCCATGCGGCTCGGGCCGGACACCGCCCGCTCGCTGGGCGTGGACGTGCAGCGGTCCCAGGCCGTCCTGCTCGTCATCTCGGTCGCGATGGCCGCCATCGCCACGAGCGTCGCCGGCCCGATCGGATTCGTGGCCCTCGCCGCGCCGCAGATCGCCCTGCGGCTGACCCGGTGCGCCGAGCCTCCGCTGATCGCCTCGGCCCTCACCGGCGCCGTCACCGTGGTGGGGTCCGACCTGGTGGCGCGCACGATTCTGCCGGTCGAGCTCCCCGTCGGCATCGTCACGTCCGTCCTCGGCGGACCCTTCCTCCTCTATCTGCTGGTCCGAGTCAACCGAAAGGCGACAGTATGAGCGTGCACGCGCATCCGGAGATCACCGGAGCCACACCTCCGCACCGTCTCGCCGCGGAGAACATCTCGGTCGGCTACGGCGACCGCATCATCATCGAGGGGCTCGACCTCGAGATCCACACCGGCGTCGTCACGACGGTCATCGGACCCAACGGCTGCGGCAAGTCGACTCTGCTGCGCGCCCTCGGCCGCCTGCTGTCCCCGCGCCAGGGCCAGGTGACGCTGGACGGCAAGGCGATCGGTCACATGAAGACCCGCGACGTCGCGCGCACTCTCGGGGTGCTCCCGCAGTCACCGATCGCCCCGGAGGGGCTGACGGTGGCGGACCTGGTGGCACGAGGCCGCCATCCCCACCAGTCCTGGATCCGGCAGTGGTCCCGCGACGACGAGTCCGAGGTGGCGCGTGCGCTGAAGCTCACCGGTATCGAGGATCTCGCCGAACGTCCCGTCGACCAGCTCTCGGGAGGACAGCGCCAGCGTGCCTGGATCTCCATGGCACTGGCGCAGGGCACCGACGTCCTGCTCCTCGACGAGCCGACCACCTACCTCGATCTCGCGCACTCCATCGAGGTCCTCGACCTGGTGGACCGGATGCACGACGAGATGGGCCGGACCGTGGTGATGGTGCTGCACGACCTCAACCTGGCCGTCCGCTACAGCGACCGTCTCGTGGTCATGCACGAGGGAGCGATCGTCGCCAGCGGTACGCCGTCCGAGGTCATCTCCGAGAAGATGCTCTTCGACGTCTTCGGCCTGTCCGCGGCCGTCATCGACGACCCGGTCTCCGATCGTCCGCTGATCGTGCCCATCGGCACCCGCCACGTCCGGGCGGGCGCCGGCATCCGACCGGCCTGACGGTCAGCGGTCGATCATCGTCTTCACGAGCCGGACACTCTGACCGAAGGACACGTCCGGCAGGTAGGCCCGTCCGATGGCGTTGCCGATGCTCGGTAGCGCAGCCGGATCGGGGAACGTCATGTACATCGGCTCGTACACCGGCTGGAACTTCGACTTGAACGCCAGCAACGACCGGAAGCCGTAGACCGGTTCGAGCGTGCGGCCCACGACGTCGAGCAGACGCTCGAGCATCCCCGAGAGTGTCGACGTCTGCGCCGTGTCCTCGGTCGGATCGCCCACCTTGGCCAGCGGCGCTCCCGACAGACTGAGGAACTGCGCGCCCTCCTCCTGCAGGGACAGTGCGGCGGACGCGATGAGGAATTCCATCGCGGGCCGGAAGCCCTCGGACCGACGGCGCATGAAGTCCAGGGTCCAGCCCACGACGACGCCGTCGCGGTACACCGGCATCCACGAGGTGATGCCGTGCACGGTGCGCTGCTCGTCCACGGCGATGAGGCACCGGACCTGCGGATCGTCGACCTCGTCCAGGCCGCCGAGCGTGAAGCCCATCTCGGGCATGCCCTTGTCGGCGACCCATTCCTCGGAGATCGCGGTGATCTGGTCCGTGATCGCCAGCGGCGCCGTCGGGAACGAGATCCACTCGGCCTCGACACCGGCCTTCTTCGCCCGGTTCACCGCGGTGCGGACGTCCTGGAACTTCTTGCCCGTGAAGGCGAGATCCGCGAGCGGGAGCACGGTCTCCTCCCCCACCTGGATGCTCTCCCAGCCCAGAGCGCCGGTGATCGCCGCGACGTCCGGCGTCACCGAGTAGAAGCAGGGCGACCATCCGTTCGCGGCGGCGTACTCGGAGAAGCCGACGATGGCCGCCTCCCGGTCCGCGGGCGGACCCACCGGATCGCCGGTGGTGAGGGCGATACCCGAGATCACCCGGAACGCGACGTAACTGTGACCGTCGGGCGAGAACCAGTACCGGTTGCCGCGCCACGTCGTCATCCAGGACAGGGCGCTGCCGCTGCTGCTCGTCAGCACCGCCCGGGCGCGCTCGGTGGCGTCGGTCTCCACGCCGTACGCCGGTCTCACGAACGATCCCGCGGTCGCGACGACCAGCACCGCCCAGAACACGATGCCCGTCCATTCGTAGAGCACGGTGGCGAGCCAGCTCGTCGGCAGGAAGGGCGGGTCGAACCACTGCAGCAGAACCGGGGGCACGAGGCGCTGCGGGAAGTCGCCGAGCAGCGTCAGCACTCCCGGGCTGCCGTCGAAGCCGGACCGGATCAGCGCGCCGACGGCGACGTAGAGAACGGCGAGAACCGCGCCGGCCCCGACCACGGTGGCCCACAGTCGCGTGTAAGTACCGGCAGGCGCGGACACGTCGAAGTTCCTGCGCGTGACCACCAGCAGTGCCATGACCGCCAGGGGGACGACGAACGGGACGGCGGTGCGGTAGAGCGTCGGATCTGCGACGCCGTAGAACAGCGTGTCGCCGTTGTCCAGATCGGCGAAGCGGATCAGGTAGTTGGCGAGCGCGAGGGCCAGCAGCACGACCTGCGAGACCATCGCACCGATCCAGGCGAACCGACGCCCGCGGCGCAGTCCGTCGCTGAGGACCAGCAGATAGACCGAGGGCATGACGCTGGCCAGCACCGGTCCCACTCCGCCGAGTCGGAGATCGAGCAGCCCGCGTCGGCAGTCGGTGGACCCCGGATCTGCACCACAGACCAGGTTCACCTCGTCGAGCGTCCACTCCTGGCTGCGGAACAGTTCGCGCAGGACGGCGAACGGGCCCACCGCATTGGGCGAGAAGGCAGCGATCATCGGGCCGATCGCGGACGCGGCGACGATGAGGGCCACCAGCACCCGACCCTCGCGGCGGGTACCGGCGAGATGAGTCGCGCGAGAGGATCGTCCGACGATCAACGGACCCGCCACTGCACCGACCACGACCGAGCCGAGCGCGGTGATGTCGGCGAGATGGCCACCGAACAGGGCCATCACGACGGTCAGCGCCACGAGGCCCACCCGCACCCGCCGACGCCAGAGCGTTCCCATGTTCGCGCTGGCCACCATCAGCGTGCCGAGGATCCAGGCCGTGGGGCCCGAGGTGACACCGAGATGGAGCTGAAAGCCCCACCCCTCGTCGAGCAACTGCCCGAGAGCGGCCAGCGCGAGACCCAGCAGCGAGCCGCCCACCTGGGTCACCAGGACGGCGACCGCGAAGCGCCGGGTACCCATCCGGTGCTCGATCGGCGCGGCCACGACGAGGAACAACGCGGTGGCGACGACGAAGGCGGCCACCCCCACGGCGAACAGCCCCGACGTGACGGGGGTCCAGAGCCGCAGGTTCTCGATCGGAACGATGCCCAGCGCGGTGTGGTGGTCGAGGAAGCTGCGATAGCTGCGCGTGGTGAGGGAGAGTACGACCAACCCCAGCCACATGACGGCCAGCAGTGCCAGGCTGACCGGAGCCCCCTTGGCGCCGTAGGCGATCGTGGACCACAACCGTGCGCCCTGACGACGGGTTCGTCCCCACCACGCGGCGATGTCGGTCCGCGCACGGGCGACCGGGCCCGGTGCAGAAGATCCTGCGGCGGACGGATCGGTCACGACGTCAACCCCAGCCGGGTGCAGAGCCAGTCCAGCTCCAGCTTCAGGCCCGCAGACCACGTCTCGTAACTATGTCCACCCGGGACCTCGGCATAACGCACGTCCATTCCGGCTTTCTGTGCGGCGGCGAGCAGCTGCTTCGCCGAGTTCTGGTAATCGGGATCACTGGCGCCGACGACGAAGGCGCCGGCGCTGGTCGGGTACTGGCGTGTGGCCATGAGGTTCATCGGGTTCACGGCCTCGAATGCGGCCTCGCTTCCGCCGAACGCCGCGTCCAGCGTGCGCTGCTTGTCCCCCAACGTCGGTTCGAGCTGCCCCGAGAGAACGAGGAAGGTCGGATAGAGCTGCGGATAGTTGGTGGTCATCTGCATGGCGCAGGTACCGCCGTAGGAGAGCCCGCCGATCGCCCAGTGCGCCGGATCGGTGTCCACCTGCAGGGTCGCGTTCACCCACGCCGGCACGTCCTTCGCCAGATAGGACGCCACGTTGCCGAGCGGAGAGTCGACGCAGAGCGGATTGGCGATGGTGGACCCGGTCGCGTCCGCCACCACCACGACGGGTGCGAGACCTGCGTGATCGGCGGCGTAGGCGTCCATCGTCTGGACCAACCGGCCGCCGGTGAGCCAGTCGTCGGGCGCTCCGGGTTGGCCGGCGAGCAGCACGAGGACGGGCAGCAGCGGCCGGCGTGCGGTGAAGTACGCGGGCGGCAGGTAGACCTTCGCGTTCCGAGCGGAGAAACCCGACTCCGTGCCCGGGATCGGCGTGTCCAGGATGCGACCACCGGTCGGCATGTCGGCGGGGGCGGTCCACACGCTCGCGAGAGGTGTACCGGTGATCGGGTCCGCTGTGCGGCCGGTGACGTCGTCGACGTCCACTTCCTGCACGGACGAGATCCCCAGGGCGGTACCGACGGTGGGGTAGGCGTCGAAGACCAGGTTGACCTGCAGCGCGGACGTCGCGACCACGGCCACCGTCGCGATCACGGTCACCACGCGGGTCCACCACCGTGTCGCGGCCAGCATCCGCGGTACGAGGAGGAACAGACCCAGGACTCCGAGACCGACCCAGACGTAGACCGACGTCTCGACGGGATCGGGAAAGACCCGCCAGATCTTCTCGATGCCGAACCACGCCGCCACCGTGAGGACGGCCGCCACCGAGACGGCCACCGGGACGGCGCGGGTGAGGTGCCGCCGACGCCGCGCGAGCACGAGCCAGACGAGCCCGAGCACTCCGACGACCGTGACGACGATCGGGACCGGTCCACTGACCAACGACGTGTCGACGAATGCCACGGCGCAACAGTAGTCGCGCAGTAGTTCTCGACGCGTGTTTCCGCGCCGGTGGACGCGCGCCGACGTGCGACGACCCGCTGCTACATCGTGTAGTACGCATTTGCGTCGGAGTGGCCGTATCATCTGACGAATGGCAGGCCTGGGCGATCTCGAACGAGCAGTGATGGAACATTTGTGGTCGAGTTCGGAGCCGCAGACCGTCCGTCAGGTCCACGAGGCACTGGCGTCGAAGCGTGAGCTCGCGTACACGACGGTCATGACGGTCCTGCAGCGTCTGGCGAAGAAGAAGCTCGTCACCCAGCAGCGGGACGACCGCGCGCATCGGTACGCTCCGGTACATGGGCGCGAAGAGCTTGTCGCCAGCCTCATGGTCGACGCCCTCCAGCAGGCCGACCGCTCGGGCGGACGCGCTGCTGCCCTGGTCCACTTCGTGGGTCGGGTCGGCGCCGACGAGGCCGCCGCACTCCGGGAGGCCCTCGCGGCACTGGAGACGCAGGACGACGGTTCCTCCAACGCCTGACCTCTCGACCCTCGACACTCCCTCCCACACGACGGTGAGGACATGAACGCACCGACAGCACTGGTCTTCGCGGTACTCGCGTTGATCCTGACGGGACCGGTTCCCGCGATGCTGTCCCGTGCGACGTGGCCGCACCGGACACCGCGCGCCGCCCTGGTGCTGTGGCAGGCGATCGCACTCGCCGCGGTGCTCTCGGCCTTCAGTTCCGGTCTCGCGATCGCGAGCCAGCTGCTCGTCCCCGGACCGGACGGTCGGCCCACCACGGCGCCGACGGCCGAGATCGACGCCCTCGGCCTCCCGCTGTGGATCCTCTACGTGACGGTGCTCGCGATCACCCTCGTCATCGGTGCGCGGCTCGTCTGGGCCACGTCCCTGGTGGCGATCAAGACCCGACGACGGCGTGCGCGACACCGCACGCTGGTCGACATCCTCGATCGCAGTGCGGGCGAGACCAGTGCCCACGGAACCGACGTGCGGGTCCTCGAGAGCCTCGACCCCATCGCCTACTGCCTGCCCGGACTGCGGCAACGCGTCGTGGTCAGCGAGGGCACGTTGTCCAACCTGGACGACGACGAGCTGGCCGCCATCCTGACCCACGAACGCTCCCACCTGCGCGCGCGGCACGATCTCGTTCTCGAGGCGTTCATGGCCGTCAACCAGGCGTTCCCGCACGTCGTGCGCAGCCGGTCCGCGCTGGGGTCGGTGCAGCTGCTGGTCGAGCTGCTCGCGGACGATTCCGCGGTGCGCGTCACGGGCCCTCGTCCCCTCGCCCGCGCTCTCGTGGCCTGCTCCGGATCATCGGCGCCGCGGGGAGCGCTGGCCGCGGGTGGGCCGAGCACGCTGGTGCGGGTGCGCCGGTTGGCCACTCCCGGTTCCACCCCGGGTGTCGCCACTCTCGCCTATCTCGCGTCGGCGGCCATCCTCGTGGTGCCGACCATCTACGTCGCCGTGCCGTGGTTGACCGAGCTGACGCGCCTCGCACGACACGGTTCGTGACTACTGGCTCACACGAGTCGGCATCGGCACCACTCGTCGCGTAGTGTTACCCGTGGTTCATCAGAACCATCCGTTAGTCGATATGGCACAAATTTCGCCGTCGCTCCGATCCGTCCCCTCGTGGACGCCACGGAGTCGTACCGGTGACAAGACACCTCACATTGCGCCCGAGCTCCGCTTGCGCATCGATGACCAGGTGATGTGTGCCCTGGCTCGTCACGCTGCGCGGTGATTCATCGTTGCTGTGCACCGACGCGCCTGCAACCCCGAGAGGTACCACCGCGTTGACCAGCGCCACCCCCGTTTCTGTTTCTGCCACCAGCACTCCCGAGGCGTCCGAGACCACGTTCTCCGACCTCGGACTTCCCGCGGCCATCGTCGCGGCGCTCGCCAAGAACGGCATCACCGTTCCCTCGCCCATCCAGAAGATGGCCATCACCGACGCCCTCGCCGGCCGTAACGTTCTCGGCCGCGCACAGACCGGATCGGGCAAGACGCTCGCGTTCGGTCTGCCGATGCTCGCCCGCCTGGCGTCGACCGGTACCAAGCCCGCCGCGAAGCGTCCCCGCGCACTGGTGCTGGTCCCCACCCGCGAGCTCGCCTTCCAGGTCGTCGACTCGCTGCAGTCCTACGCCACCGTCCTCGGACTGAGCGTGCGTCCGGCCGTCGGCGGCACCCCGTTCGGTCGTCAGGCCGATCAGCTCCGCCGCGGTGTCGACGTTCTCGTCGCCACCCCCGGACGCCTCGGCGATCACCTGCGTCAGGGCACCTGCGTCCTCGAGGCAGTGGAGATCACCGCACTCGACGAGGCCGACCAGATGGCCGACATGGGCTTCCTGCCCGAGGTGCGCGACATCCTCGGACAGACCGCGAACGGTGGCCAGCGCATGCTGTTCTCCGCCACGCTGGATCGCGAGGTCCAGTCGTTGGTCCGCCAGTTCCTGGCCGACCACGTCCAGCACTCGACCGGTGACAGCAAGGCCGCCGTCGAGTCGATGGATCACTACATCCTCAATGTCGGCCGTGGACAGAAGGACATCGTCCTGTCCGAGATCGCCGCTCGCGAGGGTGGCCGGACCATCATGTTCGCCCGCACCAAGCTCGGCTGCGACGGCATCACCGATCGCCTGCGCGCAGTCGGCATCCACGCCGAGTCGCTGCACGGCGGCAAGGCTCAGAACCAGCGCACCCGCGTGCTCGACCGCTTCAAGAGCGGCCGCACCCCCGTGCTCGTCGCCACCGACGTCGCCGCACGCGGCATCCACGTCGACGGCATCGACCTGGTCGTGCACGTCGATCCGCCCGCGGATCACAAGGACTACATGCACCGCGCCGGCCGTACGGCACGTGCCGGTGCGGCGGGCACCGTCGTCGCCATCGCGCTGCCCAACCAGCGCCGCATCATCAGCCGGCTGACCGGCCAGGCCGGGGTGAAGGTCACCTCGGTGGACGTCTCCCCCGGTTCGGTGGAGCTCGGTTCCATCACCGGAGCCAAGGCTCCGTCCGGCGAGCCGGTGCGTGAGGCACCGCGTCGCGAGCGTCCCAGTGGCCCCTCGCGCTTCGGCGCCTCGGGATCCCCGCGCACTGGTGGCTACCGTGGCGGCGACTCCGGCGGATACCGGGGTCGCGACGAGAACCGCACGGGTGGGTACCGCGGCGGTGAGTCGAGCGGTGGCTACAAGGGCCGCGACGAGAACCGCACCGGCGGCTACCGCGGCGGCGAGTCCACCGGTGGCTACAAGGGCCGGGACGAGAACCGCACGGGCGCAACGGCTTCGCGCACCGGCGGGTTCCGCAGCCGTGCTGCGGGCACCGCGCGCGACTGACAGCTCTCCCGTCCTTGTCCGGCCCCGACTTTCGCGTCGGGGCCGGGCAGGGAAAGCTGGGGGAATGACTTCCTCGGATTCTTCACCTCTCGCCCAGATCGGTGTCACCGGCCTCGCTGTAATGGGGTCCAACCTGGCGCGGAACTTCGCCCGCCACGGACACGTGGTCGCGGTGCACAACCGGAGTTACTCCAAGACACAGACTCTGCTCGACGCGCACGGCAGTGACGGCACCTTCGTCGCGTCCGAGAGCATCGAGGACTTCGTGGCCAGCCTCGAGAAGCCACGCAAGGTCGTCATCATGGTCAAGGCCGGCGATCCCACGGACGCGGTCATCGAGGAACTCGCCGGCGTCATGGACGAGGGCGACATCATCATCGACGGCGGCAACGCCCTCTACACGGACACCATCCGCCGCGAGTCCTCGTTGAAGGACCGCGGCCTTCTCTTCGTCGGCGCCGGCATCTCCGGCGGCGAGGAGGGTGCACTCAACGGCCCCTCGATCATGCCCGGCGGCCCCGCGAAGTCGTACGAGTCGGTCGGGCCCCTGCTCGAGTCGATCTCGGCACACGTGGACGGCACCCCGTGCTGCACCCACATCGGCCCCGACGGGTCCGGGCACTTCGTGAAGATGGTGCACAACGGCATCGAGTACGCCGACATGCAGCTCATCGGTGAGGCCTACAACCTGCTGCGCGACGCGCTGGGCATGGATCCGGACGCGGTCGCCGACGTCTTCCGCCAGTGGAACGAGGGCGACCTCGAGAGCTACCTCGTCGAGATCACCGCGCAGGTGCTCGCCCACAAGGACGCGAAGACCGGGAAGCCGCTGGTCGACGTCATCGTCGACGCCGCCGAGCAGAAGGGCACCGGTCGCTGGACCGTCAAGTCCGCGCTGGATCTCGGAGTCCCCGTCACCGGCATCGCCGAGGCGGTGTTCGCCCGAGCACTCTCGGGCGCGCGCGGCCAGCGCGAGGCGTCCAAGGGTCTGGCGTCGGGAACGCTCTCGGCGAAGCCCGAGGACATCGAGACCTTCACCGAGGACATCCGTTCCGCGCTGTACGCCTCCAAGGTCGTCGCCTACTCGCAGGGCTTCGATCAGATCGCCGCCGGTTCGGCCGAGTACGACTGGAATCTGCACCCCGGCGATCTCGCCACCATCTGGCGCGGAGGATGCATCATCCGGGCCCGGTTCCTGAACCGCATCAAGGACGCCTACGACGAGAACCCGGAACTGCCCGCGCTGTTGCTGGCGCCGTACTTCCGTGACGCCGTCGAGAACGCCGTCGACAGCTGGCGTCGCGTCGTGTCCACCGCGACACTCCTCGGAATCCCGGTGCCCGGCTTCGCCTCCGCCCTGTCGTACTACGACGGACTGCGCGCCGAACGTCTGCCCGCCGCGCTGACGCAGGGTCTGCGCGACTTCTTCGGAGCGCACACCTACGAGCGCATCGACGCCGACGGCAAGTTCCACACCCTGTGGAGCGAGGACCGGTCCGAGATCGAGGCCTGACCTCCGCCGTGAGTTCGTCCGTGCTCGCGGTCGGGCTCTCGCTCGTCGCGGCATTTCTCTTCGCCTGCGCCGCCGTCGCTCAGCAGACGGCGGCGTCGGCGGTCGCGGACGGGGACTCGTTGATCTCGGGTCTCGTGCGCAGCCCGCGGTGGTGGGCCGGGGTGGTCGGCGACCTGGGCGGATACCTGGTGCAGGTGGCGGCCCTGGCCGTCGGGTCGGTGTCCGTGGTGCAGCCGTTGCTCGTCAGCATGCTCCTGTTCGCGCTTCCCCTCGCCGCGAAGTACTCCGGTCTGCGGATGCGGCGCGCCACCTGGATCTCGGCCGTGGGTCTCACGGTCGCGTTGGTGGCGTTCGTCGCGGTCGGCGACCCCACCGAGGGCACCGCCGACGCGCCGCTGTCGGTGTGGGCACTGCCGTTGGCCGCCGTGGTGGCGGTGGCATTGGTCGGCGCCGTCGCCGGTGTGCTCACGCGCGAGCCCGGTCGTGCGGCGCTGCTGCTCGGAGTCGGCGGTGGGCTGCTGTTCGGCGTCGCCGTCGCGTTCACCAAGTACGTCACCGACCTGGTGGAGTCCGATCTGCTCGGCGCCCTCACCGCGTGGCAGACGTACGCGTTGATCGCCGCGGGAGTCTCGGGCTTCTACCTGCAGCAGCGTGCTTTCCAGGCCGGTCCGCTCGCGGCGTCGCTGCCGGCGGTGACCGTGTGCGAGCCGCTGGCGGCGGTGTTCCTCGGCATCGTGGTGCTCGACGAACGGCTCCGCCTCGACGGACTGCGCGGCGTGGTCGTCGCCTCCGCCGTGATCGTCATGATCGTGACCACCGTGGTTCTCTCGCGGGAGCAGGGGCGCGCGGACGACGCCGTCCCGGTTGTCTGACCCACCCTCGACGTCGCCGCCGCAAGATATATCCGTCGGTCGCGTACGCTGGCGTCCCGTGCATTTCCTTCGCGACCAGCGCCCGCCCTACGACCTGACGTACGACGACGTGTTCCTCGTCCCGAACCACACGACGGTCACGTCCCGTTTCGACGTCGATCTGGCGAGTGTCGACGGCTCAGGGACCACCATTCCCATCGTCGTCGCCAACATGACCGCCGTGGCCGGCCGCCGGATGGCGGAGACGGTCGCGCGACGCGGCGGCATCGTCGTCATCCCGCAGGACCTGCCGACCGCGGCCGTCGCCGAGACGGTCTCCTTCGTCAAGAGCCGGAACCTGGTGGCGGACACCCCGGTCGTGTTGACGGCGGAGGACTCGGTCTCCGACGCTCTCGCCCTCATGCCCAAGCGTGCCCACGGCGTCGTCGTGGTCGTGGACGGTGACACGGCCGTGGGCATCGTCTCCGAGGCGGCGTGCACGGACGTCGATCGCTTCGCGCGCCTCTCGACGGTGATGGACAAGGACTTCGTGACGGCCTCCGTGGACACGAGTCCCCGCGAGATCTTCGAGCAGCTCGAGGCCCGGCACGAGAACCTCGCCGTGCTGACCGGACCGGACGGCGCACTCGCGGGAGTGCTCACCCGCACCGGTGCGCTCCGCGCCGGCATCTACCGGCCCGCCACCGACGCCGACGGACGCCTGCGCATCGCCGCCGCCGTCGGCATCAATGGTGACGTGGGCGCGAAGGCCGCCGCCCTGGTCGAGGCCGGGGCCGACGTCCTGGTGCTCGACACCGCCCACGGCCACCAGCAGAAGATGCTCGATGCGCTGGCCGTCGTCGCGGCGCTCGATCTGGGCGTGCCCCTGGTCGCCGGCAACGTCGTGTCAGCAGCAGGTACCCGTGACCTGATCGAGGCCGGCGCGGACATCGTCAAGGTCGGTGTGGGCCCCGGCGCCATGTGCACCACCCGCATGATGACCGGCGTGGGCCGCCCGCAGTTCTCGGCCGTCGAGGAGTGCGCCGCCGCGGCGCGCGAGCTGGGCAAGCACGTGTGGGCCGACGGCGGGGTCCGACATCCCCGCGACGTCGCGCTCGCCGTCGCTGCGGGTGCCTCCAACGTCATGATCGGGTCCTGGTTCGCCGGCACCCACGAGTCGCCCGGAGATCTCCGCGTCGACGCCGCCGGGGTGGCCTACAAGGAGAGCTTCGGCATGGCGTCGAAGCGAGCCGTGGCCGCACGCACCGCGGCGGACAGTGCGTTCGACCAGGCGCGCAAGGGCCTGTTCGAGGAAGGCATCTCCAGCTCGCGGATGCGCCTCGATCCGGAGCGGCCCGGTGTCGAGGACCTCATCGATCACATCTGCGCGGGTGTGCGCAGCACCTGCACGTACGCCGGTGCGCGCTCGCTCGAGGAGCTGCATCGGGATGCCGTGCTCGGCATCCAGTCTGCGGCGGGCTTCGCCGAGGGGCGGCCGCTCCCGTCCGGCTGGTGATCTCGGCCGCACTCGTGCTCACGCCGCCGACTCGGTGATTCCGGGTCGGCGACGATACGATGTGTGCGATAGCGGCGCCCCCGAGCGGGTACCGCTGTGACACGCGCCGATTCTGCGGCGCAGGCGTCGCCTCCACGCGAACGCCACACGACAGGAAGGACACCGGTGCCCGAGGCACCCACGACGACGCCGACCCCCGGGTCCGGCACTCCGTCCCCGGACCGACCGTCCCGAGACCGCCCCTCCCCCGACGGGGAGTCGTCCGGCGGTCTCTCTCCGGAGGGCTCCTCTAGGTCGCCGGGCTCACCCGGCGCTTCCCCGACGACCACCTCGAGTCGCAGCGAGGTGAGTCCCTCGTGACCGTTCTCGTTCCGATCCTGTCCCTCGTGGGCTTCGTCGCGCTGACGGCGGGAACGGCGATCTTCGTCGCCGCGGAGTTCTCCCTCACCGCACTCGAACGCAGCACCGTCGACGCGGCGGCCCGCGACGGTGACATGCGCTCCCGCCAGGTCCAGCACGCGCACAGGACGCTGTCGTTCCAGCTCTCCGGTGCGCAGCTCGGCATCACCATCACCACGCTGATCACCGGCTACATCGCCGAACCGGTGCTGGCGCGATTCATCACCCCCGCCGCCACGGCACTCGGTGCGTCCGACTCGCTCGCCGGCGCCGTGTCACTGGTGCTGGCGCTCGTCATCGCCACGTCGGCGTCGATGGTGTTCGGCGAGCTGGTGCCCAAGAACATGGCCATCTCCAATCCGATGAAGGTGGCGCGGGCGACGGCCGGCCTGCAGGCAGGATTCTCCCTCGTCTTCCGCTGGGCCATCAACGGTCTCAACGGTTCCGCGAACTGGGTGGTCCGCCGCCTCGGCGTCGAGCCCGCGGAGGAACTGCGTTCGGCGCGCTCGCCCCAGGAACTCGGGTCGCTGGTGCGCTCCTCCGCGGAACACGGCTCCATCGACCAGCGCACCGCTCTCCTCGTCGACCGCTCGCTGCAGTTCGGCGAGCGCACGGCGGAGGAGTTGATGACCCCCCGCGTGAAGATCGAGACCCTCGCCGCGGACGACACGGTCGCCGACCTCATCGACACCGCGGCCCGCACCGGGTTCTCCCGGTTCCCCGTCGTCAACGGCGACCTCGACGACACCGTGGGCGTCGTTCACATCAAGCACGCGTTCACCGTGCCCGCCGAGCGTCGCGCCGGAACGACGGTCAGCTCCCTCGCGCAGCGTGTTCCCAACGTCCCCTCGAGCCTGGACGGCGACACCGTCATGGAACGGGTGCGCGCCGACGGCATGCAGGTCGCCATCGTGGTGGACGAATACGGCGGCACCGCGGGCATCGTCACCATGGAGGACCTCATCGAGGAGATCGTCGGCGACGTCCGCGACGAGCACGACACCCGCGAGGTCGACGTCCAACGCGTCGCCGACGGGTGGCTCTGCTCCGGACTCCTGCGCATCGACGAGGTCACCGAGTTCACTGGGTACGCGGCACCCGAGGGCGAGTACGACACCCTCGGTGGCCTGGTGTTGACGCAGTTCGAACGCATCCCCGACGCCGGCGACCAGGTCATCCTGCCGCCCCCGAGCGGAGACCTCGAGTCCGACGAGGGCGGCTGGGTCGCGCGCGTGGACGCGATGGACGGGCGCCGGATCGACCGGATCCTCGTACGCCCGGCCGCGGAGGACGAGATCACCCGGCTGCGCGCCGAGACCGTCCGCGAGCACGACCGGGAGGCCCTCGATGGGTGACCTTCTCGCCGTCGGCCTCGCGGTCGTCCTCCTGCTCCTCAACGCCTTCTTCGTCGGTGCCGAGTTCTCTCTGATCTCGGCACGCCGCGACCGCCTCGAGAGTCTGGTGGTGCAGGGCAAGAAGCGGGCTCAGACGGTCATCGAGGCCGGTCAGAACCTGTCGATGATGCTCGCGGCCGCGCAGCTCGGCATCACCATCTGCTCGATCCTGCTCGGGCGCGTGGCGGAACCCGCCGTGGCCCACCTGATCGAGCGTCCGTTCGAGCTGCTCGGCGTACCCGACTCCCTGCTGCACCCCATCGGGTTCGCCCTCGCCCTGGGCATCGTGGTGATCCTGCACATCCTCATCGGCGAGATGGTGCCGAAAAACATCGCGATCGCCGGACCGGAAGCGACGGCGATGTTGCTGGTGCCCGTGCATCTGTGGTGGTTACGTGTCGCGAAGCCGCTGATCTCCTTCTACAACCTGTGCGCCAACGGCACACTGCGGTTGTTGCGCGTCGAGCCGAAGGACGAGCTGGACTCGTCGGTGTCGGCGGACCAGCTCTCCGACATGATCGGCGAGTCCCGCTCGGAGGGACTCATCGACGAGGAGGAGCACCGCCGGCTGACGCAGGCTCTCGAGACGTCGGGTCGCACCGTGCGGGAGGTCCTCATCCCGCTGGACAAGGCCCGCACGGTGGTCTGCGGACCCAAGGGACCCACGCTGGGTGCGATCGAGGAGGCCGTCCGCGAGACCGGTTTCTCGCGGTACCCGGTCCGCGACGAGACCGACGGCATGATCGGGTATCTCCACATCAAGGACGTCCTCGATCTGATGGCGGACCCGCTGGCCGACTCGGAGACCATCATCCCGCGCTCGGACGTCCGCCTTCTGCCGATCATCGACGCACGCACCCCTCTCGACGAGGCGTTGGCCGGTCTCCGCCGCCGACGCAGTCACCTCGGCGCCGTGGTGGAGACGGGCAGGGGCACCATCGGCATCGTCGCTCTCGAGGACCTCGTCGAGGAGTTCGTCGGCACGGTGCGCGACGGCACCCACCTCGTGGAGGACGTCGTCCCCGGGCCCGACGCGCCGTGACGTCCGTCGTGTCGGACACCGATCTCGTCGTTCTCGGACCGGACGCGTGGCATCCTCGGCGGCTCGCTCACGGCGAGCGGGTGGACGAGATGATCGGTGCCTATCTGGAGCGGCGCGCGGTCGGCGAGCCGCATCCGGTGCTCGACTTCCTCTTCACCTACTACAGCCTCAAGCCGGGCCATCTGCGCCGGTGGCACCCCGGTCACGGCTCGGTACTGACCGGGCCGGGCATCGAGGACTACCGCGGACGCTCCGGGTACGTGGACGTCGCCGTGGGCGGGCGACCCGGCGTCACGGTGTCGTCCGAGTTCCTCGACCGGCGGTCGTCCGCGATCGAGTTCGTGAGCACCCTGATCGGCCGGACGGCCACCCGCCCCGCGCAGCTGGGCTGCTTCGGTCTGCACGAGTGGGCGATGGTCTACCGCGGCGGGGACGAGGCTCTGCGTCACGACGTGCCGCTGCGCCTCGGTCACGACGGCACCGACGCGGTGGTGGAGTCGATGCCGTTGCGCTGCACCCACTACGACGCGTTCCGTTTCTTCACCCCGGACGCGGTCCCGCGGAACGCGCTCGAGCTGACGCCGGAGCACCGGCTCCTGACGGAACAGCCGGGCTGCCTGCACGCCTCGATGGATCTGTACAAGTGGGTGGCGAAGCTCGGACCGCTGCTGCCGTCCGAACTGCTGCTCGACTGCTTCGCGCTGTCGATGACGGCGCGTGAACTGGACATGCGGGCGAGCCCGTACGACCTCACGGCGTACGGCTACTCCCCCGTGCGTGTCGAGACCCCGACCGGGCGCGCCGAGTACGTGCGCGCCCAGTCGGCGATCGCGGAACGAGGCGCCGCTCTGCGAGTCGCGATCGGCGGCCTGCTCGCTGATCTGCGCTGACCGTTCGGGTCAGACGCCCACGGCCGAGAGTTCGGCGAACTCCTCGTCGCTGAGCTCGATGCTCGCGGCGGCGACGTTGTCCTCGAGGTGGGACACCGACGACGTTCCGGGAATCGGCAGCATCACCGGGGATCGACGCAACAGCCACGCGAGGGCGAGCTGCGACGCGGAGACGCCGTGCCGCTGGGCCAGCTCCGTCAGCGGGCTGCCCTCCCCGGTGAGCTTTCCGGTGGCGAGCGGGAACCACGGAATGAAGCCGATGTTCTGCTCGGCCGACCAGTCGAGGAGCTCCTCGGAGGAGCGGTCCGTGAGGTTGAAGAGGTTCTGGACGGACACGATCGGAGCGATCCTCTGTGCTTGTGTCACCTCCTCGACGGACACCTGGCTGAGGCCGATGTGCCGGATCTTGCCCTCGTCCTGCAGCGCCTTCAGTTCGCCGACCTGATCTTCGAGCGCGACGTCCGGGTCGATGCGGTGCAGCTGGAACAGGTCGATGCGGTCCACACCGAGACGGCGCAGCGACAACTCGGCTTGCTGGCGGAGGTATGCGGGACGACCGACCGGGGTCCACTGCCCGGGGCCTTGCCGGGTGAGCCCGGCCTTGGTCGCGATCACGATGTCGTCGGCGTAGGGACGCAGCGCCTCGGCGAGCAGGTCCTCGGCCACCTCCGGGCCGTAGCTGTCTGCGGTGTCGAAGAAGGTCACGCCCAGCTCCACCGATCGCCGCAGCACGCGGATCGCCTCGTCGCGGTCACGCGGCGGCCCCCAGACGCCTTCTCCGGGCAGCTGCATGGTGCCGTAACCGAGCCGGGTGATCTCGAGGTCTCCACCGAGCAGGAAGGTGCCGCTCGCGTCGGCGGGGCGGGAAGTCGTCGATGTCGTCATGGCGAGTACGACGCCGTGGGGGTCGCAGGTATTCCTGCTCGTGATCGTCCCGCGCGCCACCACCGGTGGGCTCCGCACTACCACTGGGTAACATCGGGGCGATCCAGCGCGGCACGACGCCGCGACAGGCGAGAGTCAAGTGAGGGGCTGTGATGACGGAACGCGTCCAGGTCGGCGATCTGCAGGTGGCGGCAGTGCTGCACGAGTTCGTGGAGAAGCAGGCTCTGCCCGGCACGGGTGTGGATCAGGATGCGTTCTGGGCGGGTGTGCAGTCCCTCCTCGAGGATCTCGCGCCCCGTAACCGGGCGCTCCTCGAGGCCCGCGACGAGATCCAGGGCAAGCTCGACGCCTGGCACTCCGAGCACCCCGGAGCCGGCTACGACCGCGCGCAGTACAAGGCGTTCCTGAAGGAGATCGGGTACCTGCAGGACGAGCCTGCCGCGTTCGCGATCACGACCGAGGGCGTCGACACCGAGATCACCACGACGGCCGGCCCGCAGCTGG
Source organism: Rhodococcus sp. BP-316 (assembly GCF_019836105.1). Classification (NCBI taxonomy): domain Bacteria; kingdom Bacillati; phylum Actinomycetota; class Actinomycetes; order Mycobacteriales; family Nocardiaceae; genus Rhodococcus; species Rhodococcus sp. BP-316. The sequence continues at coordinate 43,210 of NZ_JABUEE010000001.1, read as the reverse complement.
TCGTCCCCGTCCTCAACGCACGCTTCGCCATCAACGCCTCCAACGCCCGGTGGGGCTCGCTGTACGACGCGCTCTACGGCACCGACGCCATCTCCGAGGACGGCGGCGCGGAGAAGGGCACCAGCTACAACAAGGTGCGCGGCGACAAGGTCATCGCGTGGGCTCGCACGTTCCTCGACGACGCGGTGCCGCTGACGTCCGGCTCGCACGCGGACGCCACGTCGTACGTCGTCGACGGGTCCGCCCTGGCGGTCACCCTGTCCTCCGGCGACACCGTCGGTCTCGCGTCACCGGACTCGCTGCTCGGCTACACGGGTGAGCCGTCCGCACCGACCGGAATCCTGTTCGTCCACAACGGCTTGCACTTCGAACTGCAGATCGACGCCGAGAGTCCCATCGGCAGCACCGACGCCGCGGGCGTGAAGGACGTGCTGCTCGAGTCCGCGGTCACCGCGATCATGGACTTCGAGGACTCCGTCGCCGCCGTGGACGCCGACGACAAGGTGCTCGGCTACCACAACTGGCTCGGCCTCATGCGCGGCGATCTCGCCGAGGAGGTGTCGAAGAACGGGAAGACCTTCACCCGCACCATGAATCCGGATCGCGTCTACACCGCTCTGGACGGCTCCGAACTCGTGCTGCACGGCCGGTCGCTTCTGTTCGTCCGCAACGTCGGGCACCTGATGACCACCGATGCGATCCTCGACAAGGACGGCAACGAGATCCCCGAGGGCATTCTCGATGCCGTCATGACATCCCTGACGGGCAAGCACAGCCTGCGAGACGACGTCGCGCTGAGCAACAGCCGCACCGGCTCGCTCTACATCGTGAAGCCCAAGATGCACGGTCCCGACGAGGTCGCCTTCACGAACGAGCTGTTCGCGCGGGTCGAGGACGTCGTGGGCCTCCCCCGCAACACCCTCAAGGTCGGCATCATGGACGAGGAGCGTCGCACGACGGTCAACCTCGCGGCCTGCATCCTCGCGGCGAAGGAACGCGTCGTGTTCATCAACACCGGCTTCCTCGACCGGACCGGCGACGAGATCCACACCTCCATGGAGGCCGGAGCCGTCGTGCGCAAGGCCGAGATGAAGAAGCAGAAGTGGATCGCCGCCTACGAGGACTGGAACGTCGACACCGGTCTCGCGGCGGGCCTCGAGGGCAAGGCGCAGATCGGCAAGGGAATGTGGGCGATGCCCGATCTGATGCACGACATGCTCGAGCAGAAGATCGGTCACCCGCGCGCGGGTGCGAACACCGCGTGGGTCCCGTCGCCCACCGCGGCCACGCTGCATGCCACCCATTACCACCAGGTCGACGTCTTCGCCCGCCAGGAGGAGATCGCGAAGGCTCGCCGCGCCACGGTCGACGACATCCTCGAGATCCCACTGGCTGCCGACACCTCCTGGAGCGACGAGGACAAGCAGCGTGAGCTCGACAACAACTGCCAGTCGATCCTGGGATACGTCGTCCGGTGGATCGACCACGGCGTCGGCTGCTCCAAGGTTCCGGACATCGAGGACGTCGCGCTCATGGAGGACCGTGCGACGCTGCGCATCTCGAGCCAGCTGCTGGCCAACTGGGTCCGTCACGGCATCGTGACCGAGCAGGACGTCGTCGCCTCGCTGGCACGCATGGCGCCGGTGGTCGATCGGCAGAACGCCGACGACCCGACCTACCGACCGCTCGCCGAGAACTCGGATTCCAACATCGCCTTCAACGCCGCCAAGGACCTCGTCCTCGAGGGAACCCGGCAGCCGAACGGGTACACGGAGCCGATCCTCCACGCGCGCCGTCGCGAGTACAAGGCAGCGAACCAGGCATCCTGACAGGGAGGCCGGGAGCAGCACGAGAGAGGACGGGTCCCGAGGGTGGGAGAGCATCGTCGCACCGCGTCCACGTCGGGTGGTCGTCGCGGTGTGAGCCGCGGACCCGTCGTGGTCGTCGTCGTTCTCGTGCTGCTCGTCGCGGCCGTCCTGGGCTGGTTCGCCCTGCGCGATCGGATCACCGACGAGGGTGAGCAGGCCGCGAAGGCCTGTGTGGAGGGTGACGCCGTGCTGGCCGTCACGGCCGATCCCGACATCGCCGACGCCGTGCGTACGGTCGCCGCGGCGTGGGACGCCACGGCGCCGGTGGTGCGCGATCACTGCGTCACCACGACGGTGACCGAGACGGCGTCGGACGTCGCGGCAGCGGCCCTCGCGGCCGATCCGTACGACGCGGCGGCCGGTCCTCGTCCGTCGCTGTGGATCCCGGCGACCTCGGCGGATGCGGCGCCGCTGATCGACGCGCGGCGGGTCGACAGCACCCCGCGGTCTCTCGCCACCAGTCCCGTCGTCCTCGGCGTCGCGCCGACGCTCGCCGACACCCTGGGAGCGGCGGCCGTGGGGTGGGCCGACCTACCTCGTCTCGCCGCCACCCCCGGGTCGCTCGACGCCATCGGCGCCGTGGGCTGGGGATCCCTGCGACCGGCACTGCCGGCGGGGTCGACCACCACCGCGGCTCTGGTGTCGGTGGCTGCGGCGGTCGTCGATCCCACCGCCTCCACCGCGCCGCTGACCGCCGATCAGGCTGCGTCCGCGCCCGTCGTGTCGGCGGTCTCCGCGCTCTCCCGCGCGGCGACGGACGAGACTCCCACACCGCCCGCCGATGCTGCGGCCGCTCTCGATGCGATGGTGCAGGGCGACGACCCCGCGGCCGCCCCGGTCCACGCCGTCCCGGTCACCGAACAGCAGTTGTACGGCCGGATCACGGAGGGCCAGCAGCTGGCCGCCTTCCGCCCGGCCGGTTCGACGCCGAGTGCCGACCATCCTGCAGTGGTGCTCTCGGACGGTGATGCGACCGGACGCGCGGCTGCGGCCGCGTTCGCGGAGTTCGCCCGCGGAGCCGATCAGCAGCAGGCGTTCCTGCGACAGGGATTCCGCGTTCCCACCGCCGACGGAACCACCGAGGCGACACCTCCGTCGGTGGCGGGACTGACGTTCCCGGCGATCGGTCAGCCCGCCGCGTCGCCCGAGCCGGCGGCGCGCACGGCGGTGCTCGACGTGTCGGGATCGATGGAGTCGATCGACGGGTCCGCCACGCGCCTGACCAACGTGACGTCCGCCCTGCGTCAGGTGATCGGCGCGGTTCCCGACACCAGCCGAATCGGCCTGTGGACGTACAGCCGGGCACTGGACGGATCACGGCCGTACCGGGTGGAGGTTCCGCTCACGGAGGCGAACTCCGAGTCCCGCGCCGCACTGGACAGCTCTCTCGCCGGTCTGTCTCCCGCCACCGCCACCTCGACCTACGCCTCCGCGCAGGCCGCCTACGAATCGGCGGTGCAGAACTGGTCGGGCGACGGGACCAACTCGGTTCTTCTCGTCACCGACGGCCCGAACGACGACACCTCGATCTCCGCCGCGTCCTTCCTCCAGTCGATCGCCGCCGCGTCGGACCCTGCGCGTCCGGTCCGCATCGACGTGGTGTCGCTGACCCAGAACTCGGACATCGCGACGCTGCGCAGCCTCGCGGGCCAGACCGGAGGCGACCTCGTCGAGGTGTCCTCCTCCGACCCCTCACTCACCGCCACGCTCGACCGATTGTCCTCCGACCGGTGACGATCTCCACCGAATGCCGAAGGGCTTCCCCGTGATTCGCATGCTGACGTTCGCCGTGCTCCTGGCGATCGTGACGTTCGTCCTGCACCGCCGTCTGGTGGTGGCCACCGGACTCACCGGCGCCGCGCGCCTCGCCGCAGATGCCGTTCTCGTGGCGTTCTGGGCCGCCGCGGTGGTCGGGATCGGCAGCGGTGAGGTACTGGATCCCTCGTGGGCCCGCTACGTCGCGTACCCGGGTCTGACCTGGCTCGCCGCACTCCTGTACCTCTGCCTCGGTTCCCTGCTGATCGCCGTGGGCGCCCTGGTGGTGCGGATCGGAGCGCGTGTCGCCCACCGCGACGGGGTGTCCGCACGGCGCACCTTCGTGCGTCCCGCCACCGTCGTTCTCGTCCTCGGCACCGTGGTGGCCGTCGCGTACGGAGTCGTCGCGGCCGCCACCCCGAAGGTGACCCGGACGACAGTCGAACTCGCAGCACTGCCCGCGTCGTTCGACGGTGTGCGGGTGGGACTGGTGTCCGACCTGCACGTCGGCCCGGCGCGCGGCGAGGCGTTCGTGCAGGGGGTCGTCGACACCCTCATGGCGGAGAAGCCGGATCTCGTCATCATCGCCGGGGACCTCGTCGACGGAACCGTGGACCTCGTGGGCCCGGCACTGGCTCCGCTGAGCGAACTGTCGGCGCCCCTGGGTGTCGTGGTCACCAGCGGCAACCACGAGTTCTATGCGGGCGACGGCGGCGCGTGGCTCGACCTGTACGACTCGCTGGGACTGCGGGTCCTGCGCAACGAGACGGTCCCGCTCACCCGCGGCGTCGACACGATCGACCTGGTCGGCATCGAGGACCTGAAGGCGCCGGAGCCGTACGAGCCGGATCTGGCGGCAGCCCTCGAGGGCACCGACCCGGCCCGTTTCCAGCTGCTCTCGGCGCACCAGCCCAAGCAGGCGACGCAGGCGTCCGATCTCGGTGTGGACATGCAGGTCTCCGGCCACACTCACGGCGGACAGATCTGGCCGATCGTGTATCTCGTACCGCTGCAACAGCCCTCGGTCCAGGGCCTCGACACCATCGGCGACACCACGCTCTACACCACCCGCGGCGCCGGCGCCTGGGGTCCCCCGGTACGCATCGGCGCGCCGCCCGAGATCTCTCTGCTGGAGCTCCGGACGGCGCGCTGATCACATCGCGTCAGTGTCAGTAGGTCAGGCGAAGGCCTCGATCGGCGGGCACGAGCACACGAGGTTGCGATCGCCGTGTGCGCCGTCGATCCGCCGCACCGACGGCCACACCTTGGCGCGCGAGGTGCCGGCCGGGTAGACGGCCTCCTCGCGCGAGTACGGGTGCGTCCAGTCCGTGACGAGGCAGTGCGCCGTGTGCGGCGCGCCCCGGAGCGGGTTGTCGTCCACGGTCCACTCCCCCGACGCCACTCGTTCGATCTCCGCGCGGATGGCGATCATGGCGTCGACGAAGGCGTCGATCTCGTCGAGATTCTCGCTCTCGGTCGGCTCGATCATGAGGGTGCCCGACACCGGGAAGCTCATCGTCGGTGCGTGGAAACCGTAGTCCGCCAACCGCTTCGCGACATCGTCGACCGTCACCCCGGTGCGCTTGGTGATGGGCCGCAGATCGAGGATGCACTCGTGCGCGACCATCGAGCGATCGCCGGTGTAGAGCACCGGGAAGTACTCGTCGAGTCGGCGGGCGATGTAGTTCGCCGACGCGATCGCGGTGAGGGTCGCGCGCCGTAGACCGGCGGCACCCATCATGCGGATGTAGGCCCACGTGATCGGCAGGATGGACGCCGAACCGTACGGTGCGGCCGAGATCGCACCGGTCTCACCGAGACCCTCCACGAACGGGTGTCCGGGCAGGAACTGCGCGAGGTGGGAGCGGACGCCGATCGGACCGACGCCGGGGCCGCCGCCGCCGTGCGGGATGCAGAACGTCTTGTGCAGGTTCAGGTGGCTGACGTCGCCGCCGAAGCGACCGGGGCGCGCCACGCCGACCAGAGCGTTGAGGTTCGCGCCGTCGACGTACACCTGGCCACCCGCGTCGTGCACCGCGGCGCAGATGTCGCCGATCTCGTGTTCGTAGACGCCGTGGGTCGAGGGGTAGGTGATCATGATGGCGGCCAGCGACTCGGCGTGCTCGGCCACCTTGGCGCGCAGGTCGTCGACGTCCACGTCACCGTTGGTGCGGCACGCCACCACCACGACCTTCATCCCGGCCATCACGGCGGACGCCGCGTTGGTGCCGTGGGCACTGGACGGGATGAGGCAGATGGTGCGTGCGTCGTCCCCGCGGCTGCGGTGATAGTTGCGGATCGCCAGCAGGCCTGCGTACTCGCCCTGGCTGCCCGCGTTCGGCTGGAGGGACACCGCGTCGTAGCCGGTGACCGCGACGAGCCACTTCTCGAGGTCGTTGATGATGCGCGCCATGCCGGGAGCATCGTCCGCGGGCGCGAAGGGGTGCAGGGCGTTGAAGCCCGGCCACGTGATGGGCTCCATCTCCGCGGTGGCGTTGAGCTTCATGGTGCACGAGCCCAACGGGATCATGCTGCGGTCGAGGGCGATGTCCTTGTCGGACAGCGCGCGGAGGTACCGGAGCATGGCGGTCTCGGTGCGGTACCGCGTGAACGCCGGGTGCGTCAGGAACTCCGACGTACGGGAGAGGGCGTCGGGAACGGCGATCGGCGCGGAGCCGGAGGCCGGCTCGACACCGAAGGCCTGCAGCACGGCCTTCACATGAGCGTCGATCGTGGCCTCGTCGCAGGAGATGCCGACGTGGTCGTCGTCGACGAAGCGGAGGTTGATCGCGGCGGTCGTCTTCGCGGCGGCGACCACCTCGGCCGCGCGGCCGGGTACGCGGGCGAGGACGGTGTCGAAGTAGTTCTCGTGCACCACGGTGACGCCACCGGCGCGCAGCGCGGCACCCAGCGAGGCCGCGTGGCCGGCGACGCGACGCGCGATGGCGGTGAGCCCGTCGGCACCGTGGTAGCTCGCGTACATCGCGGCGACGACGGCGAGGAGCACCTGCGCGGTGCAGATGTTGGACGTCGCCTTCTCGCGGCGGATGTGCTGCTCACGTGTCTGCAGAGCCAGGCGGTAGGCGGGCGATCCGTCGGCGTCGACGGAGACGCCGACGAGTCGGCCCGGCAACTGACGAGCGTGGGAGGTGCGCACGGCCAGGTATCCCGCATGGGGTCCACCGAAGCCCATCGGGACGCCGAACCGCTGCGACGTGCCGAAGCACGCGTCGGCCCCCTGCTCGCCGGGCGAGGTGACGAGAGTGGCGGCGAGGAGGTCCGCGCCGACGGCCACGAGGGCGCCCCGATCGTGCGCCTCGGCGATCACCGACGTGAGGTCGACGATGCGGCCCGATGCTCCCGGCGTCTGCGACACGACACCGAAGAACTCGCCCTCGGGCAGGCCCGCCGCGAGGTCGGCGTCGACGAGCTCGATGCCGAGCGGCTCCGCGCGCGTCGCGATGACGGCGCGGGTCTGCGGGAACAGGTCGGTGTCGAGGACCAGGCGGGCCGACTTCGACTTGCCGGCTCGGCGCAGCAGCGTCATGGCCTCCGCCGCGGCGGTGCCCTCGTCGAGCATCGAGGAGTTGGCGATGTCCATACCCGTCAGGTCGGACACCATGGTCTGGAAGTTGAGCAGTGCCTCGAGTCGGCCCTGGCTGATCTCGGGCTGGTACGGCGTGTACGCGGTGTACCAGGCCGGGTTCTCGAGGATGTTGCGCACCAGGACGGGCGGGGTGAGCGTGGCGCTGTAACCCTGGCCGATCATGGACGTCGCGACGGTGTTGCTCGCGGCCAGCGCGGCCAGTTCGGCGAGTGCCTCGTGCTCGGAGACCGGCGCGGGCAGCGCGTCCAGACCGTCCGCGATGCCGTCGACGGCCGCGTCGAGGATGTCGGCGGGAACCGCGGCGGCAGCGAGATCGTCCAGGCTCGCCACACCGATGACGTCGAGGAGTCGCGCGGTCTGCTCCGCGTCGGGCCCGATGTGGCGGTCGACGAAGGTACGGAGTCCGGAGGTCGAGCGGGGTTCGGCGGTCACGTGATCTCCCGTGGTGGTGGCGAGGTGCACGCCCCACACGCAGGGAGGGACGCCCCTCTCCCTCTGTCGTGATGCCCGAGACCACCGGGCGCCTGAGAGATTCGGCCGCCGCGTGCGGCGCCTTTCCCCGTGGGCGGGTGGACGGTTCCACCACTTTCCAGAGGCGTCGGAGCCCGCACGGTCCCGGGTGCCTGAGAGATTGACGGAGAGGTGCTGCTCCTTCGGCGCTCGTCGGGCTCGGTCCTGTGACGGACCGTGTCCCGGCGAAGCTCTCCCGTGCGGCGTCGACGCTCCCTCAGTATATGGGAGTGCGCGCCGGCGGGTCAGCCGGTCTTGCGGCTCGCGCGATTCTTGCGGCGGGAGGCGAGCTCGTCCTCGGGCGTCGGCTGGCTCTCGCCGCCGTCGGCACGCTCGGCGGGGAAGTCGGCGATGGCACCGGTCAGTTCACGCATGGCTCCGCTGACCGCGATCCCGAAGACGCCCTGCCCGCCCTGCAGCAGGTCGACGACCTCCTCGGCGGACGTGCACTCGTAGACGGTGGTGCCGTCCGAGAACAGCGTGATGCGGGCCAGATCCGCCACGCCACGACGACGGAGATGGTCGACGGCGACGCGGATGTTCTGGAGCGAGATGCCGGTGTCGAGCAGTCGCTTGACGATCTTGAGGACCAGGATGTCCTTGAAGGAGTACAGCCGCTGGCTGCCGGATCCTGCCGCGCCGCGGATGGACGGCACCACGAGGCCGGTGCGGGCCCAGTAGTCCAGCTGCCGATAGGTGATGCCGGCGATCTGGCACGCACTGGGGACGCGGTAGCCGACCAACTCGTCCGGAACCGAATCGTCGGGGAAGAGACCGGGTTGCACCTCGTCCACGTCGTTCGATGCCAGCAGGCTCATCTGCTCCGGCTCCTGCGGCTGATCTGCCACGTGTTTCTCTCCCTCTCGGATGGTCCGCCTGGAGTCCTCGTCCGCGGACCTGTGCGGTACGCGCGGTGAGAACGACGATGACATCCGTGACGCTCGGCGAGGTCGAGAATACGCCCTCGCCGCGGTGAGCGGCACGTCCTTCATCGACCCGAACGCTATGGACCGCGGAGCCGTGAGGCAACGCGCCACGCGGTAAGCCTCAACCTCAACTCAAGGGTGAGACTCGATCGTTATCTAACCGTCGGTCGCCTTGAAGTCGTCCGGCGAGATGGTGTCCAGGAATTCCTTGAACTTCTCCACCTCGTCCTCGCGCTCGTCGGGCATGACCAGACCGGCTTCGGCCAGAACGGGCTCCTCCGCGAAGATCGGCACGCCGGCTCGCAGGGCGATGGCGACCGAGTCCGACGGGCGTGCCGAGACACGCACGTCCTGGTCGAAGACAAGGTCGGCGTAGAAGGTGCCCTCCTGGAGATCGACGATGCGGACTTCCTTCAGGGATCGCCCGAGGGCCGTGACGATGTCACCGATGAGATCGTGGGTCAGCGGACGCGGCGGTTGCACGCCCTGCTGCTCCAGTGCGATCGCCGTGGCTTCCGTCTGGCCGATCCAGATCGGCAGGTACCGTTCGCCGTCCGACTCCCGCAACAGCAGAACAGGTTGATTCTGTGGCTGCTCCACCCGGATACCGATCACGCGCATCTCGCCCATCGCGCCGCCTCCCAGCTGCTGTGACTCGTCGCCCGCGCACTCGACGGGGCGGACGTGCTCTCCAGTGTATTGACCCGCGGCGCCGACGACCGGCCGTGCGAGCGGCCGACGCACGCCCTCGGGACTACTTGTCCAGTATCCCGTGCACCGCGGACTTGACCAACGACGTGTGGAGCGACAGCGACAACGCGGCCAGCTCCCGGACGAGCTCCTCGGCGCGGTCTCGCGCGCCCGCGTCACGGCCCAGCGCCACCGGCCCGGCGACCTGAGCCAGCAGGTTCGCCTCGCGGTCCGCGGCGAGCTTGAACGCGCGCAGATGCCGCACCTCGAGTCCGTACTGCGCCATCGCCCACGCGGTGCGCACGAGCACCACGGCTTCCTCGTCGTAGAAGCCGGCCGGACCCGCCGAGACGAGGCCGCTCTTCTGCAATTCGAGCAGGAACGGCTCGTCTACGCCCGCACGCTCGAGCAGGTCGGCGCGACTCATTCGGACGCGCCGCTCCCCGAGAAACTCGGTGGGTGAGACACTTCCGGGCGCCAGAGCCAGGACACGAGGCCCCTTGGGCGCCGCGGCGACACCGTCGGGACCCACGGAACGGATGCCGTTGTCCAGCGCGTCCAGCTGCTCCTTGATGACCTTCAGCGGAAGGTAGTGATCACGCTGCGCCGTGAGGACGTAGCGCAGGCGCTCGCAGTCCTCGACGGAGAATCTCCGGTAACCCGACGCCGTTCGTTCCGGGGAGATCAGTCCCTCGGCCTCGAGAAAACGGATCTTCGAAATGGTGACGTCGGGGAAGTCCGGGCGCAGTCGATCGAGTACGGACCCGATCGACATGCCGCCACCGGACTGCTGCCCGACTGCCGTCATCAGCTACCTGCGCCGGCAGACGTCTCGCCGAGCTGACCGCCTGCGGACTGGCCCTTCGGACCGGTCAGGAACACGAGGCGGAACTTGCCGATCTGCACCTCGTCGCCGTTCGCCAGAACGGCGGAGTCCACGGGCTCACGGTTGACGTAGGTGCCGTTGAGGCTGCCGACGTCGACGACCTGGAAGTCCTCGTCGTCCTGACGGAACTCCGCGTGGCGACGGCTCACGGTCACGTCGTCGAGGAAGATGTCGCTGTCCGGGTGGCGTCCCGCGGACGTCGTGGGCTGGTCCAGCAGGAAGCGCGAGCCCGCGTTGGGGCCCCGCTTGACGACGAGCAGGGCGGAACCGACGGGCAGACCCTCGACCCCGGAGACCGGTGCGTCGGAGGAGCCCTGGGGCGCCGCTGCGGAATCGATCTCGTTCAGGAAGTCCGCTCGGAAGACCGAGGTGGTCTCCGCGGGGGACTCTCCGTAGACGCCGTCGTTGCCGTTATCGCTCACGTTTCTCCTCCTCGATCTGATCGCCCCTCACCCACGAGGCGATTCAGCACATTCTCTTGTCACGCTTGTCTGACGGTTCCGCGGTTCCCCGACCGGGGTGCCGCCGAACCACGTGAGGACCTTACCGACCGTACCTTGCACACACCGTCGCCCGGGCGTGCTTGCCCGCCCGCCGGGCACGGCTGTTACGTGGTCGTGATCGACGCGTACCCCTCGGCGTCCATCATCGCCTCGAGGGCGTCGTCGAGATCGCTCTCGGAGTCGACGGACAGGTCCACGAGCCAGCCGGCGCCGTACGGATCGCTGTTCACCAGTTCGGGGTCGCCGTCCAGTTCACCGTTCACCGCAACCACTTTGGCCGACAGCGGGGCGTAGATGTCGGAGACGCTCTTGGTGGACTCCACCTCGCCGAGCGACTCACCGGCCGACACCGCATCGTCCTCGGTGGGCAGCTGAACGAAGACGACGTCGCCGAGCTGCGACTGTGCGTAGTCGGTGACGCCCACGCGCACGGTGGTGGGGCCGGTCCGCTGGACCCATTCGTGCTCGGCCGTGTACCGCAACTCGGTGGGGATATCGGTCTGGCTCACGTGAACCGGGTCCTTTCGCAGGCGTTGTCGCGGTGCGGACGAGGAGAACCGCACTCGCGCTGAGCGTATTGGCGAGCTTTCCGCCTCCGCAAGGCGGGCGCTCCCCGGCTCATCGTGCGGTGAGCGGGAGGCGTCGGACCGGACCGAGCGCCAGGCCGAGGTACAGCGCGCCCGTGTAGAGGTACAGCGCGGTCCCCCACACCAGCAGGGCCTGCGCGGGAACCGCGATCACGTCGGCGCCGACCCAGTCCACCCGCGCGGCGAGGAGGAACGGCAGGGCGCTCATCAGGACGAACGTCGCGGCCTTGCCGAGGTAGATCACCTCGGGTGGAGCGAGTCCCCGCCGCCGGTAGAGCAGCAGGGTGAGTGCGAGGATGCCGTCCCGCGCGATCAGGACCACGGCCACCCACCACGGGAGGATGCCCGCGAGGGCGAACCCCACCAGTGTGGTGACGACGTACAGGCGATCGACGAACGGATCCAGCAGAGCGCCCAGGGCCGACGACTGGTCGAGCAGCCGGGCGAGCTTGCCGTCCAACCAGTCCGTGGCCCCGCTGAGCAGGAGCAGCAGCAGCGCCCAGCCGTACGCCTGCTCCCCCAGCAACAACCACAGGAACACCGGCACCCCGAGCAGACGAACGACACTCAGAGCATTGGGCACCGTCAGGATGCGATCGCCGACGACACCGGCGACCACGTCGCGAGGGCTGTCGGACGCCGGATCGGTCATCCCCCGAGCTTTCCACACGGGCGCGCCGTCCGGACCCGACGAGCCGCTACCGCCAGGCGAAGACCGGCTGCTCGTAGTCGTGCACGCGGGTGTGCCGCCCACCGAGCACCACCTCGCGGAACTGGTGCACCACCGCGCCCGTGGGCGCGTGCACCAGGCTCGAGCGAAAAGGCCACTGCACCACCGGTCGCGGCGACTCGGCGATCGACACGAACCGGGCGTCGACGTCGAGCTCGTCCGCGGTGACGCGGTACAGGAACTCCACCTCGTCCGGATTGGGCACCGCGTCCCCGGTCCAGTCCGCGATCCACACCACGAACGGACGGATGACGTAGCCGGAGCGGGTCCGATAGTCGTCGAGCGTCCCGAGCACGGAGTCCGGGCCGACTCGGATGCCGACCTCCTCGTCGAGTTCGCGCAGGGCGGCCTCGACCGGTGTCTCGCCGTCGTCGACACGCCCGCCGGGCAACGCGAACTGGCCCGGATGCGCGCGCATCCGGGAGGGCCGCTTCGTCAGCAGCACGTGCCGATCGCCGGGCTCCCCGCCGACGGCCACCACGACCGATGCCCGCCGTTCGTCACCGCCCTCGATGAGCCGACTCTCGAAACCGTCCAGCGTCCGCACGATCTCTGCACGTTCGAGGCGCGTGTCCATCAGGCGACACTAGCCAGGCTCACCGGGCCGGTGCGCGCAGCGCGCGCACGGCCGGCGCCGCCGAGTACGGCAGGATGCGCGAGCGATCCGCCGGAAGGGCCAGCTCCACGACAGCGGACTCGTCGATCCGGTACGGCTGCGCGAGCACCACGCCGGCGAAGGCCTTGCGCAGCCGTGACATCTCGGCCCGGACCGTGATGGCACGGCCGTTGTCGCCGAACAGTTCCGTCGCAAGTTCTGCCGCGGTGCGCCCGTCCCTCCTCGCGGCGAGCAGGAAGAGGATCTCCGCGTGCCGAGGTGTCGGCTCGTGGGACCAGGTTCCGAAGGGACTCGACACCTCGACCACGGTGCGCGAGGGGTCGGACACGTCGATGCGGATGTTCGTCGGCGTCGACTCCCCGTCGACCACCCCGTCGCGTTGCGAGGACGCCGGTCGCACCATCCAGCCACCGGGCAGCGGCTCCAGATCGCACACGCCGAGCGTCGGTACCCACAGTCGGCCCGGCGCCACCTCATCGGGGAGCAGCACCCGATTGCGCACCGGGACCGACGCCACCGCCGCGACCCACCCGTGCCCGTCGACGGCCAGCGCGGGCGTCTCCGACCGAGCCAGCATCGGCGCCGCCACCGAGCGCAGGTTGTCGAGCGTGCGTCGATGCTGTTCACGCAGTTGAGCTTCGGCGAGTCGAGACACGGCATCGATCAGCGCCAGCGTGGTCGGGTGCACCGAACTCGCGGGTCCGCTGACGTCGACGAGGCCCAGCACCCGGCCGGTACGCGGATCCTTGATGGGACTGCTCGCGCAGGTCCACGCGTGGTGAGTGCGCACGAAGTGCTCGGCGGAGAAGATCTGCACCGCCGAGCGCGAGACCAGTGCCGTGCCGATGGCATTGGTTCCCACACTGTCCTCGGCCCAGTCGGCCCCCTCGACGAAGCCGAGCCGATCGGCGCGGTCGAGCACCGAGGGTGCCCCGCTGCGCCACAGCACCCGCCCGAGCCGGTCCGCGACCACCAGTAGGTTGTCGGAGTCCTGCAGAACCGAACGCAGGCTCCCGGTCAACTCCGGCAGGATCTCCACGAGCCCCGAGTCCCGACGCATCTGCTCGAGTGCCGCGGCGTCGACAGCATCGGCGGGTCCGCGGTTCTCCGGATCCACACCCAGGTTCATCACGCGCTGCCACGAGTCACCGATGACGTCGCGGGGGCGAGCGGGCGCGCGGGCACCCGACATGGTCGCGTCGTACACGGCGGACAGCAGCTGCGCGTACCGACGTGGGTCCTCACCTGCCGCGACGGCGGGCTCGGGTTCGGAGGTTCGAGTCATCGACACCGATTGTGCTCCACATCACAGTGCGCGTCATGCCCGGGTCTGTCCCGATCGGTCATCGGTAGACGAGTCCGCCGTCGATGAGACCGGCCTGACCGGTCATGTACGCCGCGTCGGGCCCGGCGAGGTAGGACACGTATCCCGCGACGTCGTCGGGAGTCTCGGCTCGGCCCAACGCGATACCGCCCACGAACTTCTCGAAGGTCGCGCCCTCCTCCGCGCCGGTCAGTTCGGCGAACCGCTTGTCGATGGTGACCCACATGTCCGTGCCGACCACACCCGGGCAGTAGGCGTTCACGGTGATCCCGGCGGACGCGTACTCCTTGGCGGCGGCCTGCGTGAGACCGCGCACGGCGAACTTGGTGGCGCTGTACACACCGAGCATCTCGAACCCGTCGTGCCCTGCGATGGACGACGCGTTGATGATGCGGCCGGGCCGACCGAGTTCGATGAACGTCGCGGCGGCCGCCTGGATACCCCACAGCACACCTTCGACGTTGATCGACAGGATGCGGCCGACCTCCTCCGGCGTGGCCTCGGACAGCGGGCCGACGAGTGCGATCCCGGCATTGTTGACCATGATGTCGAGACCTCCCAGCTCGGCGGCGGCCCGGTTCACGGCGTCGAACACCTGGCGGCGATCGCTGACGTCGGCGACGATCGTCGTGGCTGCGCGACCGAGCTCCCGCACCTCGTCGGCGACCTGGCCGATGCCGTCGGGGTGCACGTCGACGAGCGCGATGTCCGCGCCGTCCCGCGCGAGTCGGAGGGCGATTCCCCTCCCGATTCCCTGTCCTGCGCCGGTGACGAGTGCGACCTGTCCGTCGATGCTCATGCGTGTCTCCTTCATGTGATGGTGATGTCCGGGACGGAGGTCAGAGCGACGGATCGACGAGAACCTTCATCTTCGTGCCGGCATGCAGTGCCTCGAAACCGTCGTCGATCACCGCGTCCATCCCGATGCGCGACACCCACCCGGTGGTGTCGTACACGCCGTCGGCCATCAGAGCGATGACGGCGTCGTAGTCGGCGGAGGTGTAGCAGAGCGACCCCTGGATGCGGGCCTCCTTCATCACCAGATCGAGAAGCGGTGTGGTGAGCGGCTTCTCGTAGATCGCCACGCTGACCATCGGCTTGCGGGACCCGACGCACGCCAGCGCGGTCGCCACCGCCGGCGCGACACCGGCCGCGTCGTACACGGCGTCGGCGCCGCGCCCGTCGGTCTCGTCGGCCACCAAAGCGGGGACGTCGACGGACGTGGGGTCGAGAGTGCGTGCACCGAGCGCCTCGATCGCTGCCCGCCGGGTCGCGGACGGCTCCACCACGAGGATGTCGTCTAGCCCCTTGCCGCGCAGCGCGAACCAGAGTCCGATGCCGATCGGTCCCGCCCCGAACACCATCGCGGTGTCGCCTTCGCGCACCTCACCCAGAGTCGCCGCGTGGTAGGCCACCGACATCGGCTCCACCAGCGCACCCAGATCGAGGGACACGGAGTCCGGCAGCGCGTGCAGCATGTCGGCCGGCACCACCGTGTACTCGGCCATACCGCCGTCGGACATCAGTCCGTGGAAGCCGATCGACTGGCACACGTTGTAGTTGCCGGCTCGACACGGACCACAGTGCCCGCAGCGGTACAGCGGTTCGATGGCGACGCGGTCGCCGATCGACCACCCCGTCACTCCCGCGCCGAGCTCGGTGATGGTGCCGGAGAACTCGTGTCCGAGAATCAGCGGCATCTGCTGACCGGTCAGGGCGTGCGGCTCGGTGGGGATGAAGATCGGACCGGCGTAGTACTCGTGCAGGTCGGTACCGCAGATGCCGTTGGCACCGACGGCGATCTTCACCTGATCCGGTCCCGGATGGGGCTCCGGGACATCGGCGATCTCCACCTTGCCGGGCCCGTGGTACACCGCTGCGCGCATCGTTCGACTCCTCACCGGCCGTCCCAGCGACGGCCGTGGTCACCGTTCTATGTGACTCGCGGCACAGCAGGACAGGGTTGCAGTCGGTTGCACCTGCGACTGCAACCCGCTGCAACTCTTCCTCCCGGACGCTGCGAGGCGTGTGCTGTGCATCACACCGGCACGACCACAGAACAACGCACGGAAATCGGAGTTTTCATGACCCAGACCCTCGAGCCACCCACGCAGACCACTCCGCAGGAGCGAGTGGATGCATGGCTGGCCGACTTCGAAGAAGCGCTCGCAGCACGCGATGTCGACCGCGTCGCCGCGATGTTCGCCGTCGACAGCTTCTGGCGAGACCTCGTGACGTTCACCTGGAATTTGAAGACCGTCGAGGGACGCGACGGCATCGCGGACATGCTGACGGCTCGACTGGACGATGTCGACCCGCGCGGCTTCCACACCACCGAGGCCCCGGACGAGGCCGACGGCGTCATCTCCGCCTGGATCGAGTTCGAGACGGCGGCTGCGCGCGGGAAGGGCCATCTACGTCTTCGCGAGGACGCCGACACCGGCACAGCCCTCGGGTGGACGCTGCTCACGACGATGCAGGAACTCAAGGGGTACGAGGAACCGCGAGGGCACTCGCGACCGATGGGTGCCGTGCACGGATCGAACACGGAGACGAAGACCTGGGCCGAGCGACGCGAGGCCGAGGAGAAGGACCTGGGATACGGCATCCAGCCCTACGCCCTGATCGTCGGCGGCGGTCAGGGCGGCATCGCTCTCGGCGCGCGTTTGCGTCAGATGGGCGTTCCCGCCATCGTCGTCGACCGCGGCGAGCGGCCCGGTGACCAGTGGCGGGGCCGATACAAGTCGCTGTGTCTGCACGATCCGGTCTGGTACGACCACCTCCCCTATCTGCCGTTTCCGGACAACTGGCCCGTGTTCGCGCCGAAGGACAAGATCGGCGACTGGCTCGAGATGTACACCAAGGTCATGGAGGTCCCGTACTGGACCAAGACCACGGCGGTGTCGGCGAGCTTCGACGAGACGGCCGGCGAGTGGACCGTCGTGGTCGATCGCGACGGCGAGGAGGTGACGCTGCGACCGAAGCAGTTGGTGATGGCGACCGGCATGTCCGGTAAGGCCAATATTCCGAACTTCCCCGGCATGGACGTCTTCCAGGGCGAACAGCATCACTCCAGTCAGCACCCCGGCCCCGACGCCTACGTCGGCAAGAAGGTCGTCGTGGTGGGATCCAACAACTCGGCGCACGACATCTGCAAGGCGTTGTACGAAACGGGCGCCGACGTGACGATGCTCCAGCGATCGTCCACGCACATCGTCAAATCCGATTCGCTGTGCGAGATCGCTCTCGGCGACCTGTACTCCGAGCGCGCCGTCGAGTCCGGAATGACCACGCAGAAGGCGGATCTGACCTTCGCGTCACTTCCCTACCGGATCATGCACGAGTTCCAGATCCCGGTGTATCAGCAGATCGCGGAGAAGGACAAGGACTTCTACGACCGCCTCGAGAAGGCCGGCTTCCAGCACGACTTCGGGGACGACGGCTCCGGACTCTTCATGAAGTACCTGCGGCGCGGCTCCGGCTACTACATCGATGTCGGTGCCTCGGAGCTGGTGGCGGACGGCAGCATCCACCTCGTCGGCGGCCAGGTCGATCACCTCACGGAGAACGCGGTGGTGCTGTCCGACGGGACGGAACTCGAGGCCGACCTGGTCGTCTACGCGACGGGCTACGGATCGATGAACGGCTGGGTGGCCGACCTGGTGGACCGGGAGACGGCCGACAAGGTGGGCAAATGCTGGGGCCTCGGTTCCGACACTACCAAGGACCCCGGCCCGTGGGAGGGCGAGCAGCGCAACATGTGGAAGCCGACGCAGCAGGACAACCTGTGGTTCCACGGCGGCAACCTGCACCAGTCGCGGCACTACTCGCTCTACCTCGGCCTACAGCTGAAGGCTCGGTACGAAGGCCTGGACACCCCCGTGTACGGGCTGCAGGAGGTCCATCACCTGCGCTGACAGACGCGTGCGCCGTGTGCGTGTCCCTCGACACGCACACGGCGGTCGTCGGAGCGAGAGAAAATCACTTCACGGTCGGTGTGAGGCCGGTCGTCACTGACCGAGCCAGAGCCGCTTCCGGCAGACGGCGAGCATGGGCTCGACCAGCCCGCGGTCGGTGACCCGAACGCCGTTCTCCAGCAACACCTTCACACGACCGAAGAACTCGTGGGGCGTGAGTCCGAACTCCACCAGGATGTCCTCGGCGCGGCCGCCGCCGTAGACGTACCACCGCCGCAGGAAGGCGACCATCGCGAGGTCGGTCTCCGACGGATCCGTCGGATCGGTGGACAGGGGTGCTGCGCCGGGCGTCGTCGACCGGGAGGCTGCGGGGAAGGGTGTGCGTGTCACGAGGCGAGTATTGCCCATCGATCCGACACTGCGGTGACGGATCGGTGAACATGCCGACGAGTCACAGCAATTTCTCAGCGGCTGTTCACTCCGGGACAGCGTGATCACCGGGCCGCGCGGGTATGTGATCCCCACCACGCCACCGCGGCGTCGTCCACCGTTCCGGTAGCGGAGGCAATAGATTCGACGGTGTTCGTCGTTCGTCGGCGGCACTACCGCCGGAGGGGCAGCACGATGAACGTTCGACACAGACGACCGGCCACCTGGTTCGCGACCGCCGCAGTGGGCGTCGCACTGGTCACCGCCCTCGCGGCCCCCGCGAGCGCCGCGCCCGCACCGGGCGACTTCTCCGGCGTCCCGGAGCGGACCTCCCTGTCGTACACCTCGCTCTCCACGGGCGTCCACGTCGGCACTGCCAACGAGAACGAGGCACGGCCGGGACTCTCCACGGTCAAGCTCTACCTGGCGGATCATGTGCTCCGACAGGGTGATTCGTCCGCGGAGGACCGCGACCTCGCCGCTCGCATGATCCAGGTGAGCGACGACTGGGCCGCCTCGCTGCTCGACAGCAAGTACCCCGGCGCCATCGACGCCGCGGCGCGCGAGTACGGACTGACCGCGACCTCGCGAGGCAGCTTCTGGGGCGACTCCTACACCAGCACGGCCGACACCGTGCGCTTCCTCGACACCAAGAAGCGCACCGATCCCGGCAGCCCCGTCCTCACGTGGATGACCACGGCGCTACCGGTCGCGGCCGACGGCACGGTCCAGGACTGGGGCACCGGTCGGCTCGCCGCCGCCACCGGAACGAAGTGGGGCTGGGCGGCGGACGACGGGTCCAGCGTCGTCGCCTCGGCCTCCATCGGCGACGACTTCACGGTCGCGGCCAACACCTACGGCGGCCCGGCGACCCAGAGCGACGACGTACTCACCGCGCTGGGGGCGTTCGATCTGGCGACCCCGACGATCGTGACCGCGCCGAGTGTTCCGTCGCTGCTGGACGCCATCCTCGGCATTCGCTGACACCGACATCGACCGGCCTCACGCCGACTTCTTACGACTCCGATTACCGGATCGAGCGGAGACCGCACCACCGAGCAGGATCATGCGCATGGTCCGTTCGGCGGCGTCGGTGAGCAACCGCTCGCCGTTCGCGACCGCCTCGGACAACGGCATCGGCACCGTGATGATGGACGCGATGGCGGCGATGCCCACGTCGTGCACCGCCGGCGCTCCGCGACCGAGTGATCCCGCCAACGCGATCACCGGCACGCCGAACTGCTGGCAGCGCCGCGCCACCTCCGCCGGGACCTTGCCACGCGGGGTCTGGAAGTCGATGGACCCTTCGGCAGTGATGACGAGGTCCGCCTTGCGGATTCGGCGGTCGAGGTCGATTCCCGACAGGCCCGAGTCCAGCAACGCATCGAAGCGGGACCGCAACTGCGCCCCGACCCCGGCCGCGAGTCCTGCACCCAGTCCGCCCGACGCTCCCGTGCCCGCTCCGGTCGCCACATCGCCGGTGGCCACACCGTCCTGCTCGAGGACGCGCGCCCAGTTGTCCAGGGCGGCGGCGAGTTCGTCCACCTGATTCGGGGACGCCCCCTTCTGCGGTCCGAACACGCGGGCGACACCGCTGGGTCCGCACAGTACGTTGTGCGGATTGCACGCGAGCACGACGTCGACCTCGGTGAGACGGGGATGCAGCGCCGTCAGATCGAGGTGGTGCGCCCGGATCAGTTCTCGACCGCCGCGCCCGATCTCATGGCCCTGCACGTCGAGGATCCTGGCGCCGAGCGCCTGCAGTGCCCCGGCTCCCCCGTCGCAGGTGCCGGAATCGCCGCAACCCACCAGGATCGTGTCCACGCCCGCGTCGAGCGCCGCGGCCATGAGCTGGCCGACACCGTAGGTGGTGGTCGCGCCGGGATCGCGCCGATCGTGCGGTACGAGGGAGAGCCCCGCCGCAGCCGCCATCTCCACCACGGCGACGGAGCGCTCGGAGCCACCGAGTCGGGCCCAGTGCGAGGGCACCGGCTCCCCCACCGGTCCGACGACCGTCGTCTCGTGAAGGGTGCCGCGCGTCGCGGCCGCCAGTGTGCGTGCCGTTCCCTCACCGCCGTCGGCGATGGGCGCGGTGTCGACCCGAACTCCGGGGAGTGCGCGCCGCACCCCCGATGCGATGGCGGACGCGACGGACTCGGCGCAGAGGCTCTCCTTGAAGCCGCTGGGGGCGACGAGGATGCGCTGGGGAACTCGTGTGGACATGGTTCTCCTGAGATAGGGGTGGGAGCAGTCAGGGCAGGTACAGCGGAAGACCGAGGGCAGGCCACAGCCATACCGAGCAGACGAGTACGAGAGCGACGGACACCGGGGCGACTGCGGCGGACAGGCGGAGAAGGTGGCCTGCCGAGAACCCCGGGACGGAGTCGCTCGCGGCGAACATCGCCACCGGTTTGGCCGAACTGGTGAGGGTGAGGCAGAAGCCGGCGGCAGCGGTGGAAGCGAACGCCGCGGCGGCGGGATCGATGCCGAGCACCGGCGCAGTGGCGACGACGACGGGGACGAGCACCGCGGAGCGGGCGGACCGTGACTGGACCACGAGGTGGGACAGCAGCGACACCAGCACCAGTACGACCACGAATACGGTCGCGGCGGACGACCCGAGCGCGCTGATGGGCCCGAAGGCCAGGTCGGCGAACCACTCGGCGGCACCCGTCGTGGTCAGCGCCACTCCGAGACACAGTGTTCCGGCCATGAAGAGCAGCAGGCTCCACGGGATGGTGCGGACGGCAGCAGGCAGCGTGGTGGCCCCGACGAACGGTGCCGACGCGAGCAGTGCGCCGATCATCGCGACGATGGCCGGTTCGACACCGTGCACCGGCTCGGTGCACCACAGGGTCACGACGGCGACCAGGACGAGCAGGACACGCTTCTGCGGGACGGTGAGTGGTCCGGCGGACCCGCCGAACGCGCCGCGTGTCACCGAGAGCGGTCGGCGTCGCTCCGCTCGATCGGTGAACAGGGACAGCGCGATCTCCGCCGCGAGATGCGACCACACGATCGCGAGCGGCAGTCCGAGGATCGCCCACTGCAGGAACCCGATGCCCGATCCGGTCGTCGTGCGCACGATCTCGCTGGTGATGAGGTGCGCGCCGGCCCCCAGCAGCGACCCGACCGCGGAGCAGAGGATCACCGCGGGGAAGACCAGGGACAGCGTCAGCACCACTCGGGGCCGTTCACGCAGAACGGTCGCCAGAGCGAGGAACACCGGCAGCGCCAGCGCAGCCCGGCCCGACGTCGACGGGATCGCGAAGGTCGTCAGGAGCAGCACGAGGGTGACCAGATGGACGAGCTGCCGCGGCGACCGGGCGACCGACAGCACGCGTGCCGCAACCCGAGCGGACAGGCCGCTGGCCGTCACCGCCGCGGCGATGACGAACGACCCGACCAACAGCCAGATCACGGTGTCACCCAGTGTGCGCGTGAAGGTCTCGGTGGACACGGGACCCAGGATCACCAACGTCAGAGCGGCGCCCAGAGCGACGTGGGTGTCGTCGAGGGGCGAGAAGATCCACATCCACACCGCGACGAGGAAGACCAGCACCGTGATCGTCCCGTGTGCGGTCAGATCGCCGGCCACTCCTGCCAGGACGACACCGACGGCGAGCACCGCGAGAATTACGGCACTGACGAGGGTCCGCGGCGACGGCGTCGGAACTCGCCGCGGCGTCCGGGTCGGGACAGGACTGGTGGGAGTACGCCGCCCGGGCGGCGTCGTCGCGAACTCGGTGACGGTCATCGGACGCGGTATCCCATCCCGCGCACGGTCTCCACGCGCTCGGCGCCGATCTTCGCGCGCAACGCACGCACGTAGACGTCGACCACGTTCGAGGCCGGATCGAAGTCGTATCCCCACACCTGCCCGAGGATCTGCTCACGGGACAGCACCTGGTCGGGGTGGCGCAGGAACGTCTCGAGCAGAGCGAACTCGCGCGCCGTCAGATCGACGACCGACTCCCCCACGTGCACACGGCGTGACCGCAGATCGAGACGAAGGTCCCCCGAGGTCAGCGAGTTGTCCGCCGAACCTGCGGTGTCGTCCTGCAACCGCAGGCGTACCCGTGCGAGGAGCTCGGCGAACTGGAAGGGCTTGGTCATGTAGTCGTTGGCGCCGCCCTCGAGCCCGGCAACGGTGTCGCGCACGCTGTCCCGAGCGGTCAGGACCACCACGGGTGTCGACACACCCTCGCCGCGCAACTGTCGGAGCACCGTGAACCCGTCCATCGCCGGCAGGCCGATGTCGAGCACCACCATGTCGAAGCCACCGCCACGCGCCATCATGAGCGCGGTCTCGCCGTCGGCGACGTGCTCGGTGGTGTACCCGGCGGCCCGCAGACCCTTGCCGACGAAGGAGGCGATGTGGATGTCGTCCTCCGCGATCAGGATTCGGCTCATCGGATCTCCTTCGTGAGTGCATCGTCTGTCGTGAGCGCCGGGCCGGTCTCGGACCGCGGGCTGTGGCCCGGAGCCGGGAGGTCGAGGCCGAACGTCGCCCCCTCGCCGTGCACACTGCGCACCCAGGCGGAGCCGCCGTGGGCGTCGGCGATGGCACGGACGATGGCGAGTCCGAGGCCGGCTCCCGACCGCGCTGCCGGTGACGTCCGGTCGGCGGGCGATCCGCGTTGGAAACGGTCGAAGATGACGGGCGCGTCCTCGGGGCGGACACCGGGCCCGTCGTCGGCGATCCACAGCGACAACCGTCGAGCGTCCCCGTCGTCGTGGAAGGTCGATCCGAGCCGGATGCGGCTCCCGTCCTGGGTGTGTCCGACGGCGTTGGCCGCGAGCTGGACCATGGCCTGCGTGACGCGCTGGGCGTCCAGAACACACGAGCCCTCCGCGACCTGCATCAGCAACCACTGCCGATCGCCGAGCGTCTGCACCTTCGACTCGATGTCGAGGACGAGTTGCGCCGCATCGACGGGGGCGGGCACGACGAAATCGGGCTGCTCGGCCTTGGCCAACATGAGCAGATCGCTGACGATCCGCCCCATGCGGGCGAGCTCGCTGTCGACGAGCGCCAACGTACGCCGCCGCTCCTCCGGGTCCTCCGACATGAGCTCGAGATGCCCCCGGACGATCGTGATCGGCGTGCGCAGTTCGTGTCCGGCATCGTCGACGAACTGTCGCTGGGTGGTGTACGCCTGCTCCAGCCGGTCGAGCATCGCATTGAACGTCTCGGCGAGATCGGAGATGTCGTCGCGCCCGTGGACCGGGACGCGCGCGGTCAGATCCGTCTCCCCGATCTCGGCCGCGACCGTGCGCACCGTGCGGACGGGAGCGAGAATGCGACCGGCGACGAGATACGCGATTCCTGTCGTCAGCAGCAGTCCGACGGCGCCGACCACTGCCATGGTTCGCATGGTCCGATCGACGAGGTCGCGGTTCGCACTGGTGAACGCCGTGACGACGAACGTGCCGGCGCGCCCGGTCGCGTCGTCGATGACGACGTGACCCCAACGCATCTCACCGATGTCGGTGTCCAGCACACCCGCGGGGTCGGCCGAGCCGACGACCGTCGCGAGAGTCGGCGACCCGGGGGTCAGCACCGTCGGCATCTCGACGCCGGGCTGAGTGAGCACCGCGTCGCCCACCACACCGAACATCACCTCGCCGGTGCTGGCCGACTGCCGTGCCAGGTACACCTCGAGCAGTCGTTCGACCGACACGAACGGCTGCGTCGTCGTGGGGTCGACCCCCTCGGACGCGAAGGTGCGGAACTCCTCGGCTTCTTGCGCCACATCGCCGTTGGCGCGCACGTCGACGTCGCGCAACAGCAGATTGCGGGCGGTCACCAGCACGACCACCAACAGAAGAAGGGTCGTCAACATGATCCAGGCGGTGATCTTCCACCGTGCCGGAAGAGCCGATCCGCGGCGAGCCGAGACACCGGCGGCGTCACTCATCGTCGTCACCGCCGTCGACGTCCTCGGCGCCGTCATCGCCGTCGTCCGCGTCGTCGTCCGCGTCGTCCTCGGAGAAGTCGACGATCGGCGGTGCCTGCACTGGGGCCTGAACTGGCGGCGGTGTGATCGGAGCGGGAGCGGCCGGCGCGGGCGCGGGAGAGGCGGGCGGGACATCAGGTGTGGGAGCGATCACCTCGGGCGTCGGCTCCGGCGCCACACTCACCACGACGGGCGAGGGGTCGAGGCGTGGCGCCGGTGATCGCGTCACCAGGACCCCGGCGACGAGAACGCACGCGATGGCCACCAGGACGGCGGCCGCGGCGAGTGGGCGGGAGGAGCGCATGACAGCAACTATGCCGGGGGTCCATGACCGTCCCATGAGACGACGATGAAGGTTTCTTCATGTTCGACACACCGCGAGTGGCGTCAACGGCCGAGCAGGACACCGATCTGCATCTCGATCTCTGCCGCCACGTCCGCGACACTCTTGGTCGCGTTCGCCGTCAGAGCCATGCTGAGAAACAGGATGGCGGAGACGATGTGGGCCTGCACCTGCCGGTCCGGGTGGTGCGTCGCGTCGTCGTCGTCGTCGCGGCCGAGGATCTCCGCGACGACCGCCTCGGTCCGCGCGGCGAGTGACAACGCTTCACGACGATGAGGTTCCGTGTCGTCACCGAACACGACCTCTCGCTGATAGGTCCGGCCGTTCTCGATCTGCTTGCGGTTGCACTCGACGACCGGCATGAGGACGGCCATGACGGCCTCGACCGGGTCCACGACGTGGGCGGCCGCGGCGATGCCCCGCTCGAGCGCGCTCGCGTAGTCCGAGTTCTGCACCAGAAGAAGCAGTTCACCCTTGTTCTTCGCGTACAGGAAGACCGTTCCGGTTCCCACGTCGGCGCGGTCGGCGACCTGTTGTGTGGTCACCTCACTCACGCCGTACTCGGCGAAGAGGTCGCGTGCCGCCGTGGTGATGCGGTCGAGCTTGTCCTGCTTGTTCCGTTCTCGACGACTCATCGCCGGGGAGGAAGACACCGCCGCTGCCCTCCTTCGCGCACTCCTGACGGGTGATGTACTCCCGTCATTCTCCCACGGCAGGTTTCCTCTGCTGTCGATGAAGTCGACGACCACGGGCGCAGCCCCCGCGACGTGCGGTGCGCCCGCCACACCGGACGCGAACATGAAAAATGGCCCCGGACAACGGTCCGGAGCCATTTCTGTGTCGGGCTGACAGGATTTGAACCTGCGACCACCTGACCCCCAGTCAGGTGCGCTACCAAGCTGCGCCACAGCCCGCGATCCCTCGAAAGGGATCGTGTGTGCCCCGAAGGGAACGAGCAAACACTACCCCAGTGGCGACGCTGGACGCCAATCGCCTCAGCAGCACCACCGGGGCAGTCGCCTACTTCTTCTTGCGGTCCCGCTTCTCCCGGATACGCACCGAGATCCGCACCGGACTGCCGTCGAAGTTGAACTCCTCACGCAGTCGGCGCTCGAGGAACCGGCGGTACCCGGCCTCGAGGAAACCGGTGGTGAACAGCACGAACGTCGGCGGCCGCGTGCTCGCCTGCGTGGCGAACATGACGCGCGGCAGTCGACCACCACGCATCGGCGGCGGCGTCGCGGCCACGACCTCCTTGAGCCAGGAGTTCAGCTGACCGGTCGAGATGCGCTTGTCCCACGACGCGAGCGACGTCTCCAGAGCGGGCACCAGCTTCTGCACCGCACGACCGGTCTTGGCCGAGACGTTGACGCGCTGCGCCCACGGCACGCGCATCAGGTCCCGGTCGATCTCCTTCTCGAGCTGGCCACGACGGTCGTCGTCGACGAGGTCCCACTTGTTGAACGCGATGACCAGTGCGCGGCCGGCGTCGGCGACCATCGAGAGCACCCGCAGGTCCTGCTCGGAGATGACCTCGGACGCGTCGAGCAGCAGAATCGCGACCTCGGCCGCGTCGATGGCGCCCTTCGTGCGGAGCGAGGCGTAGAACTCGGCGCCGCTGGCGTGACTGACGCGCTTGCGCAATCCCGCGGTGTCGACGAAACGCCACACCTTGCCGCCCAGTTCCACCAGTGAGTCCACCGGGTCGACGGTGGTGCCGGCGACGTCGTGCACGACCGATCGCTCGTCACCGGTGAGCTTGTTCAGCAGGCTGGACTTGCCCACGTTCGGCTTGCCGACCAGGGCGACACGACGAGGGCCGGCGACACCGGTTCCCTCGCGGGGCGTCTCGGGCAGGACGGCCAGGACGTCGTCGAGCAGATCGCCCGTACCGCGGCCGTGCGTCGCACTGACTGGACGGGGCTCACCGAGACCCAGCGACCACAGCAGTGCAGCTTCGGATTCCGTGCGCTCGTCGTCGACCTTGTTGGCCACCAGGATGACCGGCGTCTTCGACCGACGCAGGACCCGTGCCACGGCCTCGTCCGTCGCCGTCGCACCGACGACGGCGTCGACGACGAGCAGGATGGCGTCCGCCGTCTGCATCGCCATCTCGGCCTGCCGGGCGATCGACTGCTGCATCCCCTTGGCGTCGGGCTCCCAGCCGCCGGTGTCCTGCACCATGAATCGACGTCCGGACCAGTTGGCCTCGTACGAGACACGGTCGCGGGTGACGCCGGGAACGTCCTCCACCACGGCCTCGCGGCGGCCGATGATGCGGTTGACGAGCGTGGACTTGCCGACGTTGGGCCGACCGACGACGGCGAGGGTGGGAACGGCGACCTCGGCCTCGGCCTCGCCGTCACCCTCGAAGTCGATGTCCTCCCAGTCCGACTCCTCGGACCAGATGCCGTCCGAGGCGTAGACCTCGGTCGCGTCGAGCGTGTCGAATGTGTTGTCGCTCATGAGCGTGCTCCTTCCGGGGCATGAGTCGGACGCCCGATGTCCAGACGCTCGGTGACCAGACGCATCAGTTCGTCGATCACCGCGTCCTTGTCGAGGTCGCTGGTGTCCACGGTGACCGCGTCGTCCGCGGGTCGCAGCGGGGACGTGGCACGTGTGGAGTCCGCGTGGTCCCGACGCTGGACGTCGGCGAGCACGGCGTCGTAGTCGTCCCCGCGGCCCTCGGCGATGTTCTGGTCGTTACGACGCGTGGCGCGCGTCTCCGCGGACGCGGTCAGATAGATCTTGATGTGTGCGTCGGTGAGGACGACGGTGCCGATGTCGCGACCCTCCACGACGATCCGACCGGCAGTGTCCGCGATCTCTCGTTGCAGCGCAACGAGTTTCTCGCGCACTGCGGGAACGGCGGACACCGCGGAGACGGCCGCCGTCACGGCGGACCCGCGGATCGGACCGGTGACGTCCTCGCCCGACACCTCGACCCGCTCCCCCGTGGGATCGGTGCCGATGGAGAGGTCGATGGACTCGGTGAGCGCAGCGACGGCGTCCGCGTCTCCGGGATCGACGTCGTTCGTCAGCACCCATGCCGTCGCCGCGCGGTACATCGCACCGGTGTCGAGGTAGGACGCACCGAGCCGGGTCGCCAACAGGCGCGAGACGGACGACTTGCCGGTACCGGACGGGCCGTCCATCGCGACGATCAGTCGATCCTCCGACGCGGTCACAGGCCGACCGCCCCGTACAGGCTGCCGACCTCGCCGCGACCGAGCACCCGCAGCGTGCCGGGACGCTGGTCGCCGAGGGCGACGGCCCCGATGTCGGTGCGCACCAGGCGTTTCACCGGGAACCCGACCGAGTCGAACAGTCGGCGCACGATGTGCTTGCGACCCTCGTGCAGCACGACCTTCACGAGCGTCTTGCCCTCGTTCACGTCGAGCACCGCGTAGGAGTCCACCTTCGCCGGTCCGTCGTCGAGTTCGACTCCGGAACGCAGCTTCTTGCCCGCGTCGCGGTCCAGGACACCCTGCACCGTGGCGAGGTACGTCTTGGACACCTCGAAGGAGGGGTGCATCAGCCGATGGGCCAGATCGCCGTCGTTGGTGAGCAGGATCAGACCCTCGGTGTCGGCATCGAGTCGGCCGACGTGGAAGAGCCGCTGCCCTGCCTGGACCCGCTCCGAGACGATGTCGCCGATGCAGGGCCGACCGAGGTCGTCCGACATCGTGGACTGCCATCCGCGCGGCTTGTTCAGCGCGATGTGGACCAGATCGGCCTTGATGACGACACGGGTGCCGTCCACCCGCACGACCGCGACCTCGGGGTCGACGCGGACACCCTGCTCGGTGACGATGCGGCCGTCGACCTCGACGCGTCCCTCGTCGATGAGCTGCTCGGCGGCGCGACGCGAGGCGACACCTGCCTGGGCGAGCACCTTCTGCAAGCGCACACCGTCCTCCGGAGCCACATGCGGCCGCGGGCCGTCGGTGTGCTGGTGGCGGGCGGGCTTGGCGTTGCTGATGGTCGGAGCAGCCGTCGTCTTGCGCTCCGGCTTCGGCGACTTGCCGGGCTTGGAGCCGCTGTTCTTGGGAGCCACCCGGGGGTACCCGGACTTGCCGCCGGGCTTACGGCTCTCGGTGCGCTTGCTGTACGCAGCAGCGGCGACCTTCTTGTTGGGGCGCTTCTTCTGTCGTTCGGGAGTGGAGGCGTCGGATGCGCCGTCCCGGTCCGGTGTGCCATCACGGCGAGCGGAGTCGTTCACGTTTCTTACCTATTCGTCTGTGGTGTCGGTGCCGAACTCGGTGGTCGAGTCCGACTCGGTGTTCTCTCGTCGACGCTCGGCACGCAGGACCCGCGGATCGGAGTCCATGCTGTCGCTGATGTCGTCGATCATGTCCACGCCAGGAAGCAGCGGAGCAAGTTCGGGGAGGTCGGACAGTGACGCCAACCCCAACCGTTCGAGGAACATTTCCGTGGTGACGTACTGCGTCGCCGCAGAGTCCGGGTCGGGACCCGCCTCGGCGATGAGACCTCTCGCGAGGAGAGTGCGCATCACGCCGTCCACGTTCACTCCGCGCACAGCACTGACTCGTGCGCGAGTAACCGGTTGACGATAGGCGATCACAGCGAGGGTTTCCAGTGCCGCTCGGGTGAGCTTGGACCGCGCACCGTCGAGGAGGAGCCGTTCGACATAGGGCGCGTACTCGGTGCGGGTGTAGAAACGCCACCCGTCGCCGGCGAACCGCAGGTCGATGCCACTGCCGCGGGCGGTGAGGTCGGCGGCCATGGCGGTCAGCGCCTGCCGGATGCGCGTTTCGTCACAGTCCAGGGCGGAGGCGAGCTGCGGGACGGATGCCGGGGTGTCGACGACGAGCAGCACCGACTCGAGCGCCGCGCGCACCTCGGCGTCCGACAGGGCGTCGGGAGCGTCCTCGCTCGCTGTCATCCGTAGTCCTCCATCCTCGAGACGTCCATCCGGTCGATGTCGGCAGCGTCGTCGTCGCCGGTCCAGGTGACCGCGAGATCGCCCAGCGCCTCGGGTTGGTCGAACGCGACGACCTTCTCGCGATACAGCTCGAGCAGCGCGAGGAACCGTGCGACCACCTCGACGGTGACCTCGCAGTCGCGGACCAGGTCGGCGAACGTCGCCCACTCACCCACTCCGCGGTCGCGCAGCATCGCCAGGATCGCCCGCGCGTGTTCCGGGACCGACACCGCCGACGCGTGGAGATGGCCGAGACCGACCGTCGGCACCTCGCGCGGGGTGAAGGCCGCCGCGGCGATCTCGGCGAAGCGGCGCGGATCCACACCGAGCAACACCTCCGGCAGCAGCGACGCGAACGAGTCCTCGAGCGAGACCGATCGCGGATAGCGCCGCAGCGCGGCGTTCTCCAGTTCGCCGAACAACTGCGCCACCTGTTTGTAGGCCCGGTACTGCAGCAGCCGGGCGAACAGCAGGTCCCGCACCTCGAGCAGTGCCAGGTCCTCGGCGTCGTCCACCTCGCCCGACGGCAGGAGGCGGGCGGCCTTGAGGTCCAGCAGGGTCGCCGCGACCACCAGGAACTCGGTGGTCTGGTCGAGACCCATCTCCGCGCCCATCGCGCGGGTGTACGCGATGAAGTCGTCGGTGACGGTGTGCAGTGCGACCTCGGTGACGTCGAGTCGGTGCTGCCCGATCAGGGTCAGCAACAGGTCGAACGGGCCTTCGAAGTTGGTGAGCCGCACCTGGAATCCGGTGGGCGTCGGCGCGTCCCCGACCGTCGTGTCCGTCACGACCGTCCCGTCGGTCAAGACTGGGGTGCGGTGTCCCGGTGGATGACCTCGCGGGCCAACGACCGGTACGCGTCGGCACCCGCGGACTTCGGCGCCCACGTGGTGATCGGCTCGCCGGCGACGCTCGTCTCCGGGAAACGCACGGTGCGCGTGATGACGGTGTCGAAGACGACGTCGCCGAACACCTCGACCACGCGATTCATGACCTCTCGCGAGTGCAGCGTGCGGGCGTCGAACATCGTGACCACGATGCCCTCGAGCTTCAGCCGCGGATTGAGACGATCGCGCACCTTGTCGACGGTGTCGTTGAGCAACGCGAGTCCGCGCAGACTGAAGTACTCGCACTCCATCGGGATGAGCACGGAATCGGCGCACGCGAGGGCATTGACGGTCAACAGGCCGAGCGACGGCTGGCAGTCGATGAGGACATAGTCGTAGCGATCGAGAATCGGGTGCAGCACGCGTCCCAGCGTCTGCTCGCGGCCGACCTCGGTGACCAGTTGGATCTCGGCCGCGGAGAGATCGATGTTGCTGGGGAGCAGGTCCATCCCGTCCACCCGCGTACGCATGAGGACGTCGTCGATCGCTACCCGCGGCTCCACCAGCAGGTTGTGCACCGTGAGGTCCAACTCGTGGTGTGGCACACCGAGACCCGCGGAGAGCGCGCCCTGCGGATCGAGGTCGACCAGCAGGACTCGGCGTCCGTACTCGGCCAGCGACGCACCCAGATTGATGGTCGACGTGGTCTTGCCGACGCCGCCCTTCTGGTTGCACATCGCGATGACCGTCGCCGGTCCGTGCGAGGACAGCGGCTGCGGATCCGGGATGTCGCGATACGGGCGGCCCGTCGGCCCCATGCCCGACGGGTGGGCCAGCGTGGGATGTTCCGGTTCGGGCTGACGAGTGCGGAACAGTGCTCCGTCGTCGTGCGCCGCTGACACCACCGGACCTCCATCCTCACCTCGTGCTGCAGTTCCCCTGAACGCTACCGCGTGTCGGGTGCAGCTTCGTGCGGACACGCTACCGTGCGCGCGGATGCGCCTCGGCCCACACTTCGCGCAACGTCGTGACGGTGACCAGTGTGTAGATCTGCGTGGTGGTCACCGAGGCGTGACCCAGAAGTTCCTGCACCACACGTACGTCCGCGCCGCCGTCGAGCAGGTGGGTCGCGAAGGAGTGCCGCAACGTGTGCGGGGACACGCTGGCTCCGATCCCGGCGCGCTCCGCCGCGGTCTGCAGGACCTGCCAGGCGCTCTGGCGTGACAACCGGCCGCCTCGCACGTTCAGCAGCAGGGCGGGCGTGCCCTGCGACACCAGTGCGGGTCGACCACGGACGAGGTACGCGTCGACGGCGTCGAGTGCGGGACGGCCGATGGGCACGATGCGCTCCTTGCCACCCTTGCCGTGCAGGACCACGGACCGCGAGTCGGAGTCGATGTCGTCGACGTCGAGACCCACGGCCTCGGAGATGCGCGCACCGGTGGAGTAGAGGAGCTCGAGCAGCGCCCGGTCGCGAAGACCGCGCGGGGTGTCCGCGGCCTCCCCGGCGACGGCATCGAGGAGCGCGAACACCTGCTCGACGGAGAGCGACTTCGGGAGCCGGCGGCCCGGCGCCGGCGGTTTGACCCCGGCAGCGACGTCGACGTCGACGATGCCCTCGGCCAGCGCGAAGCGGTGGACTCCGCGAACCGCGATGACCGTACGCGCGGCGCTGCTCGCCGCGAGCGGCGGGAACAGCTCGTTGCCGGACCGGAGGGCCGTCACGAACTCCGCGACGTCCACCTCGGTGACGTCGCGGAGACTGTTCCGGTCGAGTTCACCCAGATGGCTGGCGTAGCGCGAGAGGTCGCGGCGGTACGAGGTGATGGTGTTGCGAGCTGACCCGCGCTCGACGGCGAGGTGATCGAGATAGGTCGCGATCACCTCGCCCGGCGTGTCAGCTGCCATGCGCGCCCTTGCGCTTCTCGAACGCGGTGGGTCGATCACGCCAGGGTGCATCGCTCGGCCGCAACGGAACCGAGCGTGACCGCACCGCCGCCAGCGCCAGGATTCCCGCCACCGCCGACGCGTTCACGATCTCGCCGCTGAACACCCGCGACACCGCCTCGTCCACCGGGACGCGGACGAGCTCGATGTCGGCTTCCTCGTCGTGTGCCTCCGGTCGATCGACCTCGGTCACCTCGTCGGCCAGGTAGATCCGCACGGTCTCGTCCGTGAACCCGGGTGACGCCGCCACGTCGACCAGCAACGACAGGGACGCCGCGGCGAGCCCCGTCTCCTCGGTCAGCTCACGCTTCGCGGCCTCGACGGGGTCCTCCCCCGGCTCGTCCAACAGACCCGCGGGAAGCTCGAGCAGGCGACGCCCCAGAGGGTGCCGGTACTGGCTGATCAGCACGATGCGCTCGTCGTCGTCCAGCGCGACCACGGCGACCGCACCGTGATGTTCGACGACCTCACGTTCGGCCCGACGACCGCCGGGCATCGTCACCTGATCGAGCCGGAGCGCGAGAATCGCACCCTGGTACTCGACGGACGACTCGAGGATCTCGAACTCGTGACGATCGGCCATGGTCAGGCCTTCGTCGCGGCGGGTTCGGCCGGCTGCGCCGTGTCGGACTCGTCGCCGTGGACGTCGACGGGCAGCCGCTCCTCGGACTTGTACGAGAGCGCAGCGGAGATCAGCGACGCGAAGAGCGGGTGCGGCCGCGTCGGCCGGCTCTTGAGTTCGGGATGCGCCTGCGTGCCGACGAAGAACGGATGCGCGCTCCGCGGCAGTTCGACGAACTCGACCAGGTGGCCGTCCGGGGACGTGCCGCTGAACTGCAGTCCACTCTCCGCGATGCGGTCGCGGTAGCTGTTGTTGACCTCGTAGCGATGGCGGTGACGCTCGGAGACGGACTCGCTGCCGTAGGCCTGCGACACCATCGACCCCTTGGTGAGCGTGGCGGGGTAGGCCCCGAGGCGCATCGTGCCGCCCAGGTCCGCCTCGCCGGCGACCGCCTGCTCCTGGTCCGCCATCGTCGAGATGACCGGCTGTGTCGTCTCGGGCTCGAACTCGGCCGAGTTCGCATCGGTGAGACCGACGGACCGCGCCGCCTCGATGACCATGCACTGCAGACCCAGGCAGAGCCCGAGCGTCGGGATCTTGTGCGTCCGGGCGTGGGTGATCGCGCCGAGCTTGCCCTCGATACCGCGGATGCCGAAGCCGCCGGGAATCACCACGGCGTCGATGTCGGCGAGCGCCAGCTTGGCGCCGGCCGCGGTGTCGCAGTCGTCGGACTGCACCCACACGAGTTCGACCTTCGCGCGGTTGGCGAAACCGCCGGCCCGCAGCGCCTCGGTCACCGACAGGTAGGCGTCGGGCAGATCGACGTACTTGCCGACCAGGGCGACGCGCACCGTCTCACGAGGCTGGTGCACTCGCTCGAGGAGGGTTCCCCACACGGTCCAGTCGACGTCCCGGAACGGCAGTCCGAGCTGCCGCACGACGTACGCGTCGAGACCCTCGCCGTGCAGCACGCGCGGGATGTCGTAGATGGAGGGCGCGTCGGGTGTGGAGATGCACCCGTCGACGTCCACGTCGCACATGAGCGCGATCTTCGCCTTGAGGGCCTGCGGCACGTCGCGGTCGGATCGCAGGATCAGCGCGTCGGGCTGAATACCGATGCTGCGCAACGCCGCCACCGAGTGCTGCGTCGGCTTGGTCTTGAGCTCACCCGAGGGCGCGAGGAACGGAACGAGCGAGACGTGGAGGAAGAAGACGTTCTCCCGGCCCACGTCGTGGCGGACCTGACGCGCCGCTTCGAGGAAGGGCTGCGACTCGATGTCGCCGACGGTGCCACCGATCTCGGTGATGACGACGTCGGGCTCCTGGCCCTGCAGATCCGGTCCGCGCATCGCGAGGATGCGGGCCTTGATCTCGTCGGTGATGTGCGGGATGACCTGGACGGTGTCGCCGAGGTACTCGCCGCGACGCTCCTTGGCGATCACCGTGGAGTACACCTGGCCGGTGGTCACGTTGGCGTATCCGGAGAGATCCCGATCGAGGAACCGCTCGTAGTGGCCGACGTCGAGGTCGGTCTCCGCGCCGTCCTCGGTGACGAAGACCTCGCCGTGCTGGAACGGGTTCATCGTTCCGGGATCGACGTTGAGGTAGGGATCGAGCTTCTGCATCGTGACGCGAAGGCCACGTGAGGTGAGAAGCTGACCGAGGCTCGAGGCCGTGAGCCCCTTGCCGAGCGACGACGCGACGCCGCCGCTGACGAAGATGTGCTTGATGTCGGCCCGCGTGTGAATGCGTGACTGCAAAGAGACTCCCGTGACGGTGCGACCCGATGGTGACAGCGAGCGAATCGCTCAACATCGAGTGGTTCGGAACCTGGCCGACCCACGGGACTTCACGGTAACACCTTCACGCGAGTTCGGTCGACACCACGCGGGCGACGACGGCTTGAGTACCTAGCTCGGGGTCGCCCCGACCGTCACGGCCGTCGCGGCAGGACCCGTTCCGTACCGACCCGTACCACCGGCGAGCTGCTCACCGAGTGCCAAGGCGACGGTGATGCGCCCCGACGTGCGATCGACGTCGTCGACGGTGCTGGTCCCGGCTGCGAGGGCGGAATCCGACCGCACCACCGCGATGGGACCGCTGCCCTCGGCCGAACCGGCACGGCCCGCGAGCACGGTTCCGGCTCCGCGTCCGTCCAGAGCGCCGGCGAAGCGAGCTACGATCGCGCCGCGGTTGCCGTCCTCACCCGAGTCGGCGGCCTGTCCGGAGACCACCACCGCGAGCTGTGCCGGTGCCACGGCACCGTCGTCGTACGTGATGAAGCCGCCGCCGCGCAGGGTGTCGAGGGCCAGGCCCAGTTCCTCCGGCGTGCTCTGCGGTTGGGCGGTCTGTGCGTTCAGCAACAGCACCGTACCGAGCAGATCGCCGGCGAGGCTGCCCTGATCCACCGATCCCGTACGCAGTTGCGCGCCTGCGGGAACCACGTTGGTGAGGCGCGTGCGGAGATCGTCGCCGCTGGCGGCGGACACGAACGCCTCGGTGAGCCCCACTCGTCCGGTCACCGACCCGCCCGCGTCGGCGATGGTGCGCTGCACACCCTCCACGTCGGCGGGGTCTGCGTCGGGCGTGGTGACCAGCACGACGGTGCGGTCGGCCAGCGCTCCCGCGACCACCCGGGTCGCGACGGCCGCGTCGAAACCGTCGGCGGCGTTGAGTTGCTCACCGAGTGCGTTGTTCGCCGACTGCAGGTCGTTCACCTCGGTCTGCAGATCGTCCCGGTCGTCGCGCAGTCCGGACAGCACTCGACCGGACAGCAGGCCGGAGCCGAGGACGACTCCGACCGCGAGCGCCAGGAACACCGCGATCAACGAGATGGTGTGCTGACGAAGCGAAATCACTGAAGCAGCCCCTGCACCCACAGGGCGAAGCTGTTCCAGGTCTCGATTGCCCAGTCCAGAGTCGCACCGCTGCCGTTGGTCACGACGAGCGCCGCGATGACGGCGATGAGGGCTGCGAGGACGAGCAGCGCCACCGCGCCACCGGAGACCCGGCTGCGGTACAACGTCGCCATGGCCTTGGCGTCCACCAGTTTCGGACCGACCTTGAGTCGGGTCATGAACGTCGACGGTGTGTCCGCGCGCTTGCTGGCGTCGAAGAACTCGTCGAGCGACGCGGCACATCCGACCGTGACGATGAGTGAGGCGCCGTGGTGGTCGGCGAGCAGGAGCGCGAGGTCCGCCGGGGTGCCCGTGGCCGGGAACGTCATGGCTCCGATGCCCAGGTCCTGGATGCGCTCGAGGCCTTTGGCGTGGCCGTCGGAATCGGCGGGGAGCACCACCTCGGCGCCGGACTTCAGCGTGCGGCTGCTCACGTCGTCCGGGTCGCCGACGATCAGGTCGGGGCGGTATCCCGCCTCCGACAGCGTGTCGGCGCCGGCGCCGACACCGATGAGGATCGGCGAGTACTCCTTGATGAACGGCTTGAGCGACTTGAGATCGGCCACGTGGTCGGTGCCCTCGGCGACGACCACGACGTGACGACCGTTCATGTCGACGTCCACCTCGGGCACTCCGACGCCGTCGATCAGCAGCGGCGACTCGGTGCGGATGAACTCGATCGTGTTGCCCGAGAACGCTTCCAGGTGATCGATCAGACCAGACTTGGCCTCGATCATGCGGTCGGAGATGTCGGCCTCGGACTGCTCGGTGCCGGTGGCGAGACGTCGCTCCCCGGCGTACACGTTGCCGTCGTGCAGGCGGATCTTCGAACCGTCCTTGACCTTCTTGAAGACGTCGGAGCCCACCTCGTCGATGAGCTCGATGCCGTTGGCGACGAGCACCTCCGGACCGAGATTGGGGTAGCGCCCCGAGATCGAGGCGGAGGCGTTGACCACGGCCGTCACGCCGGCCTGTACCAGCAGGTCGGCGGTGATCCGGTCGAGGTCGAGTTCGTCGAGAACGACGATGTCTCCGGGACCGACACGGCGCAGGAGCTTGGCCGTGGAGCGATCGACCCGAGCGATTCCCGTGACTCCGGGAAGTGAGTCATGACTACGCGAGAGCAGAGCCGGCATCTTCATGCACACGATGATGGACAACAACACGGCAGCATCGGCGGAGGCGCGCCGTAACAACTACCACATCATTCACATCAGTCACACCAGCACATCGCTCTCAGGCGGTCGCGGACTCCCGTTCCGCCGTCGCGGTGCGCAACAGTTCCTCGGCATGTGCCCGGCCGGTCTCGGTGTCGTCGAGCCCGGCGAGCATGCGCGCGAGTTCCACGACACGCTCGGAATCCGTCAAAGTGCGCACACCACTGTTGGGGCCGCCACGTTTTCCGTCGGTCTTGTTCACCACCAGGTGCGTGTCGGCGAACGCCGCGACCTGCGGGAGGTGCGTCACGACGATGACCTGATGCGTCCTGGCCAGGCGTGCCAGCCGCTTGCCGATCTCCACGGCGGCGCGACCACCCACGCCGGCATCGACCTCGTCGAAGACCATGGTCGCTCCGGCATCCGATCGCGCGAGGACCACCTCGAGCGCCAACATCACGCGGGAGAGCTCACCGCCGGACGCGCTCTTGTTGAGCGGCAGCGACTGCGCACCGCTGTGCGCGGACAGACGGAACTCGATCTCGTCGGTGCCGGTCGACCCGGCGTGCAGCGCGGTTCCGTCGACGGACAGCGCCGACCGATCGTCCGCACCCGCAGCGCGGGGGCGCACCTCGACGTCCAGCTTGGCCTTGCCCATCGCCAGGCCGGCGAGTTCGGCGCTGACCGCCTTGGACAGTTTCGCCGCAGCCTTCACCCGCGCGGCCGACAGCTTGCGTGCGACCTCGGCGGTCGCTGCACCGGTGGTGGAGACGCGCTCGGTCAGCGCTGCCACGGCGTCGGCGGAGACGTCCAGTCCCGTCAGGCGGGTTCGTGCGTCCTCCGCCCACGCGAGCACTCCGTCCACGTCGGCGGCGTACTTGCGAGTCAGACTCTTGAGCTCCGCTTGACGCGAGAGCAGCGTGTCCAGTGACTCCGGATCGGCGGGCAGATCCTCGAGGTACGAGGTGAGCTCGGCTCCGACGTCGGTCACCACCGCGATAGCCTCGGCGAGTCGTGGGCCGACGGCCGAGAGAATCTCGTCGTCGGTCGAGGCGAGTCGATCGCGGGCCTCGCCCAACAGCGCCATGACGGACACGTCGCCGGGGTCGTCGCCACCGGTGAGCGCCGTGTGCGCGGCGGACGCCGCATCGCGGAGCGAGTCGAGATCGCTGAGCCGCCGGACGGTCGCCGCGATGTCGGTGTCCTCGTGCGGTGCCGGTGCGACCGCGTCGATCTCGTTCAGGGCGAACGTGAGCTGGTCCGCCTCGCGCGCGAGTTCGCGAGCCTTCTCCGTCCGCTCCCGCAGTTCGGTCACCGCAGCGACCCACTGCGAGCGGCGAGTGCGGTACGTCTCGAGCAGCGGCCCGATGGCATCCGCAGCGAAGCGGTCCAGAGCGGCCAACTGCTGATCACTGCGTTGCAGACGCAGTTGATCGTTCTGTCCGTGCACCGTGAGCAACGATCCGGTGAACTCCGACAGGACGCCTGCGGGCACACTGCGGCCGCCGAGATGAGCACGTGATCGGCCGTCGCTGCCGACCGTCCGGAGGGCGATGATGCTGTCGTCCTCGTCGCGCCGACCGCCGGTGGACTCGAGCAACTGGTCCACGTCGCCGCGGACCTGGTCGGTGACGTGGTCGGTGGTGAAACGACCCTCGACCACCGCGCGGTCGGCGCCGACACGGACACGCCCGGCGTCGGCGCGCGCGCCGGAGAGCAGATGCAGGCTGGTGACGACCATCGTCTTGCCGGCACCGGTCTCACCGGTGAGCACCGTCAGACCCTCCGAGAACGACGCCGTCGCCTCGGCGATGACTCCCAGGCCGTCGATACGAATTTCGGACAACACGTCGGTTACGTCACCCTCCCCCGCCAGCCGGTGACCGGCAAGGCGAACTTGTGTACGAGTCGATCGGCGAACGGCGCGGAGTCGAGCCGGATCCACTTGATCGGCTCACATCCTCGCACCACCTCGACGCGAGCACCGGCGGGCAGGCGCAGGGTGCGCCTGCCGTCGCAGAACACCACCGCGTCGTGTCCGCCGTCGAAGGTCTCGATGGCGATGTGTGACTCGGGACTTGTCACCAGCGGCCGCGCGAACAGCGCGTGGGCGTTACTGGGGATGACGAGGATCGCCTCGAGCTCCGGCCACACGACCGGACCACCGGCCGAGAACGCATAGGCGGTGGACCCGGTGGGGGTCGACAGCAGAACACCGTCGCATCCGAACGAGGACACCGGACGGTCGTCCACCTCGAGCACCACCTCGAGCACCCCGAGCCGCGATCCGTTCTCGATACTGGCCTCGTTCAGCGCCCACCCACGTTCGATGATCTCGCCGTCGACGTGCACGGTGATGTCCAGCGTCATCCGCGGTTCGATGCGGTACTCGCGGCGCACCACGATGGCCAGGGTCTCCTCGAGATCGTCGGCCTCCGCCTCGGCGAGGAATCCGATGCGTCCCAGGTTCACGCCGAGCACCGGGATGGACGCCACCCGCGCGAGTTCCGCAGCGCGCAGGAAGGTTCCGTCGCCGCCGAGGACGAGGACGAGCTCGCAGCCCACCGCCGCCGACGGACCGAACTCCACGACG
Organism: Rhodococcus sp. BP-316; assembly: GCF_019836105.1. Classification (NCBI taxonomy): domain Bacteria; kingdom Bacillati; phylum Actinomycetota; class Actinomycetes; order Mycobacteriales; family Nocardiaceae; genus Rhodococcus; species Rhodococcus sp. BP-316. The sequence goes on along the minus strand of NZ_JABUEE010000001.1, from coordinate 3,631 downwards.
GAGACGTCGGACTGCGGTGTGGAGAGCGCATCGATCCCCGACGTCGACTCCAACCGCGACGTGTCGTGCTCGTCGACGAGCACGCGCAGTGCGATCCCGTGATCGTGGAACACCTTCGCCGCGCGCAGAGCCGTCTGCTCGATGTCCGGGCGACCCGGATGCGCGACGAGCAGGATGGTGCGCTCGGGCACGGTCGACTCGCTCACTGCGGCCCCTTCTCCACGGCGTCGGACACCAGTTGCTCGACGGACGTCGACTGGGCGGTGCTCGGATCGTGGTCCGGACCCGGAACGGTGAGCCACAGGAAGTACTCGACGTTGCCGGACGGACCGGGCAGTGGGCTCGGCTCCACACCGGACGTGACCAGGCCCAGGTCGGCCGCGGCGCGCACGACTCCCAGCACCGCATCTGCGCGCAGGGCGGGATCGCGGACCACTCCCCCTGCACCGACGCGATCCTTGCCGACCTCGAACTGGGGCTTGACCATCGGGAGGATGCTGGCACCCGGACGGGCACACGCGGCGAACGCCGGGAGTACGAGAGCCAACGAGATGAAGGACAGGTCGGCGACCACGAGGTCGACCGGCCCGCCGATGGCCTCGGCGTCGATGCCGCGGACGTTCGTACGGTCGAGGACTCGCACCCGCTCGTCGGTCCGTAGCCGCCACACCAACTGTCCGTAGCCTACGTCGACCGCCACGACCTCGCGTGCACCCTTGGACAACAGCACGTCGGTGAACCCACCGGTGGACGCACCCGCGTCGAGACACCGCGCGCCCTCCACCGTGACACCGCGTGGCTCGAAGGCGGCGAGCGCGCCCAGTAGCTTGTGTGCACCTCGAGAGGCCCACGACACCTCGTCGGAGACCTCGGTGACCCGTAGCGCCGTGCCGGGCTCGACCGCGGTGGCGGGCTTCGTGGCCACGGTGCCGGCGATCAGCACTCGACCGTCCGAGATGAGCTCCGAGGCGTGATCCCGAGATCGGGCCAGACCGCGGCGGACGAGTTCCGCGTCCACCCGAGCGCGACGAGCCATGTCAGTTCTTGTCCACGGACGCGAGCGCGTCGACGAGTACCTCGTGCGCGCGGTCGAGGATGCGGGCCTGCCGCGTCAGCGTGACCAGGCCGTGCGGGTCGTCCGTACCCTCGCCGAACGGCGCCGACGCCGCAACGTCCGCCTCGGCGACCAGCGCGTCGACAGCCGAGACGACGGCGTCGGGATCGACGGACGTGCCCTCGACATCGGAGTGCGACGGCAAGTGCTGACCGGGGCGGCGAACGGGCGTGCTCATCGCGGACAACGCTAGCCGATACCCCCGACGACGTCGGTCGGCGGTGGTGACCGTCAGTGTCAGGCGGTCCACCGCGCGACGACATCCGCAGCCGCACCGGACGCGCCCTCGACGGTGTCGAAGCCGCCGAGCGCCCAGACCGCGGGGAGAACTTCGCGCAGTGCCTCGATCCAGAGGTCGCCGTCGGCGTCGACGTCGCCCGTGGTCTCGACTCGCAGCACGGAACCGGACAGCGACACCGACCAGGTGTCGGAAGGCTCGGAGGGAACGAGAGACGCGGCCGGCTCCTCGAGCAGAGCCGACAGGGACGACGCGAGGTACGTGGGGCGCTCGTGCGGGACGGCAGTGAGCACGTCGTGCACGGTGCTCACTCCGGTGAGCACGAGGAGTGACGGCACACCCACCTCGTTGGCTCCCGCGATGTCCGTGTCCAGACGGTCACCCACCACCAGCGGCGTGGTCGACCCGCTGCGCTCGAGCGCGTCCTTCATGAGAGGTGCCTCGGGCTTGCCCGCCACGATCGGGGTGGCCCCCGTCGCTGCGGCGACCGCCGCGACCATGGCACCGTTTCCCGGCCCGAGACCGCGAGGCGTCGGCAGGCTGGTGTCGGCATTCGTGGCCACCCAGCGTGCGCCGGCACGGACCGCGTAGGTCGCCTCGGCGATGTTCGCCCACCCCGTCTCGGGGGAATGTCCCTGGACGACCGCGGCCGGAGTGGGGTCCGCTGTACGGACCGGCACCAGGCCGGCGGCGGACACCTCTGCCTCGAGGGCCTCGGTTCCGACGACCAGCACGGACGCACCTGCGGGCAGGAGACCAGCGAGAAGCCGCCCCGCCGCCTGGGAACTCGTCACCACCGACTCGTCGGGCGCACGGAAACCGAGATCGCGTAGGTGCTCGGCCACCTGAGCGGGAGACCGACTGGCGTTGTTGGTGACGTAGCAGAGCTGAGAGGAGCACTCGCGGAGAATGTCGACGGCACCGTCGATCGGATCGGGACCCCGGTACAGAGTCCCGTCGAGATCGAGCAGCAGGGCGTCGTGAGCGTCGGTCAGACGGGTCACTGACCGGTCAGTTCGTCGACTCGGTCCTCGGCGTCCGTCTCACCCTCGACGTCGGCGGCGGCGGCACGGAGGAACCACTGCACCCCGTCGTCCGCTCGACCGGCGGCCACGAGAGCGTCGGCGTAGGCGTAGTACAGCCGCGCTGCAGCCGACCCCGTGCGATCTCCCTCGAGATCCGGAGTCTGCAGCGTCACCACCGCCTGGTCGTACTGCCCCATGTCCATGCGGGCACCCGCGACGACGATGCGCAGTTCGGACGCATCGTCACCCGTCAGCTGGCGAGCCTCGTCGCTGCGTCCGAGCTCGATGGCGCGCTCCGGCCGACCGAGGCCCCGCTCACAATCAGCCATGACGGACAGCAGGCCTGGTCCACCGGCCATACGGCGGGCGGCGCGGAGCTCGGACAGAGCCTCCGCCCACTCTCCTGCGTGATACGCGGCGATGCCGGCCGTCTCTCGGACCACGGCGATGCGGCCGGCACGCTGCCGCGCCGCTCGCGCGTGCAGCAGTGCTGCGGCGGGATCGTCTCCGATCAGCTGACTGACCATGACCATGTGTCGTGCAACAGCTTCCGCGTTGCTCTTGTCGAGGCTCAACAGGTCTCGACGGACCCCGGGTTCGAGATCTTTCGCGTCGACGTCGTCCGGCAGATCGGGCTCGACCGGACGAGGAGCGCGAGAATCAGGGCCTCGCCCACCGCCGGCGCGCGGACCTGCGCTCCCTTCACCGCCGCGACGACGGGGAGGTGCACCCTGTCCTCGAGTGCGGTCGGGTGCCTGGCCCCTACCGGAACCCTGCCGACGGTCGCCGGACGTCGATCGATCCCCGGAGCGCCCACGGTCGCCGGTGTGGCGACGTTCGTCCTGGCTCCCGGAACGGTCACCGGAGCGAGGGGCCGATGATCGGAACGACCCGCGTTCCCCCGCGCTGTCGCGGCGAGGTGCCCGGTTGTCGCGCGCGGGCGGCCGACGGTCCGAATCGGACGTACGACCTTCCGATGACGGCTCTTCCGGCACGGTGGTTCCTTTCGATCGATCGGCGACCGAGCTCTCCCGCTCGTCACCGGTGGTGTCATCATGCCGCACTCACGATCGGAGTGCAGAAACACGAAAGGGGACCCATGTGAATGGGTCCCCTTTCGGAACGGATTGTTCGGCGGTGTCCTACTCTCCCACACCCTGTCGGGTGCAGTACCATCGGCGCTGGAGGGCTTAGCTTCCGGGTTCGGAATGGGTCCGGGCGTTTCCCCTCCGCTATGGCCACCGAAACTCTGTG